>DATMTS010000021.1:0-20203 GCA_035564555.1 Humibacter sp.
GGTTTGGCACCTCGATGTCGGCTCGTCGCATCCTGGGGCTGGAGTAGGTCCCAAGGGTTGGGCTGTTCGCCCATTAAAGCGGTACGCGAGCTGGGTTTAGAACGTCGTGAGACAGTTCGGTCCCTATCCGCTGCGCGCGTAGGAAATTTGAAAGGATCTGACCCTAGTACGAGAGGACCGGGTTGGACGAACCTCTGGTGTGTCAGTTGTTCCGCCAGGAGCACCGCTGATTAGCTACGTTCGGGATGGATAACCGCTGAAAGCATCTAAGCGGGAAGCCGGCCTTGAGATGAGATTTCCATGCCTTCGGGCGAGAGGCTCCCAGCTAGACTACTGGGTTGATAGGCCGGATGTGGAAGTGGGGACTAAAGACCCATGGAGCTGACCGGTACTAATAAGCCGATAACTTGATAATCACCACTCTCATACATGTTGTAAGGCTGGTATGAGGGGCTGAGATTGCACGCGTCCACTATGTGGTTCTCGATGTACGGTCGAGAACTGATTCAAGCGAAGCTTGATCGTTCACTTTGATACATCAATAGTGTTTCGGCGGCCATAGCGAGAGGGAAACGCCCGGTTACATTCCGAACCCGGAAGCTAAGACTCTCTGCGCCGATGGTACTGCAGGGGGGACCCTGTGGGAGAGTAGGACACCGCCGGACTTCTTTGTGAAATGGCCACCCAGTGATGGGTGGCCATTTCGCGTTAAGTCACCATGCCAGAAGGAGTTCACGCGTGAGCGATTCGACACCCCGCGACGACGATGAAAACCGTCGCGAACACGGTCGGCGCGATTCGCGTTCCGGCGCCGATTCGCACGGACGAGGCAACCCGTCGCGCGGTGGCCGACCGGGGGAGCGCAGCCCTCGCGACGGTCGGTCGCGCGGAGGCAGCGCGTCGGAGCGGCCCGGAGGCACGAGTTCGCACAACGGCCGAGCCGGTGCTGCCGGCGCGAAGAAGCCATGGCAGAAGGCTGATGATCAGTCGGCGTCGGGGAAGCCGTGGTCCAAGCGCGACGGGGAACAGTCTTCCGCCCGAAAGCCGTGGCCGAAGCGTGACGGCGACCGGTCGGCGTCGGGGAAGCCGTGGCCGAAGCGCGACGGCGAACGGTCTGCATCCGGAAAGCCGTGGCCGAAGCGAGACGGCGCTTCGTCCGGGCGCGCTGGCGGCGGATCCATGGACCGGCGCGCCGGCGCAGGTGAGGGCAGCGCATTTCGAGGCGGCGCCCGCGGCCCCCGTGACGGTGAGAAGAGGCTTTGGACCCGCGAGGGGCGGCCGGCGCGCGGGGACCGCGACGCTGCTCGCCGCGAAGAGGAGCTCACGGAGGAGCAGAAGCTTGCACGTGAATTGCGTTCCGTGCGGCCGCGGCATGATGATCCCGAGATTCCCGATGATGTGGCCGCGAACCAGCTCGACAAGGTCGCGCGTGCAGAGTTGAAGACGTTGAGTAAAGACAACGCCGATACGGTTGCCCGTCACCTCGTGATGGCAGGTCGCCTGATCGACGAGGACGCCGAACTTGCGCATCGCCACGCGCTCTCGGCGGCGCGGCGAGCGGGCCGGGTCGGGGTGGTGCGAGAGACGCTCGCAATCACGGCGTACGCGACGGGCGACTTCGCATTGGCGCTGCGAGAACTGCGCACCTATCGTCGCATCTCGGGGTCGGAGAACCAGTTGGCTCTGATGGTCGACTCTGAACGGGGTGTCGGACGACCGGACCGCGCGCTCGAATTGGGCCGGTCGGTCGATCGCTCGATCTTGCCTTCGGAGGTGCAGGCCGCCCTTGCCATAGCGATGTCAGGCGCACGACTTGACCTCGGCCAAACGGATGCCGCGCTCGCCGAACTCGAGGTGCCGCAACTGGACGCGGGCCGGGCGTATTCGTACAGCCCTGGGCTGTTCCGGGCCTACGCCGAGGTGCTTGAAGAACTCGGTCGCGCGGCAGACGCCGAGCGCTGGAACGCTCTTGCCGATCGCGCCGAGCAGGCGCTTGCCGAAGCAGCCGGCGATGACGACGAGACGGTCGACGTGATCGAAGAAGAACTTGTGACCGGAGAGGTTGCGAGCACCGGCGAGGTTGCCGGCACCGACGAGAGGGTCGAGGCGAAGGACCAGGAAGCGCGGCGCGACGAAGTGGTCGGTAACGGCGACTCGTCGTCAGAGAGCGGGGCCGAAGACGCCGATGTTCGCCAGGAAGACTGAGCCGTCGACACCGCTGGACGGGGTCGACGTGCTACTCGCCGACCTCGACGGCGTCGTCTATCGCGGCTCCCAAGCGTTGCCGTACGCGATCGACAGCCTGAACCGGGCTGCGTCGTCGCTACGGGTGGGGTACATCACCAACAATGCGTCACGAACGGATGCCTCCGTGGCATCCCATCTGGAAGAGCTCGGCCTGGATGTCGCGCCGAGCGACGTCGTCACCTCGCCCCAGGCTGCCGTGCGCCTGCTCGGCGAGCACGCACCGGCGGGGGCACCGATCCTCGTGATCGGCGGGGAAGGGCTGCGGCACGAGGTGCGCAAGAGCGGATTCACCGTTGTCGAGACAGCGGATGACGCGCCCGCCGCCGTGATTCAAGGCTTCTCGCCTGATCTCGGCTGGAAGGACCTCGCCGAGGCGTCATTCGCCCTGGCCGGCGGCGATGGCGGCATCCCGTGGGTGGCGACGAACATGGACTGGACGATCCCCGTGGAACGGGGGATCGCGCCCGGTAACGGAACGTTGGTCTCCGCTGTGCACAGCGCGGTCGGTCGACTGCCGCTGGTCGCAGGAAAGCCCGAGGTGCCGATCTTCGAGGAGGCGGTCGCTCGCTTCGGAGCCCGGAAACCCCTCTTCATCGGAGACCGACTCGACACGGACATCCTCGGGTCCAACCGCGCCGGCATCGACTCGCTGCTCGTGCTGACCGGGGTCGACAAGGCCAAACAGCTTCTCGCGGCCGGCGAGGATTCCCGACCTCGCTACATACTTGCCGACCTTCGCGGGCTGCACGAACCCTACCCGGAGACGACCACGGCCAAGGGCGGTCGGGTCACCGTCGGCGGAGCATGTGTGCGTGTCACCGGTTCCCGGGTCGAGATCGTGCGTGACGGCGACGGCAGCATCGACCTGCTCCGCGCGGCGTGTGCGGCGATCTGGAGCTCGGGGATCCCGATCTACGCATTGGATGTGCCTGAGCGGCTGTACGCCGGCTGAGGCACCCTGCATCGGCCCTGGACACGTGAACGATCACGCCTGTGCTTCACGCGGGCCGGGATGAAACCGCCACTACTACGGGGCGCGGCGGCGATTCCGCGATAGCGTTGACAGGTGATGAACGACGCCGAAGACGACTCGCTGCTCTCGCGGCTGCGGGTGATCGAGGATCAGCCTCTCGACGCGCGCGCGGTCTCCTATGCGCAACTGCACGACGAACTGAGCGCGGTGCTCGAAGGCGGGGACATCGCACGCGACGATGACTGAGCGCCGCCGGTGACGGAGCGTTACCGCCTCGACGCGGCTCTTGCCATGCGCGCACTCGCTCGGTCGCGCAGCCACGCGGCGAAACTGATCGCCGCCGGGCTCGTGACGGTCAACGGCCAACCCGTCGTGAAGCCGTCGGCCGGGGTGGACGAAACCGACGACATCCAGGTCGCTGGAGCCGACCACTATGTGAGTCGCGCGGCGCACAAACTGATCGCGGCGCTTGACGAATGGCCCGTCGCGGTGCGAAGCAGGCTGGCGCTCGACGCGGGCGCGTCGACCGGAGGCTTCACGCAGGTGCTGCTCGAACGCGGCGCCCGTACGGTGCTCGCGCTCGACGTGGGTCACGGCCAACTCGCACAACCCGTCGCATCCGACCCCCGGGTGATCTCGATCGAGGGTGTCAACGTGCGGTACCTGACCGGCGACGAACTCGCCGAGGTATCCGGCACCGCGCAGAAACCGCAGTTGGTCACCGCCGACCTTTCGTTCATCTCGTTGCGAACGGTGCTTCCCGCACTCGTTTCAGTCGCCGATCCCGCAGCGGATTTCGTGCTGTTGATCAAGCCGCAGTTCGAGGTCGGCCGAACGGGCGTCCGCGAAGGCATCGTTCACGACGCCGGCCTGCGTGAAGACGCGGTCACCGGCGTTCTCTGGACGGCGTGGGACCTCGGTATCGGAACCGCGGGCGTCTCCGCCTCCCCAATCGCCGGAACCCATGGGAATCGGGAGTATCTGGCCTGGCTGAACGTGACCGCGGGCGGGCATCCGACAGAATGGTTGCAGCGAGTACGCGCGATGGTTGGAGCATGACGACATGACGGAACCGGTCAGGCACATCCTCGTGGTGTCGCACACCGGTCGCGCCGATTCGCTGGAGGCCGGTGTGCGCGTGTGTCGGCAACTCATCGCGGCCGGCGCGACTCCCGTTCTCAGTGCCGACGAGCGAAGAGATCTGCTTGCGTACGCACCGGAACTCGGGGATGTCGCCGTGCTCGGCGACGAAGTGCGCACCGCCGACCTCGAACTGGTCATCGTACTCGGAGGCGACGGCACCATTCTGCGGGCAGCCGAGTTGGTGCGCGGATGCGCTGCGCCGCTTCTCGGGGTCAACCTGGGGCACGTGGGATTCCTTGCCGAGAGCGAACGCGACGACCTCGCCGACGCGGTGGGCCGCGTGCTAGCACGGGACTACGACGTCGAGGAACGCATGACGCTGTCGGTGCGGGTCAAGGTCGACGCGCAGGTCATCTACTCCAGCTGGGCGCTCAACGAGGCGAGCGTCGAGAAGGCAAGCCGCGAACGCATGCTCGAGGTCGTCGTCGAGGTCGACCGGCGTCCCTTGTCGAGTTTCGGATGCGACGGCATCGTGATGTCGACTCCGACCGGCTCGACCGCTTACTCGTTCTCGGCAGGCGGTCCCATCGTCTGGCCGAGCCTGGATGCCATGCTTCTGGTTCCTCTCAGCGCGCACGCGCTGTTCGCCCGGCCGCTCGTCGTCGGCCCCGACTCATCCCTGGCGGTCGAGGTGCTGGAGCGCACAGGCGTTCCCGGCGTTCTCTGGTGCGACGGCCGGAGGGCCTTCGATCTGCCGCCCGGAGCCAGGGTGATCGTGCGCAAGTCCGGTGTTCCCGTACGCTTGGCGCGCCTGCACCATGCACCGTTCACCGACCGCTTGGTGCGCAAGTTCGACCTTCCGGTCACCGGATGGAGGGGACCGGCCGACCGTGATTGAGGAAATCGCGATTCGCGACCTCGGAGTCATCGCAGAGGCGACTCTGCCCCTCGGCCCCGGGTTCACGGCGCTCACCGGAGAGACGGGCGCCGGCAAGACGATGGTCGTCACCGCTCTCGGGCTGCTGCTCGGCGAACGCGCCGACAGCGGCTCGGTGCGCCAGGGAAGCAGCCAGGCCTGGGTCGAGGGCCGGTGGCTGCTGAACGAGCGCGGGGACGTCGCCCGGCGGGTGCGCGAGGCGGGGGGAGACCTCGATGAACCGGACGCGACGGGACGAGCCGAGCTGATGCTCGGACGGTCCGTCTCGGCCGAGGGACGCAGCAGGGCGATCGTCGGCGGACGAGGCGCGCCGGTGAGCGTGCTCGGCGAACTCGCCCAACATCTCGTCGTCGTGCACGGCCAGTCGGAACAGGTGCGGCTGCGCTCCGCCACCGCGCAACGGGACGCGCTCGACCGGTTCGCCGGCGTCGAACTCGACACCGCGCTCGATGATTATCGTCACGCGTACCGACGTTGGCAGGCCAACCGCGAGGAACTCGAGGAACTCGTCGCCGAACGCGATCGGCGCACCCGCGAAGCCGAAGACCTGCGCATCGCACTGACCGAGATCGAGGTTGTCGCCCCGCAACCCGGCGAAGACGACGAACTGGCCGAACGCGCCGACCGACTCACCAACGTCGAGGAGCTGCGCTTGGCCGCCGCGATGGCCAGGGAGCATCTCTCGGCGGAGGAGGGCGAAGGACCCGACGTGATCGGACTCATCGAGACCGCTCGCCGAGAGCTGGACCGGGCCTCCGCACACGACGCAGCCCTGGGCGAGCTGGCACAGGCGCTTGCTGCCGTCAGCTACCAGATCTCGGATGCCGCCGCGCAGCTCTCGAGCTACCTTGCTGCGCTCGATACCGACGGCGCGCACGATCTCGAAGCGGTACAGGAGCGCCGTGCTGAGCTGAACACCCTGATGCGCAAGCACGGGCCCACGCTCGACGACGTCATCGAGCGGCTGCAGACCGGCAGCGCCCGCCTGCTCGAACTCGACGGGGACGCCGACCGCATCGACCTGTTGCAATCGCAGGTCGACGCCGACGCCGCACTCGTCGACGAACTCGCGACAACGGTGACCGCACTGCGTCGCAACGCCGCGGAACGCCTCGGCCGCGCGGTGACGGCGGAACTGGGCGCCCTCGCCATGGCGGATGCCGAACTGTCCGTCGACGTGTCGGCGCGCGATGAAGCGGGTCTATCCGGGCGAGACGACGTGGCATTCCTGCTGCGCGCGCATGCGGGTGCTGAGCCGCGACCACTCGCGCGGGGCGCTTCCGGCGGCGAGCTCTCCCGGGTGATGCTGGCCATCGAGGTCGTGATCGCTGCAACCGACCCGGTTCCGACCTTCGTCTTCGACGAGATCGACGCCGGCGTGGGCGGCGCATCGGCGATCGAGATCGGCCGTCGGCTGGCACGCCTCGCCGAGTCGGCCCAGGTCATCGTCGTCACGCATCTGGCGCAGGTGGCGGCATTCGCCACCAACCACCTGACCGTCGTCAAGGGCAGCGACGGAGCGGTCACCGCTTCCAGCGTGAAGCGCCTCGACGGCGACGAACGCATCGCGGAGATGGCACGACTCCTTTCAGGGCTGCCCGATTCGCACAGCGGGCTGATGCACGCTCGCGAACTCGTCGAGATGGCACAAGGAGCCTCGGTGTGACCCGGGTGCTCTTCCTCAACGGAACCGTGGGTGCAGGAAAGACGAGCACCGCGTTCGCCGTCTCCGATCGGTTGCGTGAACGCGGCATTCCGCACCAGGTCATCGACCTCGACGAGCTGCGACGGGCCTGGCCGGCGCCCGAAGACGACCCGTTCGACCAGCAGCTCGAGCTCGTCAACCTGCGATCGCTGCGGTCGAACGCGCGTGACCGCGGTCTGGACGTGTTCATTCTTGCGGGAGTGATCGAGGATTCCGCCGGGCGCGTGGAGTACGAGAAGGTCATGGGCCGGATGACGGTCGTTCGGCTCACGGCCCGTGCGGAGACTCTGCGCGACCGGTTGCTGCGCCGCCACGCGCCGGGGAAGGAACGCGACTGGCACCTGAATCGTGCCGATGAATTGGCCGCGATCATCGCAGGCTCGCACATCGACGACTTCGCGGTGAGCACTGACGAACGCACCGCGCACGAAGTGGGCGAGGAGATCGCCGCCCGATTCGTGACCGGCTTCGACGGGGGGCTCGGGCTCGATGGTTCCGACGGGGATCTCGTGGGCGAGCTCGACAAGAGCTTCCACGGCGATCTCGGCAGGGGAGTCGACCGGCGTATCGAACGGGGAGAGCCATGACGGAGGGTTCGAACGATTGGCGTCCCATCGTCGCAACGTTGGCGGACGATCGGGTCAGGACGGTATATGCCCGGCTGGTGCTGGGCGATACGGTCGACGAGGCGCTGGAGCAGGTGAGGGCATCCGCTCGATCGAGGGTGCGCGAGAGGTTGATCCGATCCGGCCTCGTCGCGCTGAATTCGGAGGGCACGATCGAGGCCACCGCCGAACCTTTCCGAGCGTTGCTAGCGGCTCAACCCGCAAACATCGCACGGGGCGTCGAACGCTTCCTGCGCGGCGGCCGCATCGACCGATACCCCTCCAACGCAGCGGAGCGCCACGAACTGCTCGAACTGATCGCCCACCGGGCCGTGGGCGTCGAAGAGGCGCTGACCGAAGCGCAGATCAACGAGCGACTCGGAGCCTACGCCGACGATGTGGCCTTGCTGCGCCGCAGGCTCGTCGACGGCGGCATCGTGCAACGTACGCGGTCGGGTTCGTCCTACGCACTCGCCGGCTGACGAGGACGCCGGGTGACGAGGACGCCGAGTCCCTGCAGTCGACGCACCTGCGCGCTGCGCAAGTGCGTGGCTCCGTCGGCGCGGCGCGTGCATCACACGCGTGTGATGCACTGATAGGATGAAAGCCCGTGGTGGATCATTCGAACTCGGGCATTTCAAACGGCACTACCAAGCACGTTTTCGTGACGGGTGGTGTCGTTTCTTCATTGGGCAAGGGACTCACCGCTGCGAGTCTCGGCAATCTGCTCACCTCACGCGGCCTGCGCGTCGTGATGCAGAAACTCGATCCGTATCTCAACGTTGATCCGGGCACGATGAACCCGTTCCAGCACGGCGAGGTGTTCGTCACCGACGACGGCGCCGAGACCGACCTCGACATCGGCCACTACGAGCGCTTCCTCGACATCAACCTGTCCCAGGCGGCCAACGTCACGACCGGGCAGATCTACTCACAGGTGATCGCCAAGGAGCGTCGGGGCGAGTACCTCGGCGACACGGTGCAGGTCATCCCGCACATCACCGACGAGATCAAGCGTCGCATGCGCCTGCAGGCGCAGCCCGGTCCCGACGGCGAACCCGCCCCCGACGTGATCATCACCGAGGTCGGCGGAACGGTCGGCGACATCGAGTCGCAGCCGTTCATCGAATCCGCCCGGCAGGTCAGGCATGAGCTCGGCCGGGGCAATTGCTTCTTCGTGCACGTGTCGCTCGTGCCGTACATGAACGCGTCGGGGGAGCAGAAGACGAAGCCGACCCAGCACTCGGTGGCGGCGTTGCGCTCACTGGGCATTCAGCCCGACGCGCTGGTGCTGCGCAGCGATCGACCGGTCTCGGAATCGAACAAGCGCAAGATCGCACTGATGTGCGACGTGGACGAGCAGGCCGTCGTCAACGCGATCGATGTTCCCAGCATCTATGACATCCCGAGCATGCTGCACGACCAGGGGCTGGACGACTACATCATCGACGAACTCGGTCTCGCGGCAGGCGACCCTGCCCGCGACGGCTGGAACGAGTTGCTGCGGGTCGTGCACGAGCCGAAGTTCGAGGTCACGATCGGACTGGTGGGCAAGTACGTCGATCTGCCCGACGCCTACCTGTCGGTCACGGAGGCGCTGAAGGCGGGCGGCTTCGCCCACCACGCCAAGGTGAACCTGCGATGGATCCCGTCCGACGAATGCGAGCTGCCCGAAGGCGCAGCGAAGATGCTGTCGGAGGTCGACGGCATCTGCGTTCCCGGAGGATTCGGCATCCGTGGTATCGAAGGCAAGCTCGGCGCACTTCGTTTCGCTCGCGAGAACGGCATTCCAGCTCTCGGCCTGTGCCTGGGACTGCAGTGCATGGTCATCGAATACGCCCGGCACGAGGCCGGCTTGAGCGGCGCGTCGTCGTCCGAGTTCGATCCCGGCAGCGCGTTCCCGGTGATCGCGACGATGGCCGAGCAGGTGGAGATCATCGCCGGTGGCGACCTGGGCGGCACGATGCGGCTCGGACTCTATCCGGCTGTCCTCGCAGACAGCTCGATCGTCGCCGAACTGTATGGTGCACCGACGGCATCCGAGCGGCACAGGCACCGATACGAGGTGAACAACACCTACCGGCAGCAGATCGCGGATGCCGGGCTCTGGTTCTCGGGAACGTCGCCGGACGGGCAGCTGGTCGAGTACGTGGAACTGCCGCGCGAATCGCACCCGTTCTATGTCGGCACTCAGGCGCACCCCGAATTGCGCTCCCGCCCGAACCGACCGCATCCGCTGTTCCGTGGCCTGGTCGGCGCTGCATTGGAGCGCCAGGAGGCCAGCCGGTTGTTCGAGGTGGCAGAGGATGCCTGAGCAACTGCATGACGAACCGGCCGAGGTTGCGTTGGCCGCCAGCAATGTCGTTTACCACGGCCGGGTGTGGGACGTGCGCCGCGACCGGGTGCGCTACAACGGCGAGACGATCGTGCGGGAGTACGTGGACCACACCGGCGCCGTCGCCGTGCTCGCGCTCGATGACGACGAACGGGTGCTGCTGATCAAGCAGTACCGGCATCCGGTGCGGGCCAGAGAATGGGAGATCCCCGCCGGACTGCTCGATCTGCCCGGCGAGGACGCGCTCGTTGCTGCGCAACGGGAACTCGCCGAGGAGGCCGACCTGGTCGCGACCCGGTGGAACGTGCTCGCCGATTTCGAGACGACGCCCGGCGGCAGCGACGAGGCGGTGCGCATCTATCTGGCCCGCGGCCTGAGCGCAGCGGACGAGGCCTTCGCGCGCACCGACGAAGAGGCCGACATCGAGGTGCGCTGGGTGAGCCTGGACGACGTCGTCGACGCCGTGCTGCATCGACGCGTGCAGAACCCGTCGCTCACGGTCGGGGCGCTCGCCGCGCACGCCTCCCGGGCGCGGAACTGGGACACACTGGCACCCGGCGACGCGCCCTGGCCACGTCGTCCGCTGCCCGTCGGATCCCGGCCGACCGTCGCGGAAGCGGGCGACTCGATCGCGGCCACAGGCTCGGGAGGCCCGTCGCGATGAACCTCGAGGGTGCCGTGGATGCTTATTTGCGGTACGTCTCGATCGAACGCGGTCTTTCTGCGAACACGGCGGCCGCCTATCGCCGCGACCTTGCCGTGTACACCGACTGGCTGGCCCGGCAGGGCGTCGATGACACTTCAGGCGTCGCCGTGGCGCACATCACCGGCTTCGCCCGCGAGCTCGGATCGCGCGAGCCGGTTCCGCTTGCCGCGTCGTCGATCGCCCGGATGCTCTCCACGGTGCGCGGTCTGCACCGCTTCCTGGCCGAGGAGGATCCCGCCGCAGCAGACCCGGCACACGACGTCAAACCACCCAAGCTCGCCTCACGGCTGCCCAAGGCCATCACGGTCGAGCAGGTGACGGCCTTGCTGGCGGCAACGGATGGTGAGGATGTCGTCGCCCTGCGCAACAAGGCGATTCTCGAACTGCTGTATGCCACCGGCGCCCGGGTCTCGGAAGCGGTCGATCTCAACGTCGACGACGTGTTCGAACGCGAGATCGTGCGGCTCACCGGAAAAGGCAGCAAGCAGCGGATCGTTCCGCTGGGCAGTTACGCCCGGGATGCGCTCGACCGGTACCTGGTGCGCGCGCGCCCGGTCTTCTCCGCTCGGGGAAGGTCGACTCCGGCGCTGTTCCTGGGGGTTCGGGGCCAACGTGTCAGCCGGCAGAACGCGTGGCTGATCATTCGGCAGGCGGCCGAGCGGGCGAACCTGGGGGTTCCGGTCTCGCCGCACACGCTTCGGCACTCGTTCGCGACGCACCTGCTCGAGGGCGGCGCGGACGTGCGAGTCGTGCAGGAACTGCTCGGCCATTCCTCGGTGGCGACGACGCAGATCTACACTCTCGTGACCGCGGACACCCTGCGCGACATGTACACCAGCGCGCATCCGCGCGCACGCTGAGGCGGCGATCCGTCACGGCCCTCGGCGCCCGGCTCGCTAGACTCGGATGCGCGGCGACAGGCGGCAGAAAGCGAGGGTCCATCGGTGGCGCGGACGCACGACAGGGCACAAGAGCTGCCGGGGATGGGTGTCAGCGGACCGGAGCTCGGGCCCACCGGACGACGGTTGCGCTCCTTTCCGGCTCCGAAGAAGCTGAAGAGCCACGGTCCAGCTCGCGTCATCGCCTTGTGCAACCAGAAGGGCGGCGTCGGCAAGACGACCAGCAGCATCAACCTGGGCGCGGCGCTCGCCGAGTACGGTCGACGCGTGCTCGCCGTCGACTTCGACCCGCAGGGTGCTCTCTCGGCCGGGCTGGGCGTGCTCACGCACGACGCCACGACGATCTACGACCTGTTGTTGTCGAGCTCCAAGGACCCGGCAGAGGCCATCCAGCACACCGCGGTGCCGGGTCTCGACGTGATCCCCGCGAACATCGACCTCTCCGCGGCGGAGGTGCACCTGGTCAATGAGGTCGCGCGCGAGCAGATCCTGGCGCGCGTGCTGCGCAAGGTCAGCGCCGACTACGACGTGATCCTGATCGACTGCCAACCGTCCCTCGGCATCCTGACCGTCAACGCGCTCACCGCAAGCCATGGCGTGCTGATCCCGCTGGAATGCGAGTTCTTCGCCCTGCGCGGCGTCGCACTGCTGATCGAGACCGTCGACAAGGTGCGCGAACGGCTCAACCCCGCGCTCGAGCTCGACGGCATCCTCGCCACCATGTACGACTCCCGCACGCTGCATTCCCGGGAGGTTCTCGAGCGAGTCGTCGACGCGTTCGGAGACCAGGTGCTTGAGACCGTGATCTCGCGCACCGTGAAGTTTCCGGATGCCTCGGTGGCGGCCACTCCGATCACCCAGTTCGCGCCGGAGCACCAGGCGGCGGAGGCATACCGTCAACTGGCCAGGGAACTGGTGAAGCGTGGCGCCGTCGCCTGACGCGGCAGCGCCCGACACCGACGCGGGGCCGTCGTTCCGGGTTGCGCTCGACGTGTTCGAGGGCCCGTTCGACCTGCTGCTGTCGCTGATCGCCAAACACGAACTCGACATCACCGACGTCTCGCTCAGCAAGGTGACCGACGAATTCATCGGCTACCTGCGCGGCGTCGACTCCGACAAGGACCTCGACACTGCAAGCGAGTTCCTCGTCGTGGCGGCGACGCTGCTCGATCTCAAGGTCGCCGGGCTGCTGCCGCAGGGCGAGTTGGTGGATGCCGAAGACGTTGCTCTGCTCGAAGCGCGCGACCTGCTGTTCGCGCGGCTGCTGCAGTACCGCGCGTTCAAGGAGGCATCGGCGTGGTTCGCCGGACGGCTCGAAACGGAAGGCAACCGGCATGCGCGCATGGTGCGTCTGGAGGACCGATTCCGGCAGCGCACGCCGGAGTTGCGTTGGACGTTGTCGCTGCAGGACTTCGCCGCGCTCGCCACTCTCGCGCTGACACCGAAGGAGCTGCCGACCGTCGGATTCGACCACCTTCACGCCCCGTTGATCAGCATCAGGGAGCAGGCGGCGCACGTGGTGAGCGCGCTGCGCGACGGCGGACACCACACCTTTCGCGAACTGATCGCCGGAGCGGAGCAGAAGGGCGTCGTGATCGCGCGGTTCATCGCAGTGCTCGAACTGTACCGGCACGCCGCGGTGTCGTTCGAACAGCTCGAGCCACTCGGCGAATTGACCATCAGGTGGAGCGCGGACACCTGGTCCGACGAGAACCTCGCCAATCTGGGAGCCGATTATGGATGAGCAGACCGAGCAGGTCGAGCAGGCCGAGCAGCAGGCGCACGGGGCCGAACCCGACGCGGCGTCGTCGCGGGCGCACCGCGACATCCCGCGTGCTCTGGAGGCCATCCTGATGGTGGCGGACGAGCCGCAGAGCCTCGTCGCGCTCGCGACGGCGCTGGGCGCACCCGTCGCCGCTGTGCGCCAAGCGATCGAGTCGCTCGTGGCCGACTACGACGGTGAGAACGATGCGGTGCGCCGCGGGTTCGAGTTGCGCGAGGTCGGCGGTGGATGGCGCCTGTACGTGCGCAGCGAGTTCGACGGGGTCGTCGCCGATTTCGTGCTCGCGCAGAACCCGACCAAGCTCTCGCAGGCCGCGCTGGAGACCCTGGCCGTGATCGCGTACAAGCAGCCGATCACGCGCGGAGCGGTCGCCTCGATTCGGGCTGTGAACGTGGACTCCGTCGTGCGCACGCTGCTCGGACGCGGCCTGATCACCGAGCTGTTCACGGATGCCGAGACCGGCGCCATCAATTACGGCACCACCGACCTCCTGCTGAGTCAGCTCGGCATCAACTCCATCGAGGAGCTGCCGCACATCTCTCCTTTGCTGGCCGACGGCGCCGACGGATTCGACATTGCGGGGATCGATCATGCAGCACGATGAAGCGAGGCAGGGAGACCTGCCGGCGGGCGAGCGGATGCAGGGCGAGCGCCTGCAGAAGGTGATGGCGGCAGCCGGCGTGGCGTCACGCCGGGTGTGCGAGCAGTACATCGCTGAAGGCAGGGTGCAGGTCAACGGGCAGGTGGTGACCGAACCGGGGCGCCGCGTCGACCCATCCGCCGACCTCGTCTCGCTCGACGGCGTCGCCGTGCAGCTCGATCCCTCCCGGCGGTACGTGATGCTGAACAAGCCGGTGGGCGTGGTCAGTTCGATGCGTGACGAACACGACCGCCCCGACCTTCGGCGCTTCACCGAGGACTATCCGGAGCGCCTGTTCAACGTGGGCAGACTCGACTCCGACACGAGCGGCCTGCTGCTGCTGACCAACGACGGCGCGCTGGCGCATGTTCTCGCGCACCCGTCGTTCGGCGTCACCAAGACCTACATCGCCAAGGTCGACGGTCTTCTCACCCCGCAGACGATCGCGACGCTCACCCGAGGAATCACCCTCGACGACGGCCCGATAGCCGCCGACAAGGCGCGGCTCATGCAGGTGGGATCGGACACCAGCCTTCTCGAGCTGACCCTGCATTCGGGCCGGAACCGCATCGTGCGGCGCATGCTCGACGCGGTCGGGCACCCCGTGCTCGAGTTGGTGCGCCGCAGTTTCGGACCGCTGAACCTGGGAACGCTGCAGGCCGGAGCGACCCGCGACTTGACTAAGGTAGAACTCGGCCAGTTGCTCACAATCGCCCGGAGCGCAGGGGAGTAGCCCGCTGGCCCCGCGATCGGGAGGCACCGTGCACGACAGCACTGAGGCGCGCGTCGATTCGGCGCGCCTCGACGGCGTCGTGCGGGTCGTCGGCACCGGCCTGCTCGGCGCGAGCATCGGGCTCGGCTTGCGCGCGCGCGGCGTCGATGTCGCGCTTGCGGACGCGTCGCGCGCCAATCTCGATCTGGCCGTCGATTACGGCGCGGGGCGTGCCGGCCGCGACGACGACCGGCCGGCGTTGGTCGTCGTCGCCGTGCCGCCGGACATGACGGCCAGCGTCGTCGCCACCGAACTCTCGGGGTTCCCGGATGCCACGGTCACCGATGTCGCGAGCGTGAAGCTCGCGCCATTGAGCGAACTGCACGACCTCGGCGCCGACCTGAGCAGATATGTCGGATCGCATCCGCTCGCCGGCCGGGAACGGGGCGGCGCCATCTCGGCTCGTGCCGACCTCTTCATCGGGCGCCCCTGGGTCGTCTGCACGCGTCCCGAACTCTCCCGCAGGCGGGTCAGCCTCGTGGAGTCGCTCATTCTCGATCTGCAGGCCACCCCGGTCGAACTGGGCACCGTCGCCCACGACGCGGGCGTGGCCATGGTGTCGCACGCGCCCCAGGTCATCTCATCGCTGATGGCCAAACGCCTCGTCGGCTCATCGGACGCCGCGCTCGGTTTGACCGGCCAGGGGTTGCGGGATGTGACACGCATCGCAGCGAGCGACCCGGAGTTGTGGATCCAGATCCTCGGCGCCAACGCCCCAGCGGTGGTCGAGATCCTGCGCGGCTACCGAGATGACCTGGATCGTGTGATCGACGCGCTCGGCGACATCGACGCCCCCGGTGCCCGCCGCACGCTGGCCCAGGAGCTTGCCGGAGGCAACGCCGGTGTGGCGCGTCTGCCGGGCAAGCACGGTCAGGATCGCCGTTATGCGACCGTCGTCGTGATGGTCGATGACCGCCCGGGGGAGATGGGCCGCCTTTTCACCGAACTCGGCGAGATCGGCGTCAATATCGAGGACCTGCGGATGGAGCATTCGCCCGGCGCCCAGATCGGGCTCGCCGAGATCGCCGTGCTGCCCGAGGCGCAGCAGCGCACCATCGACGACCTTTCCGCCCGCGGATGGAGGATCGCCGGATGACCGAGCATCAGCATCCGATCGTCGTCGCCGTGGACGGCCCGGCAGGCAGCGGAAAGTCGAGCGTGAGCAAAGCCACCGCACGCCGCCTGGGCTTCGCTTTTCTCGACACGGGCGCCGCATACCGGGCGTTGGCCTGGCACGTCATGCACCGCGGGCTGGACCCGTCCGACTCCGCGGCGGTCGTCGACACGCTGCACGACTTCGATCTCGCTCTGGGAACCGACCCGGACGGCTACGGGGTCTTCGTCGGCGGCACCGACGTCACCTCAGCGATCCGTGAACCGGAGGTCTCAGCCGTGGTCAGCGCCATCGCACGGGTCGCCGAGGTGCGCCGCCACCTGAACGACATCTTCCGAGCGACCATGAGTGCAACGGATCGTCCCGGAATCATCGCCGAGGGACGCGACATCACCACCGTGGTGGCACCCGACGCACCCGTGCGCATCCTGCTCACCGCCGCACCCGAGGTTCGTATCGCGCGCCGCGCGGCCGAGCTCACCGACCAACCCGAAGGCGCCGTGGGTGAGCAACTGCTGCGCCGCGACGCTGCTGATTCGCGCGTCGTCGACTTCATGACCGCCGCACCAGGAGTCACGACGGTCGACTCGACCGACCTCGACTTCGATGCGACGGTCGACGCTGTCGTCGCCGTGATCGAGAGGAACACCCATGCCTGACACCGACGACTTCGAGACCGAGCCCGACGACCTCGGCGAACGTCTCGCGGCGCTCGACGACGAGTCAGCGCATCAACGTGCGACCGCCTTACGCGCCGGGCTCGACGACTACGAGCTCGACGAGGGCGACCTCGACGTGCTCGAGGCCGTCACGGAGGATCCCGACGCGATCGTCTACCTGCCGGCGCTGCCCGTGCTCGCGATCGTCGGGCGCCCCAACGTGGGTAAATCGGCGCTCGTGAACCGCATCCTCGGCCGACGGGAGGCGGTCGTCGAGGACACTCCCGGCGTCACGCGCGACCGGGTGTCGTATCGGGCCGAGTGGAACGGACGTCAGTTCACGCTCGTCGACACCGGCGGTTGGGAACCGGATGCCCGCGGCATCAACGCATCGGTTGCCGCCCAGGCCGAGGTCGCGATCGACCTGGCCGACGCCGTGCTTTTCGTCGTGGACGCCAACGTGGGCCCGACCGACACCGACGAACGCGTCGTACGCATGCTGCGCAAGACCGACAAGCCGGTGTTCCTCGCCGCGAACAAGGTGGACGACCCCCGGCAGGAGCCCAACGCCGCCGTGCTGTGGTCGCTGGGCCTGGGCGAACCGCATCCCGTCTCGGCACTGCACGGCCGCGGGGTCGCCGACCTGCTCGACCTGGTGCTGACCAAGCTGCCCGAGGTCTCGGCCGTCGCCAAGCGCGAGGTCGGCGGACCGCGCCGCGTGGCGATCGTCGGTCGGCCGAACGTCGGCAAATCCTCCCTTCTGAACAAGACGGCGGGCGAGGAGCGAGTCGTCGTAAACGAACTGGCCGGCACCACGCGCGACCCGGTCGACGAGCAGATCGAACTCGGCGGCAAGGTGTGGCGATTCGTCGACACCGCCGGCATCCGACGTCGCGTGCACCTGCAGCAGGGTGCCGACTTCTACGCGTCCCTGCGAACCAGCACCGCCCTCGAGAAGGCGGAGGTCGCCATCGTCGTGCTCGACGTCAGCGAGACGCTCAGCGAACAGGATGTGCGCATCATCGACCTCGTGCTGGAATCGGGCCGCGCGCTCGTGCTGGCGTTCAACAAGTGGGATCTGCTCGACGACGAACGTCGCCGGTATCTGGAGCGCGAGATCGAGCTGGATCTCGCCCACGTGTCATGGGCGCCACGGGTCAACATCTCGGCGCGCACCGGACGCCACCTCGAGAAGCTGGTGCCCGCGCTCGAGACGGCGCTCGAGTCGTGGGACACCCGCATTCCCACTGGCAAGTTCAACGCGTTCCTGGCCGAGCTGACTGCGGCGCATCCGCACCCGGTGCGCGGCGGAAAGCAGCCGCGCATCCTGTTCGGCACCCAGGCGTCGAGCCGGCCGCCCACCTTCGTGCTGTTCACCACCGGATTCCTCGACCCCGGCTACCGCCGCTACATCCAGCGGCGGCTGCGCGAGATCTACGGCTTCGAGGGAACGCCGATCGTGCTCAACATGCGTGTGCGCGAGAAACGCAAGCGCTAGACCGGCTGCGCCCGGTCATCCGGCCGCCTCGACGTGCTCGGCGATGAGTGGAGCGCCGTCGCGCACCGCCTTGCGCACTGCGCGGAAGTCGACACTGACCTGGTCGGCGTACGTGGTGGCCCATGATGCGATCGCCTGATCGAACGTGGTGTTCGTACCCATGTAGCCGGCGATGAACGGAGCGTTCGGGCTCTGCGCGTGTGCACGTGCGAGAACCGTGCCGCAGGCATCCACGTAGTCGACGAAGGTGCGCCGATCGAGTTCGTCGAAATCGATCGCGACGGCTCCGTCGCGGAATCGGCGCACCAGGTAAACGGCGTCGTCGACGGCGACCCGGGCGAGGAACGGATCTGCGACGGCATGCAGGATGCTGTAGCCCGCGAGCAGGCGCTCCCCGTCGTCCGCGCTGTGCCGACCTGCCAGAGCCGGGTCGAACGCCGAGCCGGCCCCGAACTCGGTGATCACCGACGGCACCGCCGCGCTGACTTCCAGCACCACCGGCTCGTCACCGGGCCCGGTGAGGGCGACGAGGTAGCGGGCGATGCCGACGCCGGCCACGCCGACGACCCGCCGCGCGGCATCCACCTCGCGGAAGCCCGCAAGCATCAGCGCGATGTCGGGCGCGACGGTGCGTCGGTATTCGGCGAGGATCCCCGCGACGACGGCCGCTTCCTCCTCGCCGAGCGCCGTGAGCCGCGGAGTCTGTTTGATGAAGGTCAGGACGCCCTCGGAATGCGTGGTGATGGTGTGCACTCCATGCTCGGCTGCGCGCTTGCGCATCGCCTTGAGTGCGTGATCGACGACCTTCTGCGACGACGGCCGGCCGGCCTGCGGGTTCCGTTCGCGCAGCCCCTCGGTGGGGTCGCTGCGCAGCTCCCGGCGGTCCATCGTGCCGAGCTCGACGTACTGGCGCAGCGCGATGCGGTATGAGGCCGCGGCTTCGAGGGCCGCCGTCTGGGTGTGGTCATCGGAGAGGCGCTTGTGCTTGGCGGCGATGACCACGCTCGAGACGAATCGCTTCAGGTCCCACTCCCAGGCACCGTAGCCGACGTCGTCGAGGTCGCCGATATCGAAGGCGGCGCCATTTCGGCCGAGGGCGAACAGTCCGAACGCCGCGAGGTGGGCGTCGCCGCAGATCGTGATCTCGCGGCCCGTCGTAGCCGTGCGGCCGAGGTCGGCGGACTGGATGGCGGCCGAGCCCCGGTGGAAGGAGTACGGATTCCGAAGCATCCGTTCCACCCGCAGTTCCACGAGTTTCGGATCCCGGCCCACGTGCTGGCGCTGCAGAACATTCAAGGGGTCGCGGCCGTCTGCCGGAGTGTAATCCGCGTGCGCCGATCGCGGCATGACCTTGCGGTGAGCGCGCCCCGCGGCAGCCAACTCGGAGGGAGGAGCAATGGCATCGTCCGGATCGGGGTCTGTTTCGGCAGCGTCGGGCGCGGTCGATCTGCGGGCCATCGGGGATCCTTTCGGGTCGCTTGCCGTTCGGCGCTTCCAACGCGGCCGAACCGCACCTGTTCAGAATACGGCGCGCGCGCAGGGCTGTCGCCTGCTGGTCGCGCAACCCCTTTCGCCTGATGGGCGCCGTGGGTAACGTCGCGAACATCCGAGGGAAGGAGAACGACCATGCCCGCCTCACAGGAGATGCCGGATACGATCCGCCGCTCCCCGAAGCACGCTCAGGAGATCTGGTCGAAGGCGCACGACTCCGCCGTGGAATCATACGGTGAGGGCGAGAGGGCCCACCGCACCGCGTTCGCGGCCCTCAAGCACGAGTTCGAGAAGGTCGGCGATCACTGGGAAGCCAAGGAGAAGTCCGGTCCTTCCGACGCAGGGGCGGAGCATCGCGGTCGCCCCACCGCCGGGGGAGTGGACGCCAACGCATCCAAGGCGCACCTGATGGGCGTTGCTCGCAGGCTGGAGATCCGGGGCCGCTCGAGCATGACCAAAGACGAATTGGTGGATGCCATCCAGAAGGCGAACGCGAAGGACACCCGGAAGGCGCGGAAGAAGTAGGCGCGGTTCGATCCAACCCGCCGCGGCACGCTACGATAGAGCAGTTGTCCGGAGTGCTGACGCGCTCCACGACGGCGGGATGTGGCGCAGCTTGGTAGCGCACCTGACTGGGGGTCAAGGGCGCTGGGGCGGCGGAGCAGCCAAAAAATTCAACAACGGGATGTGGCGCAGCTTGGTAGCGCACTTGACTGGGGGTCAAGGGGCCGCAGGTTCAAATCCTGTCATCCCGAC
>DATMTS010000022.1:0-9132 GCA_035564555.1 Humibacter sp.
AAACGCCGGAAAAGCGCCCGATCGAGGATCGAGCGATGATTGGTTGCAGCTACGACAATTGACTCAGCGCTGGCCTCTTCAAGGAACACCAGAAATGAATTCAAGATTCGCCGCGCTTCGCCGACGTCGTTACCACTTCGATCAGCGCCTAGGGCATCGAACTCATCGAAGAGGTAAACGCCGCGCCGCGCCGCCACCGCCTCAAAGACCGTGCGAAGCTTCGCGGCAGTTTCGCCCATGTATTTGCTGAGCAGGCCGTCTAGCCGGATCGTAAACATTGGCAGCGCTAGCTCGGTCGCGAGGACCGAAGCTGTCATGGTCTTTCCAGTACCCGGCGGTCCTTCAAGCAGAAGTCGGTGGGTCGGCGCAAATCCGTGATCAAGCAGCGTCTGTCTTTGTCGCTGTTCCGCCAAGATGTGCCTAATCTGCCCGTGTAGCTCACTGGGAACGACCAGTTCGCGAATGCTGACAGCGGGATGCGTCGCTTCAACGAGTTCCGCTAGATCGCCACGGGGTTGTGAAAGTCGGGTGACATTGTCGCGAGGAGTTGTCTTTCGGTACGCGTCGACAGTCTTTTTGATGTCATCTGCCAACACATGATGACCGCTTCTCGCCTCCCGAGCTGCGACCTGAAGCGCCACGGAATAGAAGGCCGCGTCGTCTCCCGACGCATGGCTGCGCACCATTGCGGTTATGTGCTCGCCGAGCCCGGCCATGGGGTCCCCTCCTGCGCGCAGAAACTAGCTGCTTGGTGTTCTATCGTACGGGTCCGACATAGTGCGAGAGCTTATCGGCGTGCGCAAGGTCATGCTTACTCGCTAGCCGTTGGCGGATGTAGTCAAAATGTAGTCAAACGGCCTTTCTCCGGCATGTAAAACGCCCCGGATCCCTGTGTTTTCAAGGGATTCCGGGGCGTCTGCGTGGCGGTACCGGTGGGATTTGAACCCACGGTGGGCTTTCACCCACACAACTTTTCGAGAGTTGCACCTTCGGCCGCTCGGACACGGTACCGGGAGAGATTGTACGCGAGCGCGTGGCGGGGTGCCAATCGGGCGGCACCGACCGGAGGTCGCCTATCCGGTCATTGCTTAACGGCGATGGTGGCCACGACGTGTTCCGGCCGAAGATTGCGCGCCGTCAGGCAACGGTCGGGACGCGGCTGCGGTTCGATGCCGTCGACGAGTTGCGCGACGGAAACGCCGACTCCAGCGGCTGCGGCCAGCAGAGTGCTGAGGGTCGGATTGGGAATCGTGCCTGCTTCGAGTTTGGCCAGGGTGGTCGGGTGCAGTCCGGCACGATCGGCGGCGAGGATCTGGCTCAGGCCTGCCCGCTCGCGCGCTGTGCGCAGCGCGGCTGCGATCTGTACGGCTGGGGTGGTCATGCCCGTATGGTGCCATCGCAGGCTGAAGGATGCAAGTCGCTCGGCATCCTCGGGCGAGCTGAGGTAGCGTGCCGATGTGGGCATCAAGCGCGGCGAGGTCGTCGCGATCTGGGCGGCGGCAGTTGGCGCGGTCGCGGTCGGTGGTGCCGCGTTCGTCCGACGCCTCAATCACGGCCGGATCAGATACGCGGCGGTATTGAACGAGACACTCCCCGTGAACTCGAAGTGGTGGCGCGAGCACGCCGCCGTGTCCGGCGAGATCCTCTACGTCGCAATGGGTGACAGCGCCGCTCAGGGCATCGGCGCCACCGCGCCCGACCGCAGCTATGTCGGTGTCATCGCCGGACGTATCGCCCAGCTGACGGGACGCACGGTGCGCACGGTGAACCTGAGCGTCTCCGGCGCACGCGTGAAGGATGCCGTTGCCGTTCAGCTGCCGGCGTTCCGCGAACTGGCGCCCGACATCGTCACCGTCGCGATCGGCGCAAACGACGTCGCCGAGTTCGAGCCGGCCGGTTTCGAGCGCGACGTGCGCGAACTGTTCGCTGCGCTTCCCCCGCACGCGATCGTCGCCGACCTGCCGTACTTCTATCTGCCGCGCAATGAGCGCACCGTGGCATACGCCAACGCCGTCGTGCGACGACTCGCGCGCGAGTTCGGGCTGACCGTCGCGCCGCTGTATCGCACCACCCGCCACGCCGGCATGCGGGGAGCACTCACCTTGTTCGCCAAGGACATGTTCCACCCGAACGATCGCGGCTACCGGCTCTGGGCTGACGCGTTCACACCCGCTCTTGATGAGGCATTGCCGCTTGCGATGCGCTCGGTCGACAGCCGGCAGGAGCGCGAGCACGAGCCCGAGCAGCAGGGACAGCCGATCACCGGGCGCTAGGGCACGGTGCGACCCGCAGAACGTCGCGCGAGCGGCATGTCACGATCGCCGTCGAAGCCAAGAAACCTGCCCGCGAGCTGTCGTCCACGTCGACACTCAGCCAATCCCGGGTGCTGGAAGCCGCCTCGACCGGCTGGTTTCCGGGATTGGAATATCATGTCCGCGATCGGTCGTCGCAGCGATACCCGGCACGTTCCGCAGCTCGCTGCGCCGGCGAAAGCGTCATTCCGGGCGATCGCCGATCTGTCTCTGCTCAGCGAAATCCAATGCGCGGTCCCACTGGCCGATCGCGACGAGGTGCCCGGCCTTCGGTACCGGCAGCACCGCGGCATCCGCAAGATGCGCGGCATACCATTCGGCGTGCGCGGTGCCGACGACCGGGTCGTCCTGGCCGTAGACCAGTAGCGTCTTGGCCCGGACACGGTTCAGGTCGAATCCCCAAGGTCGCGCGGTGTAGCTCAGGATGTCGGTGGCCACGCCGACCGTTCCTTGCCGGTACGCATCGCGCACCATGGTCTCGAGCCGATCGCGGGCACCCGGCCTCTGGAGCACTGGCGCGTCGACCTCGCTGACGCCGAGCTCGCCGAGCGGAACTGGGCCGCCGTCCGAGCCCGGCAACCGGCCGCCGTGCTGCCTGCGCAGTGCGTCACCGAGTTGGTCGAGCGCGTCCCGTGCCGAGAGCTTCGCCAGTTGCCGGCTCTGTTCGGCGAACTGCTCCGGTATCCACGGCACCTCGTCATGAGGAGCCGGAGTGCCGATCACGACGATACGGTCGACGAGATCGGGATGCCGTGCTGCGAGGGCCAATGCGACCCGGCCACCCGCCGACCAGCCGATCACGTCGAACGACTTCACGGTGCGATTGCCCAATCCGTTGGCGATGTTGTCGACCGAGTGCAGGTATTCGCTGATGTCCTCGGCCATGCCCGCCACTGTCGGCCAGGTTCCGTCGGGAAGCGGATCGGAGGACCCGTAACCCGGGCGATCGATCGCGATGATGCGCGCGTCGTGGTCGGCGGAAGCAACGGGATCCGGGTCGAAGACGCTCGATCCCGGAGCAGGATGACAGAACACGACGACGTGCGATCCGACGGGGTTTCCGTGCCCCGTGACACCGATGCGCCGCCCCGATGACAGAGTGAACAGCAGTTGCGCCATGGCCCCATTCTGCTCGCCATACGTGCGGATTCCACGATTCTTGACTTCGCAAGGATCGCGACGGATGATCCCGGGCGCATCCGGCAGGGGATGTCGCCGGCCCCCGCTACAGTTGGCTCGTCTGATCAGTTACGGGGGAACACCATGGCCAAGGCACAGGCCGGATTCCGTTGCACGGAGTGCAGCTGGACGACCGCCAAGTGGGTCGGGCGCTGCGGCGAGTGCCAGGCATGGGGCACCGTGGAAGAGGTCGCCGCTGCGGGAGCGCGGCGCTCCGTGATCCCCGTCTCGATCGCGCAGGGCCGAGCAGCCCGGCCGATCACCGCGATCGATCTGGATGCCGTAAGCCACTGGCCGACCGGCATCGACGAGTTCGACCGCGTGCTCGGCGGTGGCATCGTGCCCGGCGCGACCATCCTCCTCAGCGGGGAACCCGGAGTGGGCAAGTCGACGCTGTTGCTCGAAGTCGCCTCGAAGGCCGCGGCAACCAAGGCGCGGGTGCTCTACGTGAGCGCCGAGGAATCCGCCGGGCAGGTGCGCCTACGGGCTCAGCGCACCGGCGCTCTGCACGACAACCTGATGCTCGCCGCCGAGACCGACCTTGCGACGATCCTCGGTCAGATCGACGCCATCTCCCCCGACCTCATGATCGTGGACTCGGTGCAGACCGTCTCCAGTTCGCTCATCGAGGGGCTGGCCGGCGGCCCGAGCCAGGTGCGCGAGGTGGCGGCGACGCTCATCCGCGTGTCGAAGGAGCGCAATCTGCCTGTGCTGCTCGTCGGCCATGTCACGAAAGACGGCTCCATCGCGGGCCCCCGGTTGCTGGAGCATCTCGTCGACGTGGTCTGCCAGTTCGAAGGCGACCGGCAGACCAGCCTGCGCTTCGTGCGCGCGCTGAAGAACCGATTCGGGCCCACCGATGAGGTGGGCTGCTTCGAGATGACCGGCGACGGCATCGCCGAGGTTGCCGACCCGAGCGGGCTCTTCCTGAGCCGCGGGGCGAACGCCGTCTCCGGCACGTGTGTCACCGTCGCGATGGAGGGCCGCCGTGCGCTTCCGGTGGAGGTTCAGGCGCTCGTGCTGCCGACCAACGCGCCCAACCCGCGTCGGGTGACGAATGGTGTCGATGCGTCCCGGGTTGCGATGCTGCTGGCCGTGCTCGAGAGACGGGCGAACGTTAAGGTCTCCGACAAGGATGTCTACGTCTCGACCGTCGGAGGGGTGCGGTTGACGGAGCCGGCCGCCGACCTCGCGATCGCCATCGCGATCGCGTCGGCATGCAGAGACATCGCCGTCGCGCACACCGCGGTCGCGTTCGGCGAGATCAGTCTCGCCGGCGAGATCCGTGCCGTCGCCAATGCCAAGCAGCGAGCGGCCGAGGCGGCCCGGTTGGGATTCCGCACCCGTGTCGACGCGACATCCGGAGCGATCAACACGGCGTTGCAACTCGCGTTCGCGACGTCTTCGAGTGCGCGTGAGCGGGAGTTGGACGCCGCGTTCTGACGCCACTCACCGCTCGTGCAGTGCACCGCTCGTGCCGAGCGCCGGGGGTGTGCGGAACGCAGGGGCGCCCGGCCGGCTCCCGAGCACCGGGCTCAGTTCAGCTGGAACTGCTTGGTCGTCTCCGAAGTGATGCCGTCGACGCTGGTCTGCAGGTGGTACGACGCCCCGCCGGCCGGAACGGACGCACGCTTGCCTGCGCAGGTCGACTTGTCGGAACGGGTGCGATCCCAGGTGATCGGCGTCGAGGTGAGGGTCTTGCCCGGCTTCAGCAGGATCACGGTGTGCGTCGGTTTCACCTGGCAGTCGCTCGACTTCCAGTACACCTCGCTGCCGCTGGTGATGGTGTACACCTGTTTCGCCGTGCCCGCGTCGATCGTGCACGACACCGTGCCCGTGTTCGTGAGGGAGAGGGAGAGCTTCGGGTGCTGGTCGGCGGCGTAGGAGTCGGCATCCGTGATCGCGCCGACCGTGATGTTCGCCGCCGCGCAGGGCTTGCCTGCGACGGCGGTCGATTTCGTGGTCGGGATGGTGGTCTTCGCCGCCTTGCTCGTGGAATGCGTCGCAGAGGGTGAGACCGAGGGCGTCGTCGTGGTGTGCACGGCCGCGGGCGTCCCGCCTTCGCTTGGTCCCGGACGCAACACGATCAACAGCACCACGACGATGACCGCGACGATCCCCAGCATGACGACGAGACGTCGTCGCCAGTACACCTTGCTCGGCTGACGGCCGACAGGATGCTTGAGCGTCGACATGGCATCAGGGTAGGCGGGAAACGCCCGGATGCCGGTATTTTGCGCGGTGGTTCATCCGCATCGGCGACGTCGGCGCAGCGCTGGCCACGTCAACTCAGATGCTTGATCATTCTGGTGTTGCCGAGCGTGTTCGGCTTCACCCGAGCCAGGTCGAGGAATTCGGCGATACCTTCGTCGTGGCTGCGCAGCAGTTCGGTGTACACCGCTGGGTCGACGCTCTCGGAGCCCATGTCGACGAAGCCGTTGCGCTCGAAGAACCGTACCTCGAAAGTCAGGCAGAACAACCGGCCCAGCCCCAGCCCGCGCGCGTCGCTTTCGAGTCGCTCGACCAGAGCGCGCCCCACACCGCGGCCGAGCCACTCGTCGGTCACGGCGAGCGTGCGCACCTCTCCGAGATCCTCCCAGAGCACGTGCAGCGCCCCGCATCCGATGAGCCGGCCGTCGGCGTCCACAGCGACCCGGAACTCCTGCACCGCCTCGTAGAGGGCGACCAGGTCTTTGCCGAGCAGGATTCGCCGCTGCACGAGCGGCACCGTGAGTTCCTGGATGCCCGGGATGTCACTCGTGGTGGCTCGTCGCACACGGAATTCCCGGCCGGTGTGGGTCGAAATGGGCTCGGTGACGAGGTCTGGCACGATGTTCAGTCTACGGAAGCGAATCGGGAAACGTGCCGACCGCCGAACGCCCACGCGCCGCTGCCATGCGCCGCTTCTCGCGCGGTGCGCCAGAAATGCTGGCGCACGGCGCGAGATCTGGCGCACGGCGCGAGGTTCAAGACGGGCGTACGTCGCGACATCCCTCTACGGGCGCGAGAAGCGACATGCGATGCGCGATGCGCAATGCGCAATGCGCAATGCGCAATGCGCAATGCGCGATGCGAGATGCGCAATGCGGGATGCGCAAGTCGTGCCCTGACGATGCGCCACGGCGGCGCCGGCATGCGAAAGCGGGGCCGCCATCGGACGGCCCCGCTTCCCGGTGGATCAAATCGGATTACTCGCCCGAGGCGGCCAGGTCGGGTGTACTCGATCCCGTGCCGACCGTGCCCGACGCGATCGCGCCGACGGGTTCCGCGTGCTTCTCGGTGGTGAAGACGAATTCGCCGTTGCTGAAGTCCACCTTGACGTGGTCTCCGGCACCGAGCTCGCCGTGCAGGATCTTCTCACTGAGCCGGTCCTCCACCTCGTGCTGCACAGCGCGGCGCAGCGGGCGAGCACCGAGCGTCGGATCGAAGCCGACCTCGATCAGGTGTTCCTTCGCAGCGGTCGTGAGTTCGACGGCCATATCGCGGTCGAGCATCCGGTCGCCCAGGCGCTTGATGAACAGGTCGACGATCTGCAGCAACTCGGGCTTGGACAGCTGCGGGAACACGATGATCTCGTCGACACGGTTCAGGAACTCGGGCTTGAAGTTCTTCTTCAGCTCCTCCTTCACCTTGCCGCTCATGCGGTCGTAGCCGGTCGCGGTGTCACCCTCGATCTGGAACCCGACGGGTCCGCCGGAGATGTCCTTCGTACCGAGGTTCGTGGTCATGATGATCACGGTGTTCTTGAAGTCGACGACGCGGCCCTGGCCGTCGGTCAGCCTGCCCTCTTCCAGAATCTGCAAAAGCGAGTTGAAGATGTCCGGGTGCGCCTTCTCGATCTCGTCGAACAGCACGACGCTGAACGGCTTGCGGCGGACCTTCTCGGTGAGCTGGCCGCCCTCCTCGAAGCCGACGAACCCGGGAGGGGCACCGAACAGCCGCGAGACGGTGTGCTTCTCGCCGTACTCCGACATGTCGAGCGCGATCATCGCCGACTCGTCGTCGAACAGGAACTCCGCGAGCGCCTTCGCCAGCTCCGTCTTACCGACACCGGTCGGGCCGGCGAAGATGAACGAGCCGGAGGGACGCTTCGGGTCCTTCAGGCCGGCACGGGTGCGGCGGATCGTCTTGGAGAGCGCCGAGATGGCCTCCTCCTGACCGATGACGCGCTGGTGCAGGGCCTTCTCCATATAGACGAGCCGGGCCGACTCCTCCTCGGTCAGCTTGAACACCGGGATGCCGGTGGCCTGCGCCAGGACCTCGGCGATCAGGCCCTCGTCGACCTCTGCGGTGGTCTTGACCTCGCCCGAACGCCACTGCTTCTCGAGGCGCAGCCGCTCGCCGAGGAGGTTCTTCTCCTCGTCGCGCAGGCTGGCTGCCTTCTCGAAGTCCTGGTCTTCGATCGCGGCTTCCTTCTGCGAGCGGACGGCGGCGATCTTGTCGTCGAACTCCCGAAGCTCCGGCGGAGCGGACAGGATCGACAGGCGCAGGCGGGCGCCGGCCTCGTCGATCAGGTCGATGGCCTTGTCCGGCAGGAACCGGTCCTGGATGTAGCGGTCGGCGAGGTTCGCAGCGGCGACGATGGCGCCGTCGGTGATGGACACCTTGTGGTGCGCCTCGTAGCGGTCGCGCAGCCCCTTCAGGATGTTGATCGCGTGGGGCAGGGACGGCTCCGCCACCTGAATGGGCTGGAACCGGCGCTCGAGCGCGGCATCCTTCTCGAAGTGCTTGCGGTACTCGTCGAGCGTGGTCGCGCCGATGGTCTGCAGCTCACCACGCGCCAGGAGCGGCTTGAGGATGCTGGCCGCGTCGATCGCGCCCTCGGCGGCACCCGCGCCGACGAGCGTGTGGATCTCGTCGATGAAGGTGATGATGTCGCCGCGGGTGCGGATCTCCTTCGTCACCTTCTTCAGGCGCTCTTCGAAGTCACCGCGGTAGCGGGAGCCCGCGATGAGCGAGCCGAGGTCGAGCGTGTAGAGCTGCTTGTCCTTCAGCGTCTCCGGGACCTCGCCCTTGACGATCGCCTGCGAAAGACCCTCGACGACGGCGGTCTTGCCGACGCCGGGCTCGCCGATCAGCACCGGGTTGTTCTTCGTGCGCCGGCTGAGCACCTGCATCAGGCGCTCGATCTCCTTCTCGCGGCCGATGACCGGGTCGAGCTTGCCCTCGCGGGCGGACTGGGTCAGGTTGCGGCCGAACTGGTCGAGCACCAGCGCGGTGGACGGCGCGCCCTCGCTCGCCGAACCGCCGGCCGGCTCCTTGGACTGGTAGCCGTTGAGCAGCTGGATGACCTGCTGGCGCACGCGGTTGAGGTCGGCGCCGAGCTTCACGAGCACCTGTGCGGCGACGCCTTCGCCTTCGCGGATCAGGCCGAGCAGGATGTGCTCGGTGCCGATGTAGTTGTGGCCGAGCTGAAGCGCCTCGCGCAGCGAGAGCTCGAGCACCTTCTTCGCACGCGGCGTGAAGGGGATGTGTCCGCTCGGGGCCTGCTGGCCCTGGCCGATTATCTCCTCGACCTGCTGCCGGACGCCTTCGAGGGAAATGCCGAGCGATTCGAGCGCCTTCGCCGCGACGCCCTCGCCCTCGCGGATCAGGCCGAGCAGGATGTGCTCGGTGCCGATGTAGTTGTGGCCCAGCTGCA
>DATMTS010000023.1:0-9705 GCA_035564555.1 Humibacter sp.
CGGCTCTTCGACGAGACGCGCACCTCGTCGCCCTGCAGTTGGCTCTTCACGCTCTTCGGTGCCTCGTCGCGGATGATCTTGTTGATCTTCTTGCCGTTCTCCTGGTCGATGCCCTGCTTGAGCTCGACCTCGAGCCGGAACTCCTTGCCGCTGGCATACGGCTCGCCCGAGTCGAGGCTCTTCAGCGAGATGCCGCGCTTGATGAACTTCGACTGCAGCACGTCGAGGATGGCCTTGACCCGCTCCTCGCTGTTCGCCTTCAGCAGGATCTTCTCGCCGCTCCATTCGACGGAGGCGCCGACGTTCTTGAAGTCGTAGCGCTGCTCGACCTCCTTACGGGCCTGGTTGACGGCGTTGTCCGCCTCCATCTTGTCGACCTTGCTGACCACGTCAAACGATGAATCTGCCATGCCAGCCAGTGTAGCCAGCGGTCGGGTGCCCGAACCCCGGGCCCGGACCACCGGCATCCGGTGGTCCGCAACCGGGCAACGCAAACAGCGCGGTGCGACTCAGCCGACTGAACGGGCTGAGTCGCACCGGAACCGGGTGATTCACCGGCGTGGTTATGAAGGGATGCGTGTCAAACGGTGAGCGCGCCGGTCATGATGGCGACGGCGTCGGTCATGTTGTGCGATTCAGGTGTGATCGTCGCGGCACGCTTGCCCAGCCGCTGGATGTGGATGCGATCGGCGACCTCGAACACGTGCGGCATGTTGTGGCTGATCAGGATGACGGGAACGCCGTTGTCGCGCAGCCGCTTGATCAATTGAAGCACCTGTCCACCTTCGCGCACGCCCAGCGCAGCGGTGGGCTCGTCGAGGACGACGACCTTGGACCCGAACGCAGCGGCTCGCGCCACCGCGACGGCCTGGCGCTGCCCTCCGGAGAGGTTCTCCACCGCGACCGCGACGTCCTGCAGCGTGGAGATGCCCAATTCATTGAGCTCTGCGCGGGCCTTCGCCCGCATGCCCTTGGTGTCCATCATGCGGAACACCGAGCCGAGGATTCCCTTCTTGCGCTCCTCCCTGCCCAGGTACAGATTGGATGCCACATCGAGCGAGGGGGAGACCGCAAGAGACTGATAGACGGTCTCGATGCCCGCTTCCCGGGCATCCTGCGGCCGCCGGAAATGCACCGGTTTGCCGTCCAGCAGAATCTGGCCCTCGTCGGGGATCTCGGCGCCGGTCAGGCACTTGATCAGCGTCGTCTTGCCGGCGCCGTTGTCGCCGATGATGGCGAGCACCTCACCGGGGTACAGTTCGAGGCTCACGCCATCCAGGCCGACCACGTGGCCGTAGGTCTTGACCAGTCGCTTGGCCTGCAGCACGGGCGTGCGGGTCTCCGTCGGCGTCGTCGCCGAATCGATGACGGTCATTTCTGTCCCTTTCTGATCCACTGGTCGACCGCCACTGCGACGATGACCAGAACGCCGACGGCGAGGGTCTGGTAGAGCACGTCGAGACCGGCGAGCGCGAGCCCGTTGCGGAACACGCCGACGATCAGGGCACCGAGCAGGGTTCCCCAGATGGTGCCGCGACCACCGAACAGGCTGGTGCCGCCGATCACCACGGCGGTGATCGAGTCGAGGTTGATGTCCGCTCCCGCGTTGGGACTGGCCGCGAACGACCGACCGATCTGCACCCACGCGCCGAGCGCGAGAATCGCACCACCGGCGATGTACACGCTCAACAGCAGCCCGTTGACCCGGATACCGGTCAGGCGTGCGGCTTCCTTGTCGTCGCCGACAGCGTACACGTGCCGGCCCCAGGCGGTCTTGCCCAGGATGAACGCCACGACGATGTAAAGCACGATCATCATGACGACGCCGTAGGTGATGTCGACGCCGGCCACCCGGAAGGTCTCGCCGGCCCAGGTGACGACCTCAGGCATCTGGTTGCCCTGGATCGTGCTGCCGCTGGAGACCAGCAGCGTCAAGGCGGTGAAGATGCTCAAGGTGCCCAGCGTCACGATGAACGGCGGCAGCTTGAGCCGGGTCACGAGCAGGCCGTTGAGGGCTCCGGCCGCGAGGCCGACGACCAGGCCGAGCAGAAGCGCCAGCCACACCGGGAAGCCGTGCGTCGCCGATGCCTGACCGACCACCATCGACGAGAACACCATGATCGCGCCCACGGACAGGTCGATGCCTGCGGTGAGGATCACGAGGGTCTGCGCCACACCCAGCGTGCCGATCACGGCGACCTGCTGCGTGATGAGGGAGAGGTTGGCCGGTGCGAGGAAGCGGCCGTTGATGATGCCGAAGACGACGATCGCGACGACGAGCACGACAGCCGGACTGATCGCGGGATACCGATGCAGTACGCCCCGGATCACGGAGATCGGCGTCTTGCGTCTGATGAATTCTTGGGCGAGATCGAGCTGCGACGTCGGCACCGGGCCGACGGCCGAACTAGGCCGCGTGGTTTGCTGACTCACGGATTACTCCTGAACTTCGTTGTTCCGGCGGGCGGACCACGGATGGCCCGCCCGCCGATGGATGGTCGCTGTTACTTGCCCCAGCAGAGCTGGCTGCCCTGCTGCGAATCGATGCTCTTCAGGCCCGGTACGGCCTGATCGGTGATCAACTGGGACCCGGTGTTGTGGAAGTCGAGCCCGGCGCTTGTGGTCGCCTTCTTTCCGGTCTTGGCGAGTTTGACGATCGCCGCCATTCCGTCGGTGGCCATCTTCGAAGGGTACTGCTGACTGGTGGCTCCCAGGATGCCCTGCTTCACATATCCGACGCCGCTGCATCCGCCGTCGATGGCGACCAGCAGCACTCCGCTCGTCTTGCCCGCTGCCTTGAGCGCCTGGTAGGCACCGTACGCCGCCGGCTCGTTGATCGCGTAGACCACGTTGACGTTCGGGTTCTTGGAGAGGATCGTCTCCATGGCCGTGCGACCGCCGTCTTCGGCGCCCAGCGAGGGCTGGTGGCCCGCGATCTGGTACTGGCCGCCCTTGCCGCCGGTGTAGTTGCCGGTCGGCGCTTCGGAGCCGTTCTTGTTCTTGTCCGGCACGGCGATGCCCATACCGGTGAGGAAACCGGTGTCGCGGTTGTAGTCGACGGTGATGTTCTGCGTGGCGTTCAGGTCGATCATCGCGATGACGGCCTTCTTACCGTCGAGCTTCGCAGCGGTCCACGTGCCGATCGCCTTGCCCGCCGCGAAGTTATCGGTCGCGAAGGTGATGTCGACGGTGTTCGCGGGGCTGGGCGCGGTGTCCAGTGCGATCACGTAGAGACCGGCGCGTCGCGCCTTCGATATCTCGTTGTTGACCGCGGGGCCGTTCGGCGTGATCAAGATTCCCTTGTCGCCGCGCGAGATCGCGTTCTCGATGGCCTGCGCCTGAGTGTCGGTGTCGCCGTCCTCTTTGCCGGCGGCCAGCGTGAGACTCACGCCGTCCTTCTTCGCCGCAGCCTTGGCGGCGTTCTCCATCGAGACGAAGTACGGGTTGCTGGTGGTCTTCACGATGAGTGAGACGCCGACCTTGCCGTTGGAACCCGACCCTGAGCCCGAACTCGAACAGGCGGCAAGACCGAGCAGTGCGACGGCGGCGACTGATCCGACCGCAACCGCGCGCTTCAAACGAGCGCTTCGTGCTGTGTGATTCAACATTGAAATTTCATCCTCTGTGATCGAGGCACATCGTGCCTGACAACGGTGTCAAACACCAGGTTTAGCCGATGGATGCTATATAGTCAAGCGAAAGAGCCACATTGGAGACGTGATTGTGACACCGTTGTCAGGAAGCGAACCGGGGGCGGCACTGCCGCGGCACCGGCCCACGATACGGCAGGTCGCCGCCCTTGCGGGGGTCGGCATCAAGACCGTCTCGCGCGTGATCAACGGCGAACCGAACGTCTCGGATGCCACGACCGCCCGGGTGCTGGACGCGGTGCGCTCGCTGCATTACGAACCCGACATCCATGCCGGCAACCTGCGTCGTAGCGACCGCAAGACCCACACCATCGGCTTGCTGGTCGGAAACGTCGCCAACCCGTTCTCCGGGCTCCTGCACCGCGCCATCGAAGACGCGGCGGCGGCACGAGGAACGGCCGTCATCGCCTCCAGCCTCGACGACGACCCGCAACGCGAGCGGGGGGCCGTGGGCGCCCTTCTGCGCCGTCGCGTGGACGGCCTGATCCTGACCACGATCGACAAGAGCCAGAGCTACCTCGGGGCGGAACAGGAGCGCGGCACAGCATTGGTGTTCGTCGATCGGGAGCCGAACGGCATCTCCGCCGACGCGATCGTGAGCGACAACGCGCCCGGCGCATCCGCGGCGACGGCCCACCTCATCGCGCACGGCCACCGTCGCATCGCCTTTCTCGGTGACCGCCGCGAGATCCGCACCGCCCGGGAGCGCAAACGCGGCTTCCTGGAGGAACTGGGCAGGGCGGGCATCCCCGCCGAAGATGCGTACATGTTCGACGATCTCAACGATGAGACGGTCGCCCGGGACGCGGTGTTCCGACTGCTGGATGGCCCGCAACCGCCCACCGCTCTGTTCAGTTCGCAGAACCTGCTGACGATAGGCGCCATTCGCGCGCTGCGTGAGCGTGGGTTGCATCACAACGTTGCGTTGGTCGGCTTCGACGACATCGCGCTCGCCGATCTGCTCGAGCCGGGAGTCACCGTGATCGCCCAGGATCCCACCCGCATCGGCGAGCTCGCCGCGCTGCGACTGTTCGCACGACTGGACGGCGACCGCGCTCCGGAACAGGTGTACACCGTGCCGACCAGGCTGATCGTGCGCGGCTCCGGGGAGATCGGTCCCCATGCCTGAGTCGCCGAACGTCGTCGTCGTCGGAGACGCATTGATCGATGAGCTGCGCACGCCGGACGGCTCCCGTGAGTTCGTCGGCGGCGCCGGGCTGAACGTGGCTGTCGGGCTGGCGGTGCTCGGCGTGCGAGCGACCCTGGTCGCGATGGTCGGCGACGACGCTGACGGGCAGCGCATCCGCGGCTTCCTGGCCGAGCACGACGTCGCCTTGAACGCCACGACCGGCCCGTTCGGCACCTCGCGCGCGGTATCCGACCGCACAGACGGGGAACCGCGGTACGCGTTCAACGCCGCCGCAATGAGTCGTCGAATCGGATTCGACCCGGCACAGCGCGATTCGATCAACGCCGCGCATCTGGTCGTGGTCAGCTGCTTTCCGTTCGACGACGCCGAACAGGTCGCCGCACTCGGCGCCTCTGTCGCCGGATCATCACGTCGGCTGCTGATCGATCCCAATCCGCGTGAGGCGATGATGCACGACCGGCACGCGTTCGTGCGCGGCTTCGAGGGCGTCGCCGCGAACGCCCTGCTCAGCAAAGTGGGCGACGACGACGCCGCGCTGCTCTACGGCATCCCGCTCGAGGCGCTGCGCGATCGGCTGCTGGAGCTCGGCGGCGGTGCCGTGCTCGCGACAGCCGGTCGTCAGGGCGCATCGATCGTCACGCGGGAGGGCGTTCGGGCCGACGAAGGCATCGCCGAACTGCCTGGTGCGATCGTGGACACGATGGGCGGCGGGGATGCGACGTTGGCCTCGGTCGTGGCCTCGCTGCTGCGCGATGGGATGCCCGACACCGTCGCCGGGGCCCACGCGATGCTGAAACAGGCGATGCGCGTGGCCGCCATGACGTGCCGGCACGAAGGCGCGCTCTTGCGGGTTCCATCCGCCTGAGACGACAGGCTGACGGGCCGGGCTCCGCGGATTTCACCGGACGCGCCGCGATGAGTATTCTTATGGAGCGCCTTCGGTCAGAAGAATACTTGTGGTCGGGAGCGCCTCGGCGAGTTACCCAAGCGGCCAAAGGGATCTGACTGTAAATCAGCCGGCGTAGCCTTCGGGGGTTCGAATCCCTCACTCGCCACCATTTTTGGGGTGCCGCGATCCCAGTAATCTCAACAGATTTCTGGGTTTTGGTCTCCGATGACCCCGCCGTTTGCCCACGGTTTGCCCACACTTGCGAGCCGTCGACCGTCATCCAGGCGTTGAGCGACGGCATCCAAGTCGTCCTCGAAGAGGTCACTATAGGTGTCGAGCGTCATCGCTGCAGAAGCATGACCGAGCATGCGCTGGACGGAGAGAACGCTTGCCCCCGAACTAATCGCGAGACTCGCTGCTGTGTGGCGAAGATCGTGAAGGGTTAGATCGGTAGGGATTGAAGGGTCGATTCTATGCGCCCGCTTCTTTGCCTCTTGGAACCAGCCTCGTGTAAATGAGGGCGGACGTTGGTAGGTGCCGGCCGGCCCAGGGAATAGCAATTCGTCGCCATCTTTGCCGGTACACCAGTCGGCGAGGGGCGAGGCCAAGAATGCCGGGAATGGAACGCTGCGCTTCTCGTGCGATTTTGGCGTGCCGGGCTCGATTCTTCCTGCAACGAACGGAGCGTTGGCCTGAATCAGTACCCGACGGCGCAGCATGTCGATGCTGTGCATGCGCAAGGCAACAACCTCACCCCACCTCAACCCGGTATACGCCAGGAGACGGACGAGTAGTGCGCGCTCTCCACATTGCTGAGCAAGTATTTCGACCTGCGCATGGCCGAGATACCGACGCTTCTTCTTCATTTTGCGCGGCAAGCCCACGTCGCGCGCTGGATTGACGGGGATCCTGCGGTCTCTCACGGCACCATCGATAATGCCTGCGAGGATTCCGCATGCGCGAATCGTGACTGTGGCACTTCGCTGAGAGGCCAGCCCAGTAATCCATGCTTGAACCTCGGAATGTTGAATCGCACCCAGTTGTCGATGCGCCCAAGTTGGCGCAACGTGCACTCGCCAAGCGGTGTCAAGGACGCTGTATGACGATGGTTTGAGCGTTGCCTTCTTTGCGGCGAGCCAGCCAACCGCGAGGTCCTGAATGGCGATGCGCGCCGCCCTCGGGTCAATGTATTCACCCGTTGCCTTCTTCACTTCAACCGAGGCCAGGAAGAGCTCGGCTTCGCGCCGGGTTCTGAATCCCCTTTTGTCGGTCTGAGCATGGTCAGGTTTGCGATAACGAACCCTGTAACGCTTGCCTGCGGTGGTCTCGTATGCGGTTACAGAGCCCACATGCCCTCCCGTTCGTCATTCATCCCCGCGTCAGTCTGTTACGTGTCGCGGAAGGATGAAGCTGATCCGTCTGGTCATCACGTAAGCACGGTGGATGAGACGCTATTTCGAACCTCCGACGTCGCGTTCCAGCTTGACGGAGCCGCTCTGATTGTTGGCGGTCCTGCGGCGACTGTGGCGTCGGGCAGACTGTTCGGGTGGATAGGCAACCGCCAGCGCCAAGGCCTTGGGGCTCTTCTGGCGAAGAAGCAGTTGAATTGTGCCGGGAGTGGATGGTCTACCTCGGTGCTGTGGATACCGTTGTGGCGTCCGGAGAGGCGCGCCGGGTGTGTGATCTCTACAGCTCCCTCCACGTTGCGTGGGTCGACAACAAGTTAGGGAATCTCGACGTCGACGCCGTCGAGAAGGCAGCAACCCTCGCGGCGGCCGACGGCAGGCGCTCTCTGATATTTGTGGCCGGCGGGGTGCGACCGGTCGCGCGACTGCGCGCGGATGCTCTCGGTGTGGCACTTCTTCGCTACGACGCCCACGGGGGTGACCTGGATGGCGCAAACACGTTGGGTCGGCAACTTTGCGCTTCGGGGTTGGCTCCCAAGTAGCATCCTCGATCACCGCAGCGTTGGGGCGACAGAGCTCGCGGCGTTCGCGATCTCGGTTGGGCTCGCATCGGCTCGCGCCGCACGGTTGAGTTCGGTTCGGGCTGCCGCGCGCGACTTTTCGATGGCGTCCTCGATGACCTGCCGTTGCATCGCCTCGACCAGTTGCGCTTTCGCGGAAGCCTCGGTCGACGCGATAAGGATGGCGGCGTTGTGTTCTTTGCCGCGGGTAAGTCCCACGTAGAGTCCGGCGGCGTCGACTCCGGGTCCGACGAGGGAAAGATCGGTGGTCTCGCCTTGGACACCGTAGACGGTCGTGGCGTATCCCAGGTGGAGGTGCGAGCTGGCGTAGTCGTGGGTGATCTTTCGCAGGTCGGACGAGTCCGATGTGGAGGCGAGGATCACGTGCTCGGACGTGACCTTTTTCACGACCCAGTTCTGCCGGTTCTGCACGTCCGTGGTGCTGTCATTGCGGCGGGTTTGGACGATGTCGCCGGCGAAGATCGCCTGCCCGCCCTGACCGGACGTCGCCTGCCGGGTATCGAGGGAGCCGGTGCTGATACGGCGGGCCTGGATGTCCTCGCTGACAGTCTGAGCCTCACCATGGGTCGCGGCGACCAAGGCGATGGTCTGACCCCTTCGTGTCGCATCGAGCCATGCCGTGACCATCGCATCGCGTGCATCGACGTCGTTGCTGGTGAGGACAACGTGCCCGGTACGAATCAGGTCGTCGGCGACGCCCAGAGCGACGTCTCGACCATAGGTATTGCGCAAACGCAAACTCAGCTCTGCCCAGGCGGGATCCTTGTATCGGTGGATCGTTGCGAGCTCGACGTGATCGGCTGCGCGGCGCCAGAACAGGCTCATGGCTCCGGAATGCCCGACGGGGAGGGCTTGGTATTGGTCGCCGACGAGCGCGACTCCGGCGCGGGTGCGTTCTAAGACGTCGAGGAGTGCGTTGGCGGCTTCCAGGTCGAGCATGCCCGCCTCGTCGACAACGATGCGGTCACCGGGCCGGATCCTGATCCGCGGCCCGGTGTAGGTGTTGCCGGTTGTCGGGTCGGATTGGCCGATCTGCAGTCGCGTCCACACGGTTGCGCCGGCTTCGTTGGTCGTCCACCGCCAACCGTAGTCGTGAAGAAGCTGATGCAGAGAGGAGGATGCGGTTTGTGTTTCGCGGCCGGCGACGGCGGAGGCTTTCTTGGTCGGCGCCACGATGATCATGTTGCGCCCGCGTCGTCGTAGGGCGGCGCCGGCGACCTTCAGCATGGTCGTCTTGCCGGTGCCAGCAGCGCCCGAGATCGCGACGCTTCGGGAGGTTCCAGCGATGGCGGCGGCCCCATCGATCTGACCGTCGTCGAGAGACCGTTCGGGTTCGACTGCCCGGGCGATTGCGGTGACCTCCTCGGCCACCAGCGGGACTCCCGGCGTGGAAAGTGATTCGATTCGACGGGCGAGGATCGTCTTCAGCGTCGCGGTGGAGGTCGCCATCAGCCGTTTGACGTGCCCGGGAATGTTGGGCTCCGATAGGAGGGTCACGGTGTGGGTGCTGATCGCCGCGGCGGTCACAGTGTCGATGACCGCATTCAGCTCGGCTCGGTCAGCAATCACACCTGTTGCGGCGATGGCGCGGATCGCGCCGGCCCGCACATCCATCTCGCTGAACCGGCCACCGGTACCGGTGGAGCGGGCGTCCGCGTCCACGATCGCCTTCGCCGCCATCAACTCGAGGTCAAGATCCTCGATGGCCACTGCGTAGACAGGGACGGCATCCCGCTCCGGTCCGAGCCGCGGATCCGCTGTGGCCAGCTCGTTCCGGATGAGTGTCGCCCAATCGTCCTCATCAAGGTGGCCTGGCTTGTCGGGTCGGCCGGTGGCCCATGCCCACCGGTCGATCTGGTTCAGCACATCCCGCGACGGCTCCTGCCCGGGATACTGCTCCCGCCACCACCGCGTGCGGGCGGCCTTGTTGGTCTCAATCTGTGCGGACCTCTTCGACAACGGCCGCACCAAATGCTGCAACTGCGCGATCTCACCATCAGCGTTGAGGGTGAACCCTTTCGCCGCCAAC
>DATMTS010000024.1:0-27102 GCA_035564555.1 Humibacter sp.
CATGCGCGCACACCAGCTCGCAGCCGAGATCGCGTGCAAGCTCAGCAGCGCTGAGCAGAACGGTGTCAGGGCGGCCGCCCTCAACTCCGACCAGGATCACCCGGGCATGGCCGCTGGGTTCGGTGGGGGTGTGATCGGTCATGACCGGCTCCTATCTCCTTCGGCGCGCCAAAGACTGAGATAGGGACCGTTGTCGGCTGCGCCGAGGTTGTTCGCGGTGAGCCCCACCACCGCCGCGCTGTTGCGCTGGCTCACAGTCTGCCAGATCGTTCACACCGGTCAACGTATTGTGACCGTCACCGTTCAGGTGCACACTGATTGGTGGCGATGAAGCTCGCCCAGAAACCGCGGACGGTCCGCTAATGGCTTCTACCTGCACCACCATGCGCTGCACGGCGTCCAGGTAGAGGAGATCCCATTGGCCCAAACCACCCCACAACCGGTCAGCATCCTCTTCGGCCCCTCCGAGTCAGACACCACCGCTCATTTGGTGGAAGTGCCGCCGGCCGAGTTCGCTGACCTGAACCTCGACCAGCTGGTGGCAGACGTCACCGCCGGCCGGGACGAGTACGAGCTGAAACCGTACTTCTACACCCCACTGACCACTCCGGCCGGGGTCGAGTTCCGGCACGACGTCCTCCGTGACCTTCAAGCCGGGAATGTCACCGAAACGGTGCGGACGTTCGCCGGCGCGATGCGTGGCATGCGCGCCCTCCTGGCGGAAGCAGACGGTCTTCGTTACCCGCGGCAGAAACAGCGTGTGCTCCTGGATGCGGTGATCCGGTACGTTCGGGCAGTCGGTGGCCTCTCCGCAGCTCTGATGAGCGCTGAGCTCGTCTCGGCCGGCATGCTCGGCTTCCGGGACCGGCTGGATGCGTATGTGGCATCAGAGGGCTTCTCTGTTCTTGCCGCCGACGCCGACCAGGTCGCGGACGCACTTGACGAGCTGGAGTACGAGTTCCTGATCGATGGTGGCCGGATCAGTGTTCTCCCGTTGACGGGTGAAACGGATTACAGTGCAGCAGTTGCCGGCACGTTTGCGAAGTTCCAGCAGGCGACGGCCGCCTCGAAATCGGAGAACCGCGCGGATCCGGTGGCGATGAATCACGTCGAGGCCGGGATCCTCAACCTGGTTGCTGAGGTGTTCCCCGACCAATTCGCCGCGTTGGACAGGTTTGCACACGATCATCAGGTGTTCCAGTCCGCGACGATCGCCCGTTTCGACCGGGAGGTGCAGTTCTACCTCGCCTATGCCGAGTACCTGGCTCGCGCGACCGGGGACACTGTCGCGACCTGTCTTCCCGCCGTGACCGCCGACCGCACCAGCGCGGCCTGTGCTGCCGTTGATGTGGTCCTGGCCGCCAAGCTCGCCGGCAGTAGCCAACCGGTTGTCGCGAATGATTTCTCGCTCACCCGTGACGAACGCCTCTTGGTGGTGACCGGGGCCAACCAGGGCGGCAAGACCACGTTCGCGCGAGCGTTCGGACAACTGCACTACCTCGGAGCGCTGGGGCTTCCGGTGGCGGCGTCATCGGCGACGCTGCACCTGTTCGATCGGATGTTCACCCATTTCGAGCGGCAAGAGGATCTGCAGAACCTCAGCGGGAAGCTGGAGGACGACCTGGTCCGGATTCACGCGATCCTGCAGCAGGCCACCGGCGACAGCATCATCATCATGAACGAGATCTTCACCTCCACGACCGTGAGCGACGCGGTCTTCCTCGGCACACAGATCCTCGGTCGGATCATCGCTCTGGGCGCGCTCGGAGTGTGCGTCACCTTCGTCGACGAGCTCTCCACGCTCGGCCCGGAAACGGTCAGCATGGTCGCCGACGTCGACCCGGCCGACGTCACCACTCGAACCTTCCACCTCAGCCGTCGCCCTGCCGACGGGCTCGCACACGCCACCGCGATCGCCGCCCGATACGGGCTCACCACCGAACGCCTGCAGGAAAGGGTCCAACAGTGAAAGCACATCTGCTCTTCGCCGACGCTGATTTCACTTCGGCCGCCCACCCGAGCCAGCTGCAGCGCGATATCCGCGCCGATCTCGAACTCGACACGGTCCTGACCGCTATGGCCGGCGGAGACCCCTTTCTGCGAGACGTCGCCGACGCCTCCCTTATTCAGCCCTTGACCGACCCGGACAAGATCACGTACCGGCAGGACGCCCTCCGCGACGCGCTGAGCCAGCCGGAGGTGATCAGAAACCTGTACGCCGTGTGCGTGCAAACCTTGACCGAGGAGAAGAAGATCTACGGCTGGGGACTTGGCTCACCGACGTCCTCGCTGCACCGCTCCATCGAGGCGTTGGAGATGTTCATCGTCCATTTGCGCCAGCTGCGGCTGCTCGCTGCCGAGAACGCGGCAGCCTTCCACTCGGCTGCGTTCCGGGAACTGTGCCGGATGCTGACAGCGGAGTTGTCGGATGAATACTTCGCTGAAATCGACGACCATTTGGCGCGACTGCGATTCCGGCATGGCGTGCTCCTCAGCGCCCGGCTCGGACACGCGAATAAGGGCACACAGTTGGTCCTCCGCCGGCCGCTGCAGCACAAGGTTCCCCTGCTCGAACGGCTCGGCTTCGCCCACCCGGCTCACTCGATGACGATCGCGGACCGCGACGAAGCCGGTTTCAACGCTCTCTCAAACCTGCGCAACCGGGGCTTGGACCTGGTGGCGGCCGCTCTTGCCCAATCCTGCGACCACATCAAAAGCTTCTTCGTCATGCTGCGCACCGAGCTGGCGTTCTACCTCACCGCCCTCAACCTCCGCGACGCACTCGACCGGGCCGGCCAGAACGTCTGCATCCCCGTACTCGAGGACGATGCGGGGTTCCGTTGCCGGAATCTCTACGATGCGGCGTTGGCTTTGATCGGGGACACCCGTGTGATCGGGAACGACATCAACGCGAGCGGGCGGCAGATTGTGGTGGTCACCGGGGCGAACCGGGGCGGGAAGTCCACCTTTCTGCGCAGCCTCGGCCAGGCTCAATTGCTCACCCAATGCGGGCTCTTTGTCCCGGCTGACCAGTTCACGACGGGTATACGGGAGAGGATCTTCACCCATTTCAAACGGGAAGAGGACGCATCGATGCACAGCGGGAAACTGGACGAGGAGCTCGCCCGGATGAGTGCAATCGTCGACCAGGTGACCCCCGGATCGCTGATCCTGCTCAACGAGTCGTTCGCCTCGACCAACGAACGCGAAGGCTCCGCGATCCTCCGGCAGGTTGTCGAGGCTTTCACTACCCACCGCATCCGGGTGGTGCTGGTCACTCACCTGTATGACTTCGCCCACCGGTTCTACGCCGCTGCGCACCCCGACACGCTGTTCCTGCGGGCGAACAGGGACGAGAGTGGGCACCGTGACTTCCGTCTCGTGGTCGGCGAACCTCTTCCGACGAGTTTCGGTGAGGACGTGTTCCATCGCATATTCGCCACGAATTCCGGTGAACCAGTCACTCAACCGGCCATCTCAGCAAGGGAGTCCGCATGACAGATGCACGGCAGCAGCACCTCTACCTGGCCCGGCACGGGCAAACGGTGTTGAACGCGGAGGGGCGGCTGCGCGGGTTGGCGAACCCGCCGCTGGACGACGTCGGCCTGGCTGAAGCTGCTGCGCTCGGCCTCTACCTGCAGAACAAGGCAATCACCGCCGTGTTCTCCAGCCCCCTCACCCGAGCGGTGACCACCGCGCAGTCGATCGCAGAGGCGGTGGGCGCAGAAGCGTTCGCTGACGACCGGTTCAACGACCGCGACTACGGACCCTGGACCGGACACGTCAAAGCCGACGTGATCGCCGAGTTCGGCAGCGTCGACGCGGCGCCCGGGGTCGAACCGGTCAGCCAGGTCATGGCACGCGCCCGGCCGGCGCTGGACGCCGTGCTCGACCACTACCCCGACGGTGCGCTCGTCGTCGTCACCCACGACGCCGTGATCCGGCCGCTCCTGGCCGCACTCGACCCCGCCGTCGGCGAAATCCTGGCTCCGACCGGATCGGTCAACGATCTTGTCCGGGTGGGCGGGTCCTGGCGGATCGAGGCGGTGGACCTGCAGCCCTCTACGATGACCGCGTGAGCGTGAGGGGGAAGTCCCAGCCGTTGAACCAGCTGACCGCTTTCACCCACGACGCGTTCACCACCGCGGTGGCAGGAGCCCCGCCCTGTGTCATCGACGTGGTCAGTGCCTGCACCTGAACGGCCAGCTCCGCCAACGCGGTGCGAGTCAATTCCACGGACGCGTCGCTGAACGCCGCTCCCGCAAGTAGGTGTGCCCGGCACGGAAGAGTGCCCGATCGTGCAGGCGCCCCGTGCGCCGCAGCGCAATCAGGGCAGACGGTGTCTGCCCAGAGCGGCCGAGTTTCCACGAGCCAGTCGGTGGTGTACCGCATCCGGTTGGCTTCCTCGATCAGCTGGTGAAGATCCAGCCCGGCATGGGTGACCAGGATCCCGGACGGGGTACCACCGCGGACGTCGGCGCAGACCACGCACTCACCATCCCGCTCGAGCGCCCTCACCCGCGACCGCCTGCGCCCGCCCAGTCGGCCCACCATCGTCTCCAACAAGTCCGTGTAGAGGACAGTCAGGTCAAACGGTTGGTGGCCGCCGCGGGCGCCGGCCCCGGCCTCCCACAACTCGATCTCCACTACCGCGTACGCCCATGAGTGCCGGGCACACATGCCCCAATGCTGACGCAACCGCCGGCGGGTGACGTCGCTCATGATGTCGCCGTGGACGAAGTCCCACAGCAGGCGTACCTCTTCGGAGCTCAGTTGGGTATCGGCCGTCCGGCCCAGGGGCCGGTCGTACCGGTCGTCGCCCTCCACCGGCTCAGGCACGCGCACGTCCCACGGGTGCGCGGAACACGATCGATGCGGCGAACGACAGCAACATCCAGGCCGCTGCGTACAGGAACCCGGCCGCCGGCGACACCGTCGTGTAGAGGATGCCGGCGACAACCGTCCCCACAATGTTCCCAAGCGCTTGCACCCCACCGATGACACCGAACCCGCTACCGCGCAGGTTATCGGGGAGGATCTGCGCAACCAGAGTCGACTCGGCCGTCTCCGCAAATCCAATCCCTGCCCCGGCCAGAGCAAACGCGACGAGGATCGCCCACCACGGGGTGGGCCCGAACGCGAACACGGCGTAGCCGAGCACGTAGACCAACGCTCCAGCGGCGAACACCCGCCGCGGCCCGGTCCGGTCGATCCACCGGCCGCCGAGCACGGACACCCCGGCAGCGACCGCATTGTGTGCCGCATAAATCAGGATCGCCGTCGACGCGGCCGCCGCCGTCGCCATGCCCTGTACCTCGAACAGCTGCGTGGCCCGCAAGATCAGCAGCGTCGTCGCCAGATTCCCGCACTCGAACAACACGACCGGCAACAACGGCCGACCCAGCCCAGCCGTGCGCAACCCTGTCAGGTTGAACCGGACCCGCTCCCGCACACCGTCACCGTGACGGCGGGCCTCTCTCGCCGCAACCCCGATCGCGATCGCAGCCAGGATGCCAGGAATGAGCGCAAACCAAATCGCCGGACGGATGCCCAGCCAGGCGACCAGGCCCGCCGCAGCCAGCGGTCCAACCACAGCACCCAAGTTGTCGCCGGCCCGCTCCAAACCAAACGCGCGACCGTACGCTCGACGCGGCGCCAGCGACGACAACAACGAATCACGCGCCGGCGACCGCACACCACGGGACGCCCACGCCAGCGCACGCAGGATCGCCACCTGCCACACCGCGGTGGCCAACCCGATCGCCGACGTGGCCAGCGCGGTCACCAGATACCCGCCCGTGGCCATCGCCCGCCGCCGCCGGGGGTCGTTCGCCAACGGGCCGCCGATCAGCTTCGCCAGCCCGGTCAGCGCATCACTGACACCCTCGATCACACCGAGCGAGGCGGCCGAACCGTGCAGAACACTGGTCAGAAAGCTCGGCAGAACGGAAGTCGCAATCTCATGACCTGAGTCGGAGAAGAAGCTCGCCGCGGCGACGCTGCCAACACCCGGCGTCAACCAGCTCTTGTCCGGCCCCTCGGGCCCCTCGGCCTCGGCGGCATTCTGCTCGGCCGTCACGACTCGGCACCCATCGGACCGAGTGCGGTTTCGCAGTTGATGGTCACAGTTGTCCCTATCTCCAGGCAGCACTAAATGCAGAGATAGGGACTGTTGTCGGCGAATGCCGAGGTTACCAACGGTGAGCCCCACCACCGCCGCGAAAACGCGCAAGACACAGCATGCCAGAGCGAACGCCCTACTCCAAGGAAAGCGACAACAGGCCGAAACGGCGCAATGACACTCCTGGAGAAATCCAGGGCCACGCTCCTGCAGCGAGACGTGACAGAGATACGCGCGTTTGCTGAGCGCTCAGTCGTCGTCGAAATCGACGGCCTTCCCGCGAAGGGCTGCGGTTGCTTTGATGATCAGCTGGATGGCGGCTATCGCAATCAGAACTGACACCCCTAGGGCCAGTACGGGGTCGAGCCAGTAAAGTCCGTTCGTGATCAGGATGATCGCACCGGCAATAGCGATCGCCGCAGCCGCGGCGGCATCGGCAAGGGCATCGATCAGGACTGATCGCATGTGCAGGTCCTCACCGGCGGCTGAGCGGCCGAGGACGAACGCCCCGGCAAGCATGACAACCATCGTGACCAGGCTGACGATCACCATGGGCAGACCCTCCACCGGCGGGGAGCCTTCCCGCAGTCGGGCGATCGCCTCGATGGTCACTGTCACGGTGACCGCGAGGAGCAGAGTCGCGTTCACCAGCGCGGCGATCGCGATGGGTCGCTGCGCGTGCGGGTGGTCGGGGTCACGATCACGCAGCGCGATCGCGATCAGACCGAGCACGAGGGCGAAGCAGTCAGCGATGGTGTCGCCGGCAGCGGCGAGCACACTGACCGAGTGCGCGAGCAGGCCCGCGATGACCAGCCCGATAATCAGAGCAAGGTTCAGGCCGAGGACGATCAGGATCCGGCGCCGTTGGCTCCACCGAGGGCGCCTCACCGCAGCATCGTCTGGCGCAGGATCATTCGTCTCATCGGGCACCTGAGCATTGTTTCATCGCGCTACGACACGTCATCGAGTACCGTCATGAGGTGACCGACCTGACCCTGAGACTGCGCCAATCCGGGATCGCTTTGGAGGTCGTCACTCTCGCCTGGAACGTGGTCGGTGTCATTCTGCTGGCGGTCCTGGCCTACCACTCCGCGTCCGTCGCGCTGCTCGGGTTCGGGTTGGACAGCCTGATCGAGATCGGTGCCAGCACCGTCGTGATCTGGGAGCTCACCGACACCAACCATGCCCGGCAACACTTCGCACTGCGGATGATCGGGTGGGCGTTCATCCTCCTGGCCGCCTACCTCCTGATCCAAGCCGCGGTCGTCCTGATCCTGGGCCACCACGCCACACCGTTGATCGGCGGGATCGGATGGACCGGCCTCACCGCACTGGTGATGTTCGCACTCGCCTGGGGCAAGAGGGTCGTGGGCAAACGGCTGGACAACCCGGTGTTGCTCACCGAGGGCCGCGTCACCCTCATCGACGGCATCCTGGCCACGAGCGTCCTGCTCGGGATCTTGCTCGACTACACCCTCGGCTGGTGGTGGGCCGACCCGATCGCCGGCCTCGTCATTGTCTTCTACGCCGCACGCGAAGCCATCCACATCTTCCGCGAATAGATCACGAACCCAGGCACGCTTCCCAGCCGGGAGCGATCACCGCATTGCCATGTGGGTGTTGGCGATAAGGCCGTGCCAACGGTTGAGGATCGCGCACCACGCCTCCCATCTAACGCGACTAACTCGCATTAGACGCGACGAGAGCGCGCAAGCGCAAGCGTAGAGGGGATGTTGCTCCGCTACGGTGGAGCTCTTGGCAGCCCTACGCCCTCAGACGAGTCGCATCTAGTGCAATTCCGCGTAGTTGACGTCGTAGCGCTTGTTCGTGCCCACGAGCTCAGGCAGGGTCGACGTCGACCAGGATCCAGCCGGCGCCCTGGCGCTGCAGCTGGAAAAGGCGCACGTCCGCAGGATCGTGCTCGCTCCGACCGATCACCGACCAGCCGACCAGGTGCTCGGCGGGGTGCGTGAGGGCGTCATGGTCGACCGCTGCGCGGATTGCTTCGGCGCTTACAGCTCAGTAGCGGTGGCCGGCCCACACCAGGCGGACCGGGGCTCCTTGCTCCATCCAGAGGTGCACAACGTCGGCGGCAGGCGCGATGCTCATGACCAGGACCTCCAGATGCTCAGTGTCACCCCATTGCACCACAATTCGAAGATATGTTCGAATGTCGTGGGAGGTCGGAAACGTGAAAACGCTGCACGCGGGGGAGAGGGTCTGGTTGGTTCTCAACGACGCCGCAAACCGAATCGAGTTCCAGATCGAGTACGCGCCGGCAACCCGATCCGACACCCACGAAACGCTGATGATGTATCGCGTCGACCACTGGGTGCTCAAGCGCAACGACCGCTGGCCGCTCGGCTACTACGACCAGCTGCGCCAGGCGCTCGACGCCTGCGCCCTCGCGCTCGGCATGCCCAACTTCCTCACGCCGGCTACCGCGCCGGATGGCACGATCATCACTCCGGAAGAGCAGCGAGAGCGATGGCGGGCGGGCCTCGATCCGCGCACCGGGCGAAGCCGGCGGGAACCGGCCGCTGTTTGAGGAGCAGCGGAGGTGGCAGGTGGGGACTCGATCGGTGAACCGGCCCATCTCGCCCTACGCGACCGGCTCGATCAGCTCCGGCCCGTCGCCGCGCACCGGGCCCACCTGATCGAACCGCAGCGACTCAGCCTCCGCCACGCCCGCGCGGACAGCCTCGTCGACGAGCGCCTGGTCGCCGGCCACGGTCGGATCGATCCAGTGCTCCCACATCCGCTGCGGAAGGATGACCGGGTTGCGATCATGAATGTCTGCGAGAGTCTGCACCGCATCGGAGGTAACAATCGTGGCCGTCAGCCGCCACCGTGAATCATCGTCGCGATCCTTGGACGGATCAGCCCACCACGAGTAGAGGCCCGCGAAGCCCATCACTTGATCGTCGGGGTACCGGATGAAGTACGGGATCTTGTGTCCCTTCGGGCCCTGCCATTCGTAGTAGCCATTCGCGAGCACGATCGCTCGGTGCGACTTCACGGGTCCTCGCCACAAGGGCTTCTCGGCCATGTCCTCGGCTCGAGCGTTGAAGGTGGACGCTTTCAGCTTCAACGTCTTCGACCAGCTCGGTACCAGTGACAAGTAGGCCGGCTCGAATCGGATCTGCGGCTCCGCCTCGCCCTTGCCGGATTCGAAGAGCAGGGGGATGTTCTCGGTCGGCGCGATGTTCCAGCTGGGCTCCCAGCCCGGTCGCCAGTCCTCTGGCATCTTGCCTGTCGACTCGACGAACTCTGCAATCGCCGCATTCACTTTGTCGTCCATCGCGAAACGTCCGCACATAGCGCCGAGCGTACCCGGCACATCCGACGGGGAGCCCGGCGCGGCTGCCGGCGGCGGTTCGCGCGGCTTGTTGCTTTTCTGCGTGACTTTGCGGTAAAGTGAGGAGCGCTCTAGTAGTACGCAAAAAACGGTTGAACCGGAAGGTTCGGCCGTTTTGTCGTTTAACGGCGAACTCCGTACCGCGTGCGGATCGCCGCATGTGACTGGTTGATTGCCGTCCGGCGGTCAACCTTTCGTCGACCGGTTGGGTCGACACCTCGCAACAGGAGGTGGCTGATGCCCCCACTGCTGACTGAGGCTCTTCAGTACGTCGGCGCGTTCCCGTTCTTCGGGCTCGTCGCCGGCGTCGTGATCCTGGTCGCTGCTTTCAGTGACAAGGTCAACCGTCGTGTCGTGCGCCTCATCAGGGCGTTCCGCGGCGGGGAGAAGTAGCCAAAAATCACAGGTGCCCCCAACCGGCGGGAGAGCTCTGCCCAAAATCTGCTCGCAAACGATCGTTTCCGAGCAGCACGATCGGAGCCGAGTCGGCCCCGCGGAATTGCGCGGCGGCGGTGTTGCTCAAAACCCTTGCCGAAACCCTCGGCTGTTCAAAACCCTAGCTAGGGGTTTTTGATCAAGACTGATAGAATGGAGACGTCGAAAGGGCTGTGATGAGCGTGAAGACCGCGAGCACTATCTCCGCCGCCGAGCGTGAGCTCCGCGAGCGTGTGGTGGCTGACGCCGCCCACAGCTCCGAGATGGAGGGGCTGACCTCTTCAAGCGAATACCGCGCGGACGCTGCAGCGTTCGTCGAGGGGGAGTTCGACGCCGACGAGCTGGTGCGTCGCACCCGCGCCCGCTACGGCCTTGCCTGAGTTCGTCGACCCGTACCTCGAGCCCGCCACCGGGATCCTCCGCAACAACCTCGGCATCACCGATCAGCGCACGCTCGACGTCGCTGAGGCCGACCTGGTGGAGGCGCGTCGCGTCCAGATGATTGTGCGGCCGGTAAAGGTCACCGGGGATCTTCGACAGCTGCAGGCGATCCACGGCCAACTGTTCCAGGACGTCTACGACTGGGCGGGCCAGCTGCGCGCGGTCGATATCCGAAAGGGCACCGATGCGGACGCGGAGTTCTTCATGCCGGTGTCCCGGCTGGAGTCCGGGGCAGGATTCGCGTTCGCGGAACTCGCGGACGAGAAGCAGCTGCGCGGCTTAGACCGCGACCGGTTCGTGGAGCGCCTGGCGCACCACTACGACCAGGTGAACTACCTGCACCCGTTCCGCGAGGGCAACGGGCGCACGCAACGGATCTTCTGGACCCAGATCGCTGCGGGCGCCGGCTTCGACCTCGACTGGAGCAAGGTCACCGGCGTACAGAACGACCACGCATCCCGGGATGCGATGGAGCGCCGCGACTTCGCCGGCCTACGCACGATGTTCGATCACATCGTGCAGCCGGCGGCGCCGGGCGGCCCCCTCACCCCGGAAAGGTTGGAGCAGCTGCGCGCATTCGCGAGCATGGGCGGCCCGGCAACGCCGGCCCGCGGCATCTCGTCAACGACAGCGCGCCCGACCCGATCGCACACGCAAGGACATGACTACGACCGGGGGAGGGGACGATGACCGTTGTCGGATACGCGCGAGTCTCGAAGCGGGAGCAGAACTCCCAGGCGCAGGAGGCTGAGCTGAAAGCTGCTGGCGCTGAACGAGTGTTCATCGATCACGGCGACTCGAGCCGGGTCAAGGACCGCCCGCAGTGGGTCGCGTGCATGGACTACCTCCGCGCCGGTGACGTGCTGCTGGTGCGCCGGCTGGATCGTCTCGGTGGCACCGAGCGGATTCTGATCGAGACTTTGCACGAGCTCGAGGACAAGGGCGTCGATATCAAGAGTCTCACCGAGCCCGTGATCGACACCACAAGCCCAATGGGACGTGCACTGTTCGGCATCGTCGCCGTGTTCGCCCAGCTGCGCGTCGACACCATCCGGGAGAACACGCGCCTAGGGCTCGAGTACGCCCGCGCACAGGGGCGCGTCGGCGGCCGCCCCACGGTGATGACGCCGGAGCGCATCGAGGTCGCTCGGCAGATGCGGGCGCAGACACCGCCGGCGACATGGGAGACGATCGCTAAGACTCTTCGCGTGGGCTCTGCAACCGTTCGACGTGCTCTGGCGCAATCGCCGGAGGATGAAAGCGCAGCTCGCGAGTCCAAAGCCGGGGCGGGCACGAAGTAGTGTCCGGGTTCCGCAGGGACGAGCTCTACGCGGTCGCTGTCGTGGAGCACGTATTGGGTGCGAGCGTGGTGCAACTCGACGTGCCCGGCGCACCACGAAAGACAATCGATGGGGAGATCCGCTACCGCGACGGCAAGACCGCCGGCCTTGAAGTGACAAGTGTCGAGGACAGTTCCCAGCACCACCTCAGAGCGAAGCTCAAGATGCGGCCTAGTGTGCCCGCGCCTGGACGTCTGACGTGGACGATCCACGCACCTAGTGTGGATGACCTTGCTCGGCTGGAGAAGTTCTATGAGCGGGTGATTGTGTTGGCTGAACGACACAACGTCACCCGGCCCGAAGACCTGCCGCTGGACCTGATTCACGGTGATCCGGAGCTGGAGTGGCTCGCCTGGGAGGCGGGCCCGGTGATGTGGGGATACCTACCCAGCGGGGAACCGAAGGTCCATTGGATGCCACCTGCGACCTCTGCGATATTCAGTAGCGAGGGTGAGGCAATTGCCGAGGGTGTCAGCGCGGCCCTGCGAGTCGATCCCGCCCGCGACCACATCGCGAAGCTGCTGGCCGCCCAATACGACGAGCGCCACTTGTTCCTCATCGTCGGGACAACCGGTCTTAGCAACGCAGCTGCCTACGCGCTCATCGAACCCAGCGAGGTGCCGTCCGACGATCCCGGCCTCCCGATCGGAATTGATCACCTATGGCTCGCGCCGGGCTGGGGCCAGACAGTCACGGTGTGGAGCCGTCCAACTGGATGGCGGCACGAGCGCCTGCCCGATCCGCCCCGATCGACTGAGCGGAGCTCAGCCACTCGTTGACGTCGACGCGGATGTAGCGAACGGTTCGTTTGCCGATCGTGACGTAGGCGGGCCCCTCGCCGCGCTCGCGCATCCGGCGCAGCTCGACGAGCGTCAGACCGGTCGCAGCGGCAGTCTCGTCGGGCGTGTAAGAGCGCAGTTGGACGGGCACTGTGACGCGGTGCCGGCGGAGGTAGGCGGCGCTCATCACTGGCAGCTTTCGCAGTAGAGGGCGTCCATCGGGTCGACGGGCACCTCGTACACGTCGATCGCCTGCTTGGCGGCAACGCGCGCGATCAGGTCGGGCCGATACCCGTCCCAGCTCTCCCCGTCGACGACCGTGACCGGTGCTCCCTGGTAGGAGGCCCCGACCGCCTGCAGCGGGTAGTCATCGGCCGTGACAGACACCAGCTCGTACACGATGCCGGCGCTGTCCATTGCTGCTCTGGTTTTGTCGCTTGTTGCGGATCCGGACTCTACGTACAAGGTGACGTTCGTGCTCATGGCGCGCTCCCTCTCTCAGCTCAACCCATTTGCCTTTCGGCGCTCTTGCCGAAACAGCACCGGGAGTGAATGAGCAAGGGACCGTGGAATACCGGAGCGAGCGCAGCGAGTGAGGATATGCCGCGAAAGCCCTTGCTCAGAGAGGAACGGTGCGTACCATCACCTAGCCGAAAGGCAACGGAGTTGCCCAACGAACAAGCCCCACCGAGCGATGCTCGGCGGGGCTTGTTCTACAAGATCAGGAGCCGCAGGCTCACCCTTCAGTGTTCTCTGCTGGTGGCGTCGAGGCGGTGCGACGCTTGCGTGTGCGGGGTGCGGACTGGCCCGGGGCACGAGCGCCAATCTCGCGGAGGTTCTTCTCGGTCCATCCTGCGGCAAGGGCGGTATTCCATGCCTTGTCGTGTGCGGCGGCCGCGTCCTTGACGGCCTGCTCCGCAGCGTCGAAGGCGTTGGTCGCGGACACGAGTTCCTCGACCGAGCGCACGCGCGCGTTTTGCTCCGCCTCGATGATGGCCCGCGCCTTGCGTGCGGCTTCCTGGGGGTCAAGTTGTACGTCGCTCATACCCACAGATTAACAGTCACGCCGACGCTCCACTAGGCGTAACGTTGCACCCTCCAGGTGCTGCCTCACCGATGCGCACGCACCGTTCGGTCGGAGTCCCAGACGGAGCAAGCTATACAGTTACCCCGGGTAACTGGCTCGCGGTGCTGGACTGTCGCGTCCTGCGCCGGCATACTGGTCGTATGGTCTCCGCCAGGAGGCGGGTTCGCTGCGCTGGGCTAGAAGGACGGGGGAGGGGCGATGTCGGATCAGAACGAGAGCCGACTTTTCGGCCGTTCCCGACGCGCCAACGCCCCCAAGGGAGCGAAGCGCGATAAGCGCTACGAGGTGTACGTGACTCCGGAGGAGGACACGCAGCTGCGGGCCCGCGCCGCGGTTCGCGGTGTGACCGTTCCGCGCCTGTTGTTCGAATCTGCGATGAGTGCTCACGTGCAGACCGACACAGATCGCAAGGCCGCGATCGTTGAGATTTTCGCGGTGCGCCGGCTGCTGGCGAACCTGGCGAACAACGCGAACCAGCTGGCGAAGTACGCCAACAGTGAGGGCACCTTCCCGGTCGACGCGGAAGCGATCGTGAGCGAGTACCGGGAGCTTGTGCCGCGCCTGTCCGCTGCGATCGAGACGTTGGCTGACTCATGATGCCGAACATCACCCGGGGGAGCCGGATGGGTGGGCTCATGGTCTACCTCGCCGGTCCCGGTCGATCGAACGAGCACGAAGAGCAGCACCTGGTCGCCGGCAACTCGGCCATCGTCACGATGCACGGTTACGGCGTCCTCGACCGTGAGACCGCGTTGGCGATCGCGAAGGATCTCGACGAGCCGCGCGTCGCGCTCGGCGTCGAGGTGACGCGCACGCAGAGCATCACCGACCCCGAGACGGGGCAGGTTCACTCGACGACCACGCCGGCGGACGTGTGGCACTGCTCGCTGTCGCTGCGCGCCGACGAGGGGCAACTGTCCGATGAGAAGTGGGGCGCGATCGCGCAAGACTTCGCGGACCGGATGGGCTTCACCGTGGCCAGCGGCAAGGCCGAGTGCCGGTGGGTCGCAGTCCGTCACGGACTCTCGACGAACGGCAATGACCACATCCACATCGCGGTCTCGCTGGTCCGCGAGGATGGCACCAAGGCGAGTACGCACAACGACTTTAAGAAGGCGCAGGACACATGCCGTGACCTGGAGCGTGAGTACGGGCTACAGCAGCTTTCCAGCCGTGAGCACGGGCTGGGGGAGCGGGGCATCAAGCCCGCCGAGCAGGAGCGCGCACGACGCACAGGTGCGGTCGAGGTCGATGCCCACCGGCTCGAGCGGGCAGTCCGTGCTGCGGCGGCCGCGTCGGTCGACGAGGGCGAATTCGTTCGCCGCGTGCGCCGAGCCGGCGTCCTCATCCGGCCCCGCTTCGCCGCGGGCCGCGACGATGTTGTGGCCGGCTACTCGGTGGCGCTGCGCACCGAGCACGGCACCCCTCCGGTCTGGTACGGCGGCGGCCGTCTCGCCCGCGACCTGACCCTCCCGCGGCTGCGCGAGGGATGGCCCGACAGCCCCCAGGCGGCGCAGAGCGCAGTCGACGAGTGGCAGGCCACGAGCCGCAACCCGTGGCAGTACCGGCCGGTTGCGCCGGGCCGTGAAGAGCACGAGCCGGCGCCGGAGCTGTGGCAGAAATACTCCGACGACATGCGCCGGATGCGCGACGAGCTGCGCAGCGTCCCACCGGGCGATCGGGCCGCGTGGGCGCACGTCGCCCGCGACACGGCCGGCGCGTTCGCCGCATGGTCGCAGCGAGTGGAGACGGCCCCTGGACCGTTGGCCGCGACCGCTCGTGAGCTTGCCCGATCGGCGCAGATCAAAGCGCACACGTCGAAGCCGAAGAAGGTCAGCATGGGCAGTGCCGGTGGCGCGGCCATGCTTTTGATGCAGGCCGCGAGCCAGGGGCAAGGGACGATGGCCGAGGCGATCCTGATGCGCCAACTGGCACGGCTCACCGTGGCGATCATCGACATGCACAAGGCCATCGGGGACGAAGTTCGCGCGGCGGAGATTTCCCGCACTCTGAACTCGCAGATGGCCACGGTCGCCTCGCGGCTACCGGAGGTCCCACGGAAGGGTCAGAGCACCCCGGCCGCCGACGTCGACGAGCGCACCGCCGAAGCGGTGCGGATCGCGCAGACCGGACTTAGCGCCCCACGTCCAGGGTCGCCGGTGCCGACGAAGATCGAACCCGCCAAGACCTACAAGCCCGCGACCGGACCCGAGCAAGACCGCGGCATCGGAAGATAACGGAAGGTGGCAATCATGGCCGAAGAGAACGACGGCATCGCAGACGCCCTGGACGGTCAGCTGCGGGTCGCACTCACTGTGGCGGCACAGCTGGGCGCACGGTTCGCGCGCATCCGGGAAGAGCTCGCCCGCACCCGCCAAGCGCAGACCGAGCAGCAGAACCGTGAGCTGCAAGTACGTTTCGACGCCGAACGAGCGGCAGCGCGCGCCGAGCTCGCACCGGTCTACGAGCGCAGCTGGTGGGACGCCGCGAGCGTCGAGCAGATCGCCAACGTCCACGAGACCGCTACCGCCTGGCACGGCATCGACCCCGAGGCCGACCGTGCCGGCGAACGGATCGCAGCGGAGGTTCGAGACCGTTACGGGCTGGACGTCCAGGACCTCGACGCGGACCCTGCAGCGGTGCGTGAGGCGCTGGCCAGGGCAGAGCGCACTCGCTCAGAGGCGGCCACCTCACGTGGGGAAAGTATCGTCGATGTTGCAGAAGCCGGCGCATTCCTTACCGCGGCAGAGACGCTCGATCGAGTGGCCGAGGAGCGCCAGCGAAAAGCGGACGAACGCGACGAGCAGGCCGCCGAGGTGGGTGGGGCGCTCGACGTCGACCAGCTGCGAGGCGAGGCGGAGAACGACGTGGCCGTGAGCGATGAACTGCGCGGCGACGCGAACGCCAACCGCGCGGACGCGGCCGGTGCGTTCGACAGTGCCGAACGGCGGGAACGCTTCGCCTCCTCGCTCGAGGGCAAGGCCGCTCGCGAGGTCATCGACGCTCGCATGACGACCGCGGCCGACCAAGCCCGCCATCCCCGCGAGGCAGTAACGGGTTCGCGACAGCGGGCGCCAAAGGCCCGCAAGACCCCAACCGGGCAGGGGCAGCAACGAGAGCGCAGCCTCGGTCGGTAGAGAGGAGCTAGGACGGCGAGGGGCCCGAGCAGAAGTTCGGGCCCCTCGTCGTGCGTCGAGTCCGGGCCCTTGCTGGTCGTCGGCTGTAGGTTTACCTGGAGGCGACGTCGCCTTCGCACCGCCCAGAAGGGCGCGACGTACTTGAGGAGGGCGTATGCCGGTTCGGACGCTTGGCGTGCTGTCGCTGACGAAATTCATCCGCTTCGCTGATGTGCTCGACCATCTTGCGCTTCTCTCTCCCGGGGCGACGACAGCACAAGACGTCCACGCAGATCCCCTTCTCGAACCGCTCTGGGACGACCTGTTGCAGTACGTGCCTCGGCCAGCGAGTTCTCGTGCGGTAAGCGCAACCGCCGCTGAAATTGTCCAAGATGATGAGCTGCTAAAGGCGGCACGCGCCAGACTTCCCGAGGGTCCTCTGCTGCTCTGGTGCGCCTTGGTGTTCGCAGATAGCCGACTCGACGCAGTTGTTCGAGAGGTACTAACCGATTCCGACGGCCGGTTCATTGAAGGAGTCCTAAATCGCGACTCGCTGATGGTCGCGCTAGCAAACCGACCGGAATTTGCAGGAACCAAGCAGGTCACGAATGTTCTACGAAATATGGACCAGGCTGGCATCTTCGTACCCGAAGAGACGGGTCAGACGATCGTCGGTGTGCAGCAGTTTCTTCCCACTGGATTCATCGTTCCTTCGCTCCTTCGTCTGATTCAGGATCGCGTCGAGTACTGGGCGGACGACTCACGATTCGCGCCAGCCTCACCTGCTCATGCGCTGGACTTCGCCCTGGCTCTGGGGGCGAACCACTGGTTGGGTCTAACGCGCGATGAGTTCGTTCGAGCCTCTCGTGGCGCCGGGGACCCTGCCGTGATGACGGCGCGGCATCCTGCACCCGCGGAAATCTCGGAACTCGCCGAACTGCTGAAGGCGAAACGACAGGTCGTGCTGCAGGGGCCGCCAGGGACCGGCAAAACGTACCTCGCGACCGCGTACATTGACTGGGCAACGAGCGGCCGACGGTCCGAGAGCCGCCTTCAAACAATCCTCGACGCGTTGCCGCAACGAGAACGAACGCCCGTCCGCATCGCGGACGAGGTGGAGCGCCTAGGACTGTCTGCGATCTGGGACATCGTGCAATTCCACCCCTCGTATGAATACAACGATTTCGTACGGACACTGGCCGCTCAGCCCGTGCCGGGAGGAGTTACGTTCGTCTCTCAGCATCGCATTTTGAGCTTGATTGCCGCGGTGGGCGTGGAGCTCGCCGGGCGAAACTCGAGCTGCGAACTCGTGCTCGTCTTGGACGAGCTCAACCGAGGCAATATTCCGAGCATCTTCGGCGAGCTGTTGTATGCCCTCGAGTACCGCGGTCAACCGGTCGCCACGGCGTACTCAGTTAACGGCGATGCCTCGATCACCATCCCCAAGAGTCTGAGCATTATCGGCACCATGAACACGGCTGACCGGTCAATCGCTGTTATCGACTACGCCCTCCGGCGGCGATTCGTCTTCATCACCGTCCCCGCGACCGATCGCCCGCTCATTAGCCACCCGGGGTACGTGGACGAGCGCCACCGGGCAGCGGCGTTGCTGCTGTTTGCAGCCGTTCACGACGCGCTCGGCGGTTCGTCGGCGGGAATTCAGGTCGGCCCGAGCTATTACCTGCCCTCTGGTACAGCGGCGGACCTCGATGAGGGTCTTCGAGAGCTGTCTTCGCGGTTCGTCTACGAGGTTCTCCCATTGCTTGGCGAATACGCGCTAGAGGGAGAACTCGACGAAGGTGACCTGGCCGCCCTCGTTGGGGAACTTTCGATCGACCTGACTACACCAGCGCACGACCAGGTGGATGCGCTGCATCTTGCTCTTCTGCATCGGACTGCTCCCGCATCGAGCGGCGCGCAGCCAGGAGGCTCTATCGAGGAGGACAGCGAGCCTCAGTGAGCGCACGCATCGAGGTCCTCACGCTTAGCGAATACGGCGAGAGCGTCATTGACGACCAAGTTGCACAGCTCGTCGACGAGGGCTTTTGGGCAGCGCTCGGCGTGACGATCAGCAAACAGCCCGGCGACGTCGGGTGGAAGGTGAAAGCGGACGCCCTATCCGGCATAGCCCGTACGAGAAGCCGCGAGATCGACCTGACCGTCCGCATCGAGCCAAAGCTCCCGGGTGTGGACATTGTTTTTCTGGCGGACTATGCCTACGGCCAGCGGGTCGATGCTCTTCGCCGACCCGAAGGGGCTCGTGTCGGGATCGACAGCCAGCACAATGACCCCATCGCGACTCTGCTCATCTGGTACGTGAACTCCGTAAGCGACTTCGCCACGCGATGGCTTCGCAGGTCCTACCGCAGCCACCGAGTAACCCTCGACGGAAGAGTTCGCGGCCGAGTCCTCATCGGCCCGTATATGGCTCGCAGCCTCACCTCTGGTCGAGCCAACGAAATTCCGTGCGTCGTGACCGAACGCACCATTGACACCGCCAACAACCGTGTACTGAAGGCGGGTCTACGCCGGGTGGCGAAACTTGCCATGACGCTCCCAGTTCCAGCCGCCCGCCGAGCTGTGCGCCACGCAGTAGCCGGCGCGATGCCTCGTTTCGCCGAGGTGGCCGATGTGGAGATTAGCGCCGCTCAGTTGAGAGCAACAAGCGTGAGAGGCCCGGAGCGGCACTACGAGAGCATCCTCGCGACCACGCAGGATCTCCTCGAAGGCAGATTTCTCGGCCAGCACCTCGGCCTCGCGCAGGTCGACTCGTTCCTATGGAGCATGCCGCACCTTTTCCAGGAGGCCGTGCGGGGCATCTTGGAAGGTACGGCCGGATTCACTCTGGACGGGACCCGCCGTCCGACGGCGAAATACTACGATGCCACGCGAGTGCGGCTGCGATCATCGAGTATCGATCCGGATTTCGTCCTCGCTACTGCCAGCGGCGTAAGCCTGTTGGATGCGAAGTACAAGGATGCACTCGGAATCGGCGGGACCGACACCGACCTCGTCCAGAGCACCGGCGGACCTAAGCTCCGCGTGTCCCGGAGTGATCTGTATCAGCTCGCCGCCTACCGTCAGCACACCGCTTGGGAGGGCGCACCTGTGGCCCTTGTCTATCCCGTCACCGTTGCAGTTGATGCCCAGTTGCCCAAGCCATACGTAGTGGAAGGGCTTGGGGAGCCCATCTGGTTGGTGTTCGTTGACGTAGGTGAGCGTGCGCGCGAGCACGTGGCGGCCTTCGTTGCAAACATCACAGCACTTGGTCGGCCGCCCAAAATCGAGGCACGGGACTCGCCGGTAAGCTGATTGTCGGTGGGTCCCTCCAAGATCTAATCTGGTACTAACCAAGATCTAAATGGAGAAGCCGTGACTTTGACTGCACCTGAACCCACCCGTACGCAAGCCGAGCCGCTGCGGGATGAAGTCGAAGCTCCACCTTTGCCGCGCATCGACGGTGGTTTCAAAACGGTCCTTGCTGACCCGCCGTGGCGCTTCGCCAACCGGACGGGCAAGGTTGCACCAGAGCATCGCCGACTCGACCGTTACAGCACGATGGATCTCGACGCCATTAAGGCCCTCCCGGTGAACGAGGTGGTGGCGAAAGATGCACACCTATACCTCTGGGTCCCCAATGCACTGCTTCCCGAGGGAATCGCCGTCATGGAGGCCTGGGGCTTCCGCTACGTCTCAAACGTCATCTGGGCAAAGCGCCGCAAGGACGGAGGGCCGGATGGTCGAGGCGTCGGATTCTATTTCCGAAACGTCACCGAGATTCTGCTTTTCGGTGTGCGCGGAAGCATGCGAACTTTGCCGCCCGCGCGTTCGCAGGTCAACATGATTGAGACCCGCAAGCGCGAGCACAGCCGCAAGCCCGATGAGCAATACCCCTTCATCGAAGCGTGCTCACCCGGCCCCTTCCTGGAGATGTTCTCTAGGCATGCGCGAAAGGGCTGGACCTTGTGGGGAGACGAGGCGGACGAGGATCTTGAGCCACGCGGCAAAGCCCACCGTGGCTATGGTGGCGGTGAAATTGAAGCCCCGGCCATTGGTCGTTACGAGCGACTTGACGGAGAAGTGGCCGAAGCCCTCGGCGAACAGCTTCGGGCGTTCTACGAGACTGGCCTCAGCATTCGTGACTTGCAGAAGATAACGGGGTATTCGATTCAGCGCGTTCGAGGCCTGCTCGAGCGCGCAGGTGCCGACCTTCGCCCCCGTGGTGGGGCCCACTGACGCGATCGTCGGCGAGTAGGCCTGAGCATGGGGAAGGCTCGAGCGAGCAAGGAACGACGCCGCACTGCGCGAGACGCAGTGCGGACCCTAACGTTGTGGCACGGAGGCGCGGCGGGTTTGGAAGTCGGCGGCCGGCTGCTACCGCCGTCGCACACGAACGCTGTCGGCAACCTCGCGGATTTGGGGTTGAAGGAGTCACGCCGCGATCGGGTCTACTTCACCGTTGACCGTGAGCTCGCGCGTGTCTTCGCGGCGGCCGTATCGCGGATGACAGGGGTCAGCGCCCTCTATCGGGTGGAGCCCATCGGAGAGGCGGATCCCGACCCGGATTTTCTAGCGGTCGGCTTCCAGGCGAAGCAGGCGCGGATTCTCGAGGTCGTCGAGACGAACATCACCCTCACAGCGACGGAGGAACTGCAGCGCCAACAGCCCTACCTGTTGTGGACGGATGACCGCCACATCTACACCGACGACGGCCGCGTGCAGCTCAATCCCACAGCTGCCGGACTCGGATTCACGCAACGGGACTTCGACAACCTGTTCCCGCGATGGACTCCGCTCCCGATCGTCGAGGACACGATCCAGCAGCTGCTAGTCGATCGTCAGTCGAGCCGGCGCATGTCGGGGAACAGGCCGGCGGGCGGTGCCTCGTAGGGCAGGGGCTCGCCGCGCTTGTTCTGATCGTCGGACGCGGCGAAGGGCCCGTTTGGGCTGAGTAGTGCCGGCATGTGATGGTCAGCGTGATCACGCCACCACACGCTCATCCCGGTAGCCGGGTCGAGCCGTAGATGCTCCCAGGCGCGCCAGAGCGCGTCGAGTCTGCTGAGCGCTTCGGGGTATTCCCACCAGCGTGCAGCCCACTTCATGCCGCCCTGAGCGCCCACAGGACGCCGGTAGACCTTGATCAGGTACTCGCGCACAAATTCGTCGACTGAGCCGTAGAACAAGTCCGGCTCAGGCGTACCGCCGGCATCGTCGACAGCCGTGCTCTGCTCGTCGAACTCGTCGTCGCGCATGTCGTCCTCGTAGCTCACAGCCGGTCCTCTCGTGACGCGGCCGCGTCGAGCCAGGCTTGTGCGCTACTTGAGCTATCAGACGGGCTGGGAGCGGCGGCAGGAGCTACGGAGGGGGCGTTGGCGGGGTCGTGGGCGGCGATCGACGCGCGTACCGCGTCGGCCTGGTCGCCGCGCATCCACGGGACGGTCTCAACCAGCGTCGCCGGAGCGCCTGAGGCGAACATCACGGCGCGGCCGCGCGGAAGCGCGGCCAGGTCGGCAACGTCCATCGTGCGTTCACGACGGATCGAGTTTGACGTGGAGCGTCCTCCGCGGCCGACGCTAACGGAGGCGGTGCGCTTGTCGTGGTCACCGATGAGCTGCGACATTTCGCTCAGGAACTCGGTCTCGGCCACGCCGCCGCCATAGACCTTGACGTTCGAGGCGGACCAGAGCTTGCGCATTCCGTTGCGGCCCCAGACCTCGACGCCCTGAGACCAGGACTGCAGGATGGTCATTAGGACGATGCCGCGCGACCCGTAGTGCGAGTACAGGTCGGGCAGGGCTTCCCAGCGACACACGTTCGCTGCTTCGTCGAGCACACCCAGCATCGGCGTCGCCAGTCGGCCGCCCGCTTGCTTGGTGGCCAGCTGCTCCGCGGCCTCGATCGTCGCTGCGGTGAGCGCGGTGACGAGAGGGCCGGCGGTGCCTTTGCCCTCCTTGGAGAGGCTGTAGAGCGTGTCCGAGCTGCGAACGAACACGTGGGGGTCGAAGTGCGGCCGCCGGTCGCCGGCGAAGTTGCCGCCGGTCGGGGTGACCCAGGCGGCGATCTTCCGGCTCTTCAAGCAGGACGCCATCTGCTGCGCCGTGCCGAAGACACCGGAGCGCTGATCGGGTGCGGCGAACACGTAGCCGGCGACCGCATCGGCCACCTGGTCGTAGCCGTGGTCGCGGAGAATGTCGATCGCCTTCTCGTCGCTGGGCCGGGTGGTCCAGGTGAACACCTGAGTGATCGGCAGGTTGTCGAGAGCGGCCGCCAGGAGCAGCCCGGCGAGGAGATCCTGCCCGGCAGGGTCGAAGTACGCATCCGCGCGGGCGTCGCCCGCGCGGGAGCCGGAGGCGAAGTGGTTGGCGAGCTTCGCCGCCTGTTCCTCGTCGGTGACGTAGGACAGCGGATTCCACCACCACGACGGCGCTTCCAGCGCGATCCCCTGCGGATCGAACCCCCAGACCGTGCCCTTCTGAGCACGGACGTCGCGGGTCGCGTCGAGCACGTCGCGCTTGTTTGAGGTGACGATGACAGCGCCCGGGGCGCTGAGAATCGCGGGGATTGCCCGGGAGGTCGTTTTACCGGTACGCGGCCCCCATACGTCGACGTGCATGTCCTCGGGGGAGCCGTAGAGCCATTGACGGCCTGCGACGGTGATGCCGATCGGCACGCCGAGCCAGCCGGCGACGCCGAGCCGCTGCGCGGTGCTCTTTGCACCCTTGGTGGAGAGCGCGGCCAGGTCGCGGCCGCGGCCCATGTGACCGGCTGCGTGGTCGACGCGGGACCGGCGCCGGCGGCGCTTGGCGATCGCGACCATGATCAGGATCGCGAGGGCAACGACGATCGCCGCGGCGACGATAAGGATCCAGGTGGCCGATGGCGGCCACACGTAGGTGCCTTTCAACGTGCCGAAGAACACCGTGAACGGGTTCAGCGGCAGGCCGGGGTTCACCCCGTCAAGCTTGGAGCCGAGCGTGACGGCGACCCAGAGGCCGCCGACGAGGACAACGACGATGCCGATGAACACCCAGACCAGAGCACCGTCGCCGGCAGCGGATGGTTCCTTGATGCGGTTGGTGGGGCTCATGCCGGAACCTCGGCGCGGCCGACCGTGCCCGTGCGGGACACGGCGTGCCACAACTTGTTCGTGTCGTTGATGTGCAACTCGGCGTCGGTGAGCTCCACGGTCAGTGGGATCCCGGGGCGACCGCCGACCTTGATCAGGAACTTGCCGCGGCCGGGAGGGTCAGCTTCCTGGCCGGTGATGGGGTCCCAGGCGGGTGGGTCCTGCCAGCCCTGCAGCATTTCTTGTTCGGCGCGGGACATGCTGATGGCGCTGTTGAGCAGCGGCATCTCCTTGGAGGGAAGGCCGCCGCAGATGACCATGCCGGAGCGCTCGACGAAGCCGGCCGCTTTCATTCGGTCCTCTTCGGTGGGCAGCGACATGAGGTCGCTCATCGTGTGCGAAATCATCGCCATGCCGACGCCTCGCTGACGGTTCAGGCGGGTCAGCGCGTCTACCCGGTCGACCATGCCGCGGCCGGCGCGCAGTGCCCGCCACAGCTCGTCGAGGATGACGAAGTAGTGGCGGCGCGGTTCCAGCCCTGCATCCGCGAGAGCGTTCGACACGTTGACCGTGCCGAACCCCGCCGACCAGCACGCCAGCAGGACGGCCGCCTGCAGGTCCGTCTCCGAATCGTCGATGGTCGACACGTCGTAGACGACGGGCCGGTCCCGGCGCATCGGCGTCGAGGTCTGCTTGGAGAACAGCTCGCCCAGGCGGCCTCCGGTGGTCAGGCCGATGAGGGAGGCTTCCAGGTTCTCGGTGATCGCGTCGTACCGGGCACGGTCGCCACGGTCCAGCGCCACGGCGCGCAGCTCGGGCGGCGCCTGACGGATCAGGTCCAGCAGATCCTTCAATACAGGCACGCCGTCGTGCTGCTCGTCGAGCAGCTTCAAGGCCCGGTCGACGATCGTTTCCTCACGGTCTGTCGGAGGCGTCTTGCGCATGATCGTGAGCAGCGCCGACACCATCGTGAGGCGGCGGCCATGAGCGTCCTGCAGGACCTCCGCCGCCAGCTCGTCGTCCCGCTTTGCACGCTCCGCACGGGTCGTGATCGACCCGACCAGGGCGGCGATCCGTTCACGGATCAGCTGTGCGCGTTCGGGATCCTCCGGCACTTGGAGGGAGCGCAGCTGCGCGAGCTCGGCCTCTTCCTCAGCCGCGGCCGCGCGCTCCTTATCGGCCGCGTCGCGGAGCAGCTGGGAAGCCTCTTTCGCTTCTCCCGGGTCGAGGATGTTCAAGAATCCCCGACCGCGGCCGAGGCGGATCACCTGACCGCCGAGGGCTTCGATTAGATCCACGTAGTCGGGCTTCAAGTCACCCAACACGAGCGGCTGGACGCCGTATCCGGCAAGGCCGGTCGCCATGCGCCGCACGATCGTCGACTTGCCCAGTCCCGGCTTGCCGAGCACGAACGCTGACGGGTTCGAAATCAGGTTCGCGCGCTGGAACCACGAAATCGGGTCGCAGCAGACAGTTCCCCGGTTGGCCAGGTGCCGCCCAAGCGGCACACCGATCATCGGTGCGCCCGTGCCGACACCGAAGGGCCAGAGGCCGCAGACCTGAACGGTGGTGCCGCGCCACTCCGGGGCGGCGGAAATCACCATCGTCTCGCCGCGGCCGCGGCCCGCGTAACCCCGGGCCGGTGGACGCCGCGGCGTAACCGCGGCTGGCACTGCCGCTTGCGCAGCGGCCCGCTCGGCATGGTTGCTCGAGCGGGACAGCTTCTTGAACCAGGTAGTCATCAGAGCGCCCCTCGCAGCTCGGCAGGGAGTTTCAGGTGCTTAGGCAGCACGATCCCGAGTGGGAGCGCCGCCGCGAATGCGGAATCCTGAGCGCCCGTGACCACCCGCAACCGAAGGCGGGCCGTGGCCGACAGGTTCTCGATGGCCGCTTTCGCGTCCGCCGCGCGACTCGGGTCGGTCACCGTAGCGGTGACGACCATGCCGAAGTTCACCAGGCCGGCACCGTTGGCCTCTTCTTCCGCCGTCGCCATCGCGGCGCGCGTTCCCACGACGTCGCGGGCGGTGGGCCGGTCGCTGGAAGTCATGTTGAAGCTCGCGGCGCGCAAGTCGGACTGGACCATCGCCGCCGCGCGCGCGACGTCGATCGGCCGGTACAGCCAGGTCACCCGCTTGCGCGCGATATCGCGGTGCGGGGCAAGGAACCGGGTCAAGATGTTGGCCTGCACGATGCCGCGCGGAGCTTCGGTCATCTGCCAGGTCACCGAGAGTGCAGAGTCGTGCCGATAGCTGTCCCAGTTCGCCTGAGCACCCGAAGGGCCGACGTCGGACCAGCGCAGTTCGAACGGCTCGCCGGACTGGTGCGCGTCGTCAATCAGTTCTGCAATCTCCGGGTCGTACGCGATCCGGATTACCTCGCACAACTGCTGTGCCCCGAGAGGGCGCGCAGCACCCGCGCCAGTTGCCGACAATGCTTGCGTCAAGCCAGGGAGGCGGGCGGCGAGTTCGCGCCCCATCTCGTCGGCATCGCGACGTCGACCGTTGGCGCGGGTGGCCGCCGCGAACGTGATGGAGACGTACGCGCGCACGGTTGCGGATCCGGACGGGTAGCTGGCCACGACCTCGCGGAGCATTGCCTGGGCGAACGCGGGTGCTTCCGGGTCGATGTTCAGGTTGACCTCGCCACGGAGGCGACGGCCCGTGTCGGGGGCCGTCTCGATCGTCACGGCAGCGGCGACGATGCCCGCCTCGTCGCCGAGGTTCGCCAGCCAGTGGCCCCAGTCGGCTACCCAGCTGTCGATCTGCTCCTGATCGACGAGCGCAGCACCGTCGGGCTCGGTGCCGATCACGACGGTGTAGTCGCCAGCCGAGGGCACGTAGATCATCGCAAACGGTCGTCCGTACGAGTCGGTGTATTCGCTGAGCCGCGACTGGGCTGCAAGTCCGGGCAGCTGCGCGGTTCCCCAATCGGTTCGGCCGAGAGGCCCGGAGCGGTACAGATTAGAGCCGGACGAGCGGGCGCGCGTCCAGTTCAGACGGTTGGTCGTGCGGGTGAGCGCGCTCTGCCCGTGCTTGTCCTTCACCGCGACGGTCAGGAGGAAGCCCGCCATGATGGCGAATACGATCACGCCGTTGAGCAGGCCGCCGAACATGACGGTGATGACCGTCGCGACGAGGCCTGCCAGGAGCACGATCGTCCCGACCATTCCCAGCCCCAACAGGCCGGGTGTCGTCGGTCGACGCCAATTGCCGTAAGTGCGGACCTGAGCTTGCGTGTTCGCCATGCTGACTCCTAGTTACTTCCCGATGCGCCGTCACCGGCTGCATCTGCCGCAGCGGTGCGCACTGCGCCGACTGCCTTCTGTCCAGCTTCAAGGCCCTTCTGGGCCGCCATAACAC
>DATMTS010000025.1:0-32952 GCA_035564555.1 Humibacter sp.
CCATGGAATATCGCCATTTGGGCAAGACCGGTCTTCAGGTGTCCACCGTCAGCCTCGGCACCATGGGCTTCGCGGGAACCGGGTGGGCCAGCCCGGTGGGTCACATCGATGTGGATGGCGCCCGCCGCCAGATCGACGTCGCCCAGGCGGCCGGCGTGAACCTGATCGACACCGCCGATGTCTATTCGAGCGGCGCCTCCGAGGAGATCCTCGGCAAGGCGCTCGGGGCCAAACGCGACCAGATGCTCATCGCGACGAAGGTGCGCGGCGGCATGGGCGACGGGCCCAACGACGGCGGCCTCTCGCGTCACCACATCATCCGTGGGGCCGAGGCCAGCCTGCGACGGCTCGGCACCGATTACATCGACCTCTACCAACTGCACGGATGGGATGGCTCCACCCCGCTGGAGGAGACTCTCGCGGCGCTGGACGATCTCGTGCGCTCGGGCAAGGTGCGCTACATCGGAGCATCCAACTTCTCGGGCTGGCACCTGATGAAAGCGCTGTGGGCCTCCGACAAGCACGGCTTCGAGCGCTTCGCCAGCCAGCAGATCTACTACTCGCTGCAGTCCCGTGACGCCGAAAACGAACTCGTGCCGATCGCGCTCGATCAGGGCGTCGGCATACTCGTCTGGAGCCCGCTCGCCGGCGGCCTGCTCACCGGAAAATATCGCCGCGGCCAGGATGCGCCGGAAGGCTCGCGCCGCTTCGAGGGCTGGAGTGAGCCGCCCATCTACGACGAGGACCGCCTCTACGACACGATCGAGGTGCTGGTCGAGATCGCGAAGGACCGCGACGTATCGGCGACCCAGGTCGGGCTCGCCTGGACGCTCGCGAAGCCGGGCATCACCTCCGTCATCGTCGGCGCTCGCACCGAAGAGCAGTTGAGCGACAGCCTCGGCTGTGCCGACCTTCGGCTGACGGATGCCGAGATCGCTCGCCTCGACGAGGCGAGTGCGACCCCGCTGCCGTATCCGTACTGGCATCAGGCGAATACCGCCGACGGGCGGTCGGGCGCGGCAGACCTCAGCCTGATCGCGCGTCACCTGCATCGCGGCTAGGCGCGGAGACCCGAGTCAGCCGGGAGAGTCCGAGTCGCCTAGCGACGTCAGGAGCGCCCGGAACTCGTCGGCCATCGCGAGTTGTCGTGCGAGCCTCTCGCGTCGCTGATGGGTCTCGGCGATGAAATCCCTGACGCTCGCGCGGGCGGTCGGGTCGCACGGGTCGTTCCGCAGGGCGTCGACGACGCCGAGGAGCTGTTTCATCTCCTCGAGGGCGAAGCCGAGCGGCTTCATGCGCCGGATCAGGAGCAGACGTTCCACGTCATCGTCCGTGTAAAGCCGGAAGCCGCCGACGGTACGCCCCGAGGGTGTCACCAGCCCGACCTCTTCGTAGTGCCGAATCGTGCGGTGAGACAGTCCGGTACGCTCGGCGACCTCGCCGATGTGCATGGCATCCGATCCGGATTCCGTCATCGATCGCCTCCTCTCGCTGAAGCCTACTCTTACATTAGGGTAGGGTTGCGGGCCGCGGCCATCGGAATCCGGTCAGGATGCGGCCGCCTGCCCGACGCACCCAGGAGATCCCATGGCCTCCGGCCTCAAACAACTCGTGCTCGCCGCCACGATCGGCGTGCCGTCCGACGACGGCAACCTTCGCGTTCTCGACGCGCTGCGGCGCCCGCGCGTCTTGACCCGCGAACTGCTGGCCGGTCTCGTCGTCGGGCTGGCGCTGATCCCCGAGGCGATCTCGTTCTCCATCGTCGCCGGCGTCGCGCCCAGCGTCGGTTTGTTCTCCTCGGTGATCATGTCCATGGTCATCTCGATCACCGGAGGGCGCCGCGCGATGATCAGTGCCGCGACCGGCTCGATCGCGCTCGTGGTTGCTCCCGTCGCCCGCGAGCACGGTCTGGACTACCTCGTGGCGACCGTCATGCTCGCCGGAATCCTCCAGGTCATCCTCGGCGCGGTCGGCTTGGCCAGGCTGATGCGCTTCATTCCCCGCAGCGTAATGGTCGGGTTCGTCAACGCCCTGGCGATCCTGATCTTCGTGGCCCAGTTGCCGCACCTGACCGACGTGACGTGGATCGTCTATCCGCTCGTCGCGCTCGGCATCCTGGTCATCGTGTTCTTCCCCCGCTTGACCAAGGTCGTGCCCGCGCCGCTGGTCGCGGTGATCGTCATCACCACGATCACCATGGCCGGCGGCATCGGTGTACCCACGGTCGGCCAGGAAGGATCGCTGCCCCAGGGCCTTCCTCAGCTGTTCTTTCCGCACATCCCGTTCACCTGGCAGACGCTGACGATCATCGGGCCGTTCGCTCTCGCTGCGGCGCTCGTCGGGCTGGTCGAATCGCTGATGACCGCCAAGCTCGTCGACGACATCACCGAAACCGGGTCGAGCAAGACCCGCGAATCGGTCGGTCAGGGCATCGCCCAGCTCGTTTCCGGTTGCTTCGGCGGCATGGGCGGCTGCGGCATGATCGGCCAGACCATGATCAACGTGCGGGAGTCCGGTGCCCGGACCCGCCTCTCCACCTTCTCGGCCGGCATGTTCCTGCTGATCCTGATGGTCTCCTTCCATGACCTCGTCGCCGACATCCCCATGGCCGCACTCGTCTCGGTGATGATCATGGTCTGCGTGGGCACCTTCGACTGGCATTCCATCCGCCCCGCGACGCTCAAACGGATGCCGATCGGCGAGACCGCCGTGATGGTGATCACCGTCATCGTGGTCGTCGCCACCGACGACCTCTCCATCGGCGTCATCGTCGGCGTGATCACAGCGATGGTCATCTTCGCTCGCCGAGTGGCCCGCTTCGCCACGGTCACTCGCACGCAGCCCGACGAGGCTGAGGTGCATTACCGCGTCGAGGGCGAGCTCTTCTTCGCGACCAGCAACGACCTCACCCACCGCTTCGACTATGCCGCAGACCCGGCGCAGGTCACGATCGACCTGAGCGACTCGCACATCTGGGATGCCTCCACGGTCGCTGCCCTCGACGCCATCACCACGCGCTACCAGCGCCGGGGCAAGACCGTCTCCATTCTCGGCATGAACGAGCACAGCAGTCGGTTCCACACGCGGCTCAGCGGCAGTCTCGGCAGAGGCTGAGTCTGAGCTGCGGCCGGCGCTTCGTCAGCGCCCTGCGGGGCTCGCGTCGAGGAACGCATCCACCAGCGCGTGGAACCGGTCGTCGCCGTAGCCGGGCAGCACGACCCCGTTGATGTTCGCGCGATCGTCGACGCGATCCTCGAGGCTGCGCTCTCGCGAAAACTCTTCCACTGAGCGGAAGTTGTCCCCCACACGGCCGGGCCATGTGGGACAGTACGGTCGACAGCGTCACGTCGGTCGAGCAGAGCGCACGATCATGATCCTCGACCGGCGACACACTGCCTCCGTCCACAGTGATGTGAAAGAAGGCTTGACGAGATGGCTGACACGCGCGAAACCGCACAACCGATTCCCGAAAGCTCGCGCATACTCCTGGCGCGGCTCGACAGGCTCCGCTCCTGGTCGCTCTCGCCCTCGTTCATCGTGATCATCGGGTTGGGATTCCTTTTCACCTTCTACGACATCTTCGACATCAACGTGTCGTTCATCCAGACCTGCCTCGGACTGGTCAAGGGTTGCACGCCCGAAGACGCCCTGTCTTCGCTTCCCCTTCCCGTGACGCTCAACCTGGTCGGCTATGTCGTCGGCACCCTGGTGCTCAGCCCCGTGGCAGACCGGATCGGCCGCCGCAACATGTTGTTGATCACCATGTTGATCACGGGTCTCGGCTCGCTCTACACCGCGCTCGCGCCCGACTATTCGAACTTCGTCATCTCACGTATCGTCACCGGCGTGGGGATCGGCGCCGACCTCGCGATCGTGAACACCTACATCAACGAGGTCGCTCCGCGCCGTGCGCGCGCGAAGTTCACCACCGTGATCTTCATCATGTCGGCGCTCGGCGCCTTCTTCGGGATCTGGCTGGGGCTGCTGCTCACCACCTCGCCGGCGCCTTGGCCGCTCGGGCTTCCGTTCGCGCTCGCCGGCGCCGGCTTCTCCACCGGCTGGCGCTGGATGTACGCGATCGGCGCGGTGCTGGCCGTCGTTGCCATCCTGTTGCGCGTACAGCTGCCGGAGTCGGCGCGCTGGCTGGTCAGCCGGGGACGCGACGCCGACGCGGATGCCGTGGTGCGCGACATGGAAGAACGGGCGCGGCGGCGCGGCCCGCTCACCGAACCCGACCTCTCCGCCGTGCCGATGACGACACCGGCAGCCGCCCGGGTGCCCTACGCGGATCTGTTCCGTAGCCGCATCTATCTGCGGCGGCTGATCCTGCTGCTGATCATGTGGTTCATCGGATACATCACGGTGTACTCATACGCGTCCGGATTCACCTCCGTGCTGACCTCGCTGCGCTATCCGCCGCCGGAGGCGGGAGTGATCGCTGCGGTAGGCACGATCGGGTTCGTCATCGAGGCGATCGTGATGTCGTTCATCGTCGAAAAGCTGGAACGTCGATACTGGTTGCCGATCGGCGCGGCCGTCACGCTGATCGGGGCCTTCGTCGTGGCATTCGCCGGCACGCAGATCGCCGTGACGTTCCTCGGCGCCATGCTCATCTTCGCCGGGTTCAACCTCTGGGTCTCGCCGACCTATGCGCTCACGGCGGAGAACTTTCCCACGAGGGCGCGGTCGACCGGATTCGCGTTGGTCGACGGCGTCGGCCACCTCGGCGGCGGCATCGGCATCCTGGTGATCGCGCCGATCATCCCGCAGCTGTCCGTGCTGGGTGCTCTGCTGCTCATCTCCGGGTTCCTCGTGGTCGCCGCGATCCTCGTGCAGTTCACCCAGCACACCCGCAACCGGCATCTCGATGAGGTCTCGCCGTAGCCGACGTCTGGGGCGGCAGGCGAGCGCGCGGTTAAGCTTGCCGCATGGCCGGTGGGGCGAGCGACGAGCGCAGCGTCGCGAAACGCGCCTTCGCGATCGCCGACGCGTTCGAGCGGGGCGACGAACTCACGCTCAGCGAGGTCGCGCGGCGCGCGCGACTGCCGGTCTCCACCACGCATCGACTGCTGGCCGAGTGGGTCGAATGGGGCGGATTGGTGCGCGGTGACGACGGCCGGTACCGCGTCGGTATGAAGCTGTGGCGGCTGGGGGTGCGCCAGCCGACCGCGCGCCGGCTGCGCGAGCTGGCGCGCCCGTACCTCGAAGACCTGCTCGATGCGACAGGGGAACACGTGCACCTCGCCGTGCGCGATGGAACGGGCGTCGTCTACCTGGAACGGCTCTCAGGTCACGGCGCCGTGCGCGCGATCAGCGACGTGGGCACCCGGCTGCCGCTGCACGCCACGGGCGTCGGCCTCGTGCTCCTCGCCCACGCACCCGATGAGGTCTTGGAGGCCGTGCTCGCCGAGCATCCCCGCAAGTTCCTGCCGAACACCCTCACCGAGGAGCACGAACTGCGATCGCGGCTGGCGAGCATCCGGGCCACCGGGCTGTCGCGCTCGGTCGAGGAGATGACGCGCGGAGCCTTCTCGGTCGCAGCGCCCGTAAGGGATGCGACGGGCGCGATCATCGCGGCCGTCTCGATCGTCGCGCACGCCGAGCGTTCGGGCGAGCCGCAGTTCCCCCTCGGCGTGCGCATGGCGGCCCGCGGCATCTCAAGCGCCCTCGGCGCCCGGAGCTGAAGAGGCGAATTGTTTCCGCTGAATGGAAAGGGACGACCGTCGGGCCCGTGCCCCGGCGACGATTGAAGCACCCTCGCCCATCGACGTGAAAGGCGGATCGTGCGAACGCAGGTCGTCATCATCGGCGCCGGCCCAGCCGGCCTGCTGCTCGGGCACATCCTGCACCGCGCCGGCATCCCGTTCGTGATCCTCGAACAGCGGTCGCGGGAGTACATCCTGGGCCGAGTGCGCGCGGGTGTGTTGGAGCAGGGCTCCGTCGACATCCTGCGCGAACTCGGGCTCGACTCCGACCTGAACGAGCGCGGGCTGACCCACCACGGCATCTATCTGCAGCACGAGGGCGAACGACACCACATCGACTTCCTCGACCTCGTCGGCCGCACCGTCACCGTCTACGGCCAGCAGGCGCTGGTGAAGCACCTGCTCGACGAGCACGACCGCATCGGCTCCGACATCCGATTCGAAGCGCAGAACGTGGCGCCGCACGGTCTCGAGGGGGATGCGCCGTTCGTCACGTTCGAGCACGGCACCGACCAGAGCCGCGAGCACGACAGAGAGCCGAGCGCGACCGAGCGCATCGACGCCGGGTTCGTCGTCGGCGCCGACGGATTCCACGGAGTGTGCCGGCCCTCGATCCCCGGGCTCACGGTGCTCGAGCGCGGTTACCCGTACGCCTGGCTCGGCATCCTCGCCGACGTCGCCCCGTCGACCGACGACCTGATCTACGCGTTGCATCCCGACGGGTTCGCGATGCACTCGATGCGTTCGCTGCAGGTCTCCCGGCTGTACTTGCAGGTCGACCCGGACGAGAGCATCGACGACTGGTCGGACGAGCGCATCTGGGCCGCGCTGCAGACCCGCCTGGGCAGCACCGGCTGGAGCCTGCGCGAGGGCCCGATCACCGAGAAGTCGATCACTCCGATGCGCAGTTTCGTCGCCTCCACGCTCGAGTACGGCCGCCTGTTCCTGGCCGGCGACGCCGGCCACATCGTGCCGCCGACGGGTGCGAAGGGACTGAACTCCGCGATCGCCGACGTCGCGCTGCTCGGCCGTGCGCTCGTCGCGCAAAAGGCCGGCGACGAAGCGCCGCTTCGCGCATACAGCGAGGCCGCCCTGGCCCGGCAATGGAAGGTGCAGCAGTTCTCGCAGTGGATGACCGAGATGCTGCACGTGCATCGCGAGGTGCCGGACCCCTCTGCGCGGGCATTCCGCTATCGCAGCCAGGTCGGCCAACTCGAGTACACCGTGGGCTCCGAGCACGCCCGTGCGACGCTCGCCGAGCAGTATGCCGGGCTCCCGTTCTAGGAAAGGTCAAGGATGCCGGAAACGAGCGGGACTGTGATCACGCAGGAACAGATCGACGCAGAGATCGCGGACGCGCATGAGGCGACCCGGTCGGCGGGCCGGCTGTCGGCGCATCCCGACCGCGGCTTCGCGCCGTATCGAAGCTCCGTGCTTCGGCATCCGACCCACGAGTTGGTGCGCGCCGACCCTGAGGAGATCGAGCTGGTCTCGCCGGCGTTCGGCCACACCGACGTCGGCGTCGAGGAGAGCGATCTCACCATCCAGCACAGCGGCGAGCCGCTCGGCGAACGGATCATCGTGACCGGCCGGGTGCTCGACGGCGAGGGCCGGCCGGTGCGGAGCCAGCTGATCGAGATCTGGCAGGCGAACTCCTCGGGCCGCTACGTGCACAAGCGCGACCAGCATCCTGCGCCACTCGACCCCAACTTCACGGGCGTCGGGCGGGCGATCACCGGGGCAGACGGCTCGTACCGGTTCATCACCATCAAGCCCGGTCCCTATCCCTGGAAGAACCACCGCAATGCGTGGCGGCCCGCACACATCCACTTCTCGTTGTTCGGCTCGCAGTTCACCCAGCGACTCGTGACGCAGATGTACTTCCCCTCCGACCCGCTGTTCGCGCTCGACCCGATCTATCAGTCGATCGCCGACCCTGCGGCTCGGCAGCGCTTGATCGCCGGATACGATCACGACGTGAGCGAACCCGAGTGGGCGCTCGGCTACCGGTGGGACATCGTGCTGACCGGGTCGAAGTCCACCTGGATGGAACCGGAGGACGCCGATCATGCCTGAACCGGAATACTTGCAGACACCGTCACAGACGGTGGGCCCGTTCTTCGGTTACGCGCTGCCGTACGAGGGCGGGCCGGATGTCGTCCCGCCGTGGCGCGCAGACGCGATCCGGCTGCACGGCACCGTCTTCGACGGGGCGGGCGAACCCGTGCCGGATGCCCTGTTGGAGGTCTGGGGGGCGGATGCCGAGGGCCGACCGATCGAACGCACCGGGACCCTGCACCGCGACGGCTACACGATCACCGGCTTCGGTCGCGCATCGGTCGGTCGCGACGGGCACTACACCTTCAGCACGGTCAAGCCCGGCGCGACTCGCTCGGGCAGGGCGCCGTACCTGCTGGTCACCGTTTTCGCGCGCGGCCTGCTGCACCACCTGTTCACGCGTGCGTACTTCGGCGACGAAGCCGAGCTCAACGAGGCCGACCCGTTCCTCTCCCGCGTGGATGCCGGCCGTCGCGGAACGCTGATCGCCGAACCGGATGCCGAGCGCAGCTATCGCTTTGACATCCGACTGCAGGGCGAGGACGAGACGGTGTTCCTCGACTTCGTCGGGGATGGACGTGGCTGACCGCGCGGCGGCATCCGACGGCGCATTCGACGGCGCATTCGACTGGGGCCTGCTCGAGCCGGCAGGAGCCGACGGGGGAGGCCTCGGCGACGATGCGGTGCTGGCCGCGATGATCGCCGTGGAGCAGGGGCTGATTTCCGCCTGGGCGCAACTCGACGGCGGCGCGGCTCCGCGCGTCGACCGGGTGCGGATCGACCGGGACGCCCTGCGTGACGGGGTGCGACGCGACGGTGTAGCGGTCGTCGACCTCGTTCGGCAGCTGCGCGAGCAGGTCGGCGACGACGCCGACCGCGTTCATCGCGGCGCCACCAGCCAGGACGTGCTCGACACCGCACTCGTGCTCGCCTCGCGTGACGCGCTCGCCGCAGCAGGTCGCGAGCTGGCGGTCGCGGGCCGCGCCCTCGCCGCGCTCGCCGACGTCCAGCGCGGTACCCCCGTCATTGCTCGTACTCTCACCCAGCCGGCCGAACCCACCACGCTCGGTGCGGAGTCGGCAGCATGGCTGAACGCCGTGACGTCGGCGCTCGAGGCGCTCGGCGGCCTCGCGTACCCCGTGCAACTCGGCGGTGCGGTGGGAACCGGAAGCGCCTTCGTGCGGATCTCGGGTCGCGAGGATGCCCCGCGACTGTTGCGCGCCGCGCTCGCGCGCACGCTCGGCCTCGCCGACCCGGGGCGTGCCTGGCACACCGACCGGTCGCCAGTGCTCTCGATCGCGGCGGCCGCCGGGCACGTGTGCGCTGCCGCCGGCCGAATCGGCCGTGGCCTCGCCTTCGCGGCGCGCGACGGTGTTCTGCTGCCCGAACACGGCGGCGGCTCGTCGGCGATGCCGCACAAGAAGAATCCCGTGGATGCCGTCATCCTGATCGCGAACGGTCTGCGCGCGGGAGGGCTCATCGCCACCCTGCAGACCGCATCGCTGAGCTTCGACGCACGGCCCGCCGGCGAGTGGCACGCCGAATGGCAGGCCTGGCGGGGACTGCTGCGGCTCGCCGTCGAGAGCGCCGCGGTGCTCGCGCGCGCAACGGCCGACCTGGTCGTGCACGCTCCCGATGCGTCGCAGCCCGCACCCGACGCGGACGGCGACACCGCCCCCGACACCGCTCTCGCCGCCGCCGGTGCGGTGGTGGATCCCGCGCTGGAACGGTTCGCGGCGCTGGAGGGCCCCGAACGCGCCGACCGCCAAGACCGCATAGGCGAAGGGGTGTGACGATGACCGTTCCACGGTTGCGCGGAGCGATGTCGCCCGCACCCGCCGACGCGGTCGCCAGCCCGCTGCTCGTGCTGCTGCCGTCGCTGGGCACCACGACGCACTTGTGGGACGGCGTGGTCGAACAGCTCTGCGCTGCCGGTTCCTCGGTGCGCGTCCTGCGCGTCGACCTGCCCGGGCATGGCGCCTCACCCGCCGCCCGTGACCCGTTCACGGTGGCGGAACTCGCCGAGGCCGTGCTGCTGCTCGTCGACGAGGTCGGCGGCGGCGCATTCCATGTCGCGGGCGACTCGCTCGGCGGAGCCATCGCGCTCGAACTCGCCCTCGTCGCGCCGCGCCGAGTGCTGAGCCTGGCGATGTTCTGCTCGGGGGCGAGGATCGCCACGGCGCAGTCGTGGAGCGAGCGTGCCGCACAGGTACGGGCATCCGGAACCGCTTCGCTGGTCGCCGGCAGCGCGCAGCGGTGGTTCGCCGCTGGATATCTGGCAGGCAACCCGGACGGTCCGGGCGGTCACGCGCTGAAGGCGCTGCTCGATGTCGACGACGAGTCGTACGCGCTCTGCAGCCTGGCGCTGGGCGGCTTCGACCGCCGTGCCGACCTGGCCGAAGTGCGTGCGCCGGCGATCGTCGCACCCGGTGCCCATGACGTGGTGTGCACCAGCGCCTCGATGCGCGAACTGGCCGACGGCATCCACGGTGCGCGGTTCGTCGAGTTCCGGGACGCCGCCCACCTGGTGCCGCTGGAGGATCCGGACGGCGCGGCCGCACTGTTGGGGGAGTTGCTGGAGGCGAACGGCCGTCAGCCGTCCAAGCCCGAGCCGGATGCCGCCGCCGTGGGCATGGCCGTGCGGCGGCAGGTGCTCGGTGACGCACATGTCGATCGGTCCAATGCGGCGATCACAGCGGAGACGGCGGACTTCCAAGACTTCATCACGCGTTATGCGTGGGGCGAGGTGTGGGCACGAGCACAGCTCACCCGTGCCCAACGCTCCATCGCGACGCTCGCCAGTCTGATCACCGGCGGTCACGAGAACGAGTTGCGGATGCACGTGCGCGCCGCATTGCGCAACGGGCTGAGCCGCGCGCAGATCGCCGAGGTCATCCTGCACACCGCGCTGTACGCGGGTCTGCCGGCTGCGAACTCCGCGCTGGCGATCGCTCGCGAGGTGTTCGCCGAGCCCGAGCCGACCGCCGACCACGCGGTCGACACCACGCAGCCGGGGCCTTCCGAATCGAACCCGGAGCCGAACCCTCAGGAGCACGATGGATAAGACGTATGCATCCGCCGCCGATGCGGTCACCGACATCCCGCAGGGCGCATCGTTGGCGGTGGGCGGCTTCGGCCTCTCCGGGGTGCCGATCGTGCTGATCAGGGCGCTGCTGGAGCGGGGCGTCGGCGGCCTGACCGTCGTGAGCAACAACTGCGGGGTCGACGGCTGGGGGCTGGGTGAACTGCTCTCCGCGGGGCGCATCCGGCGGGTGATCGCCAGCTACATCGGTGAGAACAAGGAGTTCGCACGACAGTACCTCGGCGGCGAGGTCGAGGTGGAGTTGACGCCGCAGGGCACTCTGGCCGAGCGGCTGCGGGCGGGCGGGGTCGGCATCCCGGCCTTCTACACGGCCACCGGTGCGGGCACCGCCGTCTCCGACGGGGGGATGCCGGTGCGGTACGCCGCGGACGGCTCGGTCGCCGAACAGAGCGAGCCGAAGGAACTGCGCCCGTTCGATGTGCTCGGCCGAAGCCGCGAATACGTGCTCGAGACGGCGATCAGAACGGACTACGGGCTGGTGCGTGCTGCGGTCGGAGACCGGCACGGCAACTTGCGCTTCGAGAAGTCCTGTCGCAACTTCAATCCACTGGCCGGGATGGCCGGTCGAGTGGTGATCGCGGAGGTCGACCGGCTGGTGGAACCCGGCGAGATCGACCCGGACGATGTGCATCTGCCCGGCATCTACGTGGACCGGGTGATCGAGTTGACTCCGCAGCAATCGACCGATCTGCCGATCGAGAAGGTCACGGTGCGCCCGCGACCTGCACAGGGTTCCGATGCGGAGGAAGACTGACGATGCCACGCACCCGCGACGAGATGGCCGCGCGAGCCGCGCGGGAATTGCGCGACGGCGATTACGTGAACCTCGGCATCGGACTGCCGACTCTGATTCCCAATCACCTACCCGACGGCGTGCATGTCGTGTTGCATTCCGAGAACGGCATATTGGGCGTCGGCCCCTACCCATGGGAGGGCGAGGAGGACCCGAAGCTGATCAACGCCGGCAAGGAGACCGTGACGGTTCTGCCCGGCGCGGCGTTCTTCGACTCGGCGACGAGCTTCGGCATGATCCGCGGCGGCCGCATCGCCACCGCCGTGCTCGGAGCGATGCAGGTCTCGGCGGGCGGCGACATCGCCAATTGGGCCGTGCCCGGCAAGCTGATCAAGGGCATGGGAGGCGCGATGGATCTGGTCAACGGCGCCGAACGGGTCATCGTGGTGATGGAGCACGTCGCCAGGGACGGCTCGGCCAAAGTGGTGCAGCAGTGCACGCTGCCGCTCACGGGACGCTCATGCGTCGACCGCATCGTCACCGACCTCGCAGTGATCGACGTCACCCCTGACGGGCTCGTGCTGCGCGAACTGGCGCCCGGCGTCACGCTCGAGGAGGTGATCGCGGCCACGGATGCCTCTCTGACCGTGGAACTGGACGGCGGCACGGATGCCTGAGCTGCGCGATGTCGTCATCTGCTCGCCGCTGCGCACGCCGGTGGGCCGTCTGGGCGGCGCGCTCGCTCCGATGCATGCGCTGCAGCTGGCCGAGACCGTGCTGCGTGCGCTACTGGAGCGCACCGGTATCGATCCCGCCGAGGTCGACGGCGTGATCGGGTCGCAGGGGTATCCCACCATGGAGGCGCCATCGTTCGGCCGCGTGGCGGCGCTGAACTCCGGCTTCCCGGTGTCGACGGTCGGCTACCAACTCGACCGGCGCTGCGGCTCGGGTCTGCAGGCCGCCCTGAACGCTGCGATGGAGGTGCAGACCGCGGTGAGCGACGTCGTCATCGCGCTCGGCGCCGAGTCGATGTCGAACGCGCCGCTCTACACCGAGCAAGGCAGGCGTGGTGTGCCGGCCGGCGGACTGCTGCTGCGCGACGCGCTCTCCCGCGGACGGGAGACCGTCGGTGGACGCGACTATCCGACGCCCGAGGGCAATGTCGGTTCCGCCGAGACGATCCGGCGTGATTACGGCATCTCGCGTACCGCGCAGGACGAGCTCGCGCTGCGCTCTCACCGGCGTGCCGTCGCGGCGCAGCAGTCCGGGGCTTTCGATGCCGAACTCGTGCCGGTCGAAGTGCCCGGCCGGCGCGGCGGCATCCTCGTCGACCGGGACGAGCATCCGCGCGCCGACACCTCCCTGGAGGCGCTGGCGGCCCTGCGGCCCGTGCTGCAGCGCTCCGATCCGGATACCACGGTGACGGCAGGCAACTCGAGCGGACAGAACGACGCGGCCGCGGCCTGCATCGTCACTACGGCGGCGCGCGCGACGTCACTCGGGCTGACGCCCATGCTGCGCTTGCGCTCCTGGGCGGTCGCCGGCGTCGACCCGCGAGTCTTCGGCATCGGGCCGGTTCCCGCCTCGAATCTCGCTCTGCAGCGTGCAGGGATCGATTGGGCCGACCTCGACCTGATCGAGCTGAACGAGGCCTTCGCCGTGCAGGTGTTGGCGTGTATCGCCGACTGGGACATCGACCCCGAAGACCCCCGGCTCAACCCGCGCGGCAGCGGGATCTCCCTCGGGCATCCGATCGGCGCAACCGGGCTGCGGATGCTGGCCACCCTCGCGCACGAACTGCCGGCACTCGACGGCACGCTGGCGCTGGAGACCATGTGCATCGGCGGCGGCCAGGCGCTCGCGGCGGTGTTCGAGCGGGTCTGAGCCCACCCGGCGGCGCGACGGCGGCGCGATGCCCGGTCGCCTACGGATCCAGATGGAACGTCCGGGCGAAGCGCTCCAGCAGCGCGGGGTCGCCGCGCAGCACGTGCACGACGCCCCGGGTAACGGCATCCGAGGCGCTGAGCTCGCCGGAGATCAGGCGGCGGATGCCCGGGCCGGCCGCGAACTCGAGGTCGGGCGCAGCGGCATCCTCGTCGCGCAGGCGGGCCGCCACGGCGGGCAACTGCCCGTGCAGCGGGTTCACCCGCAACCCGTCGGCGGAGGTGCGCAGCACCAGTGAGACATCGCCGACGTGCACCAGGTAGGTCGAGCCGGGCAGCCCCCGGGCGGCATCCGCCCGGAAGGCCGTGCGGAACGCCATCGTGAGGGAGTCGGTGGTGACGATGTCGCCCTCCTTCGGGTCGCCCATCGCCTTGAACCCCCATCGTCCGAGCGCGAGCACGACGTCTTCGAGCTCTCGCCCGTATTCGGTGAGCTCGTATCCGGCGCGCACCGTGGGAACGCGGCGCACCACGCCGCCTTCCTGCAACTCCTTCAGTCGAGTGCTGAGGATGTTGGTGGGGATGCGCGGCAGCCCGGCCTTCAGATCGGAGTACCGGCGCGGCCCCACGAGCAGGTCGCGGACGATGAGCAGCGCCCATCGTTCCCCGACCAGCTCGAGGGCGCTGACGACGCCGCAGTACTGTCCGTATTTGCGCGCTGCCATCCCGGTCGGCTCATGCCGACGCGGGCGCCTGGGGCGCCTGCTCGGCCAGGTATGCCTCGGGTCCCTGCTCGGCGGCCTTCGGCTCCATGTAGAGGAACGAGAGGTCGTTGCCATCCGGGTCCTGCAGGTCGCGGGAATACATGAATCCGTAGTCCTGCGCCTCGCGCAGCTCACGTCCGCCGGCGTCGAGCCCTTTCTGCAGGATCTCGTCGACCGCCTCCCGTGAGGGACGGCTGAAGGCGATGGACGCCTGGGTCTGCGTGTGCGGATCGACGATCTGCTTGTCGGTGAACGTTGTGAAGTATTCGCGGGTCAGCACCATGAAGTACACGTGCTCGTCGATGACGACGCAGGCGGCGTTGTCATCCGTGAACAGGGGATTGATGCTCCAACCCAGGGCCTCGTAGAACGCCTTGGCACGCCCGAGGTCGGTGGTGGACAGGTTGACGAAGATGTCGGTTGACATGTGCGGTCTCCTTTGACGATGAACCGGTCGTTGCCGATGACTCAAGCTTGCTTTGAGCAAGTTTACTTGTCAATAGCAAGTAACGAGATTCAGCGGACCGACTCGGCCCGGGCATCCGTCATGGCAAGCGATCCTCGGCCGATGCCGATCAGCGCGAGGTTGAGCATCGACTGACTACCCGGAACGAAGTAGCCGTTGTGCCCCGTGACCGGCAGCAGTGGTTCCCCGTCGAGCGGGTCGACGCCGCCGCCCAGCGGCATCCGATGCGCCCCGAAGGCCGGGTCATCCGGGTTGCTTCCGAAGAATCCGCAGATGGCGACCGGATCGAATCGGGCCGCCCCGACATAGACGTTGCCGCCGTTCACGTCGAGCGAGTGCGCACTCGCCACCTCTCCGCCGGGGGACCCGAGCAGCGCAAGCGCGTCGACGCTCACGGCACCGCGCTGCAGGGCGAGCAACGCTGCGGTCGACCCGTAGGAGTGCGCGATGACCGAGATGAACGGCTGATCTTCGGCGCGTACCGCGCGCAGTCCGCTCAGCACGCTCTCCAACCGATCGGCTCCTTGTCGCGCCGCGTTCAGCGACAGGGCGCCGAGAATATCCGGCGTGTGGTAACCGAGCCAGGCGACCGTCGCCACCGAGCGCCCCGTCGCTCCGATGCGTTGCAACGCCGCGCTCTGGGCGGTGTACAGGTCGGCGGCGACGCTGGTCCAGCTGACGAGTTGTCCTTGCACCGTGTAGAGCATGCCCGGAACGAGGATGCTGACGTCCGTTGCACTGTCGACATCCCCGATCGCGATGGCTGCGAGCATCGAACCGGATGTCTGAAAGGTGATCAGCGATCGGGCCGGTCCGCCGTCGGGCGTCCGGAGTGCTTCGCTCACCGCACGCAGCGCCGCCAGATCGGACACGGCGCCGAGGGCGGCCACGCCGAAGGTGTGCGATGCCGCACGCTGCACCGCCTCGATGCGAGCGCGCAGCCGGGTCTCGTTGACCTGAGCGCGGACGGCGAACGGAACCCCGTCGAGATTGCCGACCAGCGGGGATGCCTTGCGCTCCAGCCGGCTACGCTCCGGTGCCTGGAGCGTGCTCCACCAGGAGGCCACCTGGTCGATCGCGCTGGGAGTGGAGAGCCTGTCGAGCAACGCAGGTCCGTCTTTTTCAAGGAAGGCGCCGATGCCGTCGGCCGGTAGGGTGGCCAGTGCGTCCAGCGCCGCGGGTGCGCTGCGGAGAGCGGCCTGCGCGACTGCGCTCACGCCGGCGGATTCCTGTGTGGCAGGGGTCGACGCGTGCGCGATCGCGGGCACGCCGAGCACCGACGGGACGACGACGCCCCAGAGGAGCGCCGTTGTAAGAAGTCTCACGGGTCGACCCCTCAGCGAGCATTGAGACGGCCGCCGCCGCGCGATCACGACGACCGCATCCAGGCTATCGACGAACTGCGCCCGCCGGCCCGCCACGGGCACCCCGCTTTCGGGTGCCGTCGGCCACCCGTTCGCATGGATCGGCGGTCCAGGCGATTCAAGGAAGACGATCATCAGAATGTGAGAAGGTCGTTGATTGTGCGACCCGGTCCGACTCCGTCTCGTGCGCCGTTCGTCTTCGGCGCGCTCGGTCTCGTCGTCGCGCTCGCCGGGCTCTTCGCGTTCTTCGTCGGAACCTATGTCGGCCAGTCGATCGACGAGCACGCGTTCGACGGTGCGGCCAACTGGCAGGGCCCGCTGACGACGGCGAGCGGTTGGATGCTCGACGCCCTGCCGGCGATAGCGCTCGGCCTGGGCGCTGTGCTGGTCGTGGTCATCGTCGTCATACGGCGAGCATGGCGGCAGGGCCTGGTGGCGGCGGCGGCCGCGCTGGCAGCGCTGGGGAGCACCCAGATATTGAAGAACCTCATTCTCGTGCGACCGCAGACGGGTGTGGCCGACGGGCTGAGCAACTCGCTGCCGTCGGGGCACACCACCGCGGCGGCCGCGGCGGCGCTGGCCGTGTTCCTCGTCGCCTCGGCGCGCACGCGACCGGTGGCTCTGGTTCTCGGGTCGTTGTTCACGGTGCTGGTCGGAGTCGCCACGCTGATCCACCAGTGGCATCGCCCGAGCGACGTGATCGCGGCGATGCTCGTCGCCTGCTTCTGGGGATGCGCCGCCGGCTTCGTTCTGGTCGGAATCCCGGCCAGCCACGCCACACACCCGTGTCGCACCCGGCTTTCGATCCTGGGCGTCATTGCGGCACTGCTCTCGGCGGTCGCCGTGATCGGCCTCGGAGTGACGGCGGCCGGCGCCGCGGAAGGCTTCACCCATCTCTTCGTCGCGTACATGGGCAGCGTCGCGTCGATCGGGGCGGTCGGGTTCGGGCTCGCCTGGATCGGCAACCGGATGTTCGCCTGGCTCCGTTGAGCCGGTAGGGCGTCCCGCGGCGCTTGTCGGAGGCAGGGGATAGCGTGCCGCCGTGCCTGAACCGGTCGAACAGTGGTGGGCGCGCCGGCAGCGCAGCAAGGACGCGGCCGTGCCGTACCCGGTCGGAACCTACCGCTCCGACTGGGAGCAGTACCCCGTGCTCGTTCGGCAATACCACCCGGAGTTCAATCACGGTGTCACGCTCACGCAGATTCCGCCGGCCGCAGAGGTATATCTGGTCTGGCAGTGCGACGTCGGCCACCTGTTCGTGGCGACGCCATGGGAGCAGCGCATGCGACCGGACGGCTCACGACGTCGCTCGACGTGGTGTCCCGAGTGCCGTGAAGAGGCCACGGACCGGGAGAGACGTCAGATCATCGCCGCGATGGATGCCCTTGGAGCACGCGCTGTGCCGCAACGCGACGGTTCGGGTGGGACCCGGCGACGTCGAACCGGGATGCCGGCGGCGCGCTCCGATCGGCCACCACGGGGCGGGCGAGGGGACGAGGGCGCGATACCGGTGGGCGAACCCTTCGTGAGCACCCTGGCACCGCGACCGGCCTCCGCCGCCGAGCCGGAGTTGCGCAGACGACTGACCGAGAGGCTCGAGGTGGACGCGAGTTGCAACGCCGTGCGAGTCGCGCAGCCGTTCCACGGCCGGTGCCAGGTGTGGCCCGACATCATCCTGCGGGAGTTGCGGGTCGCGATCGAGTACGACACCACGGGGCGCGACGGCCTCGAGCACGTCGGAAGACGCGAGCAGAGCGATCGCCGCAAAGACCGGCTGCTGCGGCAGGCCGGCTGGGAGGTGGTGCGCGTGCGCGGTGGCAAGCTCAAGCCTCTGGGACCTTATGACGTCGCCGCATCCACGATCAGCGACCGGCTGGTCGAGCGCGTGCTGGAGCGACTGCGCGAGATCCGCGGCGAACTGATCGTGAACGCGTACCTCAGGTGATCGTGAGGCGGATCAACCTTCGGCGAGCACGCTCGCGGACCGGGCACCGAGCACGGCGGTGCGGATGTAGAGCGCCGCCGCGACCGCGGTGCCGGCGGCCATCAGGAACGACAGCCAGTCGTTGCCCGTGATCATCGTGCCGACGCCGAACAGGAACGTCAGGCTCAGCACGACCAGCGCCCACAACGCCTCGCTGCGGCCGAGTCGCTGTCTGCGCGCCGTGATCAGAGCCCGCACGGCCACGACGATCACCCCGATGCCCACGAGCACGTGCAAGCCGAGAACGACCCCGGCGATAGCGCGCGACGCGGCCGGATTCTCCTGCGGCGCGCCGATCAAATTGGCGCCCATCCCCAGCAGGAACTGAACGCCCAGGGCGCTCAGAGCTTCGCGTGAACGTCGCAGCAGCGGATCGCGGGGACTCGTGGATCTCGCGGACATCATGACCTTCTCCTCTCGGACGGCATCGGCCGGGCGTCACCGCCACGGCTCATTCTGCCGCTCCGGGCGTCGACTGTCGTGCTTCTCGGGGAGACACGTCGTGTACATCGAGCGGAGTACGCGCCGGGCCAGGGCGCGCCAGCAGCCCGATGGGTCGCGTCAGGAGGCGGACGGTTCGCCGAAGAGGCCCTCCTCGAGCATGCCGCCGAGATGTGCGGCGTCGTGCTCGTAGTACTCGGCGTCAGCCAGCAGGGCGGGCTTGCGCAGTTCGTCCGCCTTGACGCGGGAGAACTCGGCGAGGTCGTGGAGCCGGGTGATCGCGACCCGCACGAGTGATTCGGGCGTGAGGGGAACGGTGCCGGCATCCCGTCCGTAGGCATCCAGCAGCGACCGGATGCGACGGGGCGCATCGCTTCCGACCGGAGCGTTCGGGGGCGGCTCGCCGGTGAGCGGCACCATGCGCGTGGCGAAGTAGGCGAGATCCCAGATGCGCGGGCCCGGGGAGCACATGTCGAAGTCGATGGCGCCGACGATGGTGCCGTCACGGAAGGCGAGGTTGTGCGGCGCGAAGTCGTTGTGGCAGATCACCTCGACGGGCACCTTCGCCGGCGACTGCCACAATGCGTCGTCGAGACCGAAGCCGATGGATGCGTCGTGCAGCCGGCGCAGCATCCGCGCGCCCTGCTGGAGCGCTGAATCGGTCCACACCCAGTCCGGCAGCGGATACTCCGGCACCGTGCCCTCGACGAAGCTCAGCGTCTCGAGCTCGCCGTCGAAGCCGATCGGCGACGGCACCCACTGGATTCCCGCGCGTTCGAGGTAGCGCAGGTAGCGGTGCACCGACGGCGTCCAGGGTCCACTGATGCGACGCACGGTGTCGCCGTCGCGCACCACGGCGTTCATGTTCCCGCCCGTCATGCTCTGCCGCATCGTTCGACGCTAGCAGTGCGCGCTACCCTGAGCGGCATGGTCGCACGGGAGGACGCCGAATCGATCCACGTCGAGACCGCCGCGCAATGGCGTGCGTGGCTGGCGGCGAATCACGACCGGGGCGAAGGCGTCTGGCTGGTGTTCTGGAAGCGAACCACCGGTCGCCCGGCCCTGAGCTACGACGAGGCGATCACCGAGGCGATCGCCTTCGGCTGGGTCGACGGGTCGTCGCGATAGCTGGACGATGAGCGTTCGGCGCTCTGGTTCGTGGCTCGACGTCTGGGCAGTGCGTGGTCGCGCACGAACAAGGAGCGCGTGGCGGCGCTGGAGGCAGACGGCCGGATGACGGCCGCCGGCCGTCGAGCCGTCGACGAAGCGAAGTCGAACGGAATGTGGACCGTGCTCGACGGCGCCGAACGCCTGATCGTGCCGGACGATCTGGCAGCGGCCCTCGCCGCGCGACCGGGGGCGCGCGAGGCATGGGAGGCCATGACGGCGGGCACGCGTCGTGCCGAGTTGACCACACTCGCGCTCGCGAAACGCGCCGATACCCGCGAGCGTCATGTGCGACGCATCGTCGGGACCCTGGTCGGCGGCTAGGCGAAGCGCGGCTCGCACGGCCTCCGCGAGCGGTGAGAGACTGGTATCGAGGGCATCCTGCAGCAATCGGGCGGAATCTCCTCACCTGCTCGGCGAGGCACGCGCACATCGAACACCGCGCGTTCAGCCGCGATGGTTAGGATCACAGCAAGATAACGGTGCCCGCACGCGACGGAGTGATTCCCCTGATCAGAGTCGTCAGCTACAACCTTCGCAAGAATCACGCCACCGGTGAACTCGGCGACATCGTCGGCGACTTCGCTCCCGATGTGCTGTGCCTGCAGGAGGCGGACACCGCCGACCTGCCTGCCGAGCTCGGCGGCATGCATCTCGCCGATGCCACCAAGCGCAACCGGCTGGGCCTGGCCGTCTACTACCGACGCGACCGGTTCGAGCTCAACGACACCCGGGCGTTCGAGTTGAAGAAGTCGATGCACGACCGGGTGCTCGCACCCGCGCACGAGCGGTTGATCGGAACCTACCTGCAGGATGCCGCAGCCCGCCGCGACATCGTCATCGCCTCCTTCCACGCAGCCCCGCTGACGGCGCTCAACTCATTGCGGCGCAAGCAGATCCATGCGGCGCATGCCGAGCTGTTGGGGCTCGGCGACGGAGCACCGACGCTCATGGTCGGCGACTACAACTACCCGTTCTTCACCAAGGCGCTCAACGAGCGGGTGAAGGCGTCGGGATACGACATGGCGCTCAGCGACCGCAAGACGTACACGAGGTACAAGTTCTTCAAGGGCCACTTCGACTTCGTCACCTCGGCCGGGCTCACGGTCGACAACGTTGAGACGTTGCCCCGCGGCGACTCAGACCACATGCCGATCCTGGTGACGGCGGACTACGGCGACGGGGTGGCGCAACAGCACGAGGCCGAGAGCGTCTGACGCGCCGCACGCGACCGCGCTGCGCGACGTGCAGACAGCGGCTAGCCTCGATGTCGTGGCGCATGAGTTGTCGCGGGATCAGGCGCGGCGCATCGCCGTCGGCGCGCAGCTGCTCGACGCGGCCCGCCCTGGCGACGTCATCGAGGTCGCCGAGCAGCTCGGCGCGATCAAGATCGATCCGACAGCCGTGATCGCTCCCAGCGAGCACACCATCCCGTGGTCGCGCATCGGCTGGGGATACGAGCCGGGTCAGCTGCGCAAGGCGGTCGAGGTCGATCGGTTGCTGTTCGAGTTCGACGCAGCGTTCCGGCCGATGAGCCTGCTGCCGCTCATGCTCCCGGTGATGCGCAACTGGCCGCGGCGCGCACAGACCAGGCAGTGGCTGGAGGCGAACGACCGGTTCCGCGCCGACGTGATAGCACGGCTGCGGGCGGATGGACCGCTCACCGCCGATGACATCCCCGACACCGCCGCGGTCGCCCGCAACTCCGACAGCGGATGGTTCGGCCCCAATCAGGTGCCCCACATGCTGGAGTGCCTGATGATGCAGGGCGTCGCCGCCATCGTCGGCCGGGACGGACGGCACAAACGCTGGGATCTCGCGGAACGCGTCTACCCGCAGGACGTGCCGGCATTCGAGCTCGAGGAAGCCCAGCGGATGCTGGCCGAACGGCGTCTTCAAGCCGCCGGCATTGCAAAGCAGAACGGGCCGTGGACACCTGTGAAGGAGGCGGGCGAGCCGGCACACGTCGAGGGATCGAAGTGGAGATGGCGGGTCGATCCTGCTGCTCTCGCCGCACTAGAGGACGACCCGGGCGGACGCGCGGCGATCCTCAGCCCGTACGACGGGATGCTCTTCGACCGCCCGCGACTGCGCGAGATCTTCGACTTCGAGTATGTGCTCGAACAGTTCAAACCCAAGCCGCAACGCAAGTACGGATACTTCGCCCACCCGATTCTGATCGGAGACCGTTTCATGGGCATGCTCGACGCCGAGGCCGATCAGCACGACGGGGTCTTCCGGGTCAACGCTGTGCACGAGGTGACGCCCTTCGAACCGGAGGAGCTCGAGATGGTCCGCGCCGAGATCGAAGACCTCGCCCAGTGGCTCGGGATGCCCGTCGTCGAATCGCGCTGACGCATCCTCGCGCATCCCGATCGTGGGTCGCTAGCCTGGTTGAGACGACATGAAGGAGGCACGTGCCGCACTACCTTGAGGACCTCGAGGCGGGCCAGTCGTTCGTGAGCCCGGGGCGCACGATCACCGAGGCGGACGTGATGTCGTTCGCCGCGTGGACCAACGACAACAACCAGGTGCACACCGACGCCGAGTTCGCGAAGTCGACCCGTTATGGTCAGCGCATCGTGCACGGCATGCTCGGCGCGTCCCTGTGCCTGGGCCTGATCGCCCGCACGGGCGTCTTCGAGGGCAGTGCGGTCGCGCTGCTCGGTATCGACGAGTGGCGCTTCACGGCACCGGTCTTCATCGGCGATACGGTCACCTGCACCGTTGAGATCCTCGCCACGCGGCCGACCTCCTCGGGGCAGTACGGCATCGTGGAGCGACGGGTGATCCTGCGCAACCAACGCGACGAGACCGTGCAGCAGGGGCGGATGGACCTGATGGTGCTCGCGCGCCCGAAGACCTCCGATTCCCCCACGGCCGGTGCGACTACGATCGAACCGTGACGGCATCCAGCGGTTCGACCGCACTCGGAACCCCCCTTGCCCAGCGCGACACCGACGAGTTGCGCGAGTTGAACGCGCGATTCGCCGCCGCGTATGAGGCGCTCAAGGCGCAGGACCTGAAGCTCGATCTCACGCGCGGCAAGCCCTCGCCTCAGCAGCTCGATCTCTCGAACGCCCTGCTCAGTCTGCCCGGCGACGAAGACTTCCGGGATGCCGCGGGCACCGACCTACGCAATTACGGGGGCGCGCAGGGGCTGCCCGAGCTTCGCCGGATCTTCTCGGGCCCGTTGCGGGTGCCCGTGCCGCAGCTGCTCGCTCTGGGCAACTCGAGTCTGACGATCATGCACGACACCGTTGTGAACGCGTTGCTGCACGGGGTGCCCGGCGGCACGCGGCCCTGGTCTCGGGAAGAGCAGGTCACCTTTCTCTGCCCGGTGCCCGGCTACGATCGGCACTTCACGATCACCGAGCACCTCGGCATCCGCATGGTTCCGGTGCCGATGAACGACGAGGGCCCCGACGTCGAGGTCGTCGCCCGGCTGCTCGGGACCGATCCGACGATCAAGGGCATGTGGTGCGTGCCCGTGCACTCGAATCCGACCGGAGCCATCTACAGCGAGCGCACCGCGCGAGCCCTCGTGTCGCTGCCCGCCGCGCCCGACTTCCGGCTGTTCTGGGACAACGCGTACGCCGTGCATCACCTCACCGACGACGTGCCGGCGCCGATCGACATCCTGGCGCTCGCCGAAGAGGCAGGCGAGCCGAACCGGGTGTTCGTGTTCGCATCGACGTCGAAGGTCACGTTCGCGGGCGCCGGCGTCGCGTTCTTCGGTTCGTCCCCGGAGAACATCGCGTGGTTCCTTCGTCATGCCTCGGCTCAGGCGATCGGCCCCGACAAGATCAACCAGCTGAGGCACGTGCGCCTGCTGCGTGACGAGGCCGGGCTGATCGACCACATGAAGCGGCATCGCGAGATCGTCGCGCCCAAGTTCGATGCGGTCGAGCAGATCCTCACCGAGCGGCTGGGCCCGTATTCGGCGGGTGAGTGGACGCATCCGACAGGCGGATACTTCGTCTCGCTGATGGTCGCACCGGGGAGCGCCGCACGTGCCGTCGAACTCGCCGCGCAGGCCGGCATCGCCGTCACCCCTGCCGGTTCGACGTACCCGCTGCATGCGGATCCGCTGGACGCCAACATCCGGATCGCGCCGACCATGCCGCCGCTGGATGAGTTGCGCGTCGCGCTCGAGGGGCTGTGCACCTGCGTCCTGCTGGCGGAGGCGGAGTTGCTCGCCACCGCGCACGCGTAGCAGGGGCGGTCTTCTGAACGATGGCGAGATCGGCGACCCTGAATCGGCCGCTCGCGCTGCTGGCAGCCGTCGCGCTGTCGATGGAGAACCTCGACGGCACGATCATTCAGCCGGCAGCGCCGGCGATGGCGCACGACTTCGGGGTGCGGGCCGTCGACCTCAACGTGGCGATGACGGCGTATCTGATCACCGTCGCGGTGTGCGTGCCGGTCAGCGGCTGGCTCGCCGACCGGTTCGGCGACCGGCGCGTGTTCTGCGCCGCGATCGCGATCTTCACCCTGGCCTCGGCGTTGTGCGCCGTCGCGCCGTCGCTTGAATTGCTCTGCGCAGCTCGCGTTCTGCAAGGCGTCGGCGGTGCCATGATGGTGCCGGTCGGACGCCTCGCCGTACTGCGCGGTGTGCAGAAGCGCGATCTGCTGGATGCGATGGCCTACCTCACGTGGCCCGCACTCGTCGCGCCCGTGGTCGCTCCCGCGCTCGGTGGCATCCTGACCGACACCGTCGGCTGGCCATGGATCTTCCTGATCAATCTGCCGTTCGGTGTCGCCGCGTTCATGGCGGCGCTGAAGATCGTGCCCCACGCCGACCGAGCCGAGCGACGTGCCCTCGACTGGGCAGGATTCAGCCTCGTCGGCGTCGGCCTGGCAGCGCTCGTGCTCGGAATGGAGCAGGTCGGCTCCGATCCGACGCCGTGGGGCTCGGTCGTCGCTCTCCTGGCCGTCGCGGTGGCTGCGCTGACCGCGGGGGTGCTCTGGATGCGTCGCACGAGACATCCGCTGCTGTACTTCCAGGCGTTGCGCATCCACACGTTCCGGGTCGGCAACGTCGGTGGCGGCCTCTACCGACTGATCATCAGCGCCGCGCCGTTTCTGTTCACCCTGCTCTTCCAGGTCGGTTTCGGCTGGAGCGCGGCACGAGCCGGACTGCTCGTGGGCGCGGTGTTCGTCGGTAACATCGCGATCAAACCGCTCACCACCCCGCTCATCCGGCGTTTCGGCTTCAAAGCGGTGATCGTGGGCAGCAACGCGCTCGGCGCACTCGTTTACGTGCTGTGCGTGTTCGTCGACGCATCGACGCCCGTCGCCGCGATCGCGGTGCTGTTGTTCTTCAGCGGCGTCTTCCGCTCCATCGGGTTCAGCGGATACAACTCGCTGCAGTTCTCGGATGTGCCCTCCCGCCTCACGACGGGCGCCAACACCCTGGCCTCCACCATGCAGCAGGTCGCCACCGGCCTCGGCATAGCCGTGGCCGCGCTCATCGTAAGGCTGACCACGTTCGCCGCATCCGCGGTATCGCCGGCGGATGTCTGGCTCGGATACCGCTGGGCGCTGCCGGTGGTCGCTCTGTTGCTGATGTTCCCGCTGATCGAGGCCGCGCTGCTTCCGTCGCACGCCGGTGCCGAGGCCGTCGGCTCCCGCGAAAGTCCGGGAAAGCGACAGGCATAACGCGACTTCGGCCGGGCTGGATGCGATCGACTGAGCGTCAGAGCGCCGCTGCGATGGCCATGCCGGCTGCGGCGGCGGCGGCGGCGAGCACGAGCATCCCGAGTCCGTTGACGGTCGCCGCCGCCCAGCGGCGCTCCTGCAGCAGCCGCACCGTCTCGAAACTCGCCGTGCTGAACGTCGTGTACCCACCGAGGAAGCCGGTGCCGAGCACTACGCGCCAATCGGGCGCAACCGCCTGGAACAGTACCAGGCCGGTGAGCAAGCCCAACAGCAGCGAGCCCGACACGTTGATGATCATGGTGCCCGCCGGAACCAGCGTGCGCACCCTGCCGCGCACCAGGCCGTCGAGCATGAATCGCGCGATCGCGCCGAATCCTCCGCTGATGGCCACCAGCGCGGCGACGAGTGCCGGCGCCATCATGCCGAACCCATGACACTGCCGCGCTGGGGTTTGCCCTGCCGACGCAGAACCGAGCGGTGGTGCGCAGCGGCCAGAAGGATGCCGAGGGCCGTGGCGAGCGCACCGATCACGAGCGTCACCAGAAGGTATCCGACCGCCTCCCAGGCACGGTCGGCGCGGAAGAGCTGCACCCCGTCGACCGCGAGCGAGCTGTAGGTCGTGAACCCGCCCATGAAGCCGGTGCCGATCAGGAGCCGCAGACTGCGGCGCAGACCGTGGTCGTGCCCTCGCCGGGAGAGGCCCTCCAGCAGCGCGCCGAGCAGGAAGGCGCCGACCACGTTCACGGCGAAGGTCGGCCAGGGCAGCCCCCACCAGGCCGGCAGCACGAGCGCAACGCCGTAGCGCGACAGGGTGCCGATGGCCCCACCGCAGAACACGAAGAGGATCGGCAGCGGTCGTAGGTGGAGGGGCCGCTCGGGGCCGGCGGCCGCCGGACCGGTAAGGCCGTCGTCGATCGGATCGGAAGCGCCGGACGGATCCGGCGCCGTCACCGCTGCGGCTCCCAGGGCTTCGAATCGGGAGCGGGTGCGACCGGAACCACGATCACCGGGCGGCGCTGGTGATGGGCGAGACCCACGGCGACCGAACCGGCGAAGAACTCCTCGATGCCACTGCGGAACCCCGGGCGCCGGGTGCCCACGACGATGGCGCGGGCATCCACTTCGTCGGCGAGCTGAGCGAGCTGCGTGGGCGGATCGCCGGCCAGCGCACGCAACTCGACGTCCACGCCGTGGGCGAGTGCCCGGATGCGATCGCCGAGCTCGGAATCGAAGATCTCCTCGCGCACGTCGGGCACCTCGGGGTCGATCGGCATCGAGGTGACGATGCCGCTCGGCAGCACTTCGACCGGATATCGCGACGGTTCCGCGTAGGCGCAGACCAGCCGGGCACCGAGGTCACGGGCGAACCGGGCCGCCTCCGTGACGACGACGTCGGGAAAATCAGGGGCGACGCCGACGACGAGCGCCCTTGCGCGGCCACCCGGGTCGCCGCCGTGGGATGGAGGGGTCGTCTCGCTCATCCGTCACCTGCCTTCATCGCGTGATCGGAGCGGGAGCCCACCGTCGAAGACGTGCGCTGCAGGCACCGACTCCGGCGGGATCCGTCGCCGTGCCTGCAGTATACCGACGGCCAGGGCCGGGTCCCACGCCGCGGTCACCCGGCCGGCATGCGCGTAACGTTGCATTCGTGTCCCGTATCGTCGCGGCCGCTCCGGCTCTTCCCGAGCACAGCTATGCGCAGGCCGAGATCACCGACGCGCTGCTTCCGATGCTCACCCGGGACGCCCGGCACGCCACCATGATGCAGCGGTTGCACGCCTCGAGCGGCGTCGAGACCCGTCACCTGGTGATGCCCATCGAACAGTACGGCGCACTCGACTCATTCCGCCGCTCCAACGATCTGTTCATCTCCGCCGGCGGCGATCTCGCGGCCCGCGCCATCCAAGACGCCCTCGATGCGGCCGGTCTGCAGCCGCGCGACGTCGACTTTCTGCTCTTCACCTCGGTCACCGGCATCGCTGCTCCCTCGCTCGATGCACGGCTCGTGGCGCGGCTGGGCATGCGGGCAGACGTGAAACGGCTGCCGTCGTTCGGGCTCGGCTGCGTGGCCGGGGCTGCCGGCCTGGCGCGCGTGCACGACTACCTGAAGGGGCATCCCAACGACATCGCACTGCTGGTGTCGGTGGAACTCTGCTCGCTGACGGTGCAACGTGGCGACGAATCGACCGCGAATCTCGTCGCGAGCGGGCTGTTCGGCGACGGGGCGGCTGCCGCGATCGTGGTCGGCGACGAGCGCGCCGGGTCGCTCGGGCTGCCCGGTCCGCAGATCGTCGACGCGCGCGCTCGCCTCTACCCCGAGACCGAGGATGTGATCGGCTGGGACATCGGGGGGTCGGGGTTCCGCATCATCCTGGGCGCCGGGGTGCCCGCGGTGATCGAACGCAATTTCGCGGCGGACGCCGTCGAGTTGCTGGCTGCGCACGGACTGGACGTGAGCGCCGTGAGCAGGTGGATCGCGCATCCCGGCGGGCCGAAGGTGCTCGACGCGTTCGCCGAGGCACTCGGCCTGCGGCGCACCGACCTCGCGCCGAGCTGGCGTTCTCTGGCCCGGGTGGGCAACCTCTCCTCCGCCTCGGTGCTGCACGTGCTGGCGGACACGATGGCGGCAGGGGTCGATGAGGGATCGGTGGGGATGCTGTTCGCGCTCGGCCCGGGGGTGACGGCCGAACTGGTGCTGCTGCGGTGGGCGGCGGCATCCGATGAGCCGGCCGTCGACCGTGCCGTCGACCGTGCCGTCGACCGTGCGGCAGCCGGCGCGCCCGCCATGACGGTCGGGAGTGCGACCGCATGATCTGGTTCACCGCGCTGGTGCTCGCCACCGGTATCGAGCGGGTCGCGGAACTTGTGGTCTCCACGCGGAACGCGCGCTGGTCGCTGAAGCGCGGCGGGGTCGAGTACGGCCGCGGCCACTTCGGGCCGATGGTCGCATTGCACACCGCGCTGCTGCTGGCCTGCCTGGCGGAGGTGTGGTTCGGTGACCGGCCTTTCCTGCCCTGGCTGGGCTGGCCGGCCCTCGTGCTGGTGCTCGCCGGTCAGGGCTTGCGTTGGTGGTGCATCGCCACACTGGGTCCACGGTGGAACACCCGGGTGATCATCGTGCCCGGACTTCCGCGTGTGACCCGCGGGCCGTACCGCCGGCTGCGGCACCCCAACTACCTGGCTGTCGTGGTCGAGGGTGCCGCGCTGCCTCTCGTGCACACCGCCTGGATCACGGCCCTGGTCTTCACCGTGCTGAACGCGGTGCTGCTGCTGGTGATCCGCATTCCCTGCGAGAACCGGGCGCTGGCGCTGCTCGATCGGGCGCCGGCGGAACGCAGCGGCGCATGACCGATGTCGACGTGCTCGTCATCGGCGGCGGTCCGGTCGGCCTCGCCGCCGCCGCGCACGCGGCGCGCGCCGGATTCGAGGTGGCGGTCGTCGAGCCCCGGACCGGGCCGATCGACAAGGCGTGCGGCGAAGGGCTGATGCCGGGCGCCCTCGCGTGCCTGCAGCGGCTGGATGTGAGTCCGCGCGGATTCGACCTGGCGGGCATCGCCTATTGTCAGGGCGAATTGCGCGCCGAGCACGCTTTCGAGAGCGGCGCAGGCAGGGGTGTACGCCGAACGGTGCTGCACGGTGCGCTCGCCGAGCGCGTCGCCGACGCCGAGATCCCCGTGCTGACCGGTCGCGTCGAACGCCTCGAGCAGAGCGAAGACCGGGTGCGGGTGGGCGGTACGGGAATCGACGGGCTGCAGGCGCGGTGGCTGCTGGGATGCGACGGCCTGCACTCCACGGTGCGCGAACTGGCGGGGCTGGCCGCCCGACCCGCCGGGCCCGCGCGCCGCCGTTTCGGCTTGCGCAGGCACGTGCGGGTGGCTCCCTGGAGTGACCTCATCGAGGTGTATTGGGCGCCGGCGGCCGAGGTGTACGTGACACCGACGGCCGACGATCTGGTCGGGATCGCGGTGCTCGGCCCCGCGGGCATGCGCTTCGAAGACGGTTTGCAGTCCGTTCCCGAACTGGCCGAGCGGCTCGGCTCGGCGAAGTTCGACGGCCCGGTGCGCGGCGCGGGTCCGTTGCAGCAGCGCACCAGCGCACGTACCAGCGGACGCGTGCTGCTGGTGGGCGACGCCTCCGGCTATGTCGATGCACTCACCGGCGAGGGCCTGCGCGTCGGGTTCGCGCAGGCAGAGGCCGCCGTGCACGCCCTCGTCTGCGATGATCCGCGCGGCTACGAGCGTTCGTGGCGCCGGGTGACGCGGGAGACGCGACTGCTCACCGCCGGCCTGCTCGCCGGAGCGCGGTCAGGCTGGCGCGACCGCATCGTTCCGACGGCGACGCGCGCGCCGGCCGTCTACGGTGCGATCGTGGAGCGCCTCGCGCGCTGACGGCATCCGGCCGGCGTCAGCCGAGCAGCAGGCGGTGCAGTTGGTCGATCGAGTAGACGACGGCCATGGCGCCGGTCGCCTCGGACGGCGAGCCGTAGCCCCATTCGACGACGATCGCCGGGATGCCGTTCGCCGTCGCGCCGACCACATCGTGTGACCGGTCGCCGACCATCACGACCTGCTCGAGGTCGGCGCCCTGTGTTCCGAGCCGCTCGAGCGCATACGCGATCACGTCGGCCTTGGCGCTGCGCACCTCGTCGTCGCTCGCGCCCGCGATCACCGTGAAGTACTCCGCGAGGCCGAAGTGCTCGAGGATGCGCACCGCACGCGACTCGGGCTTGCTCGTAGCGACGGCGGTCGGGATGCCGGCCGCCTTGAGATCCTCCAACACGCCTGCGATCCCGGGGATCACCGCGTTGCCGTGCAGGTCGTTGTCGTTCGCATAGCGTCGGTAGATCTCGAGCGCTTCGTGGGCTTCGGCCTCGCTCAGACCGCCGATCCGCTCGAGGGAGTCGAGCAGCGGCGGGCCGACGAAGGCGAGCAGGGTTTCTTCATCGGGCACCGGGCGGCCCAATTCGGTGAAGGTGGCGGCAAGCGATGAGGTGATGCCGGAGGCGGAGTCGGTGAGCGTGCCGTCGAGATCGAAGAGAATGCTCGTCCAGGTCCGCGTCAGAGTGGGGGTGGGGTCAGTCATAACCTGAGCAATACTACGGCCAGAGTCGTCTTCTTCGCTGCACGGGCCCCGAAACGGCTCAGCGCGTGGGTCAGAAAAGGCGGGAATGCGAGTCGTCGAGGCCGCGCATCGCGTCATAGTCGAGCACCACGCAGCGGATGCCGCGGTCCTCGGCGAGGGTCCTCGCCTGAGGCTTGATCTCCTGCGCCGCGAACACACCCTTCACCGGCGCCAGCAGCGGATCGCGATTCATCAACTCGAGATAGCGGGTGAGCTGCTCGACACCGTCTATATCGCCGCGGCGCTTGAGTTCCACTGCCACCGAGCGTCCCTCGGCGTCGGTGGCGAGGATGTCGACGGGGCCGATCGCGGTCATGTATTCGCGCCGCACCAGACGATGGCCGTCGCCGAGCAGGTCGATCTGCTCGGCGAGCAGCTTCTGCAGGTGCGCTTCGACGCCGTCCTTCTGCAGGCCCGGGTCGATGCCCAACTCGTGCGCGGTGTCGTGCAGCACCTCGTGGATCGAGACGATCAGCTTGTCGCTGGTCTTGGTGTGCGTCACGGTCCACAGTTCCTGAACGCCCGCCGCGAGCTGAGCGGCATCCGGAACGCCGACGCTCAACGTGCAGGGCGGGCTCATCCAGTTCAACGGCTTGTACGAGCCGCCGTCCGAATGGACGAGCAGGCTGCCGTCGGCCTTGAGGAGCAGCAGACGCGTTGCCAGCGGCAAGTGCGCGCTGAGCCGCCCGGCGTAGTCGACCGAGCACTTCGCAATCACCAATCGCACCCGTCGAGGCTACGGCATTCCTGCGGTGGGAGTGCCTGTTCCCGACGAGCGCGCCTGTTCCCGACGGCCCTGCGCGTTCCCGACGACCGCGTCTGTTCTGCGGTGGGAGTGCCTGTTCCCGACGAGCGCGCCCGGCAGAACAGGCGCAGTCGTCGTAAACGGCCTCAGTCGGCCTTGGGCCGCGTGAGCCGCTCGCGCACGGCGGGTGCGGCGAGGAAGGAGACGACGATCAGGGCGAAGATCACGAACAACGCGTTCAGAATGCCGAAGGTCTGACCCAGCACCCCGATCAGCGGCGGCCCGACCAGGAATGCGCAATACCCGATCATGGCCACCGCGCTCACCCGCGCGGCGGCGTGCTTCTCGTCGTCCGCGGCGGCCGACATCCCGAGCGGGAAGCCGAGCGACGCGCCGATCCCCCACAGCACCGTGCCGACGATGACGAGCCAGAGCGGGCCGCCGAGGATGAAGCAGAGCACACCGAGTGCGCCGACTCCCGCGGTCAGGCGGATCGCGGCGACTCGACCGATCCGATCGACGATCGGACCGCCCGCGACGCGTCCGAGGGTCATCGCCGCGACGAACACCGCGTAGACGCCGGCGCCGACGGCGTTCTGCTGATGATGTCCGTCGACGACGGCCAGCGCCACCCAGTCGTTGGCGGATCCCTCGGCGAAGGCCATGCCGAGCATCACGACGCCGATCAGGATCAGGCCCATGTCCTTCCAGACCGACAGGTTCTGCAGCAGGCGTTCGCGCCAGCCCGGTTCGGCGGTCGCGCCCCGTTCGGGGTCGCCCAGGGCGTGCCGGCGCGGAACCAAGCGCACCACGAGCGTCACCGTCACGCCGATCGCCGCGGCCATCAGCACGAGGTTCCAGATCACCGGCACGTGCACAGCGGTCAGCGCGGCCCCGAGCCCGGCCCCGAGCACCGTGCCGACGCTGAAGAAGGCGTGCATCATGGGCATCAGGGTGCGCCCGGCTTCGCGTTCCACGGCCGCGGCCTCGACGTTCATCATCACGTCGACGGCGCCGTTGCCGAGCCCGAGGAGGATCAGCCCCGGCGACACGAGAGCGATGGCGCCCAGCTGCGTTCCGATGCCGACCAGGGCGAGTCCGGCCGCGCCGACGGCGATCACCACGGTCATCCCGCGTCGGGCGCCGAGGCGGGCGAGCAGGGGCGGTGCCAGCATCAATCCGCTGATGGCACCGATGGAGAGCCCCAGGATCATCAGCCCGACGGCCGCGGTGTCGAGCTGCAGGCCGTCTCGGATGCCGGGCAGCCGCGCCGTCCACGTCGATAGCAGCAGCCCGCTCAGCGCGAAGATCGTGAAGATCGAATTGCGCCAGGCGACGAGCTCGCGACGAGGTCGCGTCGGGACCGGTGAAGTGGATGCGTCGGTCATGGGCTCGTCGGTGCGGTGGGGCGGATGCCGGTGGCCGTACCGGAGGTCCGGACGGTTCCTGAGGTGAAACGGTCTGACAAGTGGCGCATTCTGTCGTTGCGAGATTCTGCGTTCGCAGGTTCTGTGAATGGAAGCAATCAAACGATCGAATCGATTCGATCGTCCGGTTCGCCTAAGCTATCGAATCAACCCGTCGCGGTCAAGACCGTGCGAATGAGCGAGGTGCCGATGCCCGATCCCGACCTGCCGAGCAGCGCGCGGGCCACCGAGGACGCGGCCCAGCCGGAGGCAGCACCGGCGGTCCCGGCCGCCACGCCGACCTCAGCAGGCGCGGCCGTCTCCGCCGCCGTGCCGACCTCAGCAGGCGGG
>DATMTS010000026.1:0-15805 GCA_035564555.1 Humibacter sp.
GCGGCGGGTGTGGGGGACACCCGCCGCTCATCATTCCCTACTCGTCGAGGTCGTTGTCGTCCTCTTCGTCGGCCAGGGGAGCACTGCTCGTCCCGGCGTTGTCGATGACGATCTGCTCGACTTCCGACAGAGAGTATCCCCAGGTGGCGAGCTGGGCCAGGTAATCGGCCTTCGTCGCCTCGGGGTAGCGCCAGGTGCTCTTGCTGGTGGCGGATTCGATGCCGCCGAGCACCACGGCGAGGCTGACGTGCTGTGCCTTGGTGGGGGACTGCTCGACGTGCGCGGCGAGCTTGTCGTCGTAGTAGCTGCCTCGCTCGATGCCGAGCAGCTGGTGGGCCAACTCGTTGCCGTTGGCCGCTGCGCTACCCACGTCGCGGCGGTGGATGGTGAGTCCCAGCGCGATCACCTTCGCCGCATCCTTCGGCAGCGTCTTGCGGGTCAGGAACTCGGCCAGCCATTCGCGCCGCACCGTTTCCGCTGATGCCCACGCCTTGTTGTTGGCGATCAGCGTGCGCCGTTCGGCTTTCTGCTCGTCCGTCATCGGGCCGCTGTTCGAGGCCTGGCCGCTGGCTTTGGTGAAGCCTGCGGCCTTCGGGTCGCTGAGGAAGTAGCTGATGTTCGGCTCGCCGTCGAAGTAGACGCGGACGAACACGGCACGCCCTTCGGCGTTCTCGATGTGCTCCGGGGTGACCCGCTCGCCTTCGGCGGTGGTCAGCTCGCGGATGCTGATGTAGTCGGTGTCGTAGTAGCCGCGGTCACGGTCGAGGATTTCGTAGCCGCGGCCGCGCAGCTCGTCCTCGGTCTGTGCCTTCACCTGCGCCCGGGCGCGGTCGTCGCGGGCGCGCTGGGCCGCGTGGGTGAACTGGGCCGGGTCGTTGATCGCGATTTCGATCAGGTCGGCGCGGGTGGCGTCATCGTCCTCGAACTCGATCAGCGTTGCGGCCTGGTCGAGGGTCAGCTGGTGCTCCTGGATCGCAGAGGCGGCGACGGCGTTCTCCGCGACGGCCAGGCCGCTCTTGACCACGGCCTGCTTGGTGCCGGTGCGCTTGGCGATCGCGGTAACGCTGAGTCCTTCGAATGCGAGCTGCTGGAACGCTGCGGCTCGGTCGCCGTCGGTGAGGGCTTCGCGCTGGTCGTTCTCGACCATCTGCTGCACGATGCGCTCCACGGTGGCCTCGTCCGCCTCGACGATGTAGGCGGGAATGCTGCTCAGTCCGGCCTCGCGGGCTGCGAGGGTGCGTCGCTGGCCTGCCCGGACCAGAACGTTGCCCTGGCCGTCGCGTCGCGCGAGAACGGGCGTCAGAACGCCGTTCTCGCGGACGCTGGCGATGAATTCCTTGGTCAGTGGGGCGCTGGGGCGCACGTTGGCCTCGATTATGATCGCGTTCGGGTCGATGTGCTCGACGGTTCCCTGGCTTGCGGTAGTGATGTTCACGGTTCTCTCTCCCGATCAACTGATTTTTTTGCCTGTCTGGCGAGAGAAATCGATAGAGAGCGGGAGCGCCGCAGTGCCGGGTCGTGGAATACCGGAGCGCAGCGAGGATATGCCGCGAAAGCCCGGCACGTAGGCGCGGAGCGAACTACGATGAACGGCCAGACAGACGAAAAAGCGCAGTAAAAACAGTGCCGCGCAGCGGCTCCGATCAGAGCTCTTGGGAGCGGATGCAGGGACTCGATTCGCTCAGTCGCTCTCTACGATGTAGGACATGGCGAAAAGGCGGGGGTCGGCGTCGAGGCCGTGGACCGATGGAGACTCGGCGATGTGGCACACCATCGCCGCCGTAGACGCGATTTCGCGTCGCGAGGTGCCGAGCTTGCGCGCACCAACGGTGTTCGCTCTGTGGCCGGGGGAAGTTTCGTTCGCTAGCGCGTCGGTTGTCGTCGAGTCGATGCGCGCAGCGGGCGATGGCTCGTACGTGCGCTCGAGCACGGTCGCCTTTGGCACTGGGGGAGTAGGGCTCGCTATGTTGGCCGGTTCACTTGCTGGCAGTGCCATCGGCAACGCCAACCGGCGCGCTCAGGCCGCCGCGGCTGCTCAGGTGACCTGGCGGCACCAGTTGACCGGGGCTATCACTGTCACGAACATGGGCTTCTACCTGCAGGATCACACGGGCCTGTTCCGGTGGGACTGGGACTCGGTCGACCTGATGCAGGTGGCTGCTTTCAACGTCGTCGTGATGCAAGGCAGAAGCGAGGACGGCCCGATTACTTGGCGTCTCACCACGCACTGGGCGGAGCTGGTCTTCGTGCTGTGGGCCCTGAATCGGCATCCCCAGCATCCCCAGTTGGCCAGCTGGGGATGGGTGCCGGCGAATTGGGTGGAATGGGCCGCAAATCAAGGACACCCGACGCCCATCACCGGACAGATCACAAGCTAGAGCGCTTCGAACGTTATGCGGCGTCTCCGAGATATTGCCAGCGGCTCTCGGGATTGAGCACACCAGCGTCGACGAGTTCTCGTGCGCTTCGGTGATCGGCTCGGCGGTCGGCGGATCGTGGGTAGCGGGGCCAGATTCGTTCGCCTGGCGCGTCGGCCTCGAATAGCGGTCGGCTCGATGCATTTCTGCGTCGTGGACGCATCCTGGGGGAGGCGTTCATGGTGGTGAGCTCGGCTTGCCACCATGCCCATACTTCGCGCTCCGCTCCATATCGTTCGGCTCGATCGAGAAGGGTTCCGGCGACGCCGAGCGTGCGCGCTGCTTGGTCTCGGAGATCTCGCTTGGCTCGGGCCCATCCTTCTCGATGCTTGACGATGAGGCGGTGACGGCGCAGGCGGCTGAGGATCCTCGTGGCGTGTCGGGTGCCGGTGCCGAGGAGTCGCGCAGCGGTTTCCACGGTGAGTGCGGGGTGCTGGCGGAGGGTGGCGTAGAGCTTCCCGGCGAGGTGACCGAGGCCGGCGCGGGTGAAGAGGTCGTGGCGGCTGTCTGTTAGTTCGTCCTCGAGCTGGGCTACTTGGACGGCGCGAGCGTTGAAGAGGTCGGTCGGGGGGCGGGGGTTATCTAGAGGTTGTGACCGGACTGTGTCAGAGGTTGTGGAAAGTGTGAGGGTCAAGCGCCATTCGGCGGCGTTGCCGCCGTCGGTGGTCGTGACCTTCTGCACGTATCCGCCGCGAGCGAGCCGCTGGAGGGCGTCTGCGGCCGTGGTGCGGCCGAGCCCGACCATCAGGGCGAGGTCACGGATCGAGGCCGCTACGACCCGTTTGCCGGTCTGCAGGGTGAGATAGGCCAGGGCGGTCAGGATGGAGCGCTCGGAGAACGCAGCTTCCGTCCGTCCCCATCGACCGGGTGCGACACGGAAGCGCGTCAGGAGGTCGTCGACGTCGCGCACGATGGCGTCGAGGTCTGTCAGGTCGCGCGGCTCGCGGGCGGCCGGGAGCGGCCGTTGTACGGCCGCATACTGCTGGGCCTTGGCCCACTGCCGTTCGAGTCGTTCCCTCGCCTCTGCGGCGGAACGGCGGCGTCGGGTGCCGCGGCCGGTGTTCTTGGTGCGGTAGTGCTCCATACCGGGAGCGGTCTTCGCGGCGTGCTCGACGTCCGCGAGGGACCATCCGGCGCTCGCTGCGGCGAGCAGGCACATGAACCCTGTCCAGGACGGGTTGCTGCCTCCGTCGATCGTGGCCATGTGCGCGGCGCCGGCGGCGGTGAGCTGCCGGTGGGAGCGGTGCGAGCGGTCGACGGGGCCGGATGGGGCGCTCTCAGCGGCTCTCAGAGCGGGTTTCCGCTCGTCGAGCAGCCCTGCGAGGGCGATCAGTTCGTCAGGAACGATCCTGCTGGCCGTGAGCGCGTCGAGGGTGCCGCGGATGATGCTCGAGGCGGAGCCGTCGCGGTGGGGCGAGAGCGGCGGCCGCGCGGCGCCCTCGCGTACGTTCAGGAGCATCCCGTGGTCGAGGGTGCGGTAGTTGGCGCGGGCGGCGCGGGCGAGCGAGGCCACGACGTCGGCCGGGGCTCCGCCCGGGACGGCGATCCAGATGTGGCGGCCGCCGGTGCCGGAGGACTGGCAGAGGACGTAGGCGATCGCGAGCTCGTCAAGAATGGCGGCGAGAGCGTCGGCTTCATCGACGGCGCGCTCCATGAGTTCGGGGTCGACGCCATGCTTGTCCTTCCCGTCGAAGTCGAAGCAGAGCAGCCGGAACAGGCCGGCGTCGTCGGCCAGGCGGATGCACCACGGCGTTGTAGGTGCGGTCGGGCCGACGCGGTGGAAGCTGGGGTAGCTGTTCTCGTCGAGACGGCCATAGGCGTCTCGCTTCATCACACGCACACGATCGCGGGGGCTGATTCGCCGGGTCAGCTCCCAGGCGTCAGCGACGTCGGCGGACACGCTCGGGAGCGTGTCCCCGTGCAAAACGTCGTATTTGCCACTATCCGGGGCTATGATGGGGTCACCTTTCGGAATCAGATTCTGGATGGCGCACCGAAGCCCCCGGCTGGTAACCGGGATTTCGGTGGAATTAGCTCGAACCTCGGGGCCTGCCAGCTATGAGGGTTTGAGCTACGAATCTTGGAGGGCCCGTCGCGGAAGCGGCGGGCTCCTTTCGTTTAAGCGGCTGTCGTGGTTGTGACCTCCGTGCCGTCGAGTGTGGGGGAGAGCACGGGCAGTCCGCCGCGCTCGGCTTCGAGCTGGCTTACTAGCCGCTCGAGGTAGAGGGAGAGCGAGAGGGAGCCGGAGGCCATGCCTGCGTCTCGTAGCCTCTGCTCGGTGGACTCTTCGAGCCTGACCTTCAGTTCAACAACTTTCACGCCTTTAGGGCGGCGGTTACGTTTGATACCCGCGTTGCTTCCCATCGTCATGTTGCGAGTATTTCGGGTTAACAGGCCCGTTAACGGAAGGGCGCGCCGCGTGTCGCACATCATCGCGTGGTCCTTCCGCGTGCGACCGCGCTGAGCGAGGCGGGCGCCGCTTCGACGTCGTGAGGAGACTTGATGCCACAGAGGGTGCAATAGTTGTTCCGGAGGGACTGCGGTTTGCCGCAGTGCCGGCAGGGGGAGTCTCCGATGATGCGCACTGCGCTGTCGAGAAGCTCGTCGACTGTGCCGTCTGGGTTGAGGATCTGCACGAAGGCGTCGGGGTGGATGCCGAGCTGGTAGGTGCCGTCGACGTCGACGACGCTCAGCCTCACCGGGCGGCCGACCTGGCGGCCGATCGCCGCGCAGCGGGCGATGATGCCGGCGCGGAGCCGTGCGGTGTCAACTGCGATCAGCGGACGGGAGGTTCCGCTGATCGTAAGTTCGCCGGATGCGTCGGCGCGCACGATTGCGCTCAGACGGGGTTGGGCGGGGATGAAGGTCGGCATCAGTAGTTCCTGTGGCAGGTGTCGTTGCAGAGGGTCATGCCGAAGAGTTCGTAGAACTTCTCGGGGTCGACCCAGCCGGGCACGGCGGGGTCGACGGGGAGCGTTGCTACTTGCGGGTTGATGTTGCCGACGACGTTGATGCGGAGGTCGAGGTGGCATCCGGTGGCCGGTGCCTCGTCACCCACGAGGGAGATCTTCTCGCCGGTCTGCACGGTGTCTCCGACCTTCACGAGTCGGTCGGATTGGTGGCTGTGCAGGTAGGAGATCGTGTAGCCGTCGGGGCTCTTGATCGAGAGGTAGAGCCGGTCGGAGAGAACAACGGTGCCGGGCTGGATGGCGTAGATGGGCTTGCCACACGGGTTCGGCCAGTTCTGGAGGTCGTCGGCGGGGTGGTAGCTGCTTGCTCCTTCTGTGGGCGCGCTGCGCGGGCCGAACTTGTCGGTCATGTTGAACGGCGTATCGAGCGGCATTGCTAGGGCGCCGCTGCCGCATCCGGTGGATGGGGACGCGGTGACGCCGCTGAGGGCGGCGGTGACCTGTCCGGCCGCGTCCCAGTATTTGGCGTAGTAGTACGGGTCGGCGTTGACCTGCACTTTGTGGGCGGCGAGCGTGGGCTCGAGCGTCTCCCAGTTGGGGACGTTCTTCAAGCGCTCGAAGAAGAGGGTCGCGGACTTGAAGGGGTCCATCCGGTCTGCGAGGCTGCCCCAGCTGTCGCGCTGCTGGAACAGGCCGCGGGAGTCGGGCCCGGCCTGGTCACCGTAGTTGAGCACTCGCAGGCCGGATTCGCCCATCGCGGTCATGACACCGATCTGCTGGGCTTGGGTGCTGAGCCCGAGTGCTTCGGCGGCGTTCATGATGTAGGCGGCGTTCACGAGCTGGTCGTGGCCGTAGCCGGCGACCGGGGCGGTCGGGACGGTGTTCTCGTCGACCTTGACGCCGGCGCCGGCCGGGCCGCACGCGGCTGCGGCGGCGTTGCTGCCGCCGAGGAGCAGGATGAAGCCGAACAGGAGTCCGACGAAGAGGACGGGGACGAGCAGTAACGCGAGCACCCCCTTGCCGCCTTGCTGCATGTGTCTACCTCCCCGGTGGCGTGATTCGGTCGACGAGCCAAGGGTCGGTCGGGGCCTTCCGGGTGAGCGAGACCGCGTAGGTGCCGATATCGGTCGGCACGGTCACGACCAGGGCGTAATCGGTGGCCCCGTCCACGACGGTCCCGCTGCCGGTGACGCGGTGGACAGGGACGTTCGCCGGGTCCGTGCCCTCGTAGGCGGCCCCGCCCTGCTGCGTGAGCATCGGGTACAGGGCATTCATCCACGACGTGGCGTCCAGCTGCGGTCGCGCGAAGGCCGTCATGAACTTCTCCGCGAGCTTCACGGCCGCCGCCTGGCTGGTCGAGTCAGCCGCGGGCGGCGCCGGAGCGCTCGGCCCATCATCGAGTCCGTCAGTCGGGGTCGAGCGCGGCGTCTTGGTAGTCCCGTCTGGGAAGGTCGCTACGGGCGTTGAGGCCGGCGACATTTGCGGGGCGCAGCCGGTCAGCACGAGCGCAGCGAGGGCGACACCGGCAACACCGGCGGCGCGCTTCACAGGCCCTCCGCCACCGCGGCGGCCGCGGCGAGCCACGCGCGCCGCGTGATGGGGTTCAGCGCGTCATAGCGGATCTTGCCGCTGTGCAGCGCCTCGTCGAACGGGATGGTGACCACGCGGCGCGCGATCGAGGCGAATCCGTTGGCGATCTGCTGCGCGTCGCCCTTGTCGGCGCTCTTCTCCGACTGCGAGACGATCACGACGGCGTTGTCGGCCAGAGCTGCGGAGCGTTCGTCGCGCTGGGCGAGGCCATCGAGCAGGAGAGCGCCGGCCTCCGCGTGCTCTCCGAGCGCCGTGGTGGCGATCACGAGCTGGTCGCTGCGGTCGATCATCTGCTGCCACCGCTCGGCTGATTCGTCGTTGCCGGAGTCGATGAAGATCAGCCGGAAGTATTTGCTGGCGACCTGGTGCAGCGCGTCAAACTCGACGCGGCTGATCCGCTGGTCAGCGGAGAGGGCCTGCGGGTTCGAGCGCAGCACGTCGTATTTGTCGCCGGTCTGGTGGTGCACGAAGTGTGCCAGGTCGGAGGACTGGGCGGCGGGGGAGAGCAGCCGCTCGGTCTGTGGCAGGAGGTTGTGCACGGTGGCCTCGTGCGGCCCTTGCTCGGTGCGCCATCCAAGCGTGCCGCGAGTCTCGTTGTTGTCCCAGGCGAGCACGCCTGAGCCGCCGTAGCGGGCGAACACGGCCGACAGGAGTGCCGTCGTCGGGGTCTTGTTCGCCCCGCCCTTGCCGTTCACGATCGCGATCGTCCGCGGGCCGGGCCAGTGCTGGCTCACGGCGTGAACATCGCGCCGTTCGGCCAGCTCCGACTCCGAGGGTGCGACCTGAACGCCGACGCGGGCGAGAACGCCGCGCCATCCTTGCGTGGCGGGCTGCTCCGGTGCTTCCTTCTCGAGGAAGGAGGCGCGCGCTGCGCGCCGTTCGCTGATTGTCGCCTGCGGCGCGGCCGCCTGCTGTGGCACCGTGGCCGGCTCTGCTGCAGTCGGCGGCGTCGGGTTCAAGGCAGGGGGCGGAGGTACACGCTGGACGTCGTAGGCCGGCGGCACCTCCACCCGCTGCACGGTGTCTCCGATGAAGGGCGCTGGCTCGGCAGGGATGAATTCTCCGACCGCCTCGACGGTGCCGTCCGGGGATACGATCAGCTGCCCTTGCCCCATCGCGTCTTGCGTGATGAGCATCACCGGACGGCCGTACATGCGCGCTCGGCCGGTGACTTGGGTGAGGATCTGTTCGCGGACGTGGGTGTCGTTGTGGCCGGCGACCTCGTGGTGAGTCCCCTCGATCACCAACACCCCGGTTGCATCCGGGTTCACGATCGCCCGGATGGTGGGGTGAGAGGTTTCCTGCTGAGCCATGTCGCTGCCTTCCTAGTTGTCGCTGTGCCCGGTGTAGCGCGCCCGTGCCCACGTGCCGAAGTCCGCGGTGAGGATCGTGTAGCCGCGCCCGATTCGCAACGCGGGTAGTCGCTCCTCGGGGTTCTCGGAGCCGATCGCGCCGCGGATCACGTCTTCACTGACGTTGAACACCTTGGCGGCTTCGCTCACGCTCAGGGTCGGCGGGAGACCAGCCAAGAGGTCGTCGAGCGCGCTCATGTCAAAGTCCGGCCATCTGTCCATGCGACACAGTTTAGGCGTATAGTTCGATTAATCGGCAAGGTTCGGCAATATCCGGGTTTGTTCGGCAACATCGCTGACGCTCCATCCTTGGGGGTGCGGGTGGTGATGTTTCCAGTATCCCGTTTCGTGTCACCGATGCAGGTAATACTGGGTAGACGACTCAGTTCATGTACCGAAGGAGGGGGCTCTCGGTGACAGACTCCCAGCACCCGTGGCTTGCAGGACCAGCCGTGCCACAACAGGCACCGCCCCCCATCCGAGCCCGCCGCGAACTCCCACGCCCGGCCGCTCCTCAGCCGGGCGTTCCCGCGCCTGACAACGCCGACCGGCTTCCACGGAGAGACGTGAACCGTCCCGCGCCGTTGTGGTGGCTGGGTGTTCACGGTGGTGCGGGGGAGACCACACTGGCGAACCTGGTCCCCGGATCCCGTACTGCCGGGCATGCCTGGCCGATCGGGTACGACGGGGCGACGACGAACGTCGTCCTCGTTGCCCGGTCGAACGCATCGGGCCTTGCCGCGGCGCAGCGGGCAGCGATCGAGTGGGCCTCTGGCGTGCTTCCCTCCGTCAACCTCCTGGGCCTGGTGATCGTGGCCGACGCGCCTGGCAAGCTCCCGAAGCCTCTGCGCGAGTTGGCGCACCTGGTCTCCGGGGGAGTGCCCCACACCTGGCACGTGCCCTGGATCGAGGCTTGGAGGCTCGGAGAGACGCCCGACCTCGAGCACGCACCCAAAGACGTTCGGACGCTCATCGCCTCGGTGAGCGACCCAGCCAACACGACCAGCGCCTAACGGCCTGACCGAAAGGAAGCACCATGCACCATCTGCACACCATTCTCGACACGGTGAACTCCTTTGTTCCGCTGGACGTTCCCGACCCCGGGAACGGCTCGGCCCCTCCTGGATCGGAGAAGTTCATCGCCGTCATGGGCTGGGTGAAGTGGCTCGCCCTCGGCGTCGTGATCATCGGTCTGATGATCATCGGCGCGAAGCTCGCGATCGAGAGCCGCCGCGGCGAGGGCGGAGCGCACCTCGGAGCGCTCGGCATGGCGATGGCCGGCGTGATCGTCATCGCTGGGGCCGCCAGCCTCGTCGGCTTCCTCGTTAGCTGACCGAAGGGAACAGACGCATGTCCGACAACCAGCCCAACGAGCCGAACCCGTTCACCAGCCGGCGATTCATCCTCGCAGCGGTCATTGTCGGGGTCGTCCTGCTGTGCGCGGTCGTCCTGGTCGTCAGCTCGGTGCTTGGCGGCCAAGCCAAGCCAACCGCAGACCCGAGCGCGCACCCGACCAGCTCTCCGTCGAACTCAAGTGTGAGTGAGGCTGATCGAAGCACTTGCGGGCTTCCGGGCTTCCGGAAGTCGGGAACCCTCACGCAGGCGCCGAACAGCAAATGGGAGCTAGTGGGAACCGTCGCCGCCCCGACCGATCCCAAAGGATCGGGTCCCGGCAACGTGGAGTCCTCTGGATTCCGTAGCTGCTACGCCCACACCCCGACGGGAGCCCTCTACTCGGCGGCAAATCTCCTCGCGGTGGTCTCGGACCGCAGCCTCCTAAAGGAGGTGGCCGACAAGCTGACGGTGCCTGGTCCTGGCCGGGATGCTCTGCTCCAGCAGTCTGGATCGTCGAGCTCCACCTCCGTTCGCTACCAGATTGCCGGCTTCAAGCTCGATTCTTACTCGAGCGATCAAGCGACGGTCGATATCGCTGTCAACCTCTCGACTGGCGAACTCGTCAGTTTCCCCATCGCCCTGCAGTGGGACGACGGGGACTGGAAGGTGAAGACGACCGACGACGGCGGCTTCACGCTGCCACCGGCACAGCTGCAGAGCCTCGGCGGCTACATTCCTTGGTCGGGCGCGTAATGGCTTGCTCGATAATCGACCCTGCCGGCTGCGTCAGCGGCATCATCTCGAAAGCCACAAACGACAGCCTGCAGCAGCTGGTCAACAACGTCGTGGAAGGCGCTGGAAAGGCCTTCGCCGCTCTCGGATCGATTTGGGTTCTCGTGCCGACGCCGAACCTCACCGGGGGAGGATCGACCACGGCGAACCACTCTGCGGAGGGCGCTGCAGGAGCGTCGGGGTTCTTGACGATCCTGCAGTGGTCGGTGTGGATCTCGCTCGCGATCTGTGTTCTTTCGCTGATCGCAGGGGGCGCACTACTGGCGGTCAACCGCCGCCGCGGCGACGGTGAGCGGCATCTCGGCCGTCTCGGTGTCATCCTCGGCGCGGTCATTCTCATTTCGGGAGCCTCCGCGATCGTCGCGGCGCTCCTCCCCGGCATGGGATCCTCGAACGCCTCGGATGCGGTCGGCTACATCCAAGACTCCCTCTGGTGGTACACGGGCGGCCTCGCGGTGCTCTCGGTGATCATTGCCGGCGCTCGGATGGCGTGGACGCAGCGGGCGCAAGCCGGCAAGGACCTCCTGCAGTCGCTCTTCACGCTGGTCGTGGTCTCAGCAGCCGGTCTGACCGGCATCGGTCTCGCCGTTGCAGCGGCGGATGGTTTCTCGACGTGGATCCTGGACGGTGCAACTGGGAAGGACTTCGGGCAGAACATCACCGCCATGATCGGCATCGCCTCGACGAGCGGAATTGGCCTCATCGCCCTGCTTATCGTCGGGATCGTCGCGACCTTCTTCACGTATATCCAGGTGATCTTGATGGTGATCCGCGGGGGCATGCTTGTCCTCCTCGCCGGGATCTTCCCCATTTCCGCCGCGTTCACGAACACGGAAACGGGCCGAGCATGGTTCAAAAAGTGCACCGGCTGGCTGATCGCATTCATTCTCTACAAGCCCGCCGCGGCGATCGTCTACGCCGCCGCGTTCAAGCTGACCGGAGCCGACCTCTTCAAGGATGACGGCACCGGGCTGATCAAAATCCTCACCGGCCTCGCGCTGATGGCGATGGCGCTTGTCGCCCTACCGGCGCTGATGCGGTTCGTCGCGCCGATGGTGTCGCAGGTCGGCGGGGGCGGCGGCGCGGGCATGGCCCTCGCCGCAGGAGCGGGAGCGGGAGCCGCTGAGTTGGCCACTGGGGCGATCCGCAAAGCGAACACTGGCGGAGGCTCCGGCGGCGGCGGCGGTTCTACCGCGAATCCGAAAGCTACAGGCGCATCCAATACACCTGCTGCAAAGCCCGCCCCGGCACCGACCGGCACGGCATCCACCGGGACGGCTGCGACCGCGGGTAAGGCCGCGGGCGCTGGGGCTGGTGCCGGTGCTGCGGCGGCCGGTCCCGTGGGCGTCGGCGTTATGGCTGCGCAGAAGGGCCTCGAGGCCGGACAGAAGGCGGTCGGTGCTGTGCGCACCGCTGCAGCAGACGCGGCCGGTGACGGCGCGTCGGGAAGCAACTAGGAGCGAGCATGACGAACACGCAACCGCAGGTCCGCACGTACGGGAACTGGCGTCGGCCGACGACGCCCGGCCTGCTCGGGCTGGGGATGGTCGGAACGATCGTGCTCCTGGCGGGCTTGGTCGCGACGGTCATCACAGTCATGTTCGGTGGCCTCATCAACGGCGTGATCGTGTTCGCGATCATGGCCAGCTTCCTGCTCACCGTCGCAGTGAAGGACAAGCACGGCCAAAGCGCACTCACTCGCACCACGAACCGCCTGAACTGGACGCGCGCCCGCTCGTCGGGCTCGAACCTGTATCGATCCGGGCCGCTCGGCCGAACCGACTGGGGCACCGCCCAGCTGCCCGGGCTGGCGGCGCAGTCCCGGCTCAGCGAGTACACCGACTCCTACGGGCGACCGTTCGCGATGATCTACGTGCCCTCGGCCGGTGACTACACCGTCGTGATCGGCACGGAACCGGATGGTGCCGCGCTGGTTGATCAGGAACAGATCGACAGCTGGGTAGCTGACTGGGGTCACTGGCTGGCGAACCTGGGCGACGAGGCAGGCATCGTCGCGGCCGCCGTCACCATCGAGACCGCCCCCGACACCGGGCGGCGTCTGCGCGGCGAGGTCAATCTGAACATCGACCCGGAGGCACCCGCGTTCGCTCAGGCGATGCTCCGCGAGGTCGTCGCCAGCTACCCGTCCGGGTCTGCCACGGTCCGGGCATACGTGTCGATCACGTTCGCAGCTGCCACCCGCACGAATGGTCGACGGCGCGACGCCGACGAGATGGGCCGTGAACTCGCGGCACGCCTTCCCGGCCTGACTCAGGCACTCTCAGCGACCGGTGCTGGTGCGGCCCGCCCTTTGGGCGCGCAGCAGTTGTGCGAGGTGATCCGGATCGCGTACGACCCGGAGATTGCCGAGCTGATCGACGATGCTCATCAGTCCGGCGAACCGTTCGAGCTGCGCTGGTCCGACGTTGGCCCTTCGGGAGCTCAGGCCAACTGGGACAGCTACCGACATGACTCGGCGTTGTCGGTGACCTGGCAGATGACGGAGGCGCCGCGTGGCATCGTCCAGGCCAACATCCTCACCCGATTCCTGGCCCCGCACCGGGATATCGCGCGCAAGCGCGTGACCTGGCTGTACCGGCCGATCGACGTCGCCAGGGCTGCGGCGATCGTCCAGTCAGACCTTCGCGCGGCGAGCTTCAACATGACCTCCAGCGATCGACCCACCGCCCGCGACGTCGTCGGAACCCGCGCCGCGATGGCCACCGCGGAAGAGGAAGCGAACGGCGCTGGCCTGGTGAACTTCGGCATGGTCGTCACCGCCACGGTGACCGACCCGACCCGGGCCGCCGACGCTAAAGCGGCGATTGAGAACCTGTCGGCAACGGCCCGTCTTCGTCTGCGGGTTGTGACCGGCGCTCAGGACTCCGCGTTTGCTGCGGCCCTCCCGCTGGGGATCGTTGTGCCCAAGCACTTGAAACTCCCGGCCGAGCTGAGAGGGGCACTCTGATGGCAAGCTGGTTCAAGAAGCTCTCCCGCTCAAGCAACCGCATCGAGCAAGCCGCTGCCCAAGCTGCGGCGCCCTCTCCGGCGACGCCGCGACGCGTACCGGCCCGCGGCTACCCGGGACGCGGCCGCGGCGAGATGATGGTGCTCTCCGCCGCCCCCGAGTGGCGCGGCACCACCGTTCAGGTGTGCGGGCTCTGGCCGTTCGGTGTGGGCACGGGTGCGCCGATGATCGGTGTGCCGCTTGGCCGTCACCTGGTCAATCGCGGGACCGTCTGCTGCGACCCGATTTCGTGGTTCCAGCGCGCGAACCTGATCTCCAACCCGTCCGCCTTCGTGCTCGGCAAGCCGGGCTTGGGGAAGTCGACCATCGTTCGCCGGATGGCGACTGGCCTTGCCGGGTACGGCGTCCAGCCGCTCGTGCTGGGCGACTTGAAGCCGGACTACGTGGATCTGATCGAAGCCCTCGGCGGTCAGGTGATCCGCCTTGGCCGCGGCCGCGGGTTCTTGAACATCCTCGACCCGGGCGAAGCGAAGGAAGCGGCGCAGCTGCTCCGCGACGCCGCCCGCTCCGAGCGTGAGGCCGCTGCTGCGGAAGACGCGGAGCTCGCGCACCTGCGCGCACTCGAGGTACCGGAGGAACCCGAACAGGCGCAGCTGATCCGCGAGCGGATCGCCGCCCTTGTCGGTTCGGTCACCGCCCGCGCCGAGCGGGCGAAGCGCGACGACGAACTGGCCGCGGAAGTGCTGCAGGATGCGCACGGCCGCCGCCTCACGATGGTGTCGGCGCTCCTGACGATCATGCGCAAGTCGCCTCCCACCGATCGCGAGGAGACCATCGTCGACCGGGCATTGAAGCTGCTCGACGAGCAGCACGAGGGCGTGCCGGTACTGAAGGATCTCCTGGACCTGATCCGTGAGGCGCCGCCCGAGCTGCGCGCCGTCGCACTGGATCGCGGCGACCGCGCCCGGTACGACGCGATCACCGAAAATCTGGAAGCATCCCTCATCGGCCTCACCACTGGCGGACGGTTGGGCGAGCTGTTCTCACGGCAGACCACGACACCGATGCGCCGCGACCGGCCAGTGGTCTACGACGTCTCCACCATCGACGATTCCGAGACGGACCTGCAGGCCGCCGTTCTGCTCGCCTGCTGGTCGGCCGGATTCGGCACGGTCAACGTGTCGAACGCGCTGGCGGATGCCGGCCTCGAACCGCGCCGCCACTACTTCGTGATCCTCGACGAACTGTGGCGGGCGCTCCGCGCCGGCCGCGGCATGGTCGACCGAGTAGACGCGCTGACCCGGCTGAACCGTCAGCGCGGCGTCGGCATGGCCATGATCTCCCACACGATGAGCGACCTCATGTCGCTGCCCACCGAAGAGGACCGGATGAAGGCGGCCGGCTTCGTCGAGCGCTCCGGCATGGTCATCTGCGGCGGTCTTCCCTCCAAGGAAATGCCGCTGCTCAACAGCGCGATCAGCATGTCCCGCGCCGAACAAGAGATGCTGCAGGGCTGGCAAGACCCGCCCGCCTGGGACCCGATCACCGGGCAAGAGGCAGACCCTCCCGGCCGCGGCAAGTTCCTAATCAAGGTCGGCGGCCGCCCCGGCATCCCCTTGACCGTGGAGCTCACGGACGCCGAGCTGCACATCAACGACACGAACAAGCTGTGGCACGCCGTCTCCCGCACCGGCACTGTCGGCCGCGAGGTACCGGCGTGAGCCCGACGAACCGGATGAAGGAACCGTCAGCTGCAGGCGACGGCGCCCTGGTCTGGGTGTTCATCGGAATCGTCGTGATCCTCGTCGGCGGCCTCTGGGTCACCGTCACGCTCGGCTCGAAGCTCGACGGGGTGAACCCCGGGCTGCCGCTGAACCCGTTCACGGTGTTCTTCGGCACGTTGAAGGGCACGTACGTGTGGCCGCCATCGGCCACCTGGATCCTCGTCGTCGCCGCCGTGATCGTCGTCGCTCTCGCGACCGTCGTCATAGTCGCGATCGTCAAGCGCGGGCGACGCCGCTCGCGCGTCGACCACGCGGCCGGGCACATGGGCCGCGGCCGTGACCTCGCGGCGCTGTCGACCAAAGGAGCAAAGAGCACCGCGCAGCGGCTCGGAGTCGCTGGCTGGCTCGGTGTGCCAATCGGCATCACTGTCGCCGGCCGTAGGTGGCTCTACGGCTCCCCGGAGGACATGCACGTCGACGTGTGGGGCCCGCGAACCGGTAAGACGACCTCCCGGGCCATCCCTGCGATCCTCAGCGCCCCGGGCGCTGTCATCGTCACCTCGAACAAGCGTGACGTGCTGGACGCGACCCGCGACGTCCGTGCCCAGAAGGGCACGGTGTGGGCGTTCGATCCGCAGGGGATCGCCCTCGAGCCGCCGTCGTGGTGGTGGAACCCCCTCTCGTACGTGACCGACGAGGAGCAGGCTGCGAAGCTGGC
>DATMTS010000027.1:0-95511 GCA_035564555.1 Humibacter sp.
CGCCGCGACGCGGGGCGGCGGATCAGGCTGGGCTGTGCCAGCGCTGCTGCGCCGCTAGAAGGCCGTCGGTCGTGATCTGCTCCACGGCATCCGCCGCGTCGACGACGATCGAGGGCAGTTGCTTGCGCTCCGACGATGAGAAGTGGCTGAGCACGTGATCGGCGGCCTCTTTGCTGCCGGGCGGTCGCCCGACGCCGATGCGTACGCGCGTGAAGTCGCCGGTTCCGATCGCGGAGATGATGTCGCGCACCCCGTTGTGACCGCCATGGCCTCCGCCGAACTTCAGCTTCAGGCTGTCGAACGGGATGTCGAGCTCATCATGCACGACGATCAACCGCGACGGATCGATCGAGTAGAACCGCAGCAGCGCTGCCACAGGGCCGCCCGAGAGATTCATGAACGAGTTGGGCTTGCCCAGGATCAGCCGAGGGGCACCCGGGGCGACCCGCACCTCCGCGACGACGGCGTTCGCCTTGTGCCGCTTGAACGCCGAGGCTCCCCGGCTCGCGAGTTCATCCAGCACCGTCTGCCCGATGTTGTGCCGGGTCGCTGCATACGCGGGCCCGGGATTGCCGAGTCCGACGATCAACCAGGGATCTTCACTCATCCGTCTGCCTCACTGAGTTCGCCTGCAACGCTGAATCCGCCTGCCCCGTCGATTGCGTCCGTCTCACGAATGATCCGCCTGAACGAACGCGCGGCCGGCACGAGTCAACGTGCCGGCCGCGGATGATTCGCGTCTCGTTACTCGGCGGCCTCGGCGGATGCCTCTGCCTCCGCCTCGGTTCCGGCGGGCGCACCTTCGGTCTCGGCCGACGGGCCGGCCGGGGTGGTGATCGCCACGACGAGCAGATCGGGATCGCTCAGCAGAGTCGAACCGGAGGGAAGCTCGACGGCGCCGGCCAGGATGTGGGCGCCCTCTTCGAGCCCCTCGACGTTCACGACCACGCGCTCGGGGATGTGGGTCGCCTCGGCCTCCAGCGACAGCGTCGCAGCGTCGAGCGCGACGATCGTGCCCGGGAAGGACTCGCCCTCCACGTGCACCGGCACATCGACGGTGACCTTCTCGCCCTTGGTCACCACGATGAGGTCGAGGTGCTCGATGATCTGGCGCACCGGATCCTTCTGCACGTCTTTGACCAGGGCGAGTTGGCTCTTGCCTGCGACGTCGAGCTCGAGAACCGCGTTCGCCTTGCGCAGGATCAGGCCGATCTGATGAGCCGGCAGCGTGACGTGCTGCGGATCGGTGCCGTGCCCGTAGATCACCGCCGGGATCTTGCCCGCTGCGCGGATCTTGCGGGCCGCGCCCTTGCCGAATCGGTCACGCGGTTCCGCGGACACCTTGTTGCTGTCTTCAGCCATGGTTGTTTCCTTCATTGCAGTGGGCTCGCGGCCCACGTCGGTCTATGGAGTTCAACTCGAACGCACGTTCGCGCGTGAGGAAGGGACGTGAAGCCTGCTCCACCACGTCGATCACGGATGCCTGCGCCCGGTCGCCCGGCCACGGCATCCCTCGCCGAAGTTCAGTGGATCAGTCTACCCGACGCGGACGGCGCGACCGAACCGTCACAACCGACCCGGATGCCCGACACCGCCTCCTGCACGACCTGGTCGACGGGGGCCGCGATGTCGACGACGATTGCGTGCTCGTCCGGGTCCAGTCGCTGCAGCGTACTCAATTGCGAGTCGAGCAGGCTGACCGGCATGAAGTGGTCGGAGCGACCCTGCAAGCGCCGGGCGAGCACCGACTTCGAGCCGTCCAGATGCAGGAAGATCGCCTCCGGCGCCTCGGTGCGGATGACATCCCGGTAGGCGCGCTTCAGCGCCGAGCACGCGACCACGATGCCGGAACCCTCGGCCGCGGCGATCTCGGCTCCGACCCGCTGCAGCCACGGCCAGCGGTCCTCGTCGGTCAAAGGCGTCCCAGCCGCCATCTTCGCGATATTCGACGCCGGATGCAGCGAGTCGCCGTCGACGAACGGCACACCGAGAGCGTGAGCGACGAGCAGGCCGATCGTGCTCTTGCCCGATCCGGAGACGCCCATCACGACGACTTGCGGTCCGCGCGGCTTCCGCTCGTGCTGGGTATCACTCATCGTCCTAGCCAATCGTGTCTGCGTGTGGTCATCGTAGTCGCCCCGATCCTCGCGCGAGGCGCGCCCGCATTCAGAACCGCAGCAGCACTTTGCCGGAGGTGGCGGCGTCCCGCGCCGTCTGGAACGCCTCCACCGCGTTCTCGACGTCGAACTCGTGCGTGACGATCGGATCGACCTGGAGGGATCCGTCGGCCAGTGCCGCGAGCACCTCGTCGAGCTCGTCGTTGAAGCGGAACGAACCGACCAGCTCGAGTTCGCGGGTGATCGCGTACGAGATCAGTGCCGGCTGCTCACCGGAGGGCAGCAGGCCGACCATCACGACACGCCCGCCCCTCGTGGTCCCGCGCATCGCCGAGGCGAGTCCTCGGTGGTTGCCGGAGGACTCGAACGCGATGTCGGCGTCGACGGCCGCTATCGCCTCGGACTCCCGCGCATCCACGGTGCGCGTCGCACCCACCGAACGGGCGATCTCAAGGGGTTTCTCAAACATGTCGACGGCGACGATCTCGGCCGCGCCCGCGCGTTTCAGCACGGCGACGATCAGAGCGCCGACGGGACCGCTGCCGACCACGAGGGCGCGCTTGCCACGTACCTCCCCGGCACGCGACACGGCGTGCCAGGCGACGGCGGCCGGTTCGGCGAGGGCGGCGTCACGTTCGGAGAGTCCCGCCGGCAGCGTCCGAAGCATCCGGGTCGGCACGTTCGCGAAACGCGCGAAGGCGCCCTGCGTGTGCGGCATCCGCGCGGCACTGCCGAGGTAGGTGGACCCGGGCGAGAGATTCGGGCGACCCGCCGGGTAACGCGACCCGTCGCCGGCTCCCTCGGTTGCCGGATGCACCGCGACGGAGGTGCCCGCTGCCGGCCCCGTGCCATCCGCGGCCGCCTCGGCGACGGTGCCGACGACCTCGTGGCCGAGCAGCATCGGTTCACGCAGAATGGACTCTCCGGCGGCGCCGTCGAGCCAGTAATGCAGGTCCGATCCGCAGATGCCGCCGTAGGCGATGCGCACAACCGCCTCGTCGTCCGCCGGGTGCTGCCTCGTCACGGGTTCCACACGCACGTCGCCGCGACCATGCGCGACCACGCCAAGCGAGCTTTCCGGAATCGCGTTCGTCATGATGTTCTCCCTGTCATCGCATGCGGCCGTCAGACGACGACCGTCATGCCTCCGTCGATGAAGACGACTTGCCCGTTGACGTAGTCCGACGCACGCGAGGCCAGCCAGATCGCCGGTCCGACCAGGTCTTCGACAGTGCCCCATCGATGGGCCGGAGTCCGGCCGAGGATCCACTCGTTGAACACCTCGTCGTCGACCAGGTTCTGCGTCATCTCCGTGTGGATGTAGCCGGGCGCGATCGCGTTGATCTGCAGGCCGCTGGCGGCCCACTCGGCGGTCATCGCTCTGGTGAGGTTGCGGATGCCGCCCTTGGCCGCCGTGTACGCCGCGATCGTGGGCCTGGCCAGGTCGGTCTGCACCGAGGCGATGTTGATGATCTTGCCGTGCCCTCGCGGGATCATGCGCCGCGCCGCTTCACGGCCGACGAGGAACGCACTGGTCAGGTCGGTGCGCAGCACGCGATCCCAGTCCGCGACGTCGAGGTCGAGCATCGGCACCCGGTGCTGCACGCCGGCGTTGTTGACGAGCACGCCAAGCGGGCCGACCTCCTGTTCGACCCACTCGATGCCCTCGGCGGCCGCGCGGTCGTCGGTGACATCGAACGCGTGAGCGAAGATGCGGTCGGCGCCGAACCGGGTCGCGAGCCGTTCGTGCGCGGCAGCCAGTCGTTCTTCGTTGAGACCGTTGAGCACGATCGTCGCACCGGCGGCGGCGAGGCCGTTCGCCAAGGCGTTGCCGATGCCACGGCTCGACCCGGTGACCAGCACCACGACGCCATCGAGGGTGAAGAGATCCGTGCTCATCGTTGCGCTCCTCCTGGGTGGGCTTGTGCTGAGTCGTGCAGCGGCACCGAGTCGTGCAGCAGCACCGGATTCTGCAGCGTGCCGATTCCGTCGATCGTGATGCCCACCCGGTCGCCTGAAGCGACGGGTGCCGAGGTATCGGGTGATCCGGTCAGCACGATGTCACCGGGGCCGAGCGTCATGATCGACGTCAGGTACACCAGCTGCTCGACGACGTCGTACGCAAGGGCGTCGGTGTTGGCTGCCGCGGCGATGCGACCGCCCACTTCCACCGTGATGCCGCACGACCATGGGTCGAGCTCGGTCTCGATCCACGGTCCGAGTGGCGTGAAGCCGTCGCCGTTCTTGGCCTGGGTGAGCTTGTCGTCGAACGCCACCTGGTCGACGGCGGTGACATCGTTGGCGACGGTGTAGCCCAGCACTGCTCCCAGCGCCTGCTCCGCCGTCAGCCGTCGCGCGAACCGTCCCATGACGATGGCCAGCTCACCCTCGGCCACGATCGACCCCCGGGCGGGATCGAGCATCACCGGATCGCCCGGGCCGACCGCGGTGCGCACCGATTTCAGGAACGCCTGCGGCGGCAGAGCACGGCCTTCGGCGCCGGAGTTGTGGGACATGCCGACGATGACGCGAGGCTGCACGGGTGCCAACAGCGCGGCATCCGGTTCGAAGGTCTCGCCCGTGAACGTAGGCTCCGCCGCGAAAAGGTCGACGACGCCATCCCAGCGGCCCTCCCGCCAGACGACGTTTCGCGGACCGGCCGCGGAGACGAGGCGGGCCAGGCGCATCAGGCTGCCACTCTGCCGCGTCGACGAAGCGCCACTATCGTGATGCACCGGCTCGCGACGCTCATCTGGTTACCTCCTGCTCGTGCGAGCCCCGTTGCCCACTGCAGACGACCCTAACACCATGCTGAACACAGTTCAATGTGTTGAACATGAACGTCACGATGACGCGAGCGCCTCGGGTTGCAGGTTCATCGGGTTGGACATCAGCCGGGCGACGTGCTTCAGTTCGTCGACCACCTGGTGCAACGTGACGTCCGAAGCCCGCGACTCGACGAGGGAGGCGCCGAGCGCGATCGGCACTTCGCCGCTGGCTTGCGGGGGCACCACCACCGCGGCGCCGGCCAGCCCGGGGTAGACCTCTCCGTGGTCGATGCTGTAGCCGCGCTCACGCGTCTCCTTGAGCTTCTTCTGCAGATCTTCGAGGCTCGTCGTAGAACGGTCGGTGAACGACGGCCGCGTTTCGTCGTCCGCGAACCGCCGCGCGATCTCCTCGGGCGCCAGCTCGGCCAGCAGAGCGACGCCGACGGCTGTGATCGATGCCGGATAGCGCGATCCGATGCCCGCCGAGAACCGGAACGGCGCCCGGCCGACATGCGTGGCCAGGTACAGGACATGCGTGCCGTCGAGCACGGCCAGCTGGCATCGCTCGTGCTGCAGTACGTCGGATTCGGCGCAGGCCCGGTAGAACTCGAGGACCGGGTCGAAGGAGCGCAGGTATTCGCCGCCGAGTTCGACGACGCGGCGACCGAGCTCGTACCCGGCTTCGCTACGCCTGATGAGACCGCCGTCTTCGAGCGCGCCGCACACGTTCAGCGTCGACGACTTCGCCGCGCCCAGGGTTCGGGCCAGCTCGCTCAACGTCACCGCTTCGTGAGCTTCGCCGAGGATGTCGAGGATGCGCACGGCGCGTGCGACCGCGGGTGCCTTCTCGGGTGTGTCCGCTGCCATCTGGTGCCTCGTTTCGTGTGAGCGCCTCGCTGTCGGCTCGCCGCCTAGTCGCTGCTCGTCGGCGATGTCGACCGGTTCGACGACGTCAATAGAAGTGCACGGTGTCGACGCGGTTGCGCAGCGGACGACCCTCGAGCAATCGTGTCGCGTTGTCTGCGAACAATTCTGCGATACGCCGGTCTTCGCCGGCGTTCAACGCGGCGGTGTGCGGGCTGATCAGCACATTCGGGTGGTCCCACAGCACACTGTCTGGCGCCAGCGGCTCGACCGCGACGACGTCGAGCGCCGCAAAACCCACGGTGCCGTCCGCCAGCGCAGCGATCAGAGCGGGCTCATCGATCACGGTGCCGCGTCCGACGTTGACCACGGTGAGACCCGGCCGGGCGGCCGCGAAGAATTCGGCGCCGAGCATCCCGTCGGTGGCTGCCGTTCCGGGCAACGCGACGACGACCGCATCCACCCGAGCGGCGACCGACGCGATGGCTCCGGGATGCACGAGCTCGTCGACATGCTCGACCGCACGTTCCTGCCGGGAGGTGCCGATCACCCGCGCGCCGAGCGCGGAGAGCAGCCGCGCGACCTCGGCTCCGATGCCGCCGAGCCCGAGCACGAGCACGGTCTGCTCGCTGAGCTGCGCCATCTGCCACCGGCCGCTCCATTCATGCGCGCGCTGTTGGGCGAGCAGGCGCGGCAGCGACTTCGCTGCCGCGAGCACGCCGAACAGCGCGAATTCCGCGAGCGGGACGCCGTGCACGCCCGCCGACGTCGTGAAGGCCACGCGCTCCAACTGCTCGGCGCGAAGGCCGGCCGCCTTCACCTGGCTGCCCCCGCCGGCGGCCATCACCTGCACCCAGCGCAGCGCAGGGTTGGCATCCATCGCGCGTTTCAGCGCCTCGGGGTTCACATCGGGGATGCCATAGAGTGCGTCGGCATCGTCGATGAGACGCTCGAAGCGCCCCTGCTCCTCGGCCGAGCGCCGGAATGCCGGATCGCCCGAGAAATCCGCCGGATGCCGCATCGGGGGCAGCAGACTCTGGTCGCGCACCAACTCGACTCGGGGCTCGCGCCGCTCGATCAGCGTGCACAGTTCCTCGCTGAGCGGCGTGGCCACTGCCACGCGCAATCGTTCTCCACTCACTGCAACGTCCTCACTCCGTCAGCGGGCGCCTGAAACGCGCCCTCGCCCCGTGGTCGGCACGGCACCACGTTCACACAGTCTACCCCGCGTATTCACTATGATGAACGTCGTTCGTTATACTGTCCACATGTCGAATCAACGTGAGCCTCGCGCCGTAGCGCCCACCGTCGGCGTTCTGGGCGTCGGGAACATGGGGAAACCCATGACCCTCAATCTGCTGGCATCCGCACGGGCGCGTTCCGTTCGGGTATACGGCCGCACCCGGTCACGCTTGACCGAAGTCGAGGCAGCCGGTGCACTCCCCAGCGATACCCCACGACAGTTGGCTGCGGCCAGCGAGGTCCTTCTCTCGATGCTGCCCGATCTGCCCGAGCTCCGTCGGCTCTTCGACGGTGCCAACGGCATCCTCGCCGGCATCAGTTCGCCGACCGTGCTCGTCATCGGTTCGACGTCGTCTCCCGGCGAGGTCAGGGAACTGCGCGACGAACTCGACGACCGCACCGGCGGTCTGCTGCACGTCGTCGATGCACCGGTCAGCGGCGGAACCGACGGCGCGGCCGCCGGAACGCTCTCGATCATGTGCGGCGCAGATCCCGCCGACTACGCGCTCGTCGAGCACGTGCTGGGTGCGATGGGCACTCCCGTGCTGCTCGGACCGCTGGGCTCCGGCGAGATCGCCAAGGCATGCAACCAGATGATCGTGGCCTCCACCATGCTCGCGCTGAGCGAGGCGACCGTGATCGCAGAGCGTGCCGGGCTGGATGTCACGAAACTGCTCGATCTGTTCTCCGGCGGCTACGCTGGTAGTCGTCTGCTCGATTCCCGCAAACAGCGGTTGATCGACAAAGACTATTCGGTCTCCGGTCCGGCCAAGTTCATGGTCAAAGACCTGGGGTTCGCCCGCGACGAGGCGGAGAGGACGGCAACCGCGACGCCGCAGCTCACGATGTTGCAGCACGTGTTCGCCGGCCTCGTCGATGCCGGGCTCGGCGACGAAGACCTCTCCGTCGTCCAGGCCTTCGTCTCATCACTCCCCCGCGCGACGGGTGAGTCGCCCACTTCCTGAACACTCCCGAAGGAGTCCCGTGTCACCTCGAACTACTGCGAACATCGGCGTCGTCGGACTTGCCGTGATGGGCTCGAACCTGGCTCGCAACCTGGCCAGCCGTGAGGGCAACACCGTGGCGGTCTACAACCGCACTTATGCCCGCACCGAGGAGCTCATCACCGAGCATCCCGAAGCCGGATTCGTCGCATCCGAGACGATCGACGACTTCGTCGCCTCGCTCACGACCCCGCGCACGGCGATCATCATGGTTCAGGCGGGCCGGGGCACGGATGCCGTGATCGACCAACTCTCGGAGCGGTTCGAGCCCGGCGACATCATCGTCGACGGCGGCAACGCCCTCTTCACCGACACCATCCGCCGCGAGAAGCAGCAGCGGGACAAGGGCATCCACTTCGTCGGAACCGGCATCTCCGGCGGCGAGGAGGGCGCGCTCAACGGCCCGTCGATCATGCCGGGCGGGTCCGCCGAGGCGTATCAGACGCTCGGTCCGATCCTGGCGTCGATCGCCGCGGTCGCGGAGGGTGAGCCCTGCGTGACGCACGTCGGCACCGACGGAGCGGGCCACTTCGTCAAGATGATCCACAACGGCATCGAGTACGCCGACATGCAGCTGATCGCCGAGGGCTACGACCTGCTGCGCGGTATCGGCGGCCTCGAACCGGCCGAGATCGCCGACGTGTTCGCGCAGTGGAACAACGGCTACCTCGAGTCGTACCTGATCGAGATCACCGCCGAGGTGCTGCGTCAGGTGGATGCCGCAACCGGCAAGCCGTTCGTCGACATCGTGCTCGACCAGGCCGGATCGAAGGGCACCGGCGTGTGGACGGTGCAGAACGCGCTCGACCTGGGCGTTCCCGTGGGCGGCATCGCCGAGGCGGTGTTCGCTCGTGCGGTCTCCTCCAAGCCTGCGCAGCGCGCCGCCGTGCAGCGCGTCGTCACCTCGCGCCCCGATGCGCAGGAGGCCTGGGACGGTTTCGCCGACGACGTGTCGAAGGCCCTGTACGCCTCGAAGGTCGTCGCCTACGCGCAGGGCTTCGACGCGATCATCGCGGGCGCCGAGAAGTACGGCTGGACGATCAACAAGGGAGACATCGCCAAGATCTGGCGCGGCGGCTGCATCATTCGCGCCCAGTTCCTGAACCGCATCGTCGAGGCGTACGAGAACAACGCCGACCTCACCACGCTTCTGGAGGACCCGTACTTCGCGAAGGCCGTCGCAGACGGAGAAGACGCCTGGCGCCGTATCGTCGCCACCGCGGCACTGTCGGGCGTGCCTGTCCCGGGCTTCTCGTCGGCGCTCGCCTACTTCGACTCGCTCGCCTCCGAGCGCCTGCCTGCGGCGCTGGTTCAGGGACAGCGCGACTTCTTCGGTGCGCACACCTACAAGCGTGTCGACGAAGAAGGCGTGTTCCACACCCTGTGGTCGGGCGACCGCACCGAGATCGAAACCGAGCCCTCCACCCACTGAACCTGCCCCACCGGACCGCCCCTGACATCCAGTTCTTGCGATAACGGCCAACCATTGCGGCTCGGATCGCAAGAACTGGATGCGTTAGGGGCGGGTCTCGGTGTCGGCGGGCTTGCGCACGAAGAACGCGACCAGGATCGCCGCGAGCGAGATGCAGGCGCCGACCGTGAACGCGGCGCGCACCCCGCCTGCCGTTGCCACGACGGGCGCCGTCTGGCCGGCCAGCGCAGCGGCCTGCACAGACATGACGGTCACGAAGAGCGCCGTGCCCGCCGCCCCGGCCACTTGCTGAACGGTGCCGATGATCGCGCTGCCGTGCGAATAGAACCTCGGCTGCACCGAACCGAGTCCCGCGGTGAACAGCGGAGTGAAGAGCAGTGCGAGCCCGATGCTCAACGTCACGTGCGCCGCAAGCAGGTACCAGGGCGAGGTGGTGGCGGTCACGAACGCGAGCATCCAGAGCGCGGCGCTGACGATCATCGTTCCCGGCACCACCAGCGGAGCCGGTCCGATCTTGTCGTAGAGCCGGCCGACGCCCGGCGCGAGCAGCCCCATCAGCAATCCGCCGGGCAATAACAACAGCCCGATCGTGATGGGTTCGAGGTCGAGCACCTGCTTCATGTAGATGGGCAACAGGATGACGGCACCGAACATGGCCGCCATGCTCACCGACATGAGGATGATCGACACGGTGAACGTGGACGAGCGGAAGGTGCGCAAGTCGAGCAGCGCGCGATCGGAGCGCTGCAGCAGCAGTTGCCGCACGATGAACAGTACGAGTGCCGAACCGCCGACCGCGAACGCGATCCACATCGGCAGTGCCGAGGTCGCCGATGCAGCCCCGTCGTCGGCACCGATGCGGCTGAGTCCGTAGACGAGTCCCCCGAACCCGAATGCGGCGAGCACCACCGACGGCACATCGATCGGCATGCGCTTCGGCGTGGTCACGTTGCGCATGCGCACCGCGCCGTACGCCAGCATGACGACGGCGATCGGCAGCACGAACCAGAACATCCAGCGCCAACTCAGCGCGTTGAGGATCAAACCCGAGATGGTCGGTCCGATCGCCGGTGCCACCGAGATCACGATCGAGACGTTGCCCATCGTCCGTCCGCGTTTCTCGGGCGGCACGAGCGTCATCAGCGTGGTCATCAGCAGCGGCATCATGATCGCCGTTCCGCTGGCCTGCACGACCCGTGCGAACAGCAGAACGCCGAAGATCGGGGCGGTGGCCGCGATCAGCGTTCCCGTCGAGAACAGCGACATCGCCGCGATGTAGATCGAGCGGGTGTTGAAGCGCTGCAACAGGAAGCCGGTGATAGGGATGACAACGGCCATCGTGAGCATGAAGGCCGTGGTGAGCCATTGGCCGGCACGCGCGTCGACCTGGAAATCGAGCATGAGTTCGGGGATCGCGACGCTCATGATCGTCTCGTTGAGGATCACCACGAAGGCCGCGATCAGCAACAGCCAGATGATGCGGGCATTGCGCGTCGCGGTCGCCGCCTGGCGGGCATCGGATGCTGTGGGAACCTGCTGAACGCCGGTCGTGGACTCGGTCACCGGGTCAGCGTAACGGGAGCCGGCGACATGCGTCTATGGGCAGCGCTTCACGCCACGCCGGTCAGCCGCCGATGCTCGATGAGGTACTGCAGCAGGGAAGCGCCGGCGACCGCGAGCAGCAGCGCCGGCAGCAGGCTCACACCTTCATGCGTGAACTCGACGACGAGCACGAGACCGGTCAACGGTGCCCTCATGTTGGCCGCGAGGAACGCTGCAGAGCCGATCAGGGCGAACGCTCCGATCGGCGCGCCCGGCCAGAGCGCGGCCCAGATCAATCCGGCCGATGCGCCCAGCCCGGCACCGATCGAAAGCGACGGGGTGAGCGTTCCGCCTGCGGCGCCTGCGCCGATCGTCGCCGTCGTCGCGACCGCCTTGATCAGGGAGAGCAGCACGAAGGTGCCGAGCGGAAGAGCGCCGTCGAATGCGAGCTGACCGAGGGACCGCCCGTTGCCGAGCACCGCGGGCCAGAAGAACGCGAGCACTCCGACGCCGGCGAACACGACCGGCATCACGACCAGGATGTGCCAGCCCGCGGGGCGGATGTGCTGCGCGCGCCTGACGCACCACACGAAGCCCGCGGATGCCACCCCGAGCACGGGACCGAGAACGAGCGAGCCGACCAGGATCGCCGGGCTCAGCGAGAACTGCTGTGCCGAATACAATGGAGCGCCCGGAACGACGACGCTCGCGACGAGCGTCGCGATAGCGGAGGCGGCGAGCGCGGGCACGACCGTGGAGATCGACACCTCGGCCAGCAGGATCTCGACCGCGAACAGCGTTCCACCCAGTGGCACGCTGTACACCGCCGCGAGCCCGGCACCCGCACCGCAGGCGATGATGATCCTGCGGTCGCGCGCGCTCAGGCCGACGCGTTCGCTCAGCCAGCCCGCCAGCAACGCTCCCAGTTCGCGTGGGGCGACCTCCCGGCCGACCGACGCGCCCAGCCCGACGACGACGATCTGCAGCACGACGTTGGCCAGGGTGCTGGGCCACGGCATCCGTCTTCCGTTGACCGACTTCTTGATCGAGGCGATCGGCGAGCCCCATCGCCGGATCGCGTACCACCCCAGCGCGCCCACGACGCCCGCGACCGTGACCACCGCGAAGCGTCGCCACGCCGGAGCCGACTCGGCGCCCTCGAGCAGCGTGCCGGAGGAATAGCCGAGGGCGAGGTGCTCGACGGCTCGTAGCAGCAGCGTGAGCAGCAGGCCTCCGATGCCCGCCCCGATGCCGGTGAGCACCGTGACGATCGCGAACCTCAGCAACCACACTGCGCCGAACCGACGCGCGTCGATCACCGCTTGATCCTCGCCGTATGAATCGGCCTAGGCGGCGCCGTCGAACATCGAGGTGACCGAGTCGTCTTCGAACACCGCACGGATCGCTCGTGCCAGCAGCGGCGCGATCGTGAGCACCTCGAGCGTCGGGAAGTGCTTCTCCGGCGGCACGGGAAGGGTGTCGGTGACGACGACCGAGTCGATGGCGTCCGACTGCAGCAGTTCCACGGCCGGATCGCTGAACACGGCATGGGTCGCCGCGACGACCACACCCGTCGCGCCGTTCGCGCGAAGTGCCTCCGCCGCCTTCACGATGGTGCGGCCGGTGTCGATCAGGTCGTCCACGAGCAAGCACGTGCGGCCCGCTACCTCGCCGACGATCTCGTGCACGCTGACCTGGTTCGGCACGAGCGGATCGCGCCGCTTGTGGATGATCGCCAGTGGCGCTCCGAGCTTGTCGCTCCAGATGTCGGCGACGCGCACCCGACCCATGTCGGGTGAGACGACGGTCAGGGTCGCGGGGTCGAGCTTCTTCTTGAAATGCTCCAGCAGCACGGGCATCGCGAACAGGTGGTCGACCGGGCCGTCGAAGAAGCCCTGGATCTGCGCAGCATGCAGGTCGACCGACATGATGCGGTCGGCTCCGGCCACCTTGAACAGGTCGGCCACCAGGCGGGCCGAGATGGGCTCGCGCCCGCGACCCTTCTTGTCTTGCCTGGCGTACGGATAGAACGGGGCGACGACGGTGATGCGCTTGGCTGAGGCGCGCTTGAGCGCGTCGACCATGATCAGTTGCTCCATGAGCCACTCGTTGATGGGCGGGCAGTGCGACTGGATGACGAACGCGTCGGATCCTCGCACGCTCTCGTCGAAGCGCGCGTAGATCTCGCCGTTGGCGAAGGTCCGCGAGTCGGTCGGAACCAGTTCGCTGCCCAGTTCCTCGGCGATGGCCTCAGCGAGAGCTGGATGCGCCCTCCCCGACAGCAATACGAGTCGCTTCTGACCTGTCGCCTTGATTCCGGACACTGATCCCGCCCTCCTCGGCCGCGTGCGCTGCCGGAGTTCTACGACTCGTCGTGCGACTCGTCTTGTGCGGCCCGCGCTGCGTCAGCAGAGGCCGAGTCGGGCCGGTGCGCGAACACCCAGCCGTCCATGTTGCGTTGTGGAGCGACACTGAGCGCGAGGGCCCCGGCGGGCACATCCTTGCGGACGATCGCTCCCGCTCCGGTGTCCGCTCCGTCACCAATCCTAACGGGGGCGATGAACACGTTGTGCGCGCCGGTGTGCACGTGCGAGCCGATCGCGGTGGCGTGCTTGTGCACCCCGTCGTAGTTGCCCGTGATGCCGCCTGCACCGATGTTCGTGTGCTCGCCGATGGTCACGTCGCCCATGTAGCTGAGGTGCGGGACCTTGCTGCCGACGCCGATCTTCGCGTTCTTCGTCTCGACGAAGGTGCCGATCTTGCCGTCGGCGGAGAGCTCCGTGCCGGGCCGCAGGTAGGCGAAGGGGCCCACGGATGCTCCGGCGCCGATCACGGCGAGCGTCGCGTCGGCGCGTTTGACCGTCGCAGCCTCGCCCACCTCGCAGTCGACCAGCGTCGTGTCGGGGCCGATGGATGCTCCGCGCGCGACGATGGTCGCGCCGAGAAGTTGCGTTCCGGGCTTCACCGTCACGTCTTCGGCGAGCGTGACCTTGAGATCGATCCAGGTGCTCGCCGGGTCCTGCACGGTCACGCCCGCCAGCTGCCAGCCGCGCACGATCAGCGCGTTCAGGCGCACCGCGGCGTCGCTGAGCTGCGCCCGATCGTTGATGCCCTCGACGAGCCAGGACTGCGCCACCGACAGCGCCGCCACCTGGCTGCCCGCCGCGCGCAGCAGACCGATCACGTCGGTGACGTACTTCTCGCCCTGCGCGTTGTCGGTGGTGAGGCGTGCCAGCTGCTCGCGCAATTCGGAGAACCGGAAGAGATAGACGCCCGCGTTGATCTCCGCGATGGCGCGTTCGGCATCGGTCGCGTCCTTGTGCTCGACGATGCGGTCGAGCGAGCCGTCCTCGGCTCGCACCACGCGCCCGTAGCCGTCTGCGTCGTCGAGGAAGGTCGACAGAATCGTCGCGGCTGCCGGGCTCGTGCGATGCGCGTCGATGAGGTTGGCCAGGGTTGCGGCGTTGAGCAGGGGCACGTCGCCGTTGAGCACGAGCACATCTCCCGCGAAATCCGACGGCAGCCGAGTCACTGCCAGTTCGACGGCCCGCCCGGTGCCCGGCACGTCGTCCTGATCGACCACGACGCTCGACGGGAGTTCGGCCGCGATGACCTCCACCAGCCGGTCCCGTTCGTGTCGCACCACGGTGAGCACGTGAGCGGCATCCAATGCACGGGCGGTCGCCAGCACGTGGCTGATGATCGGCACTCCGGCGAGTTCGTGCAGCAGCTTCGGCGTGCTCGACTTCATGCGCGTGCCCTGGCCAGCTGCGAGGATCACGATGGCGAGTGCGCTGTCGGTCATGGTTCTCCCTTGGTTGCCGGTGACCAGAGCTCCGCCGCCAGGACTCGAACCTAGACCTAACAGCTCCAAAGGCTGTCGTGCTGCCATTACACCACGGCGGACCGCGTCCCCCGATGGCTCAGGGGCCGATCGGGACGCACCGTCAAGTCTGCCAGAGTGCGCAAACAGGTCTTGACATGTGACTAATTAGTCACCTATTGTGTGGCTGTGGATGACGATGACGCCGTGTTCAAGGCGCTCGCCGACCCGACGAGGCGCCGGTTGCTCGACCGGCTGTTCGAGCACGACGGCAGTCGCCTGGCCGACCTCGAGGGCATCGCCGCGATGACCCGGTTCGGCGTGATGAAGCACCTGAGGGTGCTCGAGGACGCCGGGCTCGTCGTGTCCAGACGCTCCGGGCGCGAGAAGCTGCACTTTCTCAACCCGGTACCGATCCGGCGCATCCACGACAGATGGATCGACAAGTATCGCGAGGCTCCGGCGGCCTACCTCTCCGACCTCGCGCGTTCATTCGAGGAGGAACCATGACCGACAGGACCAGCCCGCAGATCTACCAGGTGTTCATCAAGGCGTCGCCGGAGCGCGTCTGGCAGGCGCTCACCGACCCGGACGTCTCCGAGCAGTACTTTCACGGCGCTCGCATCACGAACACGCCGGAGACCCATACCGTCATCGGCACGGACGGCAGCGACTGGGGCAGCGGCGCCGTGCTCGAGTTCGACCCACCCCGGCGGCTGGTGCACGAATGGAGTTCGCGTTACGACGCCGAACTGGCGAAGGAGCCGATCAGCCGCATCACCTGGGAGATCGAGGACCGAGGGGCCGGCGTGTGCCTGCTGACGGCGACGCACGATCGACTGGAGGGCTCGCCGCGCACGGCGCAGAGCGTCGGAGGCCCCGGCTGGTCGTATGTCGTCAGCGCGTTGAAGACGTTGCTCGAGACCGGTGAGCCCCTGCCTCGTGCGCTGTGACGCGTGACCCCCACCTCGCTCGCCCGAGGTCTGCCGCTTCGAGGGCTCCCGAAGCGGCAGCGGCACGCACCGGCGGGCCCGGGCGCCAACCGCGGGCACGATAATGGACGCATGCCCGATGCAGACGAAGTCGACCGGATCGTCGACTCCTGGCTGCGCGAGCGGCCGGACCTGGACTTCTCGCCTTTGCAGGTGCTCTCCCGGGTCGGCCGGCTGGCGAAGCACCTCGACCGCGCGCGCCGCGCCGCCTTCGGCCGCAGCGAACTGGAATCGTGGGAGTTCGATGTGCTCTCCGCTCTCCGCCGGGCGGGCGACCCGTACCAGCTGAGCCCGAAATCACTGCTGCAGCAGACTCTCGTCTCCAGCGGCACGATGACCAACCGCATCGACCGCCTGGTGGAGCGCGGCCTCGTCGAGCGCAACACCGACCCGAACGACGGACGCGGCATCCTGGTGCGCATGACGGCTCAGGGCGGCACCCGGGTCGACGCGGCGATCACCCGCCTGGTGGATGCCGAGGCGGAGTTGCTCGGCGGACTTTCGGCATCCGATCAGCAGCGGCTCGCGGCGCTGCTGCGCAAGCTCAGTCTCGACTTCGACTGAGGGCCGTCGGCATCGGAGCGACATCGCTGACGCGTCGTCGTCGTGAGGCGGCGGCGAGCGCATCGAGCAGGTGAACGGTCTCGTCCCAGCCGATGCAGGCATCCGTGATCGACTGCCCGTAACGCAGTCCGGCGGCGCCGGCGTCGGTCAGGTCCTGTCTGCCCGGTTCGATGAAGCTCTCGATCATCACTCCGGCGATCGGCTCGGATGCTGCGACCTGGTCGGCGAGCTCTCGCACCACTGCAGACTGCCGCACGTGGTCCTTGCCGCTGTTGGCGTGGCTCGCGTCGACGATCATCCGATCGGAGAATCCGGATGCCTCCAGCATGCTCGCCACCCGGCGCACGTTCGCCGAATCGTGGTTCGGGCCGCCGCGACCGCCGCGCAGGATCACGTGGCAGGCATCGTTGCCGGTCGTCGACACGACCGACGCGCGACCCTCCTCATCGATGCCGAAGAACACCTGGGCGCTCGCCGCCACCGTGCAGCCGTCGACGGCGACCTGCACATCTCCGTTCGTCGCGTTCTTGAAACCGATCGGCATCGAGAGCCCGGATGCCAACTGCCGGTGGATCTGGCTCTCGGTGGTGCGCGCTCCGATCGCGCCCCAGCTGACGGCATCCGCGATGTACTGCGGACTGGTCGGCTCCAGGAACTCGCATCCGACCGGGAGGCCGAGTCGAAGGATGTCCAGGAGCAGCTTGCGGGCGACGCGCAGGCCCTCCGCGACCCGATGCGAGCCGTCGAGGTGCGGGTCGTTGATCAGGCCCTTCCAGCCGCCCGTCGAGCGCGGCTTCTCGAAGTAGACGCGCATCACGATCACCAGGTCTGCACGATGACGCGCGGCCTCGACGGCGAGGCGCCGTGCGTAGTCGAGGGCGGCGGCCGGGTCGTGCACCGAACACGGGCCGACGATGACGGCCAGCCGGTCGTCATCGCCGCGCAGCACGGCCGAGACGTCGTCTCTGGCGCGTGCGACGAGCATCGCTTCGGCCTCAGCGAGCGGCAGCGCGCTGCGCAGCCGTCGTGGGGTGGGCAGCGGCTCGATCTGCGTGATCCTGAGATCGTCGGTCATCGCGGCCTGGGTCATGGTCATGGCGTGCTCCCGGTTGCGGCGGGCAGCCCTTGAGTCAACCCGCCTTAATGGCGAAAGGCAGAGACGAATGTCTCTGCCCGGTTGGCTGAAGGTTGGTCAGCGCGTAGCGCGGTCGGCCCCTTCAGCCAACGCGAAATACGCATACCAGCGGTTGTCCATGAGCACGAGCGTACACGACGCCCGACGGGTGCGGGACGAAGCCGCTGCTCACACCCGGCGAACCCGGCTCTCAGGCCGCGAGTCGGAACGATGTCAAGGCGATGGCGTACGCATCGGGGTCGGCCCTGGTGGCGGCCGTGACCATCAACGAACTCGCGCCGAGAGTCCTGGTGTACTCGCCGAGCGCCGGCAGTTCTATGACGCGATTGAGACCACGGCGCCACGCCTCCACGAGCGCCGGCAGGGCATCCTGCTCGGGTTCGCCGGCGCGATGCGCACTGAACAACAGTTCCACGGCCGCCTCCTCCCAGTGCGCGAACGCGAGCCGATCGAAATACTCCTCGCCCACGGCATCCGACCAACTGCGCGGTGCCGCGGCCCGCTGCACCTGCTCCAGCCCCACGGCGGGATCGCTCGCGAGGGCCTGCAGCCCGGGATCCACCGGAGTGTCACCCATGGCGTACCAATCGACCACCTCGCGCCACAGTTGCATCCACAACGGCCCCCAACCGCGACGCACCGAAGCGGGTGGAAGGTGCTCGGGCGGCATGACCGGCTCGGGCCAGATCGGCGGCGGCTCGGCGTTCGACGGCCCCGGGATGCGATACACGTCGCGCGCCCAGAGCAACTCGCAGAGCCGGTGGTCGTGGCTCTCCACCGTGATGACCATGTCGTGCGGCCACGGATTGTTCGGTATCGGCTCGCTCGATCGCATCGCACTCTCCACGGTTCGCACCCCCAGTCTTGTCGCCGACCCGGGCGGCGGCAAGGGCTTTACCGGCGCCGCGACGAGCCTCGCGTCGGGGCTAGGCCGCCGTGCCCCGCGCGGCGAGCCCGGGGCGGCCGAGCACTTCGTCCACGAGGCCGTACTCCAGTGCCGCTCGAGCCGTGAACACCCGATCACGGTCGGTGTCGTGGCGCAGCGCTTCGATGGACCGGCCGGTGTGGAAGGCCAGCACCTCCTCGAGCTCGGCGCGCAGTCGCACCACCTCCTCGGACTGCAGGATCAGGTCGGGGATGGCCCCCTGCCCACTGGCCTGCGGCTGATGCAGCACGACTCGGGCGTGCGGCAGCAGGGCACGACGCCCCGGCGCGCCGCCGGCCAGAAGCACGGCGCCCGCGGCGATCGCCTGGCCGACACACGTCGTCGCAACCGGAGCCTGGATGTATTGCATCGTGTCGTAGAGCGCGAGCATCGATGTCAGGTCGCCGCCCTCGCAGTTGATGTAGAGGTTGATCTCCCGGCCCGGATTCTCCGCCTCCAGATGCAGCAGTTGCGCGATCAGGGCGTTGGCCACGCCGGGGTCGATCGCCGTGCCGAGGTAGACGATGCGCTCGCTCAGCAGGTGCGAATAGACATCCATGATGCGTTCGCCGCGCGGATGCTGAGCGATCACATTCGGAATCGTGTAGGTGCTCATGCCGCCGCCCCCAGCCCGATCGTGCGACGCCGTTCGGGCATCAGCTGATCGAACGATTCGACCAGGCCGTCGATGAAGCCGTACTCGACCGCCTCGGCGGCGGTGTACCAGTGGTCGTGCAGCGAATCGTGGAAGATCTGCTCCGCGCTCCGCCCGGTGTCTTCCGCGATCAGGCCCAGCACCGTGTCGCGGGTGTGCCGCAGATCGTTCGCCTGCACCTCCACGTCGACCGCGGAGCCCCCGATGCCGGCGGACCCCTGGTGCATCAGGATCCGCGCGTGCGGCAGGGCCATGCGCTTGCCGCGCGTACCCGCGGAGAGCAGGAACTGTCCCGCACTGCAGGCCAGCCCGAGCGCAAGGGTCGAGACGTCGCACGGCACCAGCCGCATCACGTCGCGGATCGCGAGCATCGACGAGATCGAACCGCCCGGAGAGTGGATCCAGAAGCCGATGTCGGCACGGGCATCCTCGGCCGCCAGCATGAGCAACTGCACGGTCAGCACGGCACCGTTGTCGTCGTCCAGCGGCCCGTCGAGCACGACGACTCGTTGCAGCAGGAGCTGTTGGCGCAATCGCTCGGTGAACATCGGTGTCTTTTCGTTGTCAGCCATGCTGCCAGCGTGCACCGGCCGCGGCCGTCGCATCCGGTTTACTGCCCGCAGCAGATCTGCCGACGGCAGACGACCCAGCAGCAGCACCTACCCTTGAAGGGATATGGCACATCTTCTGGGGGCCGAGGCCCTGCATCTCGAATACCCGACGAAGGTCGTGTTCGACTCCGTCACGCTCGGCATCAACGAGGGCGACCGGATCGGCATCGTCGGTCGCAACGGCGACGGCAAGTCGACCCTGCTCGCGATGCTCGCGGGACGGCTGCAACCGGATTCCGGGCGGGTCACGGTACGCGGCGGCGTGCGCACCGGCGTGCTCGACCAGGCCGACACTCTCGACGACGACTGCACGGTGGCGCAGGCCGTGGTGGGCGACACCGCCGAACACGAGTGGGCCGGGGATGCCCGGGTGCGCGACGTGATCCGCGGTCTGCTCTCCGACATCCCCTGGGATGCTCAGCTGAAGCCGTTGAGCGGTGGGCAGCGGCGACGCGTGGCGCTGGCCGCGCTGCTCGCCGGCGACTGGGACATCCTCGCGCTGGACGAACCGACCAACCACCTCGACGTCGAGGCGATCACCTGGCTGGCGGAGCACCTGAAGCGGCGCTGGGCGGCGAGCGCCGGCGGCTTGCTGGTCGTCACGCACGACCGCTGGTTCCTCGACGAGGTGTGCAACGCGACCTGGGAGGTGCACGACCGCATCGTCGAGCCGTTCGAGGGCGGCTACGCGGCCTACATCCTGCAGCGCGTGGAGCGCGACCGGATGGCGGCGGCGACCGAGGCGAAGCGCCAGAACCTCGCGCGCAAGGAACTCGCCTGGCTGCGCCGCGGAGCCCCCGCCCGCACCTCGAAGCCGAAGTTCCGCATCGACGCCGCGAACCAGTTGATCGAAGACGTGCCCGAGATCCGCGATACCGTCTCGTTGCAGTCGCTCGCCGTCGCCCGGCTCGGCAAAGACGTCGTCGACCTGCTCGACGTCTCGGTGACGTATGACGGCCGGCCCGTGCTGCGCGACATCGAGTGGCGGATCGCCCCCGGTGAGCGCACCGGCATCCTGGGCGTCAACGGCGCAGGCAAATCCACCCTGTTGGGGCTCGTCGCGGGTACCGTACAGCCCGGGTCAGGGCGGGTCAAGCGAGGCAAGACGGTCAAGGTGGCCACGCTCACCCAACGACTCGACGAGCTCGAGGAGCACCTGGAACAGCCCGTCCGAACCGTCATCGCCGGGTTGCGCACCTCGTACACCGTCGGATCCGGGTCGAAGGCGCAGGATCTCACGCCCGGGCAACTGCTCGAACGGCTCGGCTTCTCGTCTGCCCAACTGTCCACACCGGTCAAGGATCTCTCCGGCGGCCAGCAGCGCCGCCTGCATCTGCTGCTGATCCTGCTCGACCAGCCCAACGTGTTGATCCTCGACGAGCCCACCAACGACCTGGACACCGACATGCTCGCGGCCATCGAGGATCTGCTCGACTCCTGGCCGGGCACGTTGCTGGTCGTCTCGCACGACCGGTACTTTCTGGAGCGGGTGACCGACCAGCAGTACGCCATTCTCGACGGGCGGCTGCGGCATCTGCCCGGCGGCATCGACGAGTATGTTCGGCTGCGGTCGAAGATGAGCTCGGCGGGCGGGGTCTCGCGCAGTTCAGAGGTCGCAGGCTCCGTGACCGACGGCCCGATGTCCGAGGGCGCTGCGTCGGCGACGCGGTTGGACGGCGCGCAGTTGCGCACGGTGCAGAAGGAGATCGCGTCCATCGAGCGACGCATCGCCAAGCTCACCGACCTCGTCAACTCCTCGCGCGCATCGCTGGCCGAGCACGACCAATCCGACTACGTGGGCCTCGGCGCACGGATGGCGGAGATCGGTGCGCTGCAGGCCGAGGCCGAGAGCCTCGAGGAGCGCTGGTTCGAGTTGACCGAACAAGTCGGCTGAAACGGCGGGCTCAGTCGGAGACGATGCGCGCCCCGTGCACCGGGCCTGTGACCCTGATCGCGTGCAGCCGGGCCGCGCTCAGCGCTATCTGCAGATCCAGCGCGCCGTCGTGGTCGGCCACGAGGAAGGCGATCGTGGGTCCCGACCCGGATACGATGCCCGCGAGCGCGCCGTTGTTCTCGCCGATCTCGAGGATGTCGCCGAGCGCCGGCTGCAGGTGGATCGCCGGTGCCTGCAGGTCGTTGAGCAGGGAGTCCGCGAGCAGACGGGCGTCCCCGGCGCGCAGCGCGTGCAGCACGTTTGTTCCGACGCTCGGCGTCTGCTGCGCCGGAGCGATGTCCGCCACATGCCGGGCCCGATGTCGGTCGAGCTCCGCGTAGACCTCCGGGGTCGACAACCCGCCGTCGGGAAGCGCCAGCACCCACTCGAAGTGCCCCTTCGCCAGGGCGGGGCTCAGTTGGTCTCCCCTACCCGTTCCGATCGCGGTGCCTCCGGCGAGTGCGAACGGCACGTCGGCGCCGAGCCGGGCGGCGAGAGCGTGCAGTTCCTCGCGCGGGCACTCGGTCTGCCACAGCGCATCGCACGCGATCAGGGCTGCAGCGGCGTCCGCTGAGCCGCCGCCCATTCCGCCGGCGATCGGCACGTGCTTCTCGATCTGCATGCGCACGCCGCCGCGGTGCCCGGTCGCTCTGGCGAGCATCCGCGCCGCTTTGATCGCGAGGTTCGAGCCGTCGGCGGGCAACCCGGAGCAGTCGATCGTGCCCCCGAAGCTCACCGAGAAGTCGTCGGCGTGCGTGGCATAGACGTCTTCGTACAGCGAGACGGCCTGGTAGGCGATGGCGACATCGTGATAGCCGTCGTCGCGCACGGCTCCGACGCCGAGGTACACGTTGATCTTGCCTGGCGCCCTGGCGTGCACGATGCGCGGTCCTGCCTCGGCGGTCATGGATCAAACCTAATGCAGCCCGGCACGCGGCACGGGGAGTGCTCAAGCCGCGGCGGGTTCCAGCCTGACCACCACGGACTTGGACACCGGAGTGTTGCTGACCTCGGCCGTCGAGTCGAGCGGAACAAGGGCGTTCGCCTCGGGGAAATATGCTGCGGCGCAGCCGCGTGCCGTGGGATACGAGACGACACGGAAGGCCCGGCACACCCGGTCGACTCCGTCGCTGTACTCGCTGTGGATGTCGACGATCTGCCCGTCGGTGAGCCCCAGACTCACCAGGTCGGCAGGGTTGACGAACACGACGTCGCGACCCTTCTTCACTCCGCGGTAACGATCGTTGAGGCTGTAGATCGTGGTGTTGAACTGATCGTGCGCGCGCACGGTCTGCAGCAGCAGACGGCCGGGCGGGCATTCGACAGGCTCGAGCTCGTTGACCGTGATCATCGCCTTACCGGTCTTCGTCGGGAAGGTGCGCGAGTCGCGCGGCCCGTGCGGCAGCACGAATCCGCCCTTCTGCCTGACCTTCTCGTTGTAGCTCTCACAGCCGGGCACGACACGCCCGATGTGCTCCCGGATCAGGTCGTAGTCGCGCTCGAAGCCGGCCCAGTCGACATCGACCCGGTCGCCGAGCACGGCGCGGGCGAGGCGCGAGATGATCGCCACTTCGGAGAGCAGATTCGGCGACACCGGGTCGACCTTGCCCCAGGAGGGGTGCACGGCGCACACCGTGTCTTCGACGCTGACGAACTGCTCTCCCGACGCCTGCCGATCGATCTCTGTTCGGCCCATCGTGGGCAGGATGAGCGCCTCCCGGCCGATCACCGCATGCGATCTGTTGAGTTTCGTGGAGACCTGAACCGTCAGCTGCGCCTTTTGCACGGCCGATTCGGCCGCGCTCGTGTCGGAGATCGCGGCGACCAGGTTGCCGCCGACCGCGAACCACACCTTGATGCGGCCCTCGCCGAGCGCCCGGATGCCGTCCACACTGTCGACTCCGTGCACGCGCGGAGGCTCGAATCCGAATTCCTGCTGCAGTGCGTCCAGGAACGAGTCGGGCATCTTCTCCCAGATGCCCATCGTGCGGTCGCCCTGCACGTTGCTGTGACCGCGGATGGGTGAGGCTCCGGCGCCGGGCCGGCCGATGTTGCCGCGCAGCAGCAACAGGTTCATGATCTCTTTGATCGTGGCGACGGCCTTCTTGTGCTGGGTCAGCCCCATCGCCCAGGTGATGATCACGCGATCGGCTGCGATATAGCGATCGGCGAGCCGGTCGATCTCCCTCGTGGTGAGACCGGTGGCCTTGAGCACCTCCTCCTCGTCGAGGTCGGCCAGGTGCGCCGCGAACTCCTCCAGCCCCAGGCAGTGCCGCCGCAGGAAGTCACGGTCGAGCACCGTCCCCGGATGCCTCGCCTCGGCATCCAGCACCCGCTTGGACAGCGCCTGCATCAGGGCCATGTCACCGCCGAGCCTGATCTGCAGGAACTGGTCGGCGAGCGCGGTTCCGCGACCCACCAATCCACGCACGGTCTGCGGGTTCTTGTAGCGGATCAGGCCCGCCTCGGGCAGCGGGTTGATCGCCACGATGCTCGCACCCGCCTCTTTCGCCTCTTCGAGCGCCGTGAGCATGCGGGGGTGGTTGGTGCCGGGGTTCTGTCCCATGATGATGATCAGGTCGGCGCGGGCGAAGTCGTCGTAGGTCACGGTCGACTTGCCCACTCCGATCACCTCGCCGAGAGCGGCGCCGGTGGACTCGTGGCACATGTTCGAGCAGTCGGGCAGGTTGTTCGTGCCGAATGCCCTCGCGAACAACTGGTACGCGAATGCGGCCTCATTCGACGTCCGTCCGCTGGTGTAGAACGCTGCCTCATCGGGCGAGTCGAGCGCGTTCAGCCGGTCGGCGACGATGCCGAAGGCGGTGGGCCAGCTCACCGGTTCATAGTGGTCGGAGTCGGCAGCCTTGTAGACGGGTTCGATCAGGCGTCCTTGCATGCCGAGCCAGTACTCGGAGCGCGTGAGCAGGTCGTCGATGGGATGCTCCGCCCAGAACGAGCTCGGGACCGTGACGGGCGTGGCCTCCCAGGTGACGGCCTTGGCGCCGTTTTCGCAGAACTCGGCGATCTTTCGGTGCGAGGGGTCGGGCCAGGCGCAACTCATGCAGTCGAACCCGTCTTTGTGGTTCATCGAGGTCAGCAGCTTCACGCTGCGGGCGGTTCCCATGTGCTCCAGCGCCGGACCGACCGAGTGGGTGATGCCGGGGATGCCGGCCGCCCACTTCTTCGGCTTCGATATCTCGACCGGCTCGGCTTCGTCGTGTCCGGCCGGCCGGGCGGGCGTCTCCTTGATGCTCATGCTGCATGACCTTCTTCGGTTCCTCGTCGATCCTGACGCGCTTCGACGACGCGATCCTCACCCGCGTACAACACCATCGAATCGCCGCGCAGGAAGCCGACCAGCGTCATCCCGGTCTCCTCCGCGAGTTCGACCGCGAGCGACGACGGTGCCGACACGGCCGCGAGCATCGGGATGCCTGCCATCGCCGCCTTCTGCACCAGTTCGAAACTTGCCCGGCCCGAGACCATCAGCACGGTGCCGGCCAGCGGCAGCCGGCCCGAGGTGAGCGCCCAGCCCACCACCTTGTCGACCGCGTTGTGCCGCCCGACATCCTCCCGCACGACGAGCAGTTCGCCCGTGGCGCCGTCGAACAGCGCGGCCGCGTGCAGACCGCCGGTCTTCTCGAACACGGCCTGCGCCTCGCGCAGCCGTACCGGGAATGTCGTCAGAAGGTCGGCTCCGACCCGCAAGGCGTCGGGTCGCACGTCGTACGCCGACTTCGTTCGCACCGCGTCGATGCTCGCCTTGCCGCACAGGCCGCAGGAGCTCGTCGTGAAGAACGCCCGGGCCGTTTCCTGCTCAGGGGGGCGCACGCCGGGTGCGAGCGTGACGTCGAGGACGTTGAAGGTGTTCTCGACCTCGCCGAAGGCGCCGGCGCAGAACCGCGCCGAGGCGAACTCGTCTCCGCGCGCGATCACGCCCTCGGAGACCAGGAAGCCGGCGGCGAGGTCGACGTCGTTGCCCGGGGTGCGCATCGTGACGGCCAGCGAGCGGCCGGACACGCGGATCTCCAGCGGCTCTTCGGCCGCGAGCGTGTCGTTCTTCACGATCGAACGTTCGCCGACCGTGATGCGCGTGACTCGTCGTCGAGTCGTTACTCTGCCCATGATTCAGGCTTAACAGCATCGGCTTCGGAATACAAGGGAGCACCTTCCCCCCCTCAGGCGGGACGTGCCGGTCAACCGCCGATGTACGACATCTCGACCTTCTTCGCCCCCGTTCGCAGCTCGGGCGTCATGGTGCTGCGCAACTCGGAATAGCGGTCGGTGCGGGTGCCCCAGACGCCGGCGAGGGCATCCGACAGCTCGGAATCATCGGCGCCGGAACGAAGCAGAGCACGCAGGTCGGTGCCGGTGGTCGCGAACAGGCAGGTGAAGAGCTGCCCCTCTGTGGAGATCCGCGCCCGGTTGCAGGTGGAGCAGAAGGCGCGCGTGACGCTCGAGATGACGCCGATCTCGCCGCTGCCGTCGCGGTACCGCCAGCGCCGTGCCGTTTCACCCGGTGCGGTCGCCTCGGCCGGCTCCAGCGGCAGTTCGGCGTCGATGCGTCGAATGATCTCGTCGGAGGGAACGACCTGGTCGAGCCGCCAGCCGTTGGTGGAACCGACATCCATGTACTCGATGAAACGCAGCACGTACGGCGTGCCCGCGAAGTGCCGGGCCATCGGCACGACGTCGTCGTCGTTCTGCCCGCGTTTGACCACCATGTTGATCTTGATCGGACCGAGCCCGGCCTCGTGCGCGGCCTCGATGCCGTGAAGCACACGGTCGACCGGGAAGCGCACGTCGTTCATCGTCTGGAAAGTCGCGTCGTCGAGCGAGTCGAGTGATACCGTGACGCGCCCCAGCCCCGCATCTTTCAGCGCCTGGGCATGGTGCGCGAGCGCCGAGCCGTTCGTGGTCATTGCAAGGTCCAGCGGCTCACCGTGCAGGGTGCGCAGCGCGCTCAACTGCGCGATCAGGTCTTCGATGCCTCGTCTCAGCAACGGCTCCCCACCGGTCAACCGCACCTTCTGCACGCCGAGGCCGACGGCGACGCGCACGAGTCGCGTGATCTCCTCGAACGTGAGCAGCTCTTCGCGCGGCAGGAACGCGTAGTCACGGCCGAAGATCTCCTTCGGCATGCAATACACGCAGCGGAAGTTGCAGCGGTCGGTGACCGAGATGCGCAGATCGCGCAGCGGCCTTCTCATTCGATCGAGCAACACGGGGTGTGGTCCCTTTCCCTTCTTTCGAGCATAACCATCCCTTGCGCAGAGCGCCGTTGGGGGAAACCATGAGAAGTGTGGCGTCGCCGTCGCCGGTGACCCACCGGATGAAAGAAGGCAATGATGCATTTCGCCGTTTCTCTGTTTCCTCCACTCGCACTGGGTTTCTTCGGACTCGGTACCGGCTATCTGATCTACGGGCCGCAGGAGCTGCTCGGCTGGCCGCCGCGAGACGAGCGCGTCGATCGCGCGACGGGTATCTGGGGCATCTGGTTGCCCGGATTCTGCCAGTTCGTGACAGGGGTCATCCTGTTCATCGGATTGACCTGGTTCCAGGTGTTCAAAGATGCACCGCTCTACATGGCGGCGCTGGCGTTCAGCGCATATGGCATCCACTGGTTCGCGATCGGTTACAACCGGTATCGCGGCAACGACCCGCGTCCCAACGCGGGGATGAGTGTGGCGTTCTTCATCATCTCGGTCGTCGGGCTCGTCGTGTTCTTCGTCGCCGGCGACTGGCCGGTGGGTTTGCTGTTCGTGGGGCTGGCGCTCATCTATGCGAGCGACTTCTTCGCATCGATCGGTGTACCCCTCGGTGAACGCGCGCTCGGATTCTGGCACATCGTCACCGGGCTGTGGCTGATGTATCTGATGGTCGCGACGGCGTTCAACTTCGCGCTCGGCTGGAAGCTGCAGCTATAGATCCGAAGCCGAATCCAGGTTCGTCCCATCGAGCCCGCCGCGTCGAGCGGCGAGGCGCACGAAGTCGTCGACCGTGAGCTCTTCGCCCCGCGAAGTCGGCTTCAGGTCCGCCGCCTCCAGTGCCGCTGTCGCCGCGGCGGACCCGCCGAACACGGCCGCCAACGACTGGCGCAGCATCTTGCGGCGTTGGCCGAAGGCGGCGTCGACGAGTTCGAAGGTGCTGCGACGCAGCGTCTCGTCTCCCGGTTCCACCTCGTGACGCTCGAACGCCACGAGGATCGAGTCGACATTCGGCACGGGCCAGAACACCTGCCTGCTGACCGTTCCGGCGGCGCGCCACGAGCCGTACCAGGCCGCCTTGACGCTCGGCGATCCGTACACCTTCGAGCCCGGATCGGCGGCGAGCCGCAGGCCCACCTCGGCCTGCACCATCACGACACCGGAGCGGATCGCATCCAGGTGCTCGAGCAGGTGCAGCAGCACGGGAACCGACACGTTGTACGGCAGGTTCGCGACCAGTCTGCTGGGCTCGGCCGGCAATCCGATCACCCGCATGGCGTCCTCGTGCAACACGGAGAGATTGGATGCCGCGGCCGGCGCAAGCTCGGCGACGGTCAGCGGCAGTTGCTCGGCGAGGCGTCCGTCGATCTCGACGGCGACGACGCGGGCGTCGGCCTCCAGCAGCCCGAGCGTCAGAGAACCGAGGCCGGGTCCGACCTCGAGCACGGTCTCTCCCGAGCGCACCCCGGCGATCCGCACGATGCGCCTGACGGTGTTCGCGTCGATCACGAAGTTCTGACCGAGCTTCTTCGTCGGGGTGACATCCAGCAGTTCGGCGAGGTCGCGCACCTCGGCCGGCCCGAGCAGGTGCACCTCAGCCATGCCGTGACCAGCGCCCGGGCATCAGGCCACCCGTCCGAGCGGTCCGGTCGGCGGCGTCGCGACGGGTTCCGCGTCCCACCGCCCATAGACCAGTTCGGTGTTGGATACGATCTGGGCCGCCAGCATCGAGGCGTCGGTGCCGATGCACGATGCCATGGCGCGTAGCGTGTGCGGGATCAGATACGGCGCGTTGGGCCGGCCGCGATACGGCGTCGGAGTCAGGTAAGGCGCGTCGGTCTCCACCAGCAGCAGCGCGCGCGGCACGCTCTCCAGCGCGTCGCGCAGGTTCTGTGCATTCTTGAATGTCACCGTGCCGGCGAACGACAGGTACCAGCCGTTGTCCGCGCACAGCTGGGCGAGTTCGAGATCGCCCGAGAAGCAGTGGAACACGGTGCGCTCGGGCGCTCCTACGCGATTCAGGGTGGCGATGACCTCGGCGTGGGCGTCACGGTCGTGGATCTGCAGCGCGAGATCGTTCTGCTTCGCGATCTCGATGTGGGCTTCGAAGGAACGCAACTGTGCAGCCCGCCCGGCATCGCCGGTGCGGAAGAAGTCGAGTCCGGTCTCGCCGATGGCGCGCACCCGAGGGCGGGTCGCCAGTTCCGCGATCATGGCCAGAGCATCGTCGAGTTCGCCGCGCGCGTCGTAGTCGGGTGCGTCGTTGGGGTGGATGGCGACGGCTGCGAGCATGCGAGGCTCGACGGCTGCCGTCTCGGCCGACCAGATCGAGCTGGGCAGGTCGGTTCCGACCTGTACGACACCGCGAACGCCGGCGGCCGATGCCCGGTCGAGCTGCTCGCGGTAGTCGAGCGCTTCGACGGGTTCGGCGGGTTCGACTGCGTCAGCGGTCGCCGGGCGGCGCGGCGCGGACATCGGATCGAGGTGGGTGTGGTTGTCGTACACCGGGACGATGAGAGGCTCCGGCGGCGGCGGGTAACTGAGGTTGTCAGGCAACCGCTTCCCCCGCCGCGGGCTCGATCCGCGGGAAGAGCGCTTCGAGGCTTCGGACGCGCGTTCCCACCGGCACCTGCCCCCACGTGCCGGCCTGCCGAAGGGGTTGCTGGGTGAGCGCGCCGAGCGCGTCCTCGACGCCGAGCGCCGTCCACAGCTTCTGCGTCGCCTGCGGAATGACCGGCGCCAGCAGAACGGCGAGCGCACGCAGCCCGTCGACCGTCGTGTAGAGCACCGTCGCGAGCCGCTCACGCTGCGTCTCGTGCTTGGCCAGTGCCCACGGTTCCTGCAGCGTGATGTACCCGTTCAGCTCGTCGACGATCGTCCAGATGGCCGCGAGCGCCTCGTGGATGGCGAAGCGTTCGATCGCCTGGTCGGCGCCGGAGACGGCATCCGCAACGGTTCGCTGCACCCCGAGTTCGGCATCGCTCGCCTGCGCGGGCCGGGGCACCACGCCGTCGAAGTATCGCGTCACCATTGCGATGACGCGGGACGCGAGATTGCCGAAGCCATTGGCGAGTTCGGCTTGATACCGCGCGGAAAGGTCCTCCCAGCTGAACGAGCCGTCCTGGCCGAAGGCGATGGCGCGCATGAAGTAGTAACGGAAGGCATCCGAACCGAACGTGTCGGTGATCTGGCTGGGCGCGATGCCGGTCAGCTTCGACTTGGACATCTTCTCGCCGCCCACCAGCAGCCAGCCGTGCCCGAAGACCTTGTGCGGAACCTCGAGTCCGGCAGCGATCAGCATGGCCGGCCAGATCACCGCGTGGAACCGGGCGATGTCCTTGCCGACGAGGTGGTAGGCGGGCCAGCGCCGCTCGAATTGCTCGTCGTCGATTCCGTAGCCGACCGCGGTGACGTAGTTCAGCAGCGCTTCGAACCAGACATAGACGATGTGCGTCTCATCCCACGGGATCTTAATGCCCCAGTCGAAGCTGGAACGGGAGATCGAGAGGTCGTTGAGACCCTGCCGCACGAACTGGATGATCTCGTTGCGCACGCTCTCCGGCTGCACGAAGTCGGGCCGCGACTCGTAGAGGTCGAGCAGCTGCTGTTGGAACTGGCTCATCTTGAAGAAGTAGTTCTTCTCCTTCAGGATCTCGATGGGCCGCGAATGGATGCGGCACACGAGTTGGCCGACGTACTCGCCCGACTCGGGCTCGTCGAGTTCGTCGCGCTGCTTGTACTCCTCGCAGCCCACGCAGTAATAGCCTTCGTACTCGCCCGGATAGATGAAGCCGTCGTCGTACAGCTTCTGAAGAAAAAGCTTCACCGCCGTCTCATGCCGCTCATCGGTGGTGCGGATGAAATCGTCGTTGGCTATGTCGATGGTCTGCAGCAGCGGCTGCCACGCGTCGGCGACCAGTGCGTCGGCCCAGGCCTGCGGTTCCACACCGTTCGCAGTCGCCGTGCGCAGGATCTTCTGGCCGTGCTCGTCGGTTCCCGTCAGCAGCCACGCGTCGTCGCCGGACTGACGGTGCCAGCGAGCCAGCACGTCCGCGGCGACCTCCGTGTAGGCGTGACCGATGTGCGGCACGTCGTTCACGTAGAAGATCGGCGTGGTGATGAAGAACGAGGAGCCATCGGACATGCGTTCCATCCTAAATGGCGGGGCGACCGGCGCTGCCGCGCGTTACGCGCCGCAGGCATCCCCCGCATACTGTGCACCGGATGCTCCCGCCAGCCCTGACCATCGGCTCCGGGGCTGGCTAGGGTTGGCTCATGAAACAGCGCAGAATCGGACCGGTGGAAGTCTCCGCGATCGGACTCGGCGCAATGCCGATGTCGGTCCAGGGTCGTAAAGATCGGGAGACCTCCATCGCGACGGTCCATGCGGCTCTCGATGCCGGCATCACCCTGATCGACACCGCCGACGCGTACACGCTCGACGGGGACGGTCAGGGGCACAATGAGGAGTTGATCGCGGAGGCGCTGAGCGGCTACGGCGGCGACACCGCCGAGGTGCTCGTGGCGACCAAGGGCGGCTTGATCCACCGCGACAAGGGCGAGTGGCCGCGCAACGGCACTCCCGAGTACCTGATCGGCGCGGCGAAGGAGTCGGCGCGCAGGCTCCGGGTGGATGCCATCGGGCTCTATCAACTGCACCGACCGGACCCGGAGGTGCCGTACGAGGAGTCGCTCGGCGCACTGCGGGAGCTGTTCGAGGCCGGCGTGGTGCGTCACGTGGGTATCTCGAACGTGAACGTCGAGCAGATCCGGCTCGCCCGGAAGGTGCTATCGCACGCTCTGGTTTCGGTGCAGAACCAGTTCTCTCCGGTCTACCGCTCCAGCGCGCCGGAACTCGAGCTGTGCATCGAGCTCGACCTCGCCTTCCTGCCGTGGAGCCCGCTGGGCGGTATCGGCCGCGCCGGCAAGCTCGACTCCGCGGTCGCGGCATTCGGCGAGGTCGCCAGCGAGCTGGGCGCCAGCCCGCAACAGGTCGCGCTGGCGTGGGAACTGAACCTGTCGCACCTGGTCGTGCCCATCCCGGGTGCCAGCCGGCCGGCCAGCATCATCGACTCGGCGAAGGCCACGGACCTCGATCTGTCACCCGAGACGATGGCGTACCTCAGCGCCGCGCGCTGAGGTATGCGCCGGCGCGCGCCGCCTTCTGCCTCGTTTCGGTGCGGGTGTCTTGCGCCTGCGGTGTCTTGGGGCAGGCGCCGGTAGCTTGTGCCGCGTGGCTCGTGCCGCGTGCCGCGTGCCGCGTGACTCGACTACGCGGCGACGAGGGTCCAGACGGCGCCGATGACGGCGAGCACGGCGATGCCCACGCAGACCCAGACGATGACACCGGCGGCGCCCGTCTTGGCGGGAAAGGTCGGATGCAGATCGCTCATGCCTTCACGATAGCGCCGCCAGCCGCCGACGCCACCAGCCGGCCGCCGTTGATCGCCGACGCCACCGTTCGAACCACTTTTGTGCAATCGAACCGGGAATGTTTCCGGTTCCGATGCACAAAAGTGGTTCGGTTGCGACTCGGCCTTCGTTTGCGGGCCCTCGGGCGGTTTGCGACGAGCGCGATTTCCGCTGGTTCATGAGCCGGCGCCCCTCGCCGCGTCGGCGGATCCGCGCCCCTCGCTACGCGGGCGGATCGGCGCCCCTCGCTGCGCGGGCGGATCACACGATTGCTGCCGGGGCGGATCGCGTGAATGCGCGACGTCGGGGCATCCGATCGGATCTCCGTGCCCAACGTTCGCCGGCCGATCGAACCACATTCGTGTGACCGAACCGTGAATATTCCTGGTTCCGATGCGCAAAACGTGTTCGGTTGAGACCGGGCCCGTACCGATCAGCGCATGCGCGGAACGAGCCGGAGATGCCCGGATGCGTGGCCGAAGGCGCAGCCCGCGAGGCCCCGGGTGCCGGACCCGGATGCCCGGATGCCCGGGTGCCCGGGGCACGGACGTGCGGGGCACGGATGCGCGCCGCCCGGACGCCCGAACGCCCGGATGCGCACGTCCAGACACGCGGATGCCTTGCCGCCCCCAAATGCCCGGACGCCCAGACACGCGGCGCCCCGCGGCGAGCGGATGCGCGCCGCCCGGACGCGCGGCGCCCAGACGCGCGGCGAGCGGACGCCATCATGCGGGCATCCGCGGCGGGCGGGCCTATTCGCGGGCGCGTTCGGCGAGAGCCGCCTGGTAGAGGTCGCGTTTGGAGTGCCCGGTGGCTTCGGCGACGGATGCCGCGGCATCCTTGAGACGCTCGCCCGTTCCGGTCATCAGCAGCACCTCTTGGACGGCGGTCCCGAGGTCGACTCGGCGGGGCGCGGCTCCCGCGACCACCACGACGATCTCGCCGCGCACACCCTCATCGGACCAGGCGGCGAGCTCGGCAAGCGTGCCGCGGCGTACCTCCTCGTAGAGCTTGGTGAGCTCGCGACAGACCGCCGCACGGCGCGATGACCCGAATGCGTGCGCCATCGCGTGCAGCGACTCCGCGAGCCTGCTCGGCGCCTCGAAGAAGACCAGGGTGCGCTGGTCGTTCGCCACCCTCGCCAAGAAGGATGCGCGCTCCCCCGCCTTGCGCGGCGGGAACCCCTCGAATGCGAAGCGATCGGTCGGCAGCCCGGAGAGGGCGAGTGCCGTCAGCACCGCCGACGGACCCGGAATGGCCGTCACGACGACCCCGGCGGCCGCTGCAGCGGCGACCAGTTGGAATCCGGGGTCGGAGACCGTCGGCATCCCCGCATCGCTGATCACGAGAAGGTCGGCATCGCGCGCGAGTTCCACGAGTTCGGCCGCCCGGTCACGCTCGTTGTGCTCGTGCAGGCTGATCAGCTTCGGACGCGCGTCGACGTGCAGCCCGGCGAGCAGCCGTTGAGCGACACGGGTGTCCTCAGCGGCGACGACCGGCACGGTGCGCAGCGCCTCGATCAGCCGCGCTGACGCGTCGCCCAGATTGCCGATCGGCGTCGCCGCGAGGATGATCATGGCTCCCAGTGTGGCATCCGCCACCGGCCGGATGCCCCGCGGCTCTCTGCATCCGCATCGCCCGGCCCCGTTAGCATGGGCTGGTGACTGCGCCCCCCACCGGTATTGGCGAGGGCACGGGCACGGAACCGCCCGGGCCGCGGTTGAAGCCCGCTCGCGACCTCGATCATCGCCGGGGCAGCCGTGAACCGCATGATCCGGATGACCCGCGGGGCACAGGCATCGATGCCTGGTTCGCACAATTGCTGAGTACGCCGGGCCGCCTGCGTGCATGGTACTGGGGTGCGCCGGCGCTCGTCACCCTGATCGCCGCTCTCCTGCGGCTGGTCGATCTGGGGAACCCGCACGCGCTGGTCTTCGATGAGACCTTCTACGTGAAGGACTCCTGGACCCTCATGCACCTCGGCTACGAGGCATCCTGGCCCGCGACCCCGGACCCGGGATTCAACGCCGGCCACGTCGACGCGTTTTCGAGCGACCCGGAGTTCGTCGCGCACCCACCGCTCGGCAAGTGGATCATGTCACTGGGTCTAGCGCTGTTCGGCGCCCAGAACAGCTTCGGGTGGCGATTCTCCACCGCGGTCGTCGGCGTGCTCGCCGTCGTGCTCGTGATGCTCATCGCGCGCCGGCTGTTCCGCGGTTCCACGCTGATCGCGGTGATCGCCGGAACGCTGATGGCCATCGACGGCAACGCGATCGTGATGAGCAGGGTCGCGCTGCTCGACGGCCTGGTGATGTTCGTCGCGCTGCTCGGCTTCGGCGCCGTGCTACTGGACCGCGACTGGCAGGAGCGTCGGCTCACCGCGTTGCTGGCCCGCAAACGCTCGGCAGGCGAGGCCGCCTACTGGGGGCCGGCCCTGTGGTGGCGTCCGTGGCTGATCACCGCTGGAGCATTGTTCGGGCTGGATGCCGGCATCAAGTGGTCGGGCTTCTACTTCCTGGCATTCTTCGGCGGCTATGTCGTGATCGTCGACCTGGTGACGCGCAAGCGGGCCGGGGTGCCGTTCTGGTTCAGCTCCGGAATGCTGAAGCAGGCCCCCGTCACGTTCGTGCTCATGGTGCCGGTGGCCGTCGTGGCGTACGTCGCGACCTGGAGCGGCTGGTTGGTCACCCGGGACGGCTACTACCGGGATTGGGTGCAGTCCGCGGCCGGGCTGCGCTGGAGCGGTGCGCTGGCCTGGGTACCGGACTGGGCGCAGAATCTCTGGCACTACCAGTCGGAGATGTACAACTACAGCATCAACCTGCACGTCGCGCATCCTTATCAGTCGAATCCGCTGACCTGGCTGTTCATGATCCGTCCCACGAGCATGTACTACGTCGGCTCGAAGTTCGGAGAGAACGGCTGCACCTCGCCGGACGGCTGTTCGTCGGCCATCACCGACCTCGCGAATCCGATCATCTGGTGGGCCGCGGCGCTGGCCTGCCTGTATCTCGTCTACCGCTTGGCACGGTACCGCGAGTGGCAGATCGGGCTCATCCTCACCGGACTGGCCGCCGGCTACCTGCCGTGGATGCTGTACATCGATCGCACGATCTTCACCTTCTACTCGATCGCGTTCGAGCCGTATCTCATCCTCGGCCTCACGGCGGTCATCGCGCTCGTGCTCGGTTCGCGAACGGATGCCGCGTGGCGGCGCAAACGCGGGATCGCCCTGGTCGCGGTGTTCCTCGGGGTGGCCGTGGCCATCACGGTGTTCTTCCTGCCGCTGTGGACCGGGCAGCAGATCCCGTTCTGGTACTGGCAGCTGCACATGTGGCTGCCCAGCTGGATTTAGGGCGCTCGGGCGCGATCCACGCAGAATGTCTTGGGGCGGTGGTAATCCTGAAGCATGAACGCCGACCGCGAAGACTCCTTTTCGTCTCAACCGCTGCCCGGCAGCGAGCGGGGCCCGGCTCCGCAATCTCGACCGGGCGAGACGCCACCGCGCACCGATCGCGTGGAGGCGACGCTGATCCTGCGGCGCAAGCGGCCGGTTCCCGAGTCGACGTTCGCCGACCCCGTCTCGCGTGGCGAGTTCGATGAGTTGTACGGCGCCGACCCGGACGATGCGCGGGTGGTCGTCGACCAGATGAAGGCGCTCGGCTGTGACGTGCTCGAGGTCGACCTCGGCCGGCGTCGCGTGCGCATCAGTGCGCCGTTGCAGACGATCGGCTCCGTCTTCAACACGAAGCTGGAGTGGGTGTCGAGCGTCGACCACGCCGGCAACCGGGTGGAACACTGGCAGCGAACCGGCGCATTGAGCCTTCCCGGCCCGTTGCCTGAACGGGTCACGGCGGTGCTGGGCCTGGACGACCGGCCGCAGGCGCGCGCGCACTTCCGCGTCGTCAGTGCGCAAGCCGTCACGACCAGCTACACGCCGCCGCAACTCGGCACGATCTACGACTTTCCGGCGAACACCGATGGGTCGGGGCGAACCGTCGCGATCATCGAACTCGGCGGCGGTTTCGCACAGGCCGACCTCGACGCCTACTTCGCGGAGCTCGGGCTGCGCACTCCGAACGTGACGGCCGTCGGCATCGATGGCGCGTCGAACCAGCCGGGCAGCGACCCGAACGGCGCCGACGGCGAGGTGCTGCTCGACATCGACGTGGTGGGGGGTCTGGCACCCGCAGCCGACATCGTGGTGTATTTCGCACCGAACACCGACGCGGGCTTCGTCGACGCGATCAGCGCCGCCGCGCACGCCGACCCGACTCCGGATGCGATAAGCATCAGCTGGGGGCAGAGCGAGGATCAATGGACCGCGCAGGCGCGCAGCGCGCTGGATGACGCTCTGGTCGACGCCGCGGCCCTCGGCGTGACGGTGACCGCCGCCGCAGGCGATGACGGCAGCACAGACCGTCAATCGGACGGCACGGCGCACGTCGACTTCCCTGCCTCGAGCCCGCACGCACTGGCCTGCGGTGGCACACGACTGCAGGCGGATCCCTCGACCGGGTCTGTGTCGAGCGAGACGGTGTGGAACGACGGCTCCGGCAACGGAGCGACCGGCGGCGGGGTCAGCGACGCTTACCCGCGCCCGAGCTGGCAGGGCTCTGCAGGCGTGACGGGCTCCGGACGGGGCGTGCCCGACGTCGCGGCGAACGCCGATCCGGAGACCGGCTACCGGGTACGCGTTGACGGCGCAGACCTGGTGATCGGCGGCACCAGCGCCGTCGCCCCGCTCTGGGCGGCGCTCGTCGCCCGTCTCGTGCAGGCCGGCGGAAAGCGCGTCGGGCTCCTGCAACCCAAGCTGTACTCCGGAGTCGAGCCGGGCGCTCTGCAGCCCGGCTTCCGCGACATCACATCAGGAAGCAACGGGGCGTTCGCTGCCGGGCCGGGTTGGGATGCCTGCACGGGACTGGGCGTGCCGGTCGGAGCCGCCCTGCTGCCCGTCGTGAAGTAGCGACGACGGGCCCCATGCGACGATTGAGCGGCGAGCGAAGACGAACGGGCGTGTCGAGACCCGCTGTGCGGCGGCATCCGTGCCGGGGGCGCCGGGTCAGAAGGCGACGGCTTGACCGTCTTTACGGTGATCGGACCCGGCGACGTAACCGCTCGGCAACGCTCGGATGAGCTGCGCTCCCCCGAATCCAGCGGCCTCGGACGGCGACGCGACGGTGATCTGATGACCTCGAGCACGCAGTTCGGCGACCACCCCTGCATCGAATCCCGATTCGACGGCGACCGATCGGCCGGCATCCACCCGCCAGCGCGGGGCATCCGACGCCTCCTGCGGGTTCTGGTCGTGGTCGACCGTGCGCAGCGTCATCTGCACATGGCCTTGCGCCTGCATGGCGCCGCCCATCACGCCGAAACTCATCAGCGGAGCTCCGTCACGCATCAGGAAGCCCGGGATGATCGTGTTCAGGGGCCGTTTGCCCGGCGCGAGCGCATTCGGATGTCCCGCCTCGAGCACGAAACCGGAGCCGCGGTTCTGCATCGCGATGCCCGTGCCGGGAACGACGATTCCGGAGCCGAAACCGTAGTAGTTCGATTGGATGAGCGAGACCATCATCCCGGCGTCGTCGGCCGCGGTGACGTACACCGTGCCGCCGCGTCGCGGTGTGCCGAACACGGGTTCCCCTGCGTGATCCGGCTCGATGAGCGATGCGCGCTGTGCGAGGTAGTCGTCGTCGAGCAGGTCGCCGGGGCCGACCTCCATCCAGCCGGGGTCGGCGGCGTAGCGCGCGAGGTCGGCCAGCGCGAGCTTCATCGCCTCCAGCTGCACGTGCACCCGATCGGCGGAGTCGAGCGGTGCGGATGCCTCGGCCCGGTTGCGCAGGATGCCGAGCGCGATGAGCGCAGCGACGCCCTGCCCGTTGGGCGGCAGCTCGTGAAGCTGTGAGCCGTGGTACTCGGTCGCGATCGTGTCGACCCACTCGGATTCGTGCGCGGCGAGATCGTCGACCGTCATCGCGGCCCCGTGCCGGGCGGCATCCGCCGCGATCTCCTCGGCCAGCCGGCCGTGGTAGAAGCTCTCCCCGGCGGTCGCCGCGATCTCCTCGAGCGTCGACGCCTGGGCCGGATACGCGAACGATTCGCCGGCCCGAGGTGCGCGCCCGCCTGGCAGGAAGCCCTCGGCGAACGCATCGAAGCCGCCGAACACGCCGGCGGCCCTCGCCCAATGGTGGGCCGTGATCGGGCTCACCGGGAACCCGTGGCGCGCGTACCGCACCGCCGGCTCCGCCAGCCGGGTCAGGGGAAGCCGGGCGAAACGCTCGGCGAGCGCTGCCCAACCGGACACGGCGCCAGGGACGGTGACGGCATCCCAGCCGCGCAGCGGCATCTCGGTCAGACCGGCGTACCGCGCGAGGTCGAGCCCGGCGGGGCTTCGACCGCTCGCGTTGAGGCCGTGCAGACGCGCCCCGTCCCAGACGATCGCGAACAGGTCGCCACCGATGCCGTTGCTCGTAGGTTCGACGACGGTGAGCGCGATCGCGGCGGCAAGCGCGGCATCCACGGCGTTGCCGCCGTCGGCCATCGCCTGCAGCCCGGCCTGAGCCGCCAGCGGCTGCGATGTCGCCACGACGTTGCCGCCCATCACCGGCATCCGCTGCGACGGATACGGAAACGAGTAGTCCATGTTCGGCAGTCTAAGTTTCTGCCGCACGCGCGGCGGGATAAGGCAGGCGATCGCGGCGCGGCGCGCGGCACGCGGCACGCGGCACACGGCACGCGATCGCGGCTCTCATCCGAACCGGTTTTGTCCATCGGAACGCAGAATGTTTCCGGTTCGGATGGACAAAGCCGGTTCCGATGGGAGAGGCGGGCGGTTCCGACGGAGAGGCGGGGGGGGTTCCGATGGAAGGCAGGCGGGCCGACGGGAGGCGGGGGGCCGATGGTGCGGGCGAGGGGCGCACGGGTTGCGGTCTGTTACGCCGATGGGCGAGTAACCGGTGCCCGCCGGATACCGTGGAGCCATGGCAGACCGCGAATACGGCTTTCGCACGCGTGCAATCCACGCGGGCAACATCCCCGACCCCGTGACGGGAGCCAGGGCGCTGCCCATCTACCAGACGAGTGCGTTCGTCTTCGATGACACCGCGGATGCCGCGGCGCGGTTCGCGCTGCAGAAATACGGCAACGTCTACTCCCGCTTGGCGAACCCGACGGTGGCCAGCTTCGAGGAGCGGGTCGCGAGCCTGGAGGGCGGTCTCGGTGCCGTCGCGACGGCATCCGGTCTCTCGGCGCAGTACATCACGTTCGCGTCGCTGGCCGGCGCCGGAGACCACATCGTGGCCTCCGCCAGTCTCTACGGCGGCTCGATCACGCAGCTCGACGTGACACTGCGCCGATTCGGGGTCGAGACGACGTTCGTTTCCAGCTCCGACCCGGCCGACTATGCCGCGGCCATCACCGACAAGACGAAGCTGGTGTTCGCCGAGACCATCGCGAACCCGTCGGGCGAGATCGCCGACATCGAGGGCCTCGCCGAGGTCGCACACGCGGCAGGCATCCCCCTGATCATCGACTCGACGATCGCCACCCCCTACCTCAACCGCCCGTTCGAATGGGGCGCTGACGTCGTCGTCCACTCAGCGACCAAGTTCCTCGGTGGTCACGGCACGACGCTCGGCGGCGTAGTGGTGGAGAGCGGCCGGTTCCACTGGCACAGCGAGAAGTTCCCCTTGTTCGGCCAGCCGGTTGCGACCTACGGCGGCCTGCAGTGGTCGGGCAACTTCGGCGAGTACGCGTTCCTCACCCGGCTGCGCGCCGAGCAGTTGCGCGACATCGGTCCGACGCTCGCCCCGCACTCCGCATTCCTGCTCGCGCAGGGTGTCGAGACCCTGTCGTTCCGCATGAAGGCGCACGTGGAGAATGCCCGCGCCGTCGCGCAGTGGCTGGATGCCGACCCGCGCGTCCAGCAGGTGTTCTGGGCGGGGCTGCCCTCGCATCCGCACCACGAACGGGCGGCGAAGTACCTGCCGGAAGGCCCCGGTTCGGTGTTCAGCTTCGAGGTGGCCGGCGGCCGCGCGGCAGGGCAGGCGTTCATCGAGAACGTGAACCTGGCCAGCCATCTGGCGAACATCGGCGACGCCAAGACGCTGGTAATCCACCCCGCATCGACCACGCACGCGCAACTCACCGAGCAGCAACTGCTGGACGCCGGCGTGCTGCCCGGTCTCGTGCGTGTCAGCGTCGGCATCGAAGACGTCGACGACATCATCTACGATCTCGATCAGGCACTGGGCAAGGCCGAGGAGGCTGCGGCATGAGCACGACGACGGATGCGACGGTGCAATTGCCGAACGGCCTCAGCTGCGAGTTGCCGGCCGACTCCCCCCTCGCGCGGCTGCTGCGTTCCCAGCGCACCTGGGTCGGCCCGGACGCCAAGGAGCGGCTGAAGATCCTGCGCGCGGCGAAGTCGGTGGCTATCGTCGGGGCGTCCCCCAATCCGGCGCGCTCGAGCTACTTCGTCGGTACCTATCTGCAGCAGTCCAGCGATTACCGGGTGTACTTCGTGAACCCGAACGCCGACACCATCCTCGGCGAGAAGGCGTACGCGTCGCTGAAGGACCTGCCGGAGGTGCCCGACATCGTTGACGTGTTCCGCCGCGGCAGCGACATCCCGTCGGTCATCGACGAGGTCGTCGAGATCGGGGCGCCGACCATTTGGGTTCAGCTGGGCATCTGGAACCAGGATGCCGCCGAGTACGGCGAGACGAAAGGCCTCACGGTCGTGATGGACCGGTGCATCAAGATCGAGCACGCGCGCTTCCACGGCGGTCTGCACCTGCTCGGCTTCGACACCGGACAGATCACGGCGCGCAAGACGATCCGCTGACGCGAGGCGAGCTCGCCCGCCCTGGCGAGCCGCCCCCGCACGATCGGCCGGCGGCCGCGACGTCCTCGCGCGCAAGAATGGTGCGATGACGCTTTTGATCCGCGACGTGGTCGCTGCAGACGCGGAAGCTCTCGGCCGCATGCACCACGCGAGCTGGGTCGAGGCCTACTCGTCGCTTCTTCCCGACGAGTTCTGGCATACGTACCTGCCCGAGACGCGCATCGAGCAGTATCGGCGCAGCCTGCTAGAGCCCCAGCCGGGAACGCGTTTGGTCGTCGCCGAGGTCGATGGCGCGATCGTCGGGCATGCCATGACCGGGCCGGGCACCGACGGTGCCGGCGGGCTGTACCCGGCGGTGCGCGAACGCGAGGTCTATTCGATCTACGTGCTCGCGGCGCACCATGGGTCGGGCTTGGGGCAGAGCCTGTTGGATGCCGTGCTCGCACCCGATGAAGCCGCCCAGTTGTGGGTGTTCGAGAACAATCCGCGAGCCATCGCCTTCTACCGGCGCAACGGATTCACACCGAACGGCACGCGACACGTGTTCGGCGCGAGATTCGGCAATCAGCCGGAGATCCGGATGGTGCGCTAGCGGTGCCTCACGCCGGCGTCGCGAGATCCTCTCGCGCGCGCCGCGGCATCCTCAGGGCATAGGCGGACGCCACGAGCATCAGTGCGGCCGCGACGGAGAACGCCGCGGCGAACGAGGAGACGTCCACGAGCCATCCGGCGACCAGCGGTCCGAGGATGGCGCCGAAGTCGGAGAACATCGAGAAGACGGCGACGGGCGTGCCGCCACGGGATCCGGCCGCGTCTCCGACCGCGGCGGCGGGGGCGGTGGCCATGAAGGCGGCGGTGACCCCGTAAAAGGCCAGCAACACGATCAGCACCCACAAGTTCGGAGCGAACGGCACCGCGAACAGGGCGACGGCGCCGAGGGAGAATGCGCCGACGATCGCAGGCCTACGGCCCACGGTGTCGACGAACCTGCCGGCCGGGGCAAGGGCCGCGGTCTGTGCGACGGCCGCGATGGCGAAGGCGATGCCGGTCCATGTCGGGGTGTAATGCAGCGCCTCCACGATCAGCACGGGCACCAAGGCGCTGCGCACGCCGAGCGCCGCCCAGCCCTGGGAGAAGTTCGCGAGGCAGGCGGCGCGGTATCCACGATCGCGCAACACCTCTCGGAACGGCTTCACGGGCGTCTCGGCGGCATCCGGCTGCTCGCGCGTGCGCGGCCGCAACATGAAGAGGCCGATCAGTCCAGCGACGACGAGGGTGCCGGCGTAGAAGAAGAACGGCGCGCGCAACGACACGAGCGCGAGAACACCGCCGAGCGCCGGCCCCGCCATGCCGCCGATCAGAAAGCCGCCCTGATAGAAACCAACCGCACGGCCGCGGATCGCAGGGGACGTCGAGCCGAGCAGCAACGTCATCGCCGAGACGGTGAACATGGCTGAGCCGATGCCGCCGGCGCCGCGCAGCAACAGCACCTGGGGGTAGTTCTGAGCCACTCCGACCAGAGCGCTGGAGAGAGCGACGATGCCGATGCCGATCGCCAGCACCGTGCGCTCACCGCCGCGGTTGATCAGCCAACCGCAGAACGGGCTGGAGACGATCCGCATCAGAGCGAATGCTGAGACGACCGCGCCGATCTCCAGATAGCCGACCCCGAAGCTCCGCACGAACACCGGCAGCACCGGAACGACGACGCCGAACCCGACCATCACGAAGAACGCCACCACGCCGAGCACGACGACCTCGCGCCCGAGGCGCGGCTTGCCATCTCCCCGGCCGGGAAGGGACGCCGACTCACCGGCTGAAAACGGCTCCCCCGGCGACGCGTTGGTCATTCCTACAGGCTATGCGCAGGCGGCGACGCCGGGAACGCCCCCGGTGCCGTACCGCAGGTGGATGACGCGCCCAGGGGATGTGCCGTACCTTCAGTACGGAATCGCCCATCGGGCGACCGGGGCGTCGACGGCTTGGGGGTGCGGATCGTGCAGCAACTGACCGATTTCGCGCTCGCGCTCGCCTCCTCTCCCCTGCTGTACCTCGTCGTTCTCGCCCTGGTGATCATCGACGGATTCTTCCCCCCGGTGCCCAGCGAGTCGGTCATCATCGCGGTGGCGGCCATCGCGGTCTCGCACGGTGCGCCCAACATCTGGCTCATAGCGGTGGTCGCGGCGCTAGGGGCGGCCGTCGGCGACAACATCGCATACGCCCTCGGTCGCGGGCTGGGCGTCGACCGGTTCGCCTGGATGCGCGGACCACGCGTCGCAGCCGGCATCGCGCGAGCAGGCCGGGGGCTGCAGCGCAGCCCCGCCGCGTTGGTACTGACCGCGCGTTACGTGCCGATCGGGCGAATCGCAGTGAATATGACGGCGGGCGCCACCGGCTTCCGCTGGACGCGATTCTGGCCGCTCACCGCGGTGGGCGCAGCGCTGTGGTCGGCCTATTCGGTGCTAATCGGAATCGCCGCTGGGCACTGGTTGCACGCGCATCCGCTGCCTGCGGCGCTCCTCGGCATCGGCATCGCCATCGCCCTCGGCATCGCGATCGATCGGGTCACGCTCGCCGTCTCACGTCGGCGCAACGCTGCACGCTCTGCAGATGCGCACGATGCAAGAAAGCTGCGCGAGAGCCCCCCTACGCTGGAGGAGTGACAGCGTACGTCTCGGCCCTCGACCTCTTCACGATCGGGATCGGCCCTTCCAGTTCGCACACCGTCGGTCCGATGCGAGCGGCACGGGCGTTCTCGAAGGCCCTCGAACACGCCGGGCTTCTCGAGGCCGTGACGCGCGTGCACGTCACCCTGTACGGTTCGCTCGGCTCCACCGGACTGGGGCATGGAACACCGGATGCCGTGGTGGCGGGTCTGGCCGGTGAGCGCCCCGAGACCTGCGACCCGGATGCCGTGCGCGGCTCCTGGTCGCGGCTGCCGGATGCGACCGCCGCATCGTCACAACCGACGACCTCGACGACGCCGACTACCCCGACGGAACCTGCGGGCAGGGTGCTGCTGAACCGACGGCATCCGATCGCCATGTTGCGGGGTGACATCGCGTTCGAACCCCGCACCCGCCTGCCCGGACATCCGAATGCCCTGCGCTTCACGGCGTGGCGGAACGGGCAGGATCGTCCCGTGCTCGAGCAGGCGTACTACTCGATCGGCGGCGGATTCATCCGTCTCGACGGGGCGACGGCATCCTCCGTCGATCGAGCCGAGCATCCGTACCCGTTCTCGACCTCCGCCGAGCTGATCGCGTTGACCGACGTGACCGGTCTCAGCATCGACGGCATCGCTCTCGCCAACGAGCAGGCGCTGCACGGCGAGGAGGGCATCAGCGCCGGGTTGGATGCCGTCTGGGAGGCCATGGCAGCGAGCGTCACGGCCGGGCTCGCCGCGCGAGGTGAGTTGCCCGGCGGTCTCGGCGTGCGCAGACGGGCGGCTTCGGTACGCGGTCAGCTCGAGGAGTGCGATGCCGAAGGCGAACGAGACACCTCGATCGAGTGGCTGCACGCGTTCGCGCTGGCCGTCAACGAACAGAACGCGTCGGGCGGCCGCGTCGTCACCGCGCCGACGAACGGAGCGGCAGGCATCATTCCCGCCGTCGGCCACTACTACCTGCGGTTCGTTCCCGGCGCCTCCGCCCAGGGCATCCGCCGTTTCCTGCTCACCGCGACGGCGATCGGATCGTTGTTCAAGGCCAACGCGTCGATCTCCGGCGCCGAGGCGGGCTGCCAGGGCGAGGTCGGGTCGGCGTGCGCGATGGCGGCGGGCGGCCTGTGCGCGGTGCTGGGCGGCACACCCCGCCAGGTCGAGAACGCCGCCGAGATCGCCATGGAGCACCACCTGGGGCTCACCTGTGACCCCGTCGGCGGTCTCGTGCAGGTGCCATGCATCGAGCGCAACGCCATCGCCGCCTCGACGGCGGTCTCTGCTGCCCGTCTCGCCCTGCACGGCGACGGGACGCACCTGGTCTCGCTCGACACCGTGATCGAGACGATGCGCCAGACCGGCCTCGACATGTCGACGAAGTACAAGGAGACCAGCGAGGGCGGCCTCGCTGTCAGCGTTCCGGACTGCTGACCGCGTCGCCGCCCGTCGCAGCGGCGCCGGTCGCGTCGCCGCCACCCGGGATTACCGAATGTTGCGAGCCGGCGAGCGGCGCGAACCTCGGCGTTCTACCGTGAAGGCGTGACAGCACCGAATTCCGACCCCAGTACGACCCTCGATCGCGCGATCACGCCCGGGCCCCTTGTGGCCGACCCGACCGTCTCGACGCAGTGGCTCGCCGACCATCTCGGTTCCGACGGGCTCGTCGTGCTCGACGCGAGCGTGTTGCAGGTGGAGGGGTTCGGCGGCAAGCCCGCCTATGTCACGGGTCACGAGCAGTACCTCGTGCACGGGCACATTCCGGGTGCCGTTTTCGCCGACATCCTCGAGGTGTTCAGCGACCCGGCGGGCAAGCACGGCTTCACCCGACCGAGTGCGGAACTGTTCGAGGCCGCGGCCGACGCGGTCGGCGTCGACAACAACACGGCCGTCGTCGTCTACGACACCTCGGTGGGACACTGGGCGTCTCGAATCTGGTGGCTGTTCCGTTCGTTCGGCTACGACAACGTCGCCGTCCTCGACGGCGGCCTGAAGAAGTGGACGGCCGAAGGTCGCAGCACCGAGCGCGGCCACGTCGAACCCCGTGTCGCGGGCGGGTTCGTCGCCCGGGAGCGCGACGAGTCCTGGGTCGACAAGGAACAGGTGCAGGCGATCGTCTCGGGTGAGGTGGACGGCGTGCTGGTATGCGGCGTTCCGCCGCGCGAGTTCACCGGCGAGGTCAACCATCGTGCCCGCGCCGGCCACATTCCGGGTAGCGTGAGTGCGCCCGCGGGCCGGCTGGTCGACCGTGAGACCAATGCGTTCCTCCGACCGGATGCCCTCCGTTCCGTCTTCGGCGACGGCATCGGCGGGCGCGTGGTGACCTATTGCGGTGGCGGGATCGCTGCGGCAGCAGACGCGCTCGCTCTCGCCCTGCTCGGTCATGACGACGTCTCGATCTACGACGGATCGCTCAACGAGTGGTCGTCGGATCCCTCTGCGCCGCTGGAGATCGCGGTCTGAGCCGAAGGGCGCTGCCTCAGAGCCGGTCGACGCCCGTGACGCGGAGCACGGCGACGCCCTGCTCTGCGGATGCCGCGAGGTCGACGTCGGCAGCGATGCCCCAATCGTGGTCGCCGGCGGGATCGGCGAGGATCTGACGCACCCGCCAGACGCCCTCGACGGCATGCTCGTCGATCATGATCATGGATGAACTGCGCGCGTCCGCGTCCGTGCCGATCTCGTCGTGCTCGGCGAAGTAGGCGTCCAGGGCCCGTGACCAGGCCGCGGCGCCGAATTCAGGATCGAGTTCGGCCAGGGCATCGACCCGCTCGAGTGCCGCCGACTGCACCCGCCGGAACAGCTCGTTGCGCACCAGCACCGTGAACGCGCGACGGTTCGTCGTGACGTCGTGTGCCTGCGGGCCGTGCTCCCGGTCGGCGACGACGACCGATCGGGTCGTGGCATCCGGGTGCACGAGCTCCTCCCATTCATCCAACAGGCTGGAGTCGACCTGGCGCACGACTTCGCCGAGCCACTCGATCAGATCGAGCAGCGCTTCGTCCTTCAGCTCGTCCGGAATCGTCTGACGCACCGCCCGGTACGCGTCGGTGAGGTAACGCAGCACGACGCCCTCGCTGCGGCTGAGCTTGTAGAACGAGACGTACTCCGTGAACGTCATGGCTCGTTCGAACATGTCACGAACAACGGACTTCGGGCTCAATGCGAAGTCGCGCACCCAGGGCTGACGCGCAGCGAAGGTCTCATACGCCTGCTCGAGCAGTTCGGCGAGCGGTTCGGGGTGCGTCACCTTCTCGAGCAGCTCCATCCGCTCCTCGTACTCGACGCCCTCCGCTTTCATCGCGGCGACTGCTTCGCCGCGCGCCATGAACTGCTGGGCGGCGAGCACGGCGCGAGGATCATCCAGGGTCGATTCGACGATCGAGATGAGGTCGAGGGCGTAATCCCCGGTGCCGGCGGAGGCGGCGGCATCCGCATCGATGAGCTCGAAGGCGGCCAGGGCGAACGGCGACAGCGGCTGGTTCAACGCGAAGTTCGGCTGCAGATCCACGGTCAGCCCGATGCCTTCCGGCGTGCTGTGCACGATGCCGGCGTCGCGTAGCGTGCGGTAGATCGCCAGCGCACGTCTGGCCAGTTCGAGTTGCCGTTTCCACGGCTCGTGGTTGTCGAACACCAAGGCATGCACGTTGCGGAATACATCCCCGCCGCGCGCGATCACGTTGATCAGCATCGCGCTCGTGATCTGCAGCTGCGGGGTCAGCCGCTCCGGTTCGGCGGCGATCAGGCGCCGGTACGACGGCTCACCCCAGGAGACGAAGCCCTCCGGAGCCTTCTTGCGAACGATCTTGCGCTTCTTCTTCGGGTCATCGCCGGCCTTGGCGACGGCGCGCAGGTTCTCGACGTCGTGCTCGGGCGCCTGCGCGACGACCGTTCCCGCCGCATCGAAGCCCGCGCGACCCGCGCGGCCGGCGATCTGGTGGAACTCCCGCGCGGTGAGTTGTCGCATCCTGCTGCCGTCGTACTTCGTCAGGGCGGTCAGCAGCACGGTGCGGATGGGCACATTGATGCCGACACCGAGCGTGTCGGTGCCGCAGATCACGCGCAGCAGACCGAGCTGTGCGAGCTGCTCGACCAGACGACGGTACTTCGGCAGCATGCCGGCGTGATGCACGCCCACCCCGAGACGAATCAACCGGGACAACGTGGTGCCGAAACCGGTGGAGAAGCGGAACGCGCCGATCGCCTCGGCGATGGCATCCCGTTGCTGCCGACCGGCCACCTTCGCCCCGGCGAGCGCCTGCGCACGCTCGAGAGCGGCCGCCTGCGCGAAGTGCACGACATAGATCGGCGCTCGTCCGTCGGCCAGCAGGTCGTCGATCGTCTCGTGCACGGGCGTCGTCGCATACTCGTAGTCCAGCGGCACGGGCCGATCGACGCCGGTGATGGTCTCCGTCTCGCGCCCGGTGCGCTGCGCGAGGTCGTCGGCAAGCCAACCGACGTCGCCGAGCGTCGCCGACATCAGCACGAACTGAACCCCGGCCAGCGTGAGCAGCGGCACCTGCCAGGCCCACCCGCGATCCGGGTCGGCGTAGAAATGGAACTCGTCCATCACGACCTGCCCGACGGGGGCATCCGGCCCGTGCCGCAACGCGAGGTTGGCGAGGATCTCGGCCGTGCAGCAGACGATGGGGGCGTCGGGGTTGACTGCCGAATCGCCGGTCATCATGCCGACGTTCGCCGCGCCGAACACCTCGACGAGAGCGAAGAACTTCTCCGACACGAGCGCCTTGATCGGCGCGGTGTAGTAGCTGCGCACGCCTTCGGCCAAGGCGAACGCGTGCGCGCCGACCGCGACCAGCGACTTGCCCGTGCCGGTCGGCGTGCTCAGGATCACGTTGACCCCGCTCGCGATCGCGATCAGGGCATCCTCCTGGGCCGGATACGGCGTCAGCCCCCGGTCGGCGACCCAGCCGAGGAACACGTCGAGCACCTGGTCTGCCTGTGCAGCACCGCCGGGACCGGTCGTGACGGCCTCGATGCGCTCTGGCAGAGAGGCAGTCCCTTCCACCGCAGCGGGCGTCATGGTCGCCTCTTTCTGGGATGCTTTCGGGCTGCGCGACCTCCGGCGAAACCGGAGCCTGCGCGACCGCCCGCAGAACCGGCGCTTCCACGATCGCGCGCGGAACCGGAGCGGTCGCGACCCGGCGCCCGTGCTTCCCGCTTCGCGCCGCCCGCCTCGGACGCGGAACCGCGTGAGCTGTTCGCCGTGCGACCGCGCACGATGCCGACGAATTCCTCGATCGCGTCGGCGTCGTGCTGGTCGGCGTTCACCGACCACGCGAGGCCGATGCGGGTGGCTGCGCCGTCGGAGACCTCGCGCGCCACGACATCGCGGCGAGCGTGCAGGCGCGCGATCGAGTGCGGTACGACCACGACCCCGACGCCGGCGGCGACCAGCGCGATGGACTCCGCGACCTGCGCGTCGAAGGTGTGAATCGGTCCGTCGGCCAGTGCATCGATCTCCGCCAGGGTGACCGTCTGCTCTGCCGCGAGTACGTGATCCTTCGGCACGACGACCACCGGCGACTCCTGATAGAGCGGGATCAGGTGCAGACCGGAGAGATCCGGCTCGTCGCCGGCTGCAAGCCGCACGAAGGCCAGCAGAGCGCCGCCCTCCTCGATCACCGAGAACTGCCCGGCGTCGTCGGTCTGAATGAGTTCGAGCGGCTGCTGGGGATGCCGTTGCGCCCAGATCCGCGCCCACTTGGCCGGAGTGACACCCGCCGTATAGGCGACCCGCAACACGGGTTTCGCCATGTCGTGCCCTTCCCTCGTCGCGGCGCGCTGCACCCCGGTCAGGATACGCTGAAGCAATGACCGAGCAGAAAACGCCAGGCGAGCAGGCCGACGCCCAGGCCATGAAGCCGCAGACCGCTGCGAAGAAGCTCGGCATCTATCTTCCGGCGGCTCCGACCGCGTTCCGGGATGCGCCGATTTCGCGTGACGCCTTCGCGGCGCTTCAGTCGGATCCGCCGCAATGGCTCGTCGAGTTGCGCCGCACCGGTCCGCACCCGCGCGAGGTCGTCGCGCGCAAGCTGGGTGTCTCGACCTCCGGTCTCAACCGGGCTGGACTCACCGACGCGCTGACCACCGACGAGATCAAGGCTCTGCTTGCCGACCCGCCGGAATGGCTGGTGCGCGAGCGGGCGACTCAAGCCGCGGTGCGCGCGGAGAACGCCCGAGTGAAGACACGCAACGCCGAGAGGTCGTCGGACCGACGAGAGTGAGCGCACCCGTGCGCCTTGGATAGTCCTTGCGCTTCGGCGAGACCGCCGGGAAGCATCGGGGCATGGACATTTCATCGAAGGTCTTTCGGCCCCGCACCGCGATCGTCACAGGCGCCAGTTCGGGCATCGGACGAGCGAGCGCGATCGCACTCGCTCGTGACGGCATGGATGTCGCAATCACCTGGAATTCGAACGAAGAGGGTGCGGAGACGACCACGAAAGCGGTGCGAGAGCTGGGTCGCCGAGCGGTCGCGGCTCACCTGGACACCGCCAGCGCGCCGGGCTGCGCCGACGTCGTCGACTCGGTCATCGATCGGCTCGGCTCCATCGATGTCTTCGTCAACAACGCAGGCGCGACGATCTCCGCTCCGTTCCTGCAACTCGACTGGGAGACCTGGCGGAAGGTCGTCGCGATCAATCTCGACGGTGCCTTCGCGTGCATCCAACGGGCGGCTCTGCGCATGGTGGAACAGGGCACGGGCGGCCGCATCATCGCGGTGACAAGCGTGCACGAGCATCAGCCGAAGGTCGGTTTCGCCGCCTACAGCACCGCCAAACACGGCCTGGGCGGCCTGATCAAGAACATCGCGATCGAACTGGCGCAATACGGCATCACCGCCAATGCCGTCGCACCGGGTGAGATCGACGTGCGGGCAAGCGACAGAGGCGACGATATCGCCGCCACCGACCGGCCCGGCGTGCCACTGCGTCGACCCGGAAACTCGGCAGAGATCGGCGACGTGATCGCCTTCCTCGCCTCCCCCGCCGCCTCCTACGTCAACGGTGCGAGCTGGACGGTCGACGGAGGGATGCTTCAGATGGGCCCGCAAGGGGCCACTGCCATCGCCGACGACGGCTGGCGAACCGGTTGATCCTCGTCCCGGCCGGGCAGGCACGCCTGCCTGCGACGCGGGCCCGCCCATGCCGCGCGGGCGGTCTCGTGCAGCAGAATGTGGTGATGAGCGAACGCAGAGCCCACTCCGATTCCCACGTCGCGCCGGCCGGGCGCGACGTCGCGCCGGGCAGCGGAGCCTCTGGCGTGATCGACCTCAGCCACACCATCCGCGCCGGCCTGGTGACCTATCCCGGCCTGCCCGCGCCGGCGATCTCCCCGTACCTCACTCGCGAGAACTCCCGCACGGTCTATTCCACTGGCACGGAGTTCGCGATGGACAGCATCACGATGATCGGCAACACGGGAACCTACCTCGACAGCCCCTATCACCGGTACGAAACCGGAGCGGATCTGGCGGGCCTGAACCTGGCGACGCTCGTCGATCTGCCCGCGGAGGTCTTCCATCTGGCCGACGCCCCTGAGCGGGGCATCGGGCACGAGGTCTTTCTCGACCGGGAACTGCGTGGCTCGGCCGTCTTGCTGCACACCGGCTGGGATCGACACTTCGGCACAGCGATGTATGCGCTGGGTGCGCCGTTCCTCAGCGAAGACGGTGCCCGGCAACTGGTGGACTCGGGGGTAACGCTCGTGGGCATCGACTCGCTGAATCTCGACGACACCGAGTCGGGCGGCGAGCGTCCGGCGCATTCCCTGCTGCTGGCGGCAGGCATCCACGTGGTCGAGCACCTGACGAACCTGGCGGTGCTGCCCGCGCACGGCGCCCGGTTCACCGCGGTGCCGCCCAAGGTCGAGGGCTTCGGCACGTTCCCGGTGCGCGCGTTCGCGACCCTCTAACGGCCGGTGGCGGCGGTGCGACGAGCGAGGTAGGCCGCCTCGGTGCGGCTGGAGGCCTCGAGCTTGCGCAGGATCGCCGAGACGTGCACGCTCGCGGTCTTCGCGCTGATGAACAGCCGCTCACCGATCTGCTTGTTGCTCAGCCCTTCCCCGATGAGCTCGAGCACCTGCGCCTCACGTTCGGTGAGTCGCTGCACGGTCCCGGGCCCGGACAGCGCCGGCCCACGGTCGGCCGAAGGCACATCGGTCAGATCGAAGCCGGCCCGCAGCGCCAACTCGTCGATCCACTCCAGAAGGAGTCCGGCTCCCAGGTGCCCGGCATCGCTGCGGGCACGGCACGCGGCGTCATGAGCGCGCGTGCGATCGCCCGCCTCGAGACGAGACCGGGCGAGACGGAACAGCACGTAGGGCCGCAGATGCGCGGGAGCGCGCTCCGCCTCGGCCGCCTCGGCGGCGATGCGCCAGGCATCCGGATCGGTTCCGGTGCCTTCCGGACCGGAGAGTTCCGCCTCGAACACGGGCATCCACACCGGCGCCGTCGGCCAGCTCTCCGACTGCTCGAGCACGACCCGCAGCGCCGTCTCGACGGCGTCGGGATCGCGATGGCCGCCGAGCGGTCCGCCGCCGAGCGTCGGCGCGCCGCCTGCCCGGCCGGCCGATCGGCGCATCCGGGCCAGAACGGACGCGGCCACGGCGAGAAGCGGAAGGTCGTATCCGCTCATCACCCGATGCCGGGGCTCGAGCAACGTCTCGATCGCGACGGCGGCGTGTTCGAGGTCGCCGTTGGCAAGCGCGATCTCGGCCGCGACGCGTGCGAACCCGAGCCGGGACTGCATCTCGATCTCGCCCTGCGCGCCGATCTGGCCGTGCCACGCCTTGAGGGTCGACGCTGCTTCGAGAGGGTGCCCACGCCAGAGCTTCAGCCAGAGGGTCAGTCGCTGCAGATGCACGCGGAAACCGGGTGCCGGGTCGAGCGCGAGCGCCGGCCCCAGCAGCGCCTCCGCACGATCCCACTCCCCCAGGGCGATGAGCGGCTCGGCGGTGTTGGCCGCGAGCATCACGCCACTGGTGCGTTCCACCCCGAGTTCGCGCGCACGATCGCGGCCCGCTTCGCCGATCTGCATCGCCTCGTCGTAGCGCCCGATCAGGTGCATCACGTCGGACGCGTTCACCCGGTAGCGCAGCATCGCCCCGTCACGGTTCTCTGCGAGTCGGTGCGCCTCGTCGAGGTCGAGCAGTCCCCGCTCGATGTCGCCGCGCCCTACGAGGGCGACGCCGCGCAGATTGTGGGCGATCGACATGCGAGAAAGAGAGCCGGCAGAGGTCGCCTCCTTCAGGGCGACCGTCGCCGCTTCGACTGCCTCGTCGTACCGGGCCTCCAGCATGAGCCTGCCGGCCAGATCGTTGGTCAGTAGGGCCCGCACCTCGCTGTGGGGCTGGAGCGGCAGACCGGCGAGCGCCTGCTCGAGGATGGCCGTCGATCCCGGCCGGCTCAGCGCGGCAAGATACAACGCCTTGTCTCGCATCAGCCCTGCGACGACGTGTGCGTCGTCACCGGAGTACTCGTCCAGCGCCGCGCCCACCAGGGCGAGGGCTCGTTCGCCCTCCCCGGCATCGCGCAAAGCGACGGCCGTCTGCTGCAGCAGTTCGATGCGGCCGCATGCCGCCACCGCCTCCGCATCCGGCACCTGATCCCACAACTCGATCGCACGCTCACCCATCCGCGCGGCCGCGGCGTGGGCGTACGTCGCACGCGCCTGCCTCATCGCCTCCAGGGTGGCGGGGAATGCGCGCACGGGGTCATGCGCCGCCATGCGGTGATACGAGAGCGCTGCCGCCGCACCCGTGCCCGGGCGCGATTCGTACGCCTCGGCATAGCAGGCATGGAAGCGGACCCGCTCGCCCGGCAGCAGGTCGTCGTGCACCGCTTCGCGCACCAGCGCGTGCCGAAAGCAGTATTGCTCGCCGTCGACGAGCAGGATGCCGGCATCCATCGCCTCGCGCACCCCGGCATCCAACTCGGCGGGGGTGCCGTCGAACACCTGCGCGACCCTGTCGTGCGACACGCAGGACCCGCCGGCTGCGATCAGCCGCAGCAGCTGCTGGGTGGGGTCGGCGAGGCGCTCATATCTCGTGAGCAGCAGGCTGCGCAACGTATCGGGCAGACCCGCGTCGGGCACCGCGCCGTCGACCTCGATCAGCTCTTCGACGAAGAACGGGACTCCCTCGCTGCGCTCGTACAGGCGCTCGAGCGTGTCGCCGTCAGGGCGCTTCCCGCGGATCGCCTCGACCTGTGCGGCGACCAGCTCGCGGGGCAGCCGGGTGAGATCCCACCTGGCCAGCCGCCGGGTGCGCTCGAGTTCGGGCAGCACCGTGCGCAGTGAATGCCCCCGTGGCACCTCTTCGCTGCGCAACGTCATGACGAACAGGATGTCGGCCCCGCCCAGCGCGCGCACCAGAAAGCGGATCAGTTGCAGCGACGCGCTGTCTGCCCAGTGCAGGTCTTCGATCACGATGACCAGCCGGTGCTCACGTGCGACCGACTCGAGCAGGACGGCGGCTGACTCGTACAGCCGCTCAGCGCCGGTGCGTGCCGGCATGCCCTGGATGCCGCTCAACTCCGGCAGGAGCACGGTGAGCACTCCCCGGCCTGGCCCTGCCGCCTCGAGCACCGCGTCGGTGCCGAGACGCTCCAGGAGCGAACGCAGGATCGCGGTGAACGGCGCGAACGGCACCTCGTCGCCGAAGTCGAGACACCGGCCCACGAGCACGATCGCTTCATCTGCCACGGCAGAACCGAACTCGCTCACCAGGCGCGTCTTGCCGATGCCCGCCTCGCCGCCGATCACGACGGCGCGCGGCTCGATCACGCTGCGCCGAAACTCGTCATGCAGCGTCTCGATATCGGCCTGGCGACCGATCATCGTGGGGCTGACAAGCGGCGATCTCACCCCATCATCGTGGCACGGGCCACCGACATCCGCAGGCCCGCCAAGGCCCGCGACGCCGGCCGCCGATCCGGTGGCCGGCGCGGCCTGCACGCCTTCGCGAAGTCCGCTCACTGCGCGCGGAACAGCCGAAACCATGCCGGCGCGACCCGCGTCTTGCGGGCGCGGCGCGCATCGGTGTGCCAATGTCTGGAAATGGTCTGGGCCGGCCGCTCGGCACGCCGCACGGCGGCCTCATTGCTCCTGATCCGCTCTGCTGCGAATTCATCGATGTACATCTGCTTCTCCCCGGTTTCGTCCTGATGCATCCAGGCTCGTCTCTAAGGCAGGCACCCCGGATCGGGCAGATGCCTTATCTTTCCGCGGGGTACCGCGGCAGGGGCGCAACGCGTCTAAGCATCGTGCCGAGACCCGGCATGGACGTGCGTAACGCGGGTACCGTTGAGGCAGGGAACATCCGTGCAGACAAGTGCAGACAGGAGGATGGCCATGGCGAACATATCCGCGCTGCCGGCGATCGAGACCTGGTGGCCCCGATTGCAGATCCCGGCACGGCAGTGGGTCATCGCTCACCTGGAGGAGCCGCTCGCGCCCAACGTCGTCGCGGAGATCGTGACGATCTGCGAACTCGACGCGGCGACGATGGACGACGAGATCGTGCTCGGTCTGGGCGAGCGTCAATACATCATCACCCAGACCGAGCTGGTCGACTGATCCGATCGTTGGAGCGCGAATGATCCGCCGCCACGTGACCGTGCACGGGATCGTGCACGGCGTGGGGTTCCGTTATTCGTGCGCCCGTGCCGCCCGGCAACTCGGCGTGGCGGGCTGGGTTCGGAACCGGCCGGACGGAACGGTCGAGGCGGTGTTCGAGGGCGAGGAGGATGCCGTCGAACGCCTGAGCGACTGGATGCGCGCCGGACCGCCGGGAGCCGAGGTGACGGCACTCGACGTGGTTGCCGAACGGCCCCGCGGCGAGCGCGACTTCGAGATCCGCGCGGCCGGTTGAGGAGCCGGTCAGCCGGCGTCGCCGAAGAAGGCGCCGATCGCTGCGGACAACGCCAACGGGTCGTCGACGTGGCACAACTCGCGGGCCGAGTGCATCGACAGCAGCGGGATGCCGACATCCACCGTGCGAATGCCGAGCCTGGTCGCCGTGAGCGGCCCGATGGTGGAACCGCACGGGATCGAGTTGTTCGAGACGAACTCCTGGTAGCCCACCCCGGCCGAGCGGCACACACGTGCCCACAGGGCGGCGCCCGTCGCGTCGGTCGCGTACCGCTGGTTTGCGTTGATCTTCAGCAGCGGCCCTCCGCCGGCGATCGGGCGGTTGGCCCCGTCGTGCCGCTCGGCGTAATTGGGATGCACGGAATGACCCGCGTCGGCCGACAGACACCATGACGCGGCGTAGGCGCGCAACCGCTGGTCGGGTGCAGCCCCGAGGGAGGCGCCGATACGGGTCAGGATGTCATCCAGCAGGGGTCCGCTCGCCCCCGAACGGCTCTGCGATCCGAGTTCCTCATGATCGAACGCGGCAAGCACGCTGATCGGCGCGGCATCCGCGCCCGCTTCGCCGGATGCCGACAGCAGCGCGAGCAGGCCGGCGTGCACCGATGAAAGGTTGTCCAGGCGGCCGGAGGCGAACAACTCGGCGTCTGCTCCGAAGCGACGCGGGGCCTGCGTGTCGGCCGTGAGCAGGTCGTAGCCGGCGACATCCGACGCGTTGACCTGGGCGATTCCCGCCAGGTGGCCGATCAGGTCGGCCTGGGCGAGATCGCCGACCCCGAACACCGGATTGAGATGGTTCTGCCGATCGAGTTTCAAGCCGTCGTTGACCTCCCGATCGAGGTGGACGGCCAGTTGCGGAATGCGCAGGAACGGCCCGGTTCGCACCAGGTGCTCCTCGCCGTCCCGCGTGACGAGCCGGCCGGCGAGTTCGAGCTCCCTGTCCAACCAGGAATTGAGCAACGGGCCGCCGTAGACCTCGACACCGGCCTGCAGCCATCCGTTCGAACCGATCGTCGGCTTCGGCTTCAGCTTGAATGCCGGCGAGTCGGTGTGGGCTCCGAGGATACGGAACGGCGTCGTCGCCGTCGCGGACTCCGGCTGCACCCAGGCGACGATCGCGCCGTCGCGGACGACGTAGCGACGGCCGGCGCCTTGCGGCCATTCGTCGGCCTCGGCGAGCCGGATGAAGCCCGCGTCGTCCAGCCGGAGCGCCGCCTCGGCCGCGGCGTGATACGACGACGGGGACGCCGTGACGAATCGCGCAAGATCGGCGATGTAGGCGTCGCGGTCGGAGCCGGGCCGTTTGTCGCCGGCGCCGGTGCGAGCCCGACGCGATCGCTTGAGTTGGGCGGAGGGTGCCGGGGTCGATTCGCTCACCGTCCCATCCAAGCATGCGGCTGCTGTGAGTATCCGCGACGAGCCAGCGGTGAGGATGGTCGCCCGCGTACGCTCGCGGTATGACGACAGAATCCTCCTCGGCGAGCTCCGCCGACGTCCCACCGCGACTGGCCGACATCCCTCTCACGACCATCGACGGCCGCACCACGACGCTCGACGAATACGCAGGCAAAGCGTTGCTGATCGTGAACGTCGCGTCCCGCTGCGGCCTCGCGCCCCAGTACGAGAAGCTCGAGAAGCTGCAGAAGACGTACGGGGAACGCGGCTTCACCGTGCTCGGCTTCCCGAGCAATCAGTTCCTGCAGGAGCTGGGCAGCGAGGATGCCATCGCGGAGTACTGCTCGACGACGTGGGGGGTCACCTTCCCGATGTTCGAGCGGATCAAGGTGAACGGGCGGTCGCAGCACCCGCTCTACGCAGAACTGAAGAAGACCAAGGACTCCGAGGGCAAGGCGGGCCGCGTCGCGTGGAACTTCGAGAAGTTCCTCGTGACACCCGACGGCCGTGTGACCCGCTTCCGTCCGCGTGTCGAGCCGGACGATCCCGCAATAGTCGAGTCGATCGAGAGCGCACTGCCGGTGGCCGGTTGAAGGCTTTCACCGCGGATGCTTACGCTGAAGACATGTCGCACGAATTCGACCATGAACCGGATGCCCGCCGCTATGTGATGCGTGTGGACGGGCAACTCGCGTGCGTCGTCGACTACTCGGTGAACGGCGCGGAGATCGCGCTGACCCGCACGTATACACAGCCTCCGCTGCGCGGCCACGGCTACGCTGCGGAACTCGTGCGTTTCGCGATCGACGACATCGAGACGACGACCTCGTACCGGGTCGTGCCCACGTGCTGGTACGTAGGCGAGTGGTTCGAGAAGCACCCGGAGCGCACGGGGCTGCTCAGCCGATAGGGTGACGCCTCACCCCATCCCGCTCGCCTCCGCCACAGCATCCGGCGCACCGGCCGGCGCCACGCCCTCAGGGACGCCGAGCAGGAACACGATGCGATCGACCGGATCCTTTCCGGCGGCCTACTCGGTCGTCTGGAACCAGGGCGGGTAGACCGACACCCGCGGCTGCGCACCGGCGAGGTCGAGGAGGTCTTTGACCGCAGCGCGCTGCGCGAGATTCGCCACGCCGACCAGTGTGATGACGGAGAACGGCACGCGGTCTGGAACGAGCAGTTCGGCCCTCAGCAGGTCGCCTTCCTCTTCGGCCAGAAGCATCGTGCGCAGTGTGCGCGAGCGGGGGTCGGCGTCGAATCGGGTGAGTGGGCCGGCAGCATCGCCGTCGGCGACCACGACGACGCCGTCGATGCCCAGATGCTCCTGGATGCCGCCGATCGTCGTGACGAGAACGACGAAGTCGTACGCCGAGCCGCGATACGCGGCCTGCGAAAGTCGAGGATCAGCGGTGCCCGATCGGATCGCATCCCAGAGGTAGGCATCCGGGGAGAGATAGAACGGAACGTGCTCGGCAACCGTCGCGCCGCTGACCGTGACATCGATGCCCCGGCGAACCACGCGGGCATCGTGCGAGGCGATGTCGACGGCGGGCCGGTCGGCGAGGATCGCGTCGGCGATCAGCGCCGAATCGTCCAGGATCGCCGCGAGGTTGTCGATGTGGGTGATGTGATAGATGCGCTGCTCGGAGATGTTGATCGGCTTCGGGTCTGCGGAGCGCGCCGAGCCGCGGGCACTTCGAGTGGTGCCGTGCCGCACCCCGCTGGATGCTCTCGGCGCGGTCGGAGCACCGCGCGGCGGCGCGCGACGCACGGGCTTGTCGACCACGGGTTCGGCCGCTGGGAAGCACGTTGCGCACATGCCCGCCTCGAAGCCGTGGATGCACTCTGCGCTCACTGACGCCCTTCCGTTCGCTTCGCACCCGGGTCGGCGAAAGCGTTGTAGTCAACGTTACGTGCCTTTCGGCCGGTCTGCTGACGGGAAGTGCGGTCTCGTTCAGCACGGGCAGGTAGGCTTGCGGCCGTGAAACCCCTGCTCCCGATCGGCATTCTGATGATCGTCGTCGGCATCGCCGTCGCGTTCGGCCAGCAGATCATCGTCGCGATCGCGACCGGTCTGCCTTCCAGTGGAACCGTGTGGATCCAGACGCTCGGATTCATTGTTGCCGGCACCGGGGCCGTCTGCATCGGCACGTGGCTGGGCCGGCGACGCAGGGCGGGGCAGCAGCCGAGCGCGCGGAGCGCCACGGAGCGCCGCCGCGACGCTCAGCTCTGAGGCTCGGCCACCGGCTCGCGAAGCGGGGCGGCTTCAGCCACCAGGGTGATGAAGGAACTGAGTTCGGCGACGCCGTCCGGCGTCACCGGCAGGCCTTCGGTCAGCGCCGGGGAGTGCACGAGATAAGCCGCCCATTGAGCGCGGGAGATCGCCACGTTCAGCCGGTTCTTCATGATCAGGAACGACATGCCGCGCGGCACGTCTTCGGCCGCCGACGCCGCGAGCGAGACGATCGCGACGACCGCCTGCTGGCCCTGGAATTTGTCGACCGTGCCCACCCGGATGCCGTCGAGTCCGGCGGCCCGAAGCGCTTCGCGCACGAGTGCGAGCTGCGCGTTGTACGGGGTCACGACGATCACGTCCTCTTCGCGCAACGGTTCGTGCACGCGGTTCACATTCGGATCCGACCACGGGCGCCCGATCATGTCGGCAGCGATGCGCACGACCTCGGCAGCCTCCTGCGGCGATTCGGTCGAGTTGCCCTCGTGCGTCACGGGGACCGGATGCAGCCCCGGCGGCACGCCGTGCAGGTGCCGAAGCGAAGCATCGGGATGCGCCCGCAATTTGCCCTCGTACGAGAGCCGCGAAACCGGTTCGGCGAGCGCCGGGTGCAGGCGCCGCGTCTCTGCCAGGAAGAAGCCCAGTTCGGCGGGCAGCACGTCATGCCCGTCGCTGACCCAACCGAGCGCGGAGCCGTCCACCGGCTCCGGGTGCGTGCCCTGACTGACCTGCGGCAGCTGCTGCGGATCGCCCAGCAGCAGCAGGTTGCGCGCCGCGACCGACGCCGCGATCGTCGAGGCGAGTGAGAATTGACCGGCCTCGTCGACGACGAGCAGATCCAGACTGCGCCGCGGCACCCGGGCCGGGTTGCTCATGTCCCAGGCGGTGCCCCCGACCACGAACCCGTCGCCGCGGTGCTCGGCCGCGAACTGCAGCTGGCCGTTCTTCGGCAGCACCGTGAACGGCAGCAACGCCACCGCGACGGGATCGGCTTCATGGGCAGGCACTTTGCCGACGCGGCGGGCATCGAGGCCGGCCGCGACGACCGCGCCGAGCAGGTGTTCGACCACTGCGTGCGACTGTGCGACGACACCGACCTTCCAACCGTGTTCCGCGACGAGCCGCGCGATCACGTGTGCACCGAGATGCGTCTTGCCGGTGCCGGGCGGACCCTGAACGGCCAGATATGAGTCGTCGAGATCGAGCAGGGCGCGCGTGACCGCCTCGACCGGGTCGCCGACCGGGCCGTCCGTCGTCGGCACGCGTTTCGCCAGCTCGGGACCCCGCGCCAGGCGGGGCGGATGGCGACGAAGCAGATCGGTCATCGGATCGTGCGGCCACTGCGGTTGCGCGTCGAGGATGCCTCGCGCCCACTGCTCGATCGCGGGCTGCTGCTGTCCCTCGGGCGGTGGGGGCGCCGGGGTCAGCGCACTCGGCACGGCGTCGAACCGTCCCACCGCATCGTTGGTCGGCTCCTCGATGAGGATGCCCCTGTCATCGACCGCCAGCACCGTCACCCGATGCGCCGAGCGCGCGCCCGGCTCGGCGTTCGCGGAGGTGAACGGGCCTGGGTGCTCGTACAGCAGGTAGGGGCCCTGCTGGTTGCTCACCCGGATGTTGCTGCCGGGCGCGAGTTCACCGATCAACCGCAGCCTGCGCCGGTCGTTGCGCTGTCTGCCCTGGCGGTACCAGTCGGCCACGACCACGACGCGTTCCACCACGAGTACGTCACGGGTGTCGCCCCATTCGTCGATCGGTTGGATCAGCCGGGCGAAGTGCTCCCACCAGAAGCTCTTGTGCTCCCGCCGGTGGTAGTCGATCGCGGCCGCGGCGAAGGCGGCCGCCGTCTGATCGCTGCTGCGCTCCCTGGTGCGATCGGCACCGAGCACGTGCTCGCCGCCTGGATCACCGGACAGCGCGAGCAGGCCGTCTCGCAACGCGGAGGGGGTGAGCTCGTCGGGGCCGCGCTCGGGGCGTGGCGCACCGATCGGCACGCCGTGCCGCGCCGCCGCAGCCAGCAGCCAGTCGCGCAGCCGAAGCGTCGACTCGCAGTCGTACTCGTTGTACTCGGCGATCTCGCGCAGCATCCGCTCACCGGTGGCCGACGCCTCGCCGTCGTGGGCTCCGACGTCGATCAGGTCGCGGGCGGCAACGTATTGAGTGATCGAGTCGGCAGCGTTCGTCACATCGCCCACGCGAAGCTCGGAGCCCATGTAGAGCGGCTCCAGCTTCTTGATCGAGTAGGAGCGCGACCCCACCCGAACCGCTTTGCGCACCAGCGGGTACAGATCGATGAGCACGTTCTCGCGCAACAGGGCGTCGACCTCGTCTTCGCCGACTCCGTGCCGGGCGGCGAGACTCAGCAGGTGAGTGCGTTCGTAGGCCGCGTAATGGTAGACGTGCATGCCGGGGTGCCGCGCTCGCCGCTGCCCGAGGTAGTCGAGGAACTCGCGCAGGGCGGCGCGTTCTTCTGCGAAGGAATGCGCCCAGAACGCCCGATAGGTGCCGTCCGGCTCGATCAGCCCGAACAGGTAATCCAGACCCCATTGTGTGCGTGCGCCGGGTAGCGCGACGCCCTCGGTGTACAGCGGGTCGCCTTCGAAATCGAAGAAGATGTCACCGTCGTCCGGTCGTGGTAACGCGGAAAGCGCCGAGGGATTGTGCACGCGCACGGGTGGCGGCTCGCCCTCTTGGGCGGCCATCTGAAGGCGGGCCTGTTCCCGGAGCGCGGCGACCGTCGCCTCTGCGATCCCGTCGACCGGCCCTGAGGATGCCGCGAGCTCGTCGATCGTGCTGATGCCCGCATCAGCGAGTTTCGCTCGCTGGGTGACGCGCATGCCTGCGACGAGCAGCACGTCGCGGCTGTGCTGGATCTGCTCTTCGCAGGCGTCGCAGTGGCCGCACACCGAGTACCGGGCGTCCGCCCACTCGACCGGCAGGTCACCGGGCGAGGCAAGTCGTTCCGAAACGATGGTCAGCAGCCGCCGACGGCGCGACCGATAGACGGGAACGATGTCGGCCAGCCGATGCCGGCTGACGGCGCCGTCGCCGAGCAGCAGTTCGACCTCCTCGTCGACATCGACGCCCATCCGCTCAAGTTGTTCGGCGTATGCTGCGACCTGCAGCAGCGCGGTCACCCGCGCACTGCGCGCGAGCTTGGTGTCTTGCATCCGGTAGCGGCCGTTCGGCAGGCGCACGATGAAGTCGGCGAAGCCGATGAATGCGACGGGTGAGGCGGCGTCGTCGTCGAAGAAGGTCGCCTGGAAGACGACATCCGCGTCGCGCTCGAAAGCGGTCAGAGTCTGCGCGACCGCGACACCGATTCCCAGCCGCTCCAGCGGGCGAGGCCGCTCGATCTCGACGACGCCGTCGCCGAATTCGGTGCGGTACTGTTCCAGCACCCGCGTCTCGTGGGCGTCGCCGAGCACCGAGGTGCGTTGCAGCATCGCATCGGCGGGATGTTCCACGGGCGGTACCCGACCGAGCTTGGCATCGAGCGCGCGCAGGAACGCGAACTCGCACTTCGATGCGGCGGTGAGGTCGCTCGCACTCGTGACGAGGGTGCCGTCAAGCAGAAACACGTTGCCTCCTCACCCGGGCTTGCGGAGCCCGCTCGTGCGCGCGTCCCCGTGCCGAGCCTACGGCCGACCCATGACATCGACGCATGACATCGACGCGGCGCACGGCGACGCTCAACTGCATTCAGCGGCATCCAGCAGCCGTACTCCCGAGCGATGACAGAGCAGTTGCGCCCGCACCTTCACGCCGGCACGAGGGCATGCCTCAGTCATCGCTGCGGCCCAGGCGCGGTCGCTCGCGGTGGCGGCCGGACCCGCATAACGCTCCCAGATGAGCACGACTCCGACGGCGCCGATCTCGCGCGAAGCGGCAGCGATCGTCGCGGCGAACGCCGGCGCCTCGTCACCGTTCGGAGCCGTCGGATAGTCGGAGATGGGAATGAGCAGGGGAAGCTGAACGTCGTGGTCGTCGAGGAACAGCATCCAGACCTGACGCTGGTTGGCACGCTCGAGCAACTCGGCGACGCGGTCGAGGATTTCCTCATCCGAAGTGAGCGGCAGCAGTGCGGCTTCGGTGGCTGAGATCGGCGGAGTCATGCCACGATCATCGTCGCCGAGGCTTCGCGGGATTCACCGGAGCCCCCCAAATGTGCACAACCGGCGAGAATCGGCTGCTGTGCACAACCGGTCATCGGTTGACGGTGTCGCGCCCCGCCGCGTGGCGTTCACCTCCCGTTCGGATTAATCTGCTCGAATGAGCACAGGCAGCGCGGGCGAATCCCGATCTCCCGCGCGTGACACGAAGGATGCCTCGTGAGGATGCGAACGGCCGAGTATCCCAGGCCGGACCACTTTCTGCTCCACATCAGCGACACGCACCTGCTCGCCGGCGGGCGCCGCCTGTACGACCGCGTCGACTCAGCAGCACACCTGGCCGAGCTCTTCGACGAACTCACCGCCTCGCGCGGCCGCCCCGAAGCGATCGTCTTCACGGGCGACCTCGCCGACAAAGGCGAACCGGACGCGTACGCGCGGCTGCGCGACATCGTCGAACCGGCCGCTGCCGAGCTCGGCGCCCGGCTGATCTGGGTGATGGGCAACCACGACGACCGCGGCGCGTTCAGATCCGCGCTGCTCGGCGAGTTCCCCAGCTCCCGGGTGATCGACCGTGTGCACGATGTGAACGGACTGCGCGTGATCGCCCTCGACACCACGGTGCCCGGCGCGCATCACGGCGAGGTGACCGGCGAGCAACTCGACTGGCTCGCCGAGGAACTCGCCTTCCCCGCTCCGCACGGCACGATTCTCGCGATGCACCACCCACCGGTACCGAGCGTGCTCGATCTGGCGGTGAGCGTCGAATTGCGCGATCAGGCGGGCCTCGCCGAGGTGCTCGAGGGCACCGATGTGCGCAGCATCATCGCCGGGCATCTGCACTACTCCTCGACCGCGATGTTCGCAGGCATCCCTGTCTCCGTCGCATCGGCGACGTGCTACACACAGGATCTGAACGTTCCGGCCGGCGGCACCCGCGGCCGGGACGGAGCCCGCGCGTTCAACCTCGTGCACGTCTACCCGGACACCGTGCTGCACTCGGTGGTCCCGCTCGGCCACTATGCGGCGCTCGACTACGTCGATCCCGAGGAAAGCGCTCGCAGGCTCGGTCGGGCGGGCATCCGCATCAATGACCGGATGAATTCCCCGGTGCATCCCGAGCCGCCGATGACGATGCCCATCCCGGTGCCGGTCTGAGCGCAGCCCCGGCACCGATCGACCGATGACGCGCGGGCGCATCGATCACGCGCTCGTGACCTCCCAGGGAGCGGGGATCGGGAAATAGCGTTCGAGGAACTCGGTCACTGCGCCGGTGCGCTCCTCGTCGGAGATCTCGGGTTTGCTGCCGTCGTTCAAGCAGAACATATCCCGGTTGCGGCGGGCGAGCAGGCGATTCATCTTGGCCGGAGCCGAACGGAGCGTGGTCTCCACGTAGGTCACCCGGGCCTGCGTCTGCTCGACCGCGCGCCCGGTCATCAGCGCGTAGTAGTGGTACAGGGAGTTGGTCACTGAGACATCGGTCGCAGCGCGGAACCTGCTGGCCGCCGTCGCCCGCAGGTCATCGGGGAACTCGCGCTCGAGCTCGGCCATCACCGTTCGGGTCAGCGGCGCTGCGCAGTGCTCGAGATGGCGGGTGATGACCTTGCCGAATCGTTCACGCAACAGCCGGCGATTGACCCGCGCCGCGTTCTCGAAGCCGCTGCGTCGCGGGTCGTTCTCGCCCAGCCCGATCCGGGTGGCCGCCTCGACGAACTTGGTGACGCCGCCGGGTGAGAAGAACAGGTTGGGCCGAAGCGGACGACCGAAGAACATGTCGTCGTTGGAATACAGGAAATGCTCCGCCAGACCCGGGATGTGATGCAACTGGCTCTCGACGGCGTGGGAATTGTGGGTGGGCAGCACCGACGAGTCGGAGAAGAACTCCTCGCTGCGCATGAGGGTGACCTTCGGATGCTCGGCGAGCCACTCAGGTCGCGGCGAGTCGGTGGCGATGAAGATCCGTCTGATCCACGGTGCGAACATGTGCACGCTGCGCAGCGCGTACTTCAGCTCGTTGATCTGCCGGTAGCGCGCGGCCGAGTCGTCGCCCTCGCCCACCACGTAGGCCTGCATGCGCCGGGCGCGCTCGCGCTGATACTCCGCGCTGGATCCGTCGACCCAGGAGAACACCATGTCGATATCGAAGTCGATGTCGCCGGCGAGCGGCTCGAACATGTGCTGCAGCGTGGGCCAGGTGACTCCGAAGCGCTCGACCGTGTCATAGACGGCCTCGTCGCGGGGCAGCCGGGTGCGCATCAGGGCGTTCTCACGCGGCGCGACGACCTCGTCGTCGCCGAATCGCCACAGTTCGAGTTGCAGGGCGCTCTCCGGGCCGTAACGCAACCGGCCGATGGGCTCGATGCGCGGGCGGTACAGCCGGAACACGGATGCCTTGCGCTTCGACGACAGAGCTCCGTCGGCCAGCAGCACGGGGGCAGCGACGTTCCTGTCGAGCGTCTTCGCGTAGAACGGTTCGCTTGCGAACGCGGCGGCGAAGGCCGCGGCCACCTTCTTGCGAGCCGCGCGGTCGACGGCGATGACGGGACGGTCGTCGTCCGCGCGCACCAGCAGGTAGTCGATCGCGGCGGCATCCAACGCCGAGCGGACGGCGAGCAGGTCTTCGGCGAGCGACTCGCGAGGCGTGAGGTGACCGTTGATCAGTGCATAGAAGCCGCGGCGAACGACCACGTCGTCGCGGTCGAAGCGGCGGTGCTCATCGTCGGGCATGACGACGACGGCTTCGGGCACCTCGCTGAGCACGGGCGCCGACGTATCAGCGTTCGCCTGCTGGGGCCCGGGGCGGAATGCGCTTCCGCGCAGGGCATCGTATTCGCTGATTGTCATCGTCGGTCACATTCTACGAGGGCAGGATGCGCCGTCATCGACGTCGCGCATGCCGGTCGCGCGACGACTCCGTCTCGGCGTCGTTACGGCGATCCGTGATTGGCACGCCTCGGAGGATGGTCGTACGCTGAAGTGTCGCGCTCCTCCGCGGAGCACAAGGCAGAGGAGCTGAGGTGAACACGCGCCGACCGATCAGTCTCGAGGTACTCCGGCAGGAGGCCCGCGACGAGTTGGGCGCGATCATCGAATTCCGTTGCAGGCTGGGCGACGATCCGTGGGACTTCCTTCCCGACCTGCCCAGCGTCGACGAGCAGGTCGTTCTCACTCTGCGAGCGGAGTCGATCGAGACGCACGACCTCGCCGAAGCGCGTGCACGCGCCTATCACCCGAGCGCGCCGCCCGAGCGGGCGGAGGAGTTCGAGTACCAGCTGTTGCGGCGGATCGCCCTCGACCATCCCGACCTGACCACCACCGTCTGGTCGATGCTCGACCGCATCAACGCACTGTAGCCGCGCCTCTCCTGGCGCGGGCGGACGAGCGTGGCCGTAGGCGCGGCCGGACGAGCGCGCGAGGATCAGTCCGGATCGGACTGCGCGGCGAGCTCCGCCGGGTCGGTGACCGGCAGGCGGCACACGAAATCGCGGCAGAGGTATGCGGTGGGCCGGCCGTCGCGGCAGGTGCGCGAAGTGAAGAGGTCGAACCCGGCGGCGGAGAGCGAGGATGCCTGCGCGTCGGTCACCACGCACAACTCCGCCCCGGGCGTCCACCTCGACGCTTCCCGCGCCAGTGGCACATCGAGTGCGCCCTCCGACCGCGGCAGCACGACCACGAGCTGCGTAGGACCCGCGTCGAGGGCGGCGGCGAGATCGAGCGCGGCACCGAACGAGATCGGTGCGCTCAGGGCAGCGGATGCCAGCGAGCGGGCCGCGCCGCGGGCCGCCTCGTCGTAACGGGCATCGCCGGCGAGTTCGTACAGCCGATGCGCCGCGTGGCCGGCGGCGCTCAGGCCCGATGGGTAGGCGCCCTCGGAGGGGTCGCCGGCAATGGCCAGGCCGCGATCGGCGAGCACGGCATCCGGTCCGCCGGGCACGGCGAATCCGCCCTGCGGGGCCAGCACCGCGTCGATCAGACCTCGAGCGGCCACGGCGAACCGCGGCTCGCCCGTCGCGGCCAGAACGTCCAGGAGCCCGCCCGCGAGCATCCCGTAGTCCTCCAGAGTCGCCGGGGCCGCAGATGTGCGGCCGGAATCCCCCGCCCCGAGCCGCGCCCGAACGAGCGAACCGTCGGAGCGAAGGTGCGCAGCGAGCAGTTCGTCGGCGACAGTGGCCGCCGTCTCGACCCAGTCCGGTCGGCCGAGCACGAGACCGGCGTGGGCGAGCGCGCCCATGGCGAGGCCGTTCCAGCCCGTCAGCACCTTCTCGTCGCGGCCCGGCGGCACCTCTGCGCCACGAGCATCCGCGTCGAGCGCGTAGTACCCGCCCTCGACCCGCACCCCGGCGACCGTGCTCTCCGAGTCCTGCGCCGAAGCGAATCCGCCGGCGACCCGCATGGTGCCGAGCAGGAATCCCGCCACCCCCTCGGCTACGGCGGCGAAGCCTGCTTCCGCGTCCGGATCTTGCGGCTGCCGCTCCCCGGAACCGTGCCCTGACACCGCGGCACCCGCATAGCACCGAAGCAGCAGCGCGTTGTCGTAGAGCATGCGCTCGTAGTGCGGCTGGGACCAATCGCGCTGGGTCGCGTAGCGGAAGAATCCGCCGTCGACGGGGTCACGCAGCGGCGAGGATGCCATCCGGGCCAGGGTGCGGCGCGCCAGCTCGGCGCCATCCGACCGCCGAAGCAGGAAAGCGAGCACCGGTGCGACCGGAAATTTCGGCGCCCGGCCGAATCCGCCGAACGTCTGATCCTCACTGGCCACTATGTCGCCGACGGCGACGGCCAGTGCGTCATCGCCCGGCAGCGCCTCGGCGACCGCAGGAGTGGATGCCTTCAGAGCGGCCGCCACGTGGGCCGCGGTGTCATCGACCTGGGAACGCCGCTGCGTCCACGCCTCTGTGACGGCATCCAGTACCTGCCTGAACGACGGCAAGTCTGCACGGGGCTCCGCCGGGAAGTACGTGCCGGCGAAGAAGGTGCGTCCCCGGGGCGTGGCGAACACGGTGAGGGGCCAGCCGAGGTTCCGAGTGAACGCACTTGCAGCGGCGAGGTAACTCGCATCGACGTCGGGATGCTCCTCGCGATCGACCTTGACGGCCACGAACCGCCTGTTCAGCGCTTCTGCGAGGGCCGGGTCGGCGAAGCTCTCCCTCGCCATGACGTGGCACCAATGGCAGGTCGCGTACCCGATCGAGATGAGCAGGGGGACGTCGCGGCGCTCGGCTTCCGCGAACGCGTCGGCGCCCCACGGCCACCAGTCGACCGGGTTGTCGGCGTGCGCGCGAAGGTAGGGACTGATGGCGTTCGCGAGACGATTGGGCATCTGTCCAGCGTATGCACCCACGCTGTGCGGCGCCGCAATCGATGCTCAGAACCGGAATCGGTCCAGGCAGCTCGGCCCATGATCGGCGAGCCAATGCTGTTCGCTCTCGCTCAGCGCGGCATGTGTCGCACGATAGCGCAGGGCCGCGGCAAGCCCTGGCGCCGGGTCGGCACGGCACGATCGCAGAAATGCCTCGACGAACAATCCGCGCGATGCGTCGAGTCTTCGCACGTCCGCTCCGCCGGCGAAGGGCTCGAGGTCGCTGCCCATCGTGACGACCACGGTCAGCGCGACATCGAACGAGGCCGAACCGGCTCCCGCGCCTTCCCAGTCGATCACCACCGGTCCTCGTTCACTGAGGATCACGTTGAGCGGGTGCAGGTCACGATGCACGACCACGGGATGCCGCTCCTCCGGGATCCGCGCTCCCGCGGGCGGCGTCTCGGTGCTCTCGCGCTCGATCAGCCATTCCGGCGCGGGAATGCGATGCAGCCGATCGTGCAACTCGCCCAGCAGCCGACCGTACCGCTCGACCTGGCCCGGCTCATGCAGCAACTCCTCGAACAGCGTGGGCCCGGCGATGTGTTCCATCACCAGGTCGCGGCCGCTTGATTCGTGCACGAGTGGAACCGGATATCCCAGGGTGTGTAGATGCACCATCAAACGCGCCTCGTCGTGAGAAGTGCGCTCGTCGCGGTAACGCCGCAGCACCCGGCCGCCGCCGAGGTCGAAGACATCGGCGGATCGGCCGGACGCGATGGATTCCACGACCACAGCCTATGGCCGCGGCGCCCTACAGCCGGGTCCAGGCCTCCGAGAGCACGCCGTGCAGAATCTCGCGGATCTCGCCGAATTCGGCGGGCCCGATCGTCAACGGCGGCGACAACTGGATGACCGGATCGCCGCGGTCGTCGGCGCGACAGTAGAGCCCGGCGTCGAACAGCGCCTTCGACAGGAAGCCACGCAGCAGCCGCTCCGACTCGTCGTCGTCGAACGTCGCCTTCGTCGCCTTGTCTTTGACCAGCTCGATACCGAAGAAGTATCCGTCGCCGCGCACGTCGCCGACGATCGGCAGCTCGAGCAGCTTCTCCAGCTCGGCCCGGAACAGCGGCGAATTCTCACGCACCCGCTCGTTCAGGCCCTCCTCCTCGAAGATGTCCAGGTTCTCCAGCGCCACCGCGGCCGACACAGGGTGGCCGCCGAACGTGTAACCGTGCGGGAACGAGACATTGCCGTGCTTGAACGACTCGTAGACGCGATCGCTCACGATGGTGGCTCCGATCGGCGAGTAGCCGCTCGTCATGGCCTTCGCGCAGGTGACCATGTCGGGCTGGTACCCGTACCCATCGCATGCGAACATGTGGCCGAGGCGTCCGAAAGCGCAGATCACCTCGTCGCTGACCAGCAGCACGTCGTACTGGTCGCAGATCTCGCGCACGCGGCGGAAGTACCCGGGCGGCGGCGGAAAGCATCCGCCGGCATTCTGCACGGGTTCCAGGAACACGGCGGCCACCGTCTCCGGGCCCTCGAACTCGATCATCTCGGCGATGCGATCCGCCGCCCACTGGCCGAACGCCTCGAGGTCGTCGCCGTGCTCGGGCGCCCGATAGAAATTCGTGTTCGGCACCCGGAATCCGCCGGGCGTCAGCGGCTCGAACATCTGCTTCATCTCAGGGATGCCGGTGAGCGAAAGCGCCCCCTGCGTGGTGCCGTGATAGGCGATCGCGCGAGAGATGACCTTGTGTTTGGTCGGCCGGCCCTGCAGCTTCCAGTAGTACTTCGCGAGTTTGAACGCCGTCTCCACCGCCTCGCCGCCGCCGGTCGAGAAGAACACCCGATTCAGGTCCCCCGGGGCGTAGCCGGCCAGCCGGTCTGCCAGCTCGATGGCCGAAGGATGCGCGTACGACCAGATCGGGAAGTACGCGAGCTGCTCCGCCTGCTTGGCCGCGACCTCCGCGAGCCGCTTGCGGCCATGGCCCGCGTTGACCGTGAACAGGCCCGCGAGCCCATCGATATAGCGCTTGCCGCGCGAATCCCAGATGTGGTGTCCCTCGCCGCGCACGATGATCGGAACGCCGCTGCCATCCTCCATCGTGGACTGACGGGCGAAATGCATCCATAGGTGGTCGCGCGCCTTGTCTTGAAGTTCGCGCTCCACGGCGGCATCCAATGCGGAAACGGAATCGGTCATCGTCATCGTCGTGCTCCTTCGCTGCACCGCAAAACGCGCATGTCAGTACGATTCTGTTCGAATCGCGGTGTGACGGCGAGGTTCTCGGACGAATTGCGCCGCATGTGGTGCGGATCGGTCACGGGTAACGGCGCGTGTTGTGCGCGAACTATCTGCTATCGCCATTCGGGAAACCGTGTTCTCCACGTTTCCCGTCCCTGCAATTGAAGTTACAGCCCTGGCCACCTCGGAGACCGGAAAAATCTCGCGCGCACAGAGACGCGACGCAATGCTAGGGGCGAAGCTTCGTTTGGATCCGCGCCACCTCAGCCGGTGGAATCAGCGCACTCGAGAACATAACCAACTGATTCGCCTCATCAACCAGCCGCAACAATACGAATGTCCGATGGGCTTCGATCGAGATCACGTCCGAATAGGCAATCCGACGCCTGCCCGTGGGCCCCCGAACACCGAACACCACTTCGGAGAACTCGCTTCTGTATTCACCGGGCGGGTTGTCGCGGGCCCGAGTCCGATACGACTCCACGAAGACCCGGCCCGGCATAACGAAAACAGTGTATGCGCCTGCTAACGCAAGCACCCCGTACAGCACGAACGTCTTGCTTCCGCCGAGAATCAGCAGTACAACACTCGCAATCATGACCAGCGCTGCGATCGGCCAGTAGATGAAACCCGGAGCCCGCACCATCACGTACCACAACACAGCCAGGGTCATCCGAAGGTTTGTAAGAGGCCCGGCCGTGAACCTGTAGCAAGCATTTTTCCGCACAACGCCGTCAGCATCGCCCAAAGCACGCCACCACCGATCTCCTCAACCCCCGCACATCAGCAAACACCTGCCATCCAGCACGGGAAGAGCGAATTGTTGTTACTCATTGATCAGGGACTCTTCTTCCAAGAACTCTCTCCGGGTTCTGCGCTTGTGACCCCCGCAGCGCATCACCTATTGCAGTATTCGTACGTTGACGAACGCCACCCACTCACGAACACCGTATCTCGTCGCATAAGTCGAAATCGTCAAGAACGGCCCTGTACCGGCGGGTCCCCTGCCCGTTGGAAAGAGTCGTCGTCTTCTTCTTCTTCTTCGCAACAACTGGCAGCCCCATGTTCGCTTCGTAGCTGCTGATGCCTTCGATTCGTCGCTGCATTCTCGTGTCGTTCGATCATTGGTCGGCACACTGTCTGGCACACCCTGATGCCTTGATCAACGCGTGTAGGCGCCAGGGGTTATCGTGCAGGGAGTTTCACTCTTTTGATGCCCACCGATTTTGGGGAGGGCGGCCAGGCGCGGATCCGCGACCAGCACGACACGCTCACGGCGGCCACTGGTCTGAACGCGAACGTCCCGCCATTTCCGCCGGAATCTGCGAAGGAACGGAAGAACGCGAATCCAGAACGCGCCTTGCCGACAAGAACGTCACCATCACCAAATCCTGAAGGTAGTCGAACAAGTTTCGGAGAATGTCGTCGCACTATGAGTACCGTCCGGCAGCGGCGTGGGCACGTCACCAGAGTTGAGATCACCTGAATGTCAGCCCCCCTGGCTGCCGATGTCCCTCGTCTAGCATCGAGCAGGACTGTATCTCGGCCGCGATCCTCACACGAACGGGCTCATAAGCTCAGCTTTGGTGCTAATCGTTGTCCGCATTGCGATGGGACAAGGACTGATTCGCGCGTTCATCGCCAAGCGGGGTGTTGTTCAGCCAAAACTCGAATCCCCATCCTCGCTCTTCTCGATGGTGATAGATGTCGCGCAGCCGTGTCTCGAGCTGCTCGTATTCGCCCTCCCAAGGGGCAAACTGATGGCTTTCGATTATCCCGATGGCAACGAAACGGTTGACAACAAGATTGAGCACAGCCGCGACGACGATCTCCCGCGGATTGCTCGTCAGTTGCCGACCCATCCCGTCGATCGCCAAGAGGGGGACCCAGTCATCCAACCCGTCGCGGAGGACCTCTAACTCCAACTTGCTGATCACGGCAGGTGAACCTTCACCTTTGTACCATCGGGACGAAAGACATCAATGGTCGAGCCACCGGACTTGCTATAAGGACGTAGGCCGATTCTGGTGCCGTCCTGCAACTCCCCCAAATCACCAGGGAATTCATCGTCGATGGGATTGCTGTTCGGCGTCAGTCGTGCGCCCAGGGCAGCATAGCCCATTGCACGGCCGGCGTCCGGGTCAGCAGCCCTTCACCTGGCGCCCGAGGACGCCAACTGGTGGTTTTGTTCAAGAGTCGCGATCACAGGCCGATGCGCTATGTGCGCCAACTTCGACCCGTACCCGCAACCAGAAGGGCACGCCGATATTTGCGTGCCGTTGTGAAATAACGATTTGATGCCCGGGTCCAGAAGAGAGCTGCCGCGAGTACCTGAACCGCAGTCAAGCCGATCACCAGCGGACCCTGTCCAATAGTGAGCACAACGAAAACAGCAGTGTAGATCGCCAAGCCGATGCGCGCCCAGGAGCGCCCTTGGACCGCGCGCAACCCAAACCACACGGGCAACACGACAAGAACCATCATGTTGACGCAATAGAACAGGACTACAAGAGCGATGCTGAGTCCCGCCGGGGGAGTAACGCCGTGCACCGACATTGCAAGGTACTGGCCCCAATTTACGCGCGCAACATCGACTATCAGCGCCGCGAGGCTGTAGGCGGCGACGACGCCGAATCCTGCCGCGCCTACCCAGACCAACCATGGCACCGTCGGCCTTCGAGTTGTAAAGGCCATATGTCAAACATTCCCGATGCTTCGAGGAGCCACTGAGAGCGCGTGCCAATGGTCGCTGGGGCGGGTTACACTCCGGAAGGTAGTCGAACGGGTTTCGGAGTATGTCGTCACTTGGAGTGCGGCTCGGCTTGATTTAGTGCGGCTCGGCTTGATTTGGCGCACGCCGGACGGCCGGCTCGTGGCCTCCTCACACTCGGCACCGACTCTCAGCTCGTCTTCACCGGATTCGGACCGCGACGGCCGGCCTCGGCTTGGTCGAGTCCGGCGATCGCGGCCAGCTCGGCATCCGCCAGTTCGAAGCCGAACACGTCGAAGTTCTCGGTCATGCGCTCGCGGTGGTTCGACTTGGGAATCACGATATTGCCGAGCTGCAGGTGCCAGCGCAGGATGACCTGCGCGACAGTCACGCCGTGCGTGCCGGCGATCGCGGTGAGTTCCGGGGATTCGTTCAGCGTTCCCCCGCCGAGCGGGTACCAGTCCTCGGTGGCGATGCCGTACTCGGCGTGGAAGGCACGCAGTTCGCTCTGCTGAAAGTCGACGTGCAGTTCGATCTGGTTGACCGCGGGCGTAACGCCGGTCTCGTCGATGATGCGCTGCAGGTGCGGCACGAGGAAGTTCGAGACCCCGATCGCCCGCGCTCGGCCCGAGTCTGCGATCCCGATCAGCGACTTCCACGCCTGAGCGTACGTGTCCCGGGACGGAACCGGCCAGTGGATCAGGTACAGGTCGACGGCATCCAAACCGAGCTTCTGCAGGCTGCTGTCGATAGCGGCCGACGCGTCGGTCTGATCTTCGTTCCACAGCTTGGTGGTGATCCACAGTTCGTCTCTGGGGATCCCGGATGCCGCGATCGCGCGGCCGACTCCTTCTTCATTGCCGTACACGGCGGCGGTGTCGATGTGCCGGTAGCCGACCTCGAGCGCGTCGGAGACGATCCGCTCGGTCTGACCGGGATCGACGCGGAACACGCCGAAGCCGAGCTGCGGGATGAACGTGCCGTTGTTCAGAGCGATCGTGGGGACGGTCATGCGCACAAGCCTACGACTCGTCGTAGACCGCCACGAGTTCGCGCTTGAGCACCTTGCCACTGGGACCGAGCGGCAGCGTGTCGAGGATCTCGATGCGACGCGGGAACTTGTAGGCCGCGACGCGCTCTTGCGCGTAGAGCATCAGGTCGCGCTCCGTGGTCGATGCACCCGGCATCAGGGTGACCGCTGCCATGATCTCCTGCCCGTGCGTCACATGGCTGACCCCGAACACAGCGACCATCGACACCGCAGGATGCGTGGACAGCACCTCCTCGACCTCACGCGGATACACGTTGTAGCCGTTGCGCACGATCATGTCCTTCTTGCGGTCGACGATGGTGATGTAGTCGTCTTCGCTCTTCGTCCCCAGGTCGCCGGAACGGAACCAGCCGTCGACGATCGCCTCCGCTGTGGCCTCCGGCCGGTTCAGATACCCCTTCATCAGCAGATGTCCGCGAATCACGATCTCACCCAACTCGCCGCGCGGCAGCAGGTGGATGCTGTCGTCAACGTCGGCGTCGGCGATCTCGATGTCCACTCCCCAGATCGGTTGACCGACTGTGCCCGCCCGGGTCGGGCGGCCACGGTGGTTGAAGCTCGCGACCGGCGAGGTCTCGGTGAGGCCGTAGCCCTCGTGGATGTCGACGCCGTAGACATCCTTGAACCGCTCGATCACAGCCAGCGGCAAGGCCGAGCCGCCGGAGAGCCCGTACCGCAGCGGTGGACGCTCCGGATCCGACTTCGCAGCCTCCAGCAGCGCGATGTACATCGTCGGGACGCCGGTCATGATCGTGCAGGCGTGCTTGTTCAGCAGCGCCAGCGCGCCCGCGCCGTCGAACTTGGGCACGAGCACTATGGAGGCCCCGATGCGGAACCCGACGTTCATCACACAGGTCTGGCCGAAGGTGTGGAACAACGGAAGGCACCCGAGCAGTCGATCGTCGGCCGACATGTCGAGGGTGCCGCCGAGCAGGGTGTTGCATTGCTCGATCAGCGAGAGGTGACAGCCCAGTGCTCCCTTGGGCTTGCCCGTCGTGCCGCTGGTGTAGAGGATCGTGGCGGTGTCGAACGGGTCGCGGGGCACATACGTGTCGATCGGTTCGGCCTCGCGCGCGGCGTCTTCCAGCCGGGGGAACGGCAACTGCTGAAGCGCCTCAGCGGGAACCAGCACGCTGATCACGTCCACACCGGCCAGAGCGGCGCCCTTGGCGCCCTCGCCGAGCAGCGGAGCGGCGCAGATCAGCGCGGTGCAGGCGCTGTCGCGCAGCACGTACTCGATCTCGGCCGCCTTGAGCAATGCGTGCACCGGCACCACGATCGCGCCCAGAGCGAGGATCGCGTAGTAGACGCGGGGGAAGTCGGGCACGTTCGGGATCAGCACTGCGACGGCATCCCCCTCGCCGATGCCGCGGGCTCGGAGGGCGCCGGCATATGCGCGCGTCTGTTCCCAGAGGGCCGCGTAATCGATCTGCTGCTCGCCGAAGATCAGCGCGACGTTGTTCGGTTGGCGCCGGGCCGTCTCGGCGAGGATCGAGGCGACCGACATCGTGGCGTAACCGTGCTCGGACATGAAGACTCCTTCGTCGACGCTGACCTGATCCCGTTCGGGTGACTGCAACTTACGTCACGGCGGTGCACTGAGCAATTCCCACTTCGGTGGACGGAGCGATTGTCAGGGCAGACCCGCGAGGCGCAGCGCGGCGGCGGCGAGCGCGCCGACGACCACGACGACGAGGAACGGCGCACGCAACAGCAAGGCGACCGCAGCCGCCGCGAGTGCGCCTAGCCGTGAGTCGAGGGTCAGCTGCGATCCGGATGCCAGCGTGTTCACAACCGTGAGGGATGCCAGCAGCCCGATCGTGAGGGCTCCGGCGATGCGGGTCATCCTCTTGTTCGAGAGCACCTTCGCGGGAACGAGATAGCCGGCGAGCTTGGTGAGGAAGGCGATCACGCAGGCTGCCAGAATCCAGAACCAGAGGGGCATCAGGCGTCTCCTCCCGTCGCATCCGGATGCCGGTGCCGGGGAAGTCGCGGGTCGTCGGGGTCGTGAGGCTCCACATCCGGCTCGAGGCCCTCGTCCGCAGGACCTGTGCTGACGTAGCCCCAGACGGCGGCGACGACCGCCGCGACCAGGATCGGCACACCGGGTGGAACGAACGGCACCGCCAACACGGTCGCCAGGGCGCAGGCCACCGCGATCGCCACCGGCTCCTTAGCCCGCAGCCGCGGCCAGAGCAGCCCGAGGAAGGCAGCGACCGCCGCGCCATCCAAACCCCAGGCCTTGGGGTCGCCGATCGCGTCGCCGAGCAGTGCGCCGGCGACGGTGAACACGTTCCAGAGCACGAAGACCCCGATGCCGGCGACCCAGAATCCGCGTTCGCGCTCGATCGAGTCGCTCTGCCCGGATGCCGTCGCCATGGATTCGTCGATCGTCACGTGCGCGGCGGCCAGTCGTCGCCATCCGGTCGGGCCGATCATGGCGTTCAGTTGCATCCCGTACACGGCGTTGCGCATCCCGAGCAGAGCCGCCGAGCCGAGTGCCGCGGCGCCTCCCCCGCCGCCGGCGATGACGCCGATGAAGGCGAATTGCGACCCGCCCGTGAACATCAGCAGGCTGAGCGCGATCGTCTGCCAGATCGTGAGACCCGATGCCACACCGAGGGCGCCGAACGAGATTCCGTAGAGACCGGTCGCGATCGCGATGGAGGCACCGATGCGTACGGCGGGCGACTGTCGGAACTGCATCGTTCCAGCTTGTCACTTGTCGCGTCATGGCCCTGCCGAGGAGAACCCGGATCGGCGACACGCGCCGTACGATGGAAGGCTCATGTCTTCCGTGCCCGTCATTCCCGTCGCGATCCACTTTCCCCCCGAGCTGCCGGTCAGCCGGCGGCGGGAGGAGATCGCGCGCGCCATCGCGCAGCACCAGGTCGTGATCGTCGCAGGCGAGACCGGGTCGGGTAAGACGACCCAGCTTCCCAAGATCTGCCTCGAGTTGGGCCGCACCTCCATCGGGCACACGCAGCCACGCCGGATCGCGGCCCGCACCATCGCGGAACGCATCGCCGAAGAGCTCGGCCAGGAGGTCGGCGGCCTCGTCGGTTATCAGGTGCGGTTCACCGACCGGGTGGGCGCCGATACGCGCATCAAGCTGATGACCGACGGGATCCTGCTCAATGAGATCCACCGCGACAGGATGCTGCGCAGCTACGACACCATCATCATCGACGAGGCCCACGAGCGCAGCCTGAACATCGACTTCCTGCTCGGATACCTGCGGCAACTGCTGCCGCAACGACCCGAGCTCAAGCTCATCGTGACGAGTGCGACGATCGATCCGCAGAGCTTCGCGGAGCACTTCGCGCGCCCTGACGGGCAGCCGGCTCCGATCGTCGAGGTCTCCGGGCGCACGTTCCCGGTCGAGATCCGGTACCGACCTCTCGTGGCCGAAGAAGCGACCGACGAGGACGACGATTTCGCCGAAGGACCGGATGCGGATGCGCCGACCTCGACAAGCCGGACGATCGATCCGGGCGCACGAGAAGCGAGCGTCGACCGGGACTACCTGACCGGGATCACCGACGCGCTCGACGAGTTGGCGCGGGAATCGGACGGCGACGTGCTCGTGTTCCTCTCCGGAGAGAACGAGATCCGCGATGCAGAAGACGCCGTGCGCGGCCATCTCACCCGCACCGGCGTCGCAGCCACGACCGAGGTGCTACCGCTCTACGGGCGCCTCTCGGCGGCCGACCAGCACCGCGTGTTCGGGCGTTCGGGCCCCGGCATCCGGCGGCGCATCGTGCTCGCGACGAACGTGGCTGAGACCAGCCTGACCGTTCCGGGCATCCGGTATGTGATCGACGCTGGAACCGCGCGGATCAGCCGGTACAGCGTGCGCTCGAAAGTGCAGCGGCTGCCCATCGAGGCGATCTCGCAAGCCTCGGCCAAGCAGCGCTCGGGTCGATCCGGCCGCACCAGCGACGGCATCGCCATCCGGCTCTACTCGCAAGAGGACTTCGAGAAGCGGCCCGAGTTCACCGAGCCGGAGATCCTGCGGACGAACCTCGCCGCCGTCATCCTGCAGATGATCGCGCTCGACCTCGGCGCGATCGAGGACTTCCCGTTCCTCACCCCACCGGATTCGCGCGGCATCAAAGACGGAATGGATCTGCTGACCGAACTCGGCGCGGTGCATGCGACCGGCCTCCGCCCCGCCAAAGGCTCGGAGACCATCGCACGCGGCCCTTCGCTGACGAAGATCGGGCGCGACTTGGCGCGATTGCCGATCGATCCGCGGTTCGCCCGGATGCTGGTCGAGTCGAAACGCCACGACACGACGCGCGAGGTGATGGCCATCGTCGCCGGGTTGACGATCCAGGACCCGCGGGAAAGACCGTTGGAAAGGCGCGCTCAGGCCGACCAGCAGCACGCCCGGTTCGTCGATCCGGGCAGCGACTTCCTCACCCTGCTCAATCTCTGGAACCACCTTGAGCAGCAGCAGACCGAACTCTCCTCCAGCGCCTTCCGCCGCATGTGCAAGGCCGAATACCTCAACTACCTGCGCGTGCGGGAGTGGCAGGACGTCTACCGGCAGCTGAAGCGCCTCGCCAAACCGGTGGGTCTGAGGATCGGGGACGCCCGGGTGGATGCCGACGGCATCCATCGGTCGCTGCTGGCGGGGCTGCTCTCGCACATCGGATTGCGGGATGCACAGAAGAAGGACTACGTCGGCGCCCGCCAGACCCGGTTCGTGATCTTCCCCGGATCGGCTTTGGCCGCCAAGAAGAAGGACGCGGTGCAGCCGCAGGCCGTGATGAGTGCCGAACTCGTCGAGACGAGCCGGCTGTTCGCGCGCACCAACGCAGCCATCGACCCCGGCTGGGCCGAGCCGATCGCCGGCGATCTCGTCAAGAGCAGCCACAGCGAGCCGCATTGGGAGAAGAGTCAGGGCGCCGTCGTCGCGTACGAGCGCGTCACGCTGTACGGGGTTCCGATCGTGCCGCGCCGGCGAGTGCAGTTCACCGCCATCGATCCGGCGTACTCGCGCGACCTGTTCATCCGCAACGGGCTGATCGAGGAGGACTGGCCGCTCGACACCCGAGACCACGCCTTCGACTTCCTTCGTGCCAATCGGCGGCTGCGTGGCGAACTCGAGCAGCTCGAGGAGCGCACCCGGCGCCGCGACATCCTGTTCGACGATGAGACGGTCTTCGCCTTCTACGAGCGCCGCATCCCGGCCGATGTCGCCACCGCGCGCACGTTCGAGAAGTGGTGGCGCGCCGAACGGCGCGAGAACCCCGAGCTGCTCACCATGACGCGCGCCGATCTGATCGACGAACAGGACGAGCCGCGGATCGACCAGGCGCAGTTCCCGCCGGTGATGCAGCGCGGCGACCAACGGCTCGCTCTGACCTACCGGTTCGAGCCGGGCGCCGACGACGACGGGGTGACCGTCAACGTGCCGCTGGCTCTGCTTCCCCGGCTGAGCCCGGCCGGCTTCGACTGGCAGGTGCCGGGATTGCGCGCCGAGCTGGTGACGGCGCTGATCCGGTCGCTGCCGAAGGCGATCCGGCGCACCGTCGTGCCCGCCGCAGACTGGGCGGCGCGTATCATCGCCGAGTTGCCCGATGCCCCTGCCGCCGATGACCCCGAACCGTTCACCGCGGCCGTGGCATGCGCCATCAAGCGCCTCACGGGAACCCGCGTCGACGCGGGCGACTTCGACCTGAACCGGGTGCCGGCGCACCTGCTGGCAACCTTCCGCGTGATCGACGAGCGCGGCAAGTCGGTCGCGACCGGCAAGGACCTGCTCGATCTGCAACGGCGTCTGGCGATCAAGACGCGCGAGAGCGTCGCGCGCGTGATCGAGCGCGCCGCCGACCCGATCGAGCGTTCCGGGCTCAGCGCCTGGGATTTCGATGAACTGCCCCGCTTCGTCGACACCGAGCAGGGCGGCCGGGGCACCGGTATGCCGCGCACGGTGATCCGCGGCTATCCCGCGCTCGTCGATGATGGGCGAGCGGGCGACGCGTCACCCGGGACCGTGTCGCTGCAGGTGCTCGGCACATCCGATGAGCAGGCCCGGGCGCTTCCGGCGGGCGTGCGCAGGCTGTTGCTGAACGGCGTGCCCTCCCCCGTCTCGTACGTTCAGCAGCACCTGACGAACGCCGAGAAACTGGCGCTTGCGGCCAGTCCGTATCCGAGCACGAAGGCCCTGTTCGACGACTGTCTGATCGCCGTCGTCGACGGAGTGCTGCAGCGCGTCGCGCCCGGCGGCCAGGTGTTCATGCGCGCCGAGTTCGAGTCGGTGCGCGACCGCGTCTCCGCCGCCGTGATGGACTCCATGTTCGAGACGGTCGGACTGGTCGCCCGCACCCTGAGCGCCTCGCGCACCGTGGAGAAGGCCCTGGGCAGCAGGGCCGATATGACGTTGCTGGGCGCGCTGACGGATGCCCGGGAGCAATTGGCCGGGTTGGTGCACCGCGGATTCGTCTCGACGACCGGCCTCGATCAGTTGCGGCACCTGCCGCGGTACCTGCAGGCGTTGGCGTGGCGATTGCAGAAGCTGCCCGAGAACCCCGGCCGCGATCGGGTGTGGATGACCGAGGTGCAGACGGCGACGGCGCGCTTCACCGACGCGGGCGGGAGCATCCCGCTCCCCGCGCACAGCCCGGCCCGGCTCGTGCACGCGAGATGGATGCTCGAGGAGCTTCGCGTGAGCCTGTTCGCCCAGCACCTCGGCACCGCCGAGACCGTCTCGCTGCAGCGCATCGTGAAGGTGCTCGCCGGCTGACCGAAAGGGTGTCTCACGCGCGAGGTGCACACTCTTGTCGCTCGCAGCCCACGTTGGGCGGCGAAAGTGTGCACCTCAGCGGGGCTCGTCACCGGGCGCCGGCAGGTATGACCCAAGCTCGGTGAAGAGCGCCGTCGGGTCATAGAGGTCGTCGGCAGTGACTCGGATGACTCGCAGTCCCGTGGCCTGCACGGCACGGAGGCGACCGACATCTCGTTGCCACTGACGCCGATCGGCGCGATGCTGATCGCCCTCGTACTCGAGCGCCACTCGGTAGCGTCGGTTGAGCAGGTCGACGCGCGCCACGAAGTTTCCGCTCGCGTCGAACACGTTCTGGTTCGTTTCGAATCGGGGAAACCCGGCTTCGATGAGCATGACGCGCAGCCACGATTCCCGTGCCGATTCCGAACCCTCGTCGAGCAGCGGCAACGCCGCACGTAACATCCGCACGCCGCGCCTCCCCGAATAGTCGTCGAACGCTCGGCCGAGGTCGGCAATCGTGGTCAGCGGTGCGGCACGTCGAACGAGCTGGTCGCCCGCGGCCACCAAATCCCGGAGCGACAGGAGCGCGCCGAGGTCGAGCCAGGTTCGCTCCGGTGACGTCACCGGCAGCCGGCGCACGCGCGCACAGTCGCCCTGTCGCAGTTGAAGGCGATGGCCGATGACTCCGACGGCACGCACCGGCCTGCGATTACCGGGAGTACCGACATGCAGTGGCCCGTCCTCGTGACGCCGAGGCAACGGCATCCCATACACCTGTGCGGCGGTGACGTGCGAGTAGACCGCGTCCTGCGGCATCCGGAGCATGAACGCGGTGCAGCGATCGAGAGCGGTCAGCGTCTGGGTCGGAGTCGAACGGATGCCCCAGAAAGGAGCCTGCAGGTCGGCCGCTCGCAGGCGCCGCCGCGTGGCCCCTGCGGCGAGAGCCTGGCGAACGCTGAAGTGGGCGGGGTGCCCTGGGATCGGCAGCGGGCCCGGCTTCGGCATCCCCTGATGGTGCCGCATTCGCGGGCGAAGCCGCTCGAACAATCCACAGGGCGGAGCGCTCGAGTCCTTCGCACGCCGTGAAGTGCACGCATTTGTCGCTTGCGAGGGCCACGGGGCGGCGAAAGTGTGCACCTCGGCGCCTGACCCGTCGCGCGGCGCGACGTCGCGCGACGTCACGTCGCGCGACGTCACGGTTTGGGCGACCGGCGCGCGCAGTCAGTAGCCTGAGAACGACATGACGACGACATCACCGCCATCACCCGACTCCCCGCACACGCCCGAAACCGAGGCATCGCCCGCGGCGCACGTGACCGGCCTGACCGGTCCCATCGACATCCACCCCGACGCGATACGGGCCGCGCGTCGCGTGTCCGTGCCCGACGCGCTGCGCGCCGACGTGCGCCTGCTCGGCGAGTTGCTCGGCCGGGTGCTCGCCGAATCGGGTGGCCAAGACCTGCTCGACGACGTCGAGCGGCTGCGTTCGCTCACGATCGGGGCGTACGAGGGCGAGCAGACCACATCCATCGAAGACGCCGAAGCACTCGTCGAGTCGTTCACCCTCGAGCGCGCCGAACAGGTCGCCCGCGCGTTCACCTGCTACTTCCACCTCGTGAACCTGGCCGAAGAACGCCACCGGGTTCGCGTGCTGCTCTCCCGCGACGCCGGAACCCGCGACCCGCAGCGCCCCGCCGAATCCCTCGCCAGCGCGCTCGGCGCATTGACCGACGAGGTCGGCGAAGACGAAGCGCACCGGCGGCTCGCCGAGCTCGAGTTCCGGCCCGTGCTGACCGCACACCCCACCGAGGCCCGCCGCCGCGCCGTGGCATCCGCGATCCGGCGCATCAGCGACCTCATCGCCGAGCACGACGACCCACGGCTCGGTACGCTCGCCCGGCACGAGAACCAACGCAGGCTGCTCGCGGAGATCGACACCCTCTGGCGCACCGCGCCGCTGCGCGCGACGCGCCCCTCCCCGCTCGACGAGGTGCGCACCGCCATGAACATCTTCGACCAGACGCTGTTCCAGGTGATCCCGCAGGTGTATCGCCTGATCGACGACGTCGTCAGAGGCGCGGATGCCGGGATGCAGCCACCCGAGGCCCGCCCGTTCGTGCGGTTCGGCAGCTGGATCGGCGCCGACCGCGACGGCAACCCGTTCGTCACTGCGAAGGTCACCCGAAGCGCGGCCGCGATCGCCTCCGAGCACGTGCTGCTCGGGCTGGAGCGCGCTGCCGGCCGTGTCGGACGCACGCTCACGCTGGACGCCGAGGACACGCGACCCAGCTCCGAGCTGCTGGAGTTGTGGCAGCGTCAGCGCAGCCTCGCAGAGGAACTCACCTCGGAGATCGCCACCCGGTCCCCCGCCGAACCGCACCGGCGGGTGCTGCTGGTGATCGCCGAACGCATCGACGCCACCCGTCGGCGCAACGCCGACCTCGCCTACGCCGACGCGGAGGAACTGCTCGCGGAACTGCGCATCATCCAGCACTCGCTCGCAGAGGCCGGCGACGCCCGGAATGCGTACGGCGAATTGCAGCACCTGATCTGGCAGGTCGAGACATTCGGATTCCACCTGGCCGAGCTCGAGGTTCGGCAGCACTCCAAGGTGCACCGACAGGTGCTCGCGACGCTCGCGGAATCCGGCACGGCACCAGGCGCCGGCGCCGACGCCGACGCCGCGCCGCGCGAGCAGGTCGACGAGGTGCTCGACGTGTTCCGCACGATCGCCTTTCTGCAGGAACGGTACGGTGTCGAAGCCGCGCGGCGTTACATCGTGTCGTTCACGCAGTCGGCCGACGACATCGCCAACGTGTACCGGCTCGCCGAGCACGCGCTCGGCGCGCAGGCCGTGCCCGTGCTCGACGTGATCCCGCTGTTCGAGACGTTCGCCGACCTCGACGCCGCCACGAGCATCCTCGACGAGATGATCGAGTTGCCGCAGGTGAAGGCGCGCTTGGATGCCACCGGCCGCCGGCTGGAGGTCATGCTCGGCTATTCCGATTCGTCGAAGGACGTCGGCCCGGTCTCGGCCACGCTCGCGCTGTACCAGGCGCAGGCGGGGATCGCGCAGTGGGCGAAGCGCCACGACATCACGCTCACGCTCTTCCACGGCCGCGGTGGCGCGCTCGGCCGCGGCGGCGGACCGGCGAACGAGGCGGTGCTCGCGCAGCCGCCCGGCTCCGTCGACGGCCGCTTCAAGCTCACCGAGCAGGGCGAGGTGATCTTCGCGCAGTACGGCGACCCGGTGATCGCGGTTCGGCATCTGGAGCAGGTCGCGGCATCCACTCTGCTCGCCTCGGCGCCCTCGATCGGTGAACGCAACGCGCGAGCGGCCGAGGAATTCGCCGACCTCGCCTCGAAGATGGATGCCGTCAGCCGGGAACGCTTCTTCGAGCTGGTGAAGTCGGAGGGCTTCGCTCCCTGGTTCGCGCAGGTGACGCCGCAGGAGGAGATCGGGCTGCTCGCGCTCGGCTCACGCCCCGCGCGGCGCGGCCTCTCCGTCTCGTCGCTGGAGGACCTGCGTGCGATCCCGTGGGTGTTCGCGTGGACCCAGGCGCGCATCAACCTGACCGGCTGGTTCGGGCTCGGCTCGGCGCTGGCCGAGATCGGCGACGAGGCCGAGCTTCGCGACGCGTATCGCCGATGGCCGCTGTTCCGCACCATGATCGACAACGTCGCGATGTCCCTGGCCAAGACCGACGAGCGGCTCGCTCGCCGCTACCTGTCACTCGGCGACCGCGACGACCTCGCCCGACTCGTTCTCGATGAGATGCGTCTGACGCGTACCTGGACGTTGGCAACGAGCGGCGGCGCGGAACTGCTGGAGAACCGGCCCGTTCTGCAACGCGCCGTGCGGCTGCGCAGCCCGTACGTGGACGCGCTCTCGTTGCTGCAGCTGAGGGCGTTGCGAGCGCTGCGCGGCGCCGAGCCGGACGGCAGTGATGACTCGGTGCGCGACGGCCTTCGTCGCCTTCTGCTGCTGTCGGTCAACGGCGTCGCGGCAGGCCTGCAGAACACCGGATGATGCGCCACGTAATGTGTGCCGTATGGCGCATACCCGGCTCTACCGCAACGGCATCCTCGAACGCGAGGGCTTTCCGGCCGAGGAGATCTCCGACCTGATCGCGGACCCGACGGCGACGGTGTGGCTGGACTACGAGACCCCGAGCGCTGCGGATCTGGCGCAGATCGCGGAGGAGCTGTCCCTTCATCCGCTCGCGGTCGAAGACGCGGTGCACGAACACCAGCGGCCCAAGCTCGACCGCTACGACACGCACCTGTTCCTCGCCGCATACGCGATCCAGGCGCAGCAGGCCGAGGCGACCGGCGAGCACGAGCTTCGCACCATGGAGGTGTGCGCCTTCATCACCAAGCAGGCGCTCGTGACGGTTCGCAAGAGTTCCGCGTTCCCGCTCGCCGCGGTGCTGGAGCGGTGGGAGGCGCAATCCGCGCTCGCCCAATACGGCGCCGCGTATCTGCTCTGGGGCGTGCTCGACGCCGTCGTCGACAGCCATTTCGCCGCGGCGCAGAGCCTCGATGACGACGTGGAGTCGCTCGAAGACGCCGTGCTTGCGCAGAACCCCGACATCGGCGGCGTGCAACGCCGATCTTTCCGCCTGCGCAAGGACATCATGATGTTGCGCCGTTACGCGCTGCCGATGCGCGAGGTCGTCGGCAGCCTCTCCCGCCGGGACACCGAGATCATCAGCGCCGAGTTGACGCCGTACTTCCAGGACGTCTACGACCACGTGCTGCGCGTCGCCGACTGGTCGGAATCCCTTCGCGACCTGGTCGGCACCATCCTCGACACCAACCTCACCAATCAGAGCAACCGGATGAACCTGGTGATGAAGAAGGTGACGAGCTGGGCCGCGATCATCGCGGTACCGACCCTGATCACGGGTTACTTCGGGCAGAACCTGGCCTTCCCGCTGTTCGGATCGGCCGTCGGCTGGTGGGTGTCGAACGGCCTGATCGTCGCCTGCTCGTTGGCGCTCTATCTGCAGTTCAAGCGCCGCGACTGGCTCTGACGACTACAGCACCTTCGACAGGAACGCTTGGGTGCGCTGATGCTGCGGGTTGGCGAGCACCTCCCGCGGATGCCCGGACTCGACCACGACCCCGCCGTCCATGAACACGAGCGAATCGGCGACCTCGCGCGCGAAGCCCATCTCGTGCGTGACGACGACCATGGTCATGCCACTGGTCGCCAGGCCCTGCATCACGTCGAGCACTTCGCCGACCAGTTCGGGGTCGAGCGCGCTCGTCGGCTCGTCGAAGAGCATGAGCTTCGGTTCCATCGCCAGTGCCCTCGCGATGGCGACCCGCTGCTGCTGTCCGCCCGAGAGGTGGCCGGGATACGACTTCGCCTTCTCGGCCAGCCCGACCTGGCTGAGCAGTTGCATGCCGCGGGCGACCGCCTCGGTCTTGCGCACCCGCTTCACCCGCATCGGCGCCTCGATCACGTTCTCCAACGCGGTCATGTGCGGGAACAGGTTGAAGCGCTGGAACACCATGCCGATGTCGCGTCGCTGCCGCGCCGCTTCTTTCGGATGCAACTCGTGCAGCCGATCGCCCTTCTCGCGGTAACCGACCAGGGTGCCGTCCACCCGCAGCCTGCCGGCATCCACCGTCTCGAGGTGATTGATACAGCGCAGGAACGTCGACTTGCCCGATCCGCTCGGTCCGATCATGCACAGCACTTCACCGCGCCCGACGGTGAGCGAGATGCTCTTCAGCACGCGGTTCGATCCGAAGCTCTTCGAGACCTGAACGGCTTCGACCATGGGGAGAGAAGTCATCGGATGTGCTCCGATCCGTGAGTGTCGACCGCGGCCACGGTGACCGACCCGTCGTCTTTGCCTGGCCGCACGTCTCCGATGCCGCGCGCGAACCTCTTCTCCAGGAAGTACTGGCCGATCATCAGCACCGACGTGATGGCCAGGTACCACACCGAGGCCACCATGAGCAGCGGAATCGGGGCGAACAGCGTCGAAGCGATGTCTCGCGACCGGGTGAAGAGGTCGAAGCTGTACGGCACCGCCGTCACCAGCGACGTGGTCTTCAGCATCGAGATCACCTCGTTGCCGGTCGGCGGGATGATCACACGCATCGATTGCGGTATCACCACCCGCCACATCGACTGCGACCAACTCATCCCGAGGGCGGTGGCGGCCTCCTCCTGACCCCGGTCGACCGAGAGGATGCCCGCTCGCACGATTTCGGCCAGGTAGGCCGACTCGTTCAGCGCGAGCCCGATCACGGCGAGGGTGAAGAAGCTCAGCGTGCCCTGCGTCGGCAACGACACCGCGGGCGGGAGGAAAGGCAGGCCGAGGGTGAGCCTGGGGTAGATGACCGAGAGCAGCCCCCAGAACGTCAACTGCACGTACACCGGAGTGCCGCGGAAGATCCAGAGGTACGCCCAGGAGATGCTGCGGAACACCGGATTCGTCGACAGGCGCATCACGGCGAGGATCAGCGCGAGCACCGCGGCGATGAGCATCGAGTACACCGTCAACTGGAGCGTGTTCACGGCGGCTTCGGAGATGCGCCGATCGAACAGGTACTTGGCGAAGACGTCCCACTGGAATGCCTTGCGCGACGCGGCGTCCCAGAGGAACGCCGCGACGTAGACCACGATGACCACGGCGATGATGGTGCGCCACGGGTGCCGCAGCTTCACCGCCTTGATCGGCTCCGCTTCTACGGTCTGCGGCGGCAGCGCTGCCGCCGCAGATCCGGGGCCGTGCTCGGTCATGACTAGCCCTGGCTGGCGGCGTTGATCGTGATCTTCGTCAGAGCACCGTCGGCAACGCCCCACTTGTCGAGGATCTTCTTATAGGTGCCGTCATCGACGATCGCCTGGAAGGCCTTCTCGATGGCCGGGCCGAGCTTGGACCCCTTGTCGACGGCGACACCATAGGGCGCCACCTCGAACGTCTTGCCGGCGACCTGCAGCTGTCCGTTCGACTTCGAGATCGCGTAATCGGTGATCGGAGAGTCAGCGCTCATGGCATCCGCCTGCCCCGTGACGACGGCGTTGGTGGCCTGATCCTGTCCGTCGAACTTCAAGATCTGGATCGCCTTCTTACCGGCGTCGGTGCATTTCTTCGACTTGGCGGGCACCTCGTCCTGCTCCTCCGTCGTTCCGGATTCGACGGCCACCTTGAGCCCGCACGCGTTGTCGGGATCGACCGACTTGCCCTTCTGAGAGGCCCACAGGATTCCGGCCGAATAGTAATTGACGAAGTCGACCTGCTTCTCGCGCTCGGTGGTGTCGGTGAACGACGAGACCCCCGCGTCGAACTTGCCTCCGGTGATGGCGGGGATGATGGTGTCGAAACCGGCGATGTTGTAGACCGGTTTGACCCCGAGCTTCGATGAGACCGCGTCGAACAGGTCGATGTCCCAGCCGATCGCGTTGCCGTTGGCGTCTTTGCTCTCGTTCGGCGGGTACGTCGCATCGACGCCGACCTGGATCTTTCCGGACTTCTTGATCGTGGCCGGCAGCAGTGCCGCGAGCGAGGCGTCCTTCGTGCCTGCGGATGCACTGCTGCTGGAACCGGAACCCGGCGCCTCATTGTTGACACAGCCGGTCAGGAGCAGCGCGGCTGCGGCGGCCAATACCGGGATGACGTACCGGTTTCGCATGGATTTCCTCATTTTCTGCGACGAGAACGCGTGTGATTACAGGTGAGTTGGAGCATACCGTAGGGCCACGGCGATCGCGTGCGCCGCCGCCTGCCCCGACGCTCGAATCCGTCGCATCCGCGTGCCGGCGCCGTCGTATCCGTGCGCGCGCGGGCCGGTTGGCGCCGCATGGCGTCACGAGCGCAGCTCAGCCCTTCAACCCGCTGCCCGTGACGCCCTCGACGATGCGGCGCTGGAACGCGAGATAGAGGATGATCAGCGGCAGAGCGCCGAGGATCGCGCCCGCCTGGATGTCGGCATACCGCTGCCCGAAACTGCCCTGCACGGTGGCGAGCCCGACCGGGATCGTCATCAGGTTCGGGTTGGAGAGCACGAACAACGGCAGCAACAGGTTGTTCCACACGCCGACGAAGGTCAGGATCACCACGGCTGCGACCACCGGCCGCGACAGCGGCATGATCACCGACCAGTACACCTTCCAGAGCCCGGCCCCGTCGATGCGGGCCGCCTCTTCAAGCTCCCGCGGGATTCCGTCGAAGAACTGCTTGAAGATGAACACCGCGATCACCGCCGGAATCTGCGGGAAGATCACCGACCAGTAGGTGTTCAGCAGGTTCACGGCGCCCAGGATCTGGAAGATCGGCACGATCAACACCTGGGTGGGGATCATGATGCCGAGCACGACGAGCAGGAACATCGCGTTCCGCCCGCGGAAGACCAGGCGGGACAGCGCGAATGCCGCCATCGAGGCGAAGAGCACGGTCAGTACGGCGGTCAATACGGAGGTGATGGCGCTGGCCAGGTACCAGTTCCAGATGTCGCCGGCCTGGAACAGCGCCGCGTACGAGTGCAGCGTGGGATTCCAGTTCGAGAGGATCGCGGGAGCCCCCAGGGCGGCAGTGCCGTTGTCGGACAGGGACGTCTTCAACGCGAACAGGCTGGGGATCAGCCAGATGATCGAGAAGACGATCAACACGATCAGGGCGGTGATGTTGAAGCTGCGTCCGCTCACCCGGGCCCGTGGGCCGGATGCCGCCGGTGCCGCCGCAGAGATCGGCGAACGCCGGCGTGGAGTCGTCGTCGTGGACATCTCAGGCCTCCCTTCGGGCGGCGGAGCGGTCGAAGAGTTGCCGGATGATCGCGATCACGACGATCAGGATGAACAACAGGAACGATGCGGCGGAGGCCGCCCCGATGCGGTTGTCGGTGAAGCCGGTGTTCGTGACCAACATCAGCAGCACCTGGGTCGAGATTCCCGGACCACCGTTGGTCATCAGGTAGACCTGATCGAAGATCTTCAGGCTGGCGATGATCTGCAACAGGATGACCAAGGTCGTGGTGCGACCGAGCATCGGAATGGTGATGTAACGGATCTGAGCCCAGTTCGACGCTCCGTCGACCGCCGCTGCCTCGTAGAGCTCGCGCGGGATCTCTTGCAGGCCGGCCAGGTAGAGAACGAAGTTGAATCCGAGCGTCCACCACACCGTGGCGATGGCGATGCCGATCATCGCGGTGTTGGGATCGGCGAGCACACCGGCTCCCGGCGTGATGCCCAGCGCGCTCTGCACGCTCGCCCACAGCCCGGTCGCGGGGGTGAAGATGAACACCCAGATCAGTGAGATCGTCGCCGACGGTAGGATGAACGGCAGGAAGAACGCCAGCCGGAAGTACCATTGGCCGCGGCCGAGCCGGTTGGTGAGCACCGCGAAGATGAACGCGAGGATCACCAGCGGAGGCGTGGTGTACAGGGTGAACTGGATGGTGTGCCACAGGGCGCTCCAGAAGTCGGCCCGCCCCAGCATCTCCGCATAGTTGGCGAAGCCGGCGAAGGATCCCAGCCCGGGACGCACGGTCGATGTGTTGAAGAAGCTCGTGATGAGCATCCAGATCGTCGGCCCCAGCAGGAATGCCAGATAGAAGATGCCGAACGGGGCGAGGAAGAGCCAGGCTCCGCGGCTGTCGTGGCGGTTCACCGGCGAGAGGCCGCCCGTGAATGAACGCTTCGGAACCGTCGCGACGGAACGGTCCACGGCTGGTATGGCGGTCACGGCGTTGTACCTCCAGTAGTCATGAGCGGAATCACAGCGGGCTCGGCGTGTTGAGGTAGACCTGAAGCTGATCCTTGATCGCCTTCAACGCGCCCTGCGGGGTGATGGCGCGCTGCTGTGCGAGAGCCAGTTGCGCGCCGACGGTGTTCTCGAACGTGGAGCCGGAGCCGCCGTACCACGCCGGAGCGTCATAAACGGCGTACTTCGCGGCCCCGGCGTAGTCGGCCTGCGGTTCGAGCGCCTTGTAGGCCGAGCTGTTCAACGTGGGCAGGTAGGCGGGGATGTGACCGCCCTTCGCCCAGGTGAGGCTCTGGTCGAGCATCGCCTTGATGAACCCCATCGCCTGTTTGCGCTGCTCGGGAGTGCGATCCTTCCTCGGCAGCACGAAGGTGTGCGAGTCGGCCTGCGCTGCGGGCTTGTCGTACAGCGTCGGAACCGGCACCATGCCGAACTTCAGGCCCTTGATCGACTGCGCCGTGGTGATCTCCCACTCGCCTTCGAGGTAGAACCCCGCCTTGCCGGTGAACATCTGGGTCTGGGCGCCCGCGTAGTCGAGACCGTTGTTCAGCCAGCCCTTCTTCACCCACGACTGCATGCGACTGACCACCGTGTTGAAGGCATCCTCGTCGACGGTGAGCTTGCTGCCGTTGTCGGAGATGAACGGGGTCACACCGTTGATCTGGTGATACAGGGTGGTGAACACCCGCCACGGCGTGGCCGTCTCGCTCACGTTCGCGCTCGTGATGGCCGTGCCGCCGGTGACCTTGCTCACCGCGGCGAGGGCGGACTCGAAGGCATCCATGCCGTGCAGGGGTTTGAGCTTGCCGTCCGAGCCGATCAGCCCGGCCTTCTTGCAGACATCCTGATTGAAGAACATCACCAGCGGGTGCGTGTCGAGCGGGATGGCGATGTTGTTTCCGGCTGTCCTCTGAGCGGCCCACGATTTCGGGTTGAAGTCGCTTGCAGACAGCCCGACCGAAGCGAGGTCTGCTTCGGTGATCGGCTCGAGGATGTCACCGTCGTAAAGCGGCTTCGCGCGTGTCAGGTGCGAGATGGCGACGTCCGGTGGCTTGTTGCCGACGGTGGCGAGGGTGAGCTTGGAGTAGTACGGGTTGCCCCAGGCGAACACGGTGGCCTGCAGCGAGCCGGGGCCATGCGCCTTGGCGTATGTGGCCTCCATCGTCTGCATGCGGCTGCCGTCGCCGCCGCCGAACAGGTTCCAGAAGATGAGCAGCTGGGGGTTCAGCGGCACGCCGAGAAGCCCCGCGGCCAGCGGGCTGGTGCATCCCGCGAGCGCGACGGTGCCGGCTGTCGCCAGGCCCGCAGCCAGGAAGCTTCTTCGGGTTAGCCCTGACCGAGTATGCATCGCCATATTCGACCTCCTCGTCGTTGCGCCGGTCGCGCGTCCGAACGGACACTGCGGTCGGGGCAGTGGTGGTGGCGCGTCGACGCGCTTTCGCGCGCGCACTCGTTACAACGTTGTAGCGATGCTAGACACCCGCGAATCTCGCTGTCAAGGACCTTGCCACGTGCCGGATGGCGCCCCGGCGCTGCCGGTAAGATCGGCTCCAGCATCCCTGCCCGGCACCGCATGCCCGGCAGTGGGATGCGACGCAGTGCTCGGGAGGAGGACGCCGTGCGCGCAACCGTCAAAGACGTGGCCGAACGCGCCGGCGTCTCGCCTAAGACCGTCTCGAACGTGATCAACGGCGAGGTCTTCGTGCGAGACGATACGCGCGAGCGCGTCGAGAAGGCGCTCAAAGAGCTCGACTACGTGCCCAACCTCAGCGCTCGCGGGCTGCGCAATGGTCGCTCGGGCGTGATCGCATTGTCGCTGCCCGACCTCGCCACGCCATACTCGGGCGAGATGGCGCACCACTTCGTCGAGGCCGCGCATGCCCGCGGTTGGGGCGTGCAGATCGAGGAGACCGCAACGCGACCAGAGCGCGAGGACGAGTTGCTCTCCCGGGCGCGCTCGCACCTGGTCGACGGGCTGATCCTGAACCCGGTGACGCTCGCCGACAGCGCGCTCGCCCGCAGCAGAGCGCTGCCGCCGGTCGTGCTGATCGGTGAGGTGGAGCAGAATCTCACCGACCAGGTGCGCGTCGACTCGCTCGACGCGGCCCGGCAGATGACGCAGTTGCTGATCGACCGCGGCGCCACCTCGATCGCCGTGGTCGGCTCGCCGCAGCAGCGGGCGACGGCAACAGCCGAGATGCGCATCGCCGGCTACCGCCAGGCGCTGGACGCGGCAGGCATCCCGCGCGACGACACGCTGGAACTGAGCTGTCCGAGATGGACGACGCAGAGCGCGGCGACCGTGGTCGCCGAGTTCCTGGCGGACCATGCGTTGCCCGACGCGTTCTTCTGCTTCACGGATTCACTGGCGATCGGCACGGTGAGTGCGATCGTCGGTTCGGGTCGCAGGGTTCCCGAAGACACGCTCGTCGCGGGTTTCGACGATATCGAGGCGAGCGCCTTCACCACTCCTGCCCTCACCACCGTCGGCTTCGACAAGCGGGCCTTCGCCGACGCGGCGCTCGACCGCCTCGCGATGCGCCTGCGCGACCGGGAGACACCGCCGCAGACGATCCTGATCCCGCACCGCATCATCGAGCGCGCCAGCACGAGACGATGAGAGCGGCTCGGCCAGGTCTCCACGCGCATCCGATCGGCTTCGGGGTTGCGAGGTCCATTACAACGATGTAAAACTCGTTGGGTACCGTGCCACGCCAGCCAAGGAGATCCATGCCCCGCGCAACCATCACCCTCGACCGTGACTTCACCGCAGGGCCGGTGCCCGCCCGGCTGTTCGGCTCGTTCGTCGAACACATGGGCCGCTGCGTCTACACCGGCATCTACGAGCCGGGACACGAGACCGCCGACGAGAACGGCCTGCGCCACGACGTGCTCGACCTGGTCAAGGAACTGGGGGTGACGGTGGTGCGCTACCCCGGCGGCAACTTCGTCTCCGGATACAACTGGGAGGACGGCGTCGGACCGGTCGAGTCGCGGCCGACGCGCCTGGACGGCGCCTGGCACACCGTCGAGTCCAACGCGTTCGGGCTGCACGAGTTCGCAACGTGGTCGAAGGCGGCCGGCACCGAGATCATGGAGGCGATCAACCTCGGAACCCGGGGCGTGGATGCCGCGCGGCAGCTCGTCGAGTACGCCAATCATCCGGGAGGCACGTACCTCAGCGACCTGCGCAAGGCGAACGGATCGGCGGAGCCTTTCGATATCAAGTTGTGGTGCCTGGGCAACGAGATGGACGGCCCCTGGCAGATAGGCCACAAGACGGCCGACGAGTACGGCCGCCTGGCCGAAGAGGCGGCGAGGGCGATGCGGTTCGTCGACCCGTCGATCGAGCTCGTCGCGTGCGGGAGCTCCTCCAGCGGCATGCCGACCTTCGGCGCGTGGGAGCAGACGGTTCTGGGCCACACCTACGAGCAGGTCGACTACGTCTCACTGCATGCGTACTACCAGGAGCACGAGGGCGACGCGGCCAGCTTCCTGGCATCCGCCGTCGACATGGACTACTTCATCGAATCGGTGGTCGCCACCGCCGATGCGGTGCGTGCCCGAGGCAAGCACTCGAAGTACATCAACCTCTCCTTCGACGAGTGGAACGTCTGGTACCAGCGCGGCCTCACCGGTGAAGACCAGCCCTCGGTGATCACGGCATCCGGGCAGTGGCGGCAGCATCCGCGCGTCATCGAGGACGAGTACAACGTGACGGATGCCGTCGTCGTCGGCACCCTGCTGAACTCGCTGCTGCGCCACGGCGACCGGGTGAAGATCGCGAACCAGGCGCAGCTCGTCAACGTGATCGCGCCGATCCGCAGCGAGGAAGGCGGGCCGGCCTGGCGGCAGTCGATCTTCTGGCCGTTCGCCCGCATGGCGGCGCTGGCGCGCGGTGAGATCCTGCGCGCGGCCGTCAGCAGTGACCGGTACGAGTCGGCGAAGTTCGGCGACGCGGACCTCGTCGATGTCAGTGCCACGTGGGACCAGGAGAGCGGACGCGTTGCGCTGTTCCTGGCCAATCGCGGACTCGACGACGCCGCAGAGGTCGAGGTGCTGCTTCGTGGCCTGGATGCAGCGCGCGTCACGCGCGCCGAGGTTCTCGCCACGCCGGACGGCGGCGACCGGTTCACCTCGAACAACCTCGACGACGGCGAACGGGTCGGGCTGCGCGACCTCGACGGCGTGGGTGTCGAGGGCGGGCGGGTCACGCTCACGCTGCCCGCCCTCAGTTGGGCGGTCGTCGAGCTCGACGTGACCCGCGCCTGACCGACGCGCGTCACGCGCGCGCCTGACCCGCGCCCCACGCCCGCCCCACGCGCGCCCGATGCACCCGACGCACCCGAGGCACCCCATTACGTCCGAACCG
>DATMTS010000028.1:0-39364 GCA_035564555.1 Humibacter sp.
CGCGGGACGTTCGCCGGTCCCGCGCGCCGGAGCTTCAGGGCGCGGGGACCTCGTCCTCGGCTGCGTCCCGCTCGCGGGCACCGTCGCCGACGACCTGCCGACGTGCGGACCGGCGTCGCGCGGTCTTGACCAGAGGCGGCAGCACGAGCAGGAGCGCGACGACCGAATACAGGACGATCGGCAACGGCTCGCTGACCAGCGCCGAGGGGTCGCCGGCACTGATCTGAAGGGTGCGCCGCAGCTGTCGCTCCATCTCCGGGCCGAGAATGGCTCCGACGATGATCGGCAGCACCGGTAGACCGTACCGCCTCGTGAGGTAACCGAGCGCCCCGATTGCGACGAGCAGCACGATGCTCAGGCTCTGCTGGCCGACCGCATAAGCGCCGAGCGTCGCGAAGAACAGGATGCCGGCGTAGAGATACGGCCGCGGGATCCGCAGCAGCTTCGCCCACAACGGCGCGAGCGGCAGGTTGAGGGCCAAAAGCAGAGCGTTGCCGACGAAGAGGCTGGCGATCAGCGTCCAGACGAGAACCGGTTCTTCGGCGAACAGGAGCGGGCCGGGGTGGATCCCGTACTGATTGAACGCGGCGATCATGACCGCCGCCGTGGCGGTCGTGGGCAGTCCGAGGGTGAGCAACGGCACGAGCGTGCCGGCCGCCGACGCGTTGTTCGCGGCCTCGGGGCCGGCGACGCCCTCGATCGCACCGTGCCCGAACTGCTCGGGATGCTTCGACAGCTTTTTCTCCGTCACGTACGACAGGAACGTCGGGATCTCGGCCCCGCCGGCCGGTATGGTGCCGAACGGGAAGCCGATCAGCGTGCCGCGCAGCCAGGGTTTCCAACTCCGCTTCCAGTCGTCCCGTCCCATCCAGGGCATTCCCACCGGAATCGTCGTGGGCTTCGAATGCCGAAGATGCGCCGCGATCCAGAGGGCTTCGCCGACCGCGAACAACCCGACCGCGATGATCACGACGTCGACGCCGCCGGCCAGCAGCGGCTGACCGAACGTCAGCCGGGGCTGACCGGTGGTGGCGTCCATCCCGATCAGGCCGATGGTGAGACCGACGAAAAGGGCCGCGAGCCCGCGGATGCGCGAGGAGCCGAGCACGGTGCTGACGGCGATGAATGCGAACACCATCATGGCGAAATACGACGGCGCACCCAGACTGATGGCGATCGAGACGATGAACGGTGCGACGAAGACGAGGGCGCTGGTGGCGATCGAGCCGGCCACGAACGAACCGATCGCAGCCGTGGCCAGCGCCTGGGCGGCCCGCCCCGCCTTGGCCATCCTGTTGCCCTCCAGCGCCGTGACCACCGAGGAGGACTCCCCCGGCGTGTTGAGCAGGATCGAGGTGGTCGATCCGCCGTACATGCCGCCGTAGTAGATGCCGGCGAACATGATGACCGAGCCCGTCACATCCAGCGCGTACGTCAGCGGGAGCAGCAGGGCGACCGTCATCGCCGGGCCGATGCCGGGGAGCACGCCGACGGCCGTGCCGAGGAGCACGCCGATCAGGGCGAAGAGCAGGTTCTGCAGGGTGAGCGCGTTCGCGAACCCCTCCAGCAGAAGGCTGAGATTGTCCATCAGAGGATTCCCGTCAGCAGGCCGGCCGGCAGTGGGACGCCGAGACCGAGCACGAAGCCGTAGAAGGTGGAGACCGAGAGGGCGACGCCGATCAGCAGCGCCCAGATGAAGCGCCTCGAGCCGAGCACGATCGCCGATCCGTAGAAGAGCAGCGCTGCGTCGATGACGAAGCCGAGCACATCCATCAGCACGGCGGCGGCGAGGATGATGCCGGCCAGGCCGATCAGCGTGGGCCAGTGTGCGCCCTGCGAGAGGTCGATGTCCTCGCCCTCCTCGGGAGCGGCGTGTCCGCCGCGGATCACGTCGATCGCCAGCGCGACCGCGCAGAGACCGAGTCCGACGGCGATGATCGTGGGCACGACCTGCGGCCCCATCACCCCGGCGTTGACGGCGGTGTGGCGGATCCCGGCGGTGTCGACGGCGACGACCACGGCGATCGCCCCGAGCAGGGCGGCGACACCCAGCTCGGAGCGGCCGCGGAGCGCGGTGCGGATGGAGTTCACGCCAGTCCCAGGCTCTTCAGGGTCGTGGCGACGCGCTTGTCCTGATCGACGAGGAAGGTGTGGAACTCGTTGCCGGTGATGAACGCATCGGTCCAGCCGTTCGCCTTCAGCACGGCGGCCCATTCGTCGCTGTCATGCATCTTCGTCAACGCCGCGATCAGCCGTGCCTTCTCCGCAGCGGTGATCTTCGGGGGCGCCAGCAGCCCGCGCCAATTGGTGAAGACCAGGTCGACGCCCTCCTCGGTCAGGGTCGGTGCGTCGAGCACCGGCACCCGCTCCTTGCTGGAGACCGCGAGCACGCGTAGGTCGCCTGACTGCACCTGCTCCAGGAACTCGCCGTAACCGGAGACGGCGAACTTGATCTTGCCGCCGAGGATCGCCGGCAGAAGCTCTCCGCCGCCGTCGTAGGCGACGTAGTTCACGTCCTTGGCCTTGATGCCCACCGTGTCGGCGAGCTGCATCGGCAGCAGATGGTCGGGTCCGCCAGGCGAAGAGCCGCCGCCGACCGCGAATCCGGCCGGGTCGGCCTTCCACGCCGTGACCAGGTCGGCGAGTGTTTTGTACGGCGACTTCGCGGGCACGAAGATGGCACCCGCCTCCTCGATCAGGCGGGCGATCGGGGTGGCGTCTGCGACCCGGGCTTCGGTCTCGTTGGTGTAGGCGGCGCCGACGACGCCGAGACCCATCACGAGCAGGAACTTGGCGTTCGCCGATTCGGTGATCGTCCGAGCGAGCCCGACGGTGCCGCCCGCTCCCGGGAGGTTGGTCACCTCGGTGCCTTTCGTGGCGCCGATCTCATCCATGACCTTCACCATCGACCGCCCGGTCACGTCGTATCCGCCACCGGGTGAGTTGGGCACGACCACCTGCACGTTCGCGAGGGGGCCGGTTTCGGTGCCCGCGGCCTGGTGCTGGCCGCCGGTGACACCGCATGCGCTCATCGTGAGCGCGACCGTCGCCGCCAGTGCCGTCGCCGCGAGACCGCGTCGCTTCGTTGCCGCTGTGCTCATCTGAAAATCCTCTTCGATCCGTGGCCGGCCTCGTCGCCGACCCGAGTCATTGTGCGCAGCCGCCGGCCGGCCGGCACAACTTCTGGTCTTAGCGAACGTTGTGTAGCTTGTGACGCCCGCTTCGGATTTCGTTTCGCTTCGGGTTGTGCGCGATCATTCCCTGAGTACCGAATGGGCGACGGCGGCCGATGGGAGGCGACGTGCGAGCGAAATCGGCGACGCATACGCGTCTCGGCCTCACCCGGCAGCTCTTGATCTTCCAGTTGACGCTTCTGGCGATCGTACTTGTCGCGGTGACCGCCATCTCGCTGGAACAGGCGCGCAGCAATTTCGCGAGTGGGCAGCAGAGGCGGATGCTCGCGGTGGCGGAGTATTCGGCGGCTGTGCCGTTGCTGCGCAAGGCTCTCGCCGACGACTCCCGCTGGCAGAGCCTGACAGTGCAGACCGAATCTCTGCGGGCGACGACCGGTGTCGACCAGCTGATCGTGACGGATGTCTCGGGTCGCGTCGTGGCCTCTCCTGTCGACCCGCGCGTGCTGCGCACTACGCTCAGCCTTCGTCCGGCCGCGCAGAGGTCGAACGGTGGATGGGCCGGGCCGGCACAATTGGGACGGGACTCCTACGTGGTGGCGCAGGTTCCGGTGCTGGCCGACGACGGCCGATTCATCGGCACCGTGATCGCGGCCCGGGAGTTCCCGGACCTGGCCGGCCTGCTCGCAGGGGCGGCTCCGGACCTGCTCACCTACCTCTCCGTCGCAGGCATCCTGGGCGCGGCCGGGTCATGGTGGCTGGCGAACCGTGTGAAGCGGCAGACGCTGGGGCTGGAGCCCGAACAGATCGCCCGGCTCGTGGAGCATCGCGAAGCCATGCTGCGCGGCATCCGAGAAGGCGTGGTCGCCGTCGACTCGGATGGCGTGATCACCCTCGTGAATGACAGCGCACGTGAGCTGCTCGGGCTTCCGGTCGACGCCGTGGGGCGCGGCGTGGACGATGTCGGGCTCGACGCCGAAGCGATCCGGGTGCTGCGCGCCGACAGCGAGGGGGCGCGCGACGTCGCGCTGGTCAACGCGGGCACACTGTTGGTGGTGAACCGCACGACCATCCACCTGCCGCGTTCCCGGCCGGAGGTCGTGACCACGCTGCGTGACCGAACGGAGCTGGTGACCTTGCAGCATGACCTCGGCAGCAGCATCCAGGCGACGAACACTCTGCGTGCGCAAACCCACGAATTCGCGAACCGGCTGCACACCATCTCGATGCTCATGCAGCTCGGCGACACCGCCGCTGCCGTCGACTACATCGATGCCGTGTCGCGCGATCGACTGCATCTGGACAGCAGCGTGCTGTCCCGCATCTCGGATCCCGCCGTCGCGGCACTATGCATCGCCAAGGCCTCGCTCGCGGCTGAGCGCGGTGCGACGCTCGCCCTCACGGCGCAGTCGTCGTTGCCACGAGTCGATGAGACCCTCTCAGCCGACCTGGTCACGGTGATCGGCAACCTGGTCGACAATGCACTCGACGCTGTCACCGGGGCACCGGTACGCCGGGTGGAGGTCGAGATCAGAGGAGTCGGCGGACCCGAGCCGGCCGAACGGCGCGCGGAAGGCGTGGCGGAGGTGCGGGTGCGCGTCAGAGATAGCGGACCGGGGGTCGCGACCGCCCTGGCGGAGCGCATGTTCGAAGTCGGAGCGACCTCCAAGGCCGGGGACGCCGACGGAAGGCATGGTTTCGGATTGGCCATCGTGCAGCTCGTGGCGACGCGGCGCGGCGGACGCGTCGGCTACGAGAACGACGAAGGAGCGGTGTTCGAGGCGGTGCTGCCGGCATCGCCGGGCGGCCCCGCCCCGTTCGTAGAGACCGCGGCGGGCGAGGCCCTGTCCGCCGGGTCCGGCGATTGCGGAGTCGATCGTGCATGATGTGCTGATCGTCGAAGACGACTTCATGGTCGCCCGCGCTCATGAACGCATCGTCGAACGCATTCCCGGGTTCCGCGTCATCGGCGTGGCGCATTCCGGATCCGAAGCGTTGGATGCGATCGCCTCTTCGCGTCCTCGGCTGGTCCTGCTGGACATGTACCTGCCCGACATGTCGGGATTGGAGGTGATCCGTCGCGCGCGTGAGGATCGGCACGATGTCGATTTCCTGGTGCTGACGGCCGCGCGGGAAGCGCAGATCGTCGCCGGCGCCCTGCACGGCGGAATCGTGAGCTACTTGCTGAAGCCCTTCAAGATCCCGGAACTCGAGGCCAGGCTGGCCGCGTATGCCGAGCGACGCCGGGTGCTCGGCAAGTCCGCCGAACTGGATCAGCGTGACCTCGATCAGGCGCTCGGTGCCGGTGCCGGGCGAACAGTCGAACTGCCGAAGGGACTGAGCACTGAGACGGCGGAACTGATCGCTCGCACTCTGCGAGCCAGTTCACCCGACCTCGCCGCCTCGGAATGCGGCGAGCTGCTGGGCATGTCGCGCGTGATCGCACGCAAGTATCTGGAGCACTTCGTCAGCAGCGGCCGTGCGACGGTCGCGCTTCGTTACGGTCAGACGGGTCGGCCGCAACGCCGATACTCCTGGGTGGAGGCGGGCGGCGCGGGCTGAGCCTCAGGGGTTGCTCGCACGCCGGCAGAGGTGGGTACCTCTCGGTGCGGGCCGATCAGTCTGCAGTCAAAGGCCTGTCGCACGCACGGTCAGCTCTGACCGCCGGCCTCGATGATGGATTTGAGTGCAGCCGTGTCGGTGATGCTTCCGGCGTACGAGTGCCCGTTCACCAGGACCGTGGGCGTGCCCTTGATCTTCGTGATGTCGGCGCCCTTGATGGGACCGTTCAGGGCGGCGTCGGTGATCTTCGTCACCCACGGCACGTACGTCTGCATCTTGACGCATCGGGTGATGCTGGCGGCGCCGACATCGGCGCTGAGCGAGACGAGCTGCTTGTCCGTCAGCCCGGGCGAGTTCTCATGTGGTTGATGGGCGTAGAGCGAGCCGAGGTACGAGAGGGTCTGCTTGGGTGAGGCCGCCGCCACGCAGGTCAGAGCGTTCGCTGCGCGCGAGGAGTACGCGGTGCCCTGCGAGATCTGGTCGAGGAAGTTCAACGGGTGCACACGCAATGTGATGGTGCCGTCGTTGACGAGCTGGGCGAGTTGACGACCGTTCGCCGTCTCGAACTGTCCGCAATACGGGCACATCGGGTCGATGTAGGTGTCGACCGTCGTGGATCCGCTGCCGACCGACAGGTATCCGTCGTCGAGGTGGGCGGCGCCGATGGTGCCGGTCGCCACCGATGACGCCTTTCCGGAACTGGAACTGTCGTCCTGGGACGGTCCAGACGAGCACGCGGCGCACAGCAACACGACGGCTGCAGCGGCCGTCACAGCGAGCACTCGCGTGGCACGGGAAAGGATGCTCATGCGGGTCAGCCCTTCGACATGGTGTTGGCGATCGTCGCGAGAACGCCGTTGATGAATCCGCTCGAATCGTCGGTGGAGAGCACCGTCGCCGCCTCGACGGCTTCGGAGATCGCCACGCCCGCCGGGACCTCCGGGTTGTAGAGCAGCTCCCAGATCGCTATCCGTAGGATCGCCCGGTCAACGACCGGCATCCGCTCGAGGGTCCAGCCGCGTGCGTACGTCTGGATCAGTTCGTCGATCTCGGCACGGTGATCCACGACGCCCGACACGATCTCGCGGGCATACAGCCAGGACGACTCGCGTTGCGGCAGACCCGCGGCGCGCTCGGCCTCCGTGGCGAGCGCCTGATCCAGCGGTGTCTGGCGAACGTCAGCGGAGTAGAGCACGTCGAGCGCGCGCTTGCGCGCCTTGGTTCGAGCGCTCACTCGTTCACACGGCCGAGGTAGTCGCCCGTGCGGGTGTCGACCTTGACCTTGGTGCCGGTCTCGAGGAACAACGGCACCTGGATCTGGTAGCCGGTCTCCACGGTCGCCGGCTTCGTTCCGCCCGTCGAGCGGTCGCCCTGCAGACCCGGCTCGGTGTACGTGATCTCGAGCACGACGGATGCCGGCAACTCGACGTAGAGCGGGTTGCCGTTGTTCATCGCGATCGTGACGTTCTGGTTCTCCAGCATGAAGTTCGCGGCCTCGCCGACGACCGGCCCGGGAACGGTGAACTGGTCGTAGTCGCTCGTGTCCATGAAGACGAAGCCGTCGCCGTCGCTGTAGAGGTACTGGTATTCGCGTCGGTCGACGTTCTCGAACTCGAGTTTGGTGCCGGCGTTGTAGGTGCGATCGACGACTTTGCCGGTCACCACGTTCTTGAGCTTGGTGCGAACGAACGCGCCGCCCTTACCGGGCTTGACGTGCTGGAACTCGATGACCGTCCAGAGCTGGCCGTCGATGTTGAGGACGGCGCCATTGCGGATGTCAGCGGTGGATGCCATGCGTGAAGATCCCTATTCTTTCGGTTCTTTCGGGAGATGTTGAAGCGGTGCGGCGGGCGCGGATGACGGCGCCTGAACTGCCATCGGACGATTCTAGTTCACACGCGCTGAGAGCAGGCTATTCATGAGGCGCGACAGACCCGCGTTCGGCCGTCTCGGCACAGCCGCGACATCCATTGGGTCGAAGTGTCCGAGCGACGCGCCGGGCTCACCGGGATCGACGAGCACCCAGGCGTTCAACCTGGTCAACGCGCGACCTCCGCGACTGCCCTGCACCGGGTGCTCCGGCGCGCGCTAGTCCGCGGTGCTCCGCAGCAGCTGCGTCAGCGCCAGCCGGTACGAGTCGAACCCGAACCCGACGATCACCCCGGAGGCCACACCGCTGATCACACTCGTGTGCCGGAACTCCTCCCGCGCGTGCGGGTTCGAGATGTGCACCTCGATCACCGGCACGCCGGCCGAGGTCACGAGAGACACGGCATCCCGAAGCGCGTACGAGTAGTGCGTCCACGCCCCTGCGTTCAGGATGACCGGTGAGCCTGAGTCGACGGCCTCGTGCAGCCATCCGATCAACTCCCCCTCGGCATCCGTCTGACGCAGATCAAGCTCAACAGAGCCCGCGTCGGCGACAAGCAGTTCGCGTAGGTCGTGCAAAGTCTGGGAGCCGTACACCTCGGGCTCTCGGGTGCCGAGGCGTCCGAGGTTCGGGCCGTTCAGAACGAGGATGGTCGACATGTGCATCAGCCTATCGGCGCCATCGGCGAGGCCGGCGCAGCCAGAGCTAGGACCCGATCTCCTGATAAGCCGCGAACAGCAGACTGGGTTCCGGGGCGCGCAGCACCGTCGGTCGCTCGATGTCGTCGAGCACGATGAAGCGCAGCATGCCCGCTCGCGCCTTCTTGTCGCGCTGCATCGTCGCCAACAGCATGGGCCAGCGACCGACCGGATACTCGATCGGAAGTGTCAGGGACTGCAGGATCGTGCGGTGCCGGTCGACCACGGCGTCGGAGAGCCTGCCGCTCAGCCTGGCGAGTTCGGCGGCGAACACCATTCCGACCGAGATGGCGGCACCGTGGCGCCACTGATACCGCTCCGCGTGCTCGATGGCGTGGCCGAGGGTATGGCCGTAGTTCAGGATCTCGCGTCGTCCTTGCTCCGTGAAGTCCTCGCCGACGACGTCGGCCTTGATGCGGATCGCGGCCTCGATCAGCTGCCGGAACTGAGCTGACGTCGGGTCGGTCGCCTTCTCGACGTCGGCTTCGATGGTCCGCAGGATGTCGCGGTCGGCGATGAAACCGCACTTCACGACTTCGGCGAACCCCGCGAGGATCTCGTTGCGCGGCAGGCTCGCCACGGTGTCGAGATCGGCCACCACGGCGTGCGGAGCGTAGAACGAACCGACGAGGTTCTTGCCTTCCGTGGTGTTGATGCCGGTCTTGCCTCCGACCGCGGCGTCGACCATTCCGAGCACGGTCGTCGGAACCTGGATGAGACGCACCCCGCGCAGCCAGGTGGCAGCGACGAACCCGGCGAGATCGGTCGCTGCTCCCCCGCCGAAGCCGATCACGGCATCCGAGCGGGTGAAGTCGGCCTGCCCCATGATCTGCCAGCAGAACGCCGCGACCTCGACGCGTTTGGCGGCTTCGGCATCCGGGATCTCCGCGAGCAGCACCTCGTACGCGCCCTGCAAGTTCTCGCGCAACTCCTCCGCGGCCCGACCGAGCGTGGGTTGGTGCACGATCAGGACCTTGCGCACGTTCTCGCCGAGCTGCGCCGCGAGTTCGTAGCGCAGCCCCGCTCCGACCGAGACGGTGTACTCGCTCGTTCCGGCGACGACGATACGGGTGGTGTCTGTCATGCGTTCTCCTCCAGCCAGCCCGCGAGTTCTTCCACGATGGTGGCGACGGGGCGAAAAGACGTGTCTGTCGTGTGGTCGGCCAGCGACGCGTAGAGCTCGGTTCGCTCCGCGACGATGCGACGCCAGGCGTCGATGCCGGTGACCAGCGGTCGTTTGGCGTTGTCGATGCGCTCGGCGACGGCTTCTTCGTTGACGGTCAGCAGCACGACGGTCGTCGCGGCCAGGTCGTCGCGCGTCCGCGGGTCAAGCACGGCCCCTCCGCCGAGCGAGACGACTGCGGCAGATGCGAGCGCCTGGCGAACGGCAGCACGTTCGAGCGTGCGGAAGTGCGCCTCGCCGTGTTCCGCGAATAGCGCGGGAATGGAGCCGTGCTCGGCGGCGATCGCCTGATCCGTGTCGATGAACGCAAGACCCAGACGTTTCGCGAGGCGCCGCCCGATGCGGCTCTTGCCCGCGGCCGGCGGACCGATCAGCACGATGGCGGAGCCACGCTGCGCGTGCGGCGTCTCAGGTCTGCGCCCGTCGGGGGCCGCCGGTCGTGGATGGTCGGATGTCACGCCGTTTCCGCCTGGGTGCGCAACGCGTCGGGGATCGCGGCGCGGTAGGCGGCGAGGTTTCGGGCCGTCTCGGTCACGCGGTCGCCGCCGAACTTCTCGAGCACGGAGTTCGCGAGCACGAGGGCGACCATGGCCTCGGCGACGACACCCGCCGCGGGCACCGCGCAGACGTCGGAGCGTTGATGGTGGGCGGCCGCCTGCTCCCCCGTGGCGACATCCACCGTGCGCAGGGCGTGCGGAATGGTGGCGATCGGCTTCATCCCGGCACGTACCCGCAGCACGCCGCCGGTCGACATGCCGCCCTCGGTACCACCGGCCTTGTCGCTGGTGCGGGCTATTCCGTCGGGGCCGACGACGATCTCGTCGTGGGCCTGCGAACCGCGCCGGGTCGTGGTCAGGAAGCCGTCGCCGACCTCCACCCCCTTGATCGCCTGGATGCCCATCAAAGCGCCCGCCAGTTGTGAGTCGAGCCGCCTGTCCCAGTGCACATGCGAGCCGAGTCCGGGCGGAAGATCGTACGCCAGCACCTCGACGACGCCGCCGAGCGTGTCGCCGTCCTTGTGCGCGGCATCCACCTCGTCGACCATCCGAGCGGATGTCTCGGAGTCGAAGCAGCGCAACGGGTCGGCGTCGAGCGTGTCGACGTCGGCCGGCACCGGGAGGGGCCGTCCGTCGGGCACGCGTACCGGGCCGATCGCGATGGTGTGGCTGACCAGGGTGATGCCGAGTTCGGCCAGGAACGACCTGGCGATCGCGCCGAGGGCGACTCGTGCTGCGGTCTCCCGTGCGCTGGCGCGTTCCAGAATCGGCCGCGCCTCGTCGAAGCCGTACTTCTGCATGCCGACCAGGTCGGCATGCCCGGGCCGCGGCCGGGTCAGCGGTGCGCCCCGTCCCCCGGCGAGCTTCTCGGCATCCACCGGCTCCGGGTTCATCACGTCGACCCATTTCGGCCACTCCGTGTTGCCGATGCGCACCGCGATCGGGCTGCCCAGAGTGAAGCCGTGCACCACTCCGCCGGAGAGTGCCAACTCGTCCTGCTCGAACTTCATGCGCGCGCCGCGCCCGTAGCCCAGCTTGCGGCGTGCGAGGTCTGCGCGGATGCCGTCGAACGAGACGGGTACGCCGGCGGGCAACCCCTCGAGCACGGCGATGAGTTCTGGACCGTGGGATTCCCCGGCCGTCAGCCAACGAAGCATGATTACGATTCTGGCATGCGCGCAGGAGCCGCTTCGCCCAACGGCCGCCCTGCGGCATCCAACCCGACCGCGGCGAGCATCGCCGCGAGCACCTCGTCGTCGCGTTCCAGCGACCGCTGGGGGTCGCCGTGAACGAAGATGCGCACCTGAAGCAACGCCTGATGCACGAGCATCGGTAGCCCGGAGAGCACGACGGAACCGATCGTGTCGGCTCGATCGGCCACCAGCCGCTGCCATGCGGATGCGATGGGGCTGGGCCACGGATCGTAGGCGACGTCGAAGATGGCTGCGCCCTGGGCGGCGGCAGCCCGCATCGCGCTGCCGCGCAGCAGGTCGCGGGCGAGTGCGGATGCCGCCGGCCCCGGCAACGTCGACACCACGAGATCGGGAACCGCGTCGGGCTCCTCGTCGAACGTCCCGATCCGGCAGGTCAGCCCGACGCTCCGGGCCAGCCCGTGCAACGGAGCCGCTCGCGAAGGGACGCGCACCGCAATGCTGACGTGCTCGGCGCCCAGTTCCGCCGCCGCTACGACCGCCGACGCCGCCGTGGCGCCGCCGCCGAACACGTGCACGCGCCGGGCGATCGAGACCCCGGCGGCGCGTAGGGCCCGCACGATGCCGGCGACGTCGGTGTTGAAGCCGCGTAACACACGCTCACCGGAGCCGTCGCCGTCGAACAGCACCGTGTTGGCCGCGCCCGTCAGCCGGGCTACCTCGTCGAGTTCGCCGAGCAGCGGGAGCACGGTCTGCTTCAACGGCATGGTGAGCGACAGACCCCGCCAACTCTGATCGCGGGATGCCACGAACGCGGCGAGGTCGTCGCTTGCCACCTCGAGCGCCCGATAGTCCCACGGCAGGCCGAGCACCCGGTACGCGGCGGCATGCAGCGCGGGCGACTTGGAATGCGTGATCGGACTGCCGAGCACCGCCAACCGGCGTTCGGCAGACGGGTCAGTTGCAGTAGGCATTGTTGGCTGCACTCGCCGCGCACCACCGCTGCAGCTTCGCCACGGCCGCGTCGTGTTCGGCCGCCGTGGTGGAGAACACCGTCTCCCCGGTCTTCAGATCGACGGCCACGAAGTACATCCAGGGCCCCGGCGTGGGGTGCAGAGCCGCCTTGATCGCGACGTCGCCCGGATTGCCGATCGGGCCGACCGGCAGCCCGTCGTGTGCGTACGTGTTGTACGGGTTCGACGCGTTCTCGCGCTCGGCCTGGGTGGTGAAAACCGTGTTCGTCTTGCCGGTGCCGTATGCCACCGTCGCGTCCGACTGCAGTCGCCAGCCCTTGTCGAGCCTGTTCTGGAACACCCGGGCGATCTTGCCGAAGTCGCTCTGGTTCGGTCCTGCCTCCTTCTGCACGATCGACGCCAGCACGACGGTCTTCCAGCGTTGCGCGACCGGAACGCCGGCGTCGTCCAGAGCCTGGAAGGAGCGGTCGACCATGGTCTTGATCGCGTCGTGCGCGCTCACGCCGGGGTCGAACGTGTAGGTGGCGGGGAACAGGAACCCTTCCAGGGTCTTCGCCTGAGCGGGCACCCCGAACGTCGCGGGAGTCGCCGCCGTCTTCTGCAGTTCGGTGAGCGGGATCTTCGTCGCCTGGGCCACGGATGCCAGTATCGACTTCTCTGCCGTCCCTTCCGGGATGACGACGGTGCGGGTGAGCTTGTTCTTCGGATCCTGCAGCGCGCTCAACGCCGCCTGGGCGCTCATCCTCTTCTTCAGGGAGTAGACCCCGGGCTGGAAGACAGGCGCCGGGTTCTTGGCCAGCAGGAGCTTGTAGAAGGCGTCATACGTCTTCGTCACGCCGTCCTTCTGCAGGGTCGTCGCCACGTCTCCCCCCGTGTCGCCCGCCTTGATCAAGACGGTGACGCTGCCCGTGCCGGTTCCCGGGTAGTCCGTCGGCTGGGTCATGCTGATCAGCTTCTCCACCTGGGGCTGGAAGGTGTTCCACACGAACGCTCCGGCACCGCCCAGCAGTCCGAGGACGACGACCGTCACGATGAGCGCGACCAGCCACCGACGCCTGTTCCGCGGCTTCTTCGGCTTGTCGGAGCCCACCACGGCGTGCTCGTGCCAGGCGAGGGGGTTCTCATGGCCATGGCGCTCCGCCCGTTCTCGCGCCTCTCGCCGGGTCTTCGGCGCGTCGCCGGCGACGGGCGCTGTGAACAGCGCGTCGAACGGCTGCTCGACATCGTCGTCGAGTTCGCTTCCTTCGGTATGTGGGGGCGTTTTCGTCACGATTCGCGTCCAATTCGTGTCTCGGCGAGTGTGCCGGGCGGTCGTCCGGACGCGCGCTCCGCGTCGAGTGCATGCTGCAGGATCACGGTGGCCGCGGCCTGATCCACTACCGAGCGCGAGTTCCGGGCGGTACGACCCGATGCTCGCAGCCCTGCCTGGGCGGTGACCGTGGAAAGTCGTTCATCGACGAGCCGCACCGGAATCTCGCCGGCGTCTGCGAGCCGCTCTGCGAAGCCGACGGCGTCGTCGGTCGAGGGTGTATGCGCTCCGGAGAGTGCAAGCGGAAGACCGACCACGATCTCGATGGCTTCGTGTTCGGCGACCAGTGCGAGCACGCGAGACACGTCGGAGCCGTCCCGGGTTCGAGCAACGGTCTCGACCGGGGTCGCGAGCATCCCGGAGTGGTCGCATCGGGCGACTCCGATCCGCACCTTGCCGACGTCGACACCGACGCGGGTCCCGAAGCGCATGCTCAGCCGCTCACCGCCGTCGTGATACCGCTCAACGCCGCCGGAATCGCCGTCAGGTCGGAGCCGCCGCCCTGCGCGAGGTCGTCTTTGCCGCCGCCGCCGCCGCCGAGGGTCTGGGCGGCGGTCCGGGCCAGCGCTCCCGCCTTGATCCCTGCGTCTCGGGCGGCGCGGTTGGTGGCGACGATGAGTTGCGGGCGATCCGACACGGTCGCGGCCACTGCCACGACGGCCGCATCGGACCCGAGCCGCTCGCGCAACGTGGTGACCAGCAATCGCAGATCGTCCGCTGAGCCGAGGGTGCCGGCATCCGCGGCCAGCACACGCACTGCTCCCGCGCGTTCCACCCTCTCCAGCAGGCCCGGCACGCGTTCCAGCACGGCGCGCGCCTCGTACGCGGCGATCTTCTTCTCCGCCGATTTCAAACTGGCCATCAGGTCGGCGATGCGCTCCGGCAATTGCTCCCGGGGCGTTTTCAGTGTTCCGGTGAGCTGCGAGACGATCGCTCGTTCGGTGGCGAGGTCGCGGAACGCCTCGAGTCCGACCAGCGACTCCACGCGTCGGTTCGTGGAGCCGACCGACGATTCGCTGACCAGATTGATCAGCCCGATCTCGGCGCTGGAGGAGACGTGGGTGCCGGCGCACAACTCACGGGACCACGGGCCGCCGATGTCGACCACGCGTACGACGTCGCCGTACTTCTCGCCGAACAGCGCCATCGCGCCCAGCTGCTTCGCTTCGTCCAGCGGCAGCTCCCGCGTGACCACCTCCAGGTTGTCACGCACGGCGTTGTTGGAGATCTCCTCGATCTCGGAGCGGGTCTGCGGGGAGAGGGGCTGGTTCCAGGAGAAGTCGAGCCGCAGATAGCCGGCCTTGTTGTACGAGCCCGACTGGTGTGCGTTCGGGCCGAGCACCTGCCTCAGGGCCGCGTGGATGATGTGCGTTCCCGAATGCGCCTGCCGGGCACCCCGGCGGTAGTCCGCGTCGACGACCGTGGTCGCGGGGTCGCCGACCCCGACCTCGCCGTTCAGCACCTGCACCGTGTGGCTGATCAGTCCCTTGATCGGCTTCTGCACGTCGAGCACCTCGAGCTCGTAACCCGGCCCGACGATGCGTCCCTGGTCGGCATCCTGCCCACCCGACTCGGCGTAGAGCGAGGTCTCCGCGAGGACGACTTCGGCGACGTCGCCCGTGACCGCCTGGTTCACCGCGCGGCCGCCGACGATCACGCCGAGCACCGTCGACGCGGTCTGCAACTCGGTGTAGCCGGTGAAGACCGTCTCGCCCTTCGACCGGAACGCGCTGTAGACCGAAAGATCGGCCAACGCGGTCTTCTTCGCCTTCGCATCGGCTTTCGCACGAGCACGTTGATCGGCCATCAATGTGTCGAAAGCGTGCCGATCGACCGACAGACCCGCCTCTTCAGCCATCTCGAGGGTCAGGTCGATCGGGAAGCCGTAGGTGTCGTGCAGCAGGAACGCCGTGTCGCCGGGCAACTGGCTGCCTCCCGCGCCGCGGGTGCGTGTCACGGCGTTGTCGAGAATCGTGGTGCCGCTCGCCAGCGTGCGGAGGAAGGTCTCCTCTTCGGCATAGGCGAGTCGTGAGATGCGATCGTATTCGGTGGCGACGTCCGGATACGCCGCCTTCATCGCGTCCCGGCTCGCCGGGAAGAGCTCGGGGAAGGTGGGCCCGTCGACGCCCATCAGGCGCATCGCGCGAACCGAACGGCGCAACAGGCGTCGCAGGATGTAGCCGCGTCCGTCGTTGGCGGGAGTCACGCCGTCGGACATCAGCATCAGCGCGCTGCGCACATGGTCGGCCACGACCCGCATCCGCACATCGTCGTCGTGGTCGGCGCCGTACCGCTTGCCCGCGAGCTCGGCCGCGCGGTCGAGCACCGGCCGCACCTGATCGATCTCGTACATGTTCTCGACGCCCTGCTTGATGAAGGCGACGCGCTCGAGCCCCATACCGGTGTCGATGTTCTTCTTCGGCAGGTCGCCGAGGATCTCGAAGTCGTGCTTGCCGGTTCCCTCGCCGCGCAGGTACTGCATGAAGACCAGGTTCCAGATCTCCACGTACCGGTCGTCATCGGTGGCCGGTCCGCCATCGCGCCCATAGGCGGGTCCGCGGTCGAAGAAGATCTCGGAACACGGACCGGCCGGTCCGGCGACACCCGTCGACCAGTAGTTGGTGTCCATGCCGAGGCCCTGGATGCGTTCGTCGGGCAGCCCCGCGATCTTCTTCCAGTACGCGCGCGCCTCATCGTCGTCCTGGTAGACCGTGACCCAGAGATCCTTCGCATCGAACCCGAGTCCGCCCGCCGACTCCGGCGTGGTCAGCAACTCCCACGCGTATGCGATCGCCTGCTCTTTGAAGTAGTCGCCGAACGAGAAGTTGCCGCACATCTGAAAGAAGGTGCCGTGTCGTGGTGTCTTTCCGACCTCGTCGATGTCGAGCGTACGGATGCACTTCTGCACGCTCGTGGCACGAGGGAAGGGCGGCGGAACCAGCCCGGTGAGATAAGGCACGAAGGGCACCATGCCGGCCACCGTGAACATCAGGGTGGGGTCGTCGCTGACGAGCGATGCGGAGGGCACGACGGTGTGGCCGCGGTCGGCGAAGAATTCGAGCCAGCGCCTGTGGATGTCAGCGGTCTGCATGGGTTCCTAGCGTGTGATCGCGTTCCCGAGCCGACGACTCGGGTACGCAGGGGTTGGGACGTGGGCTGCCGGCCCTCAGAGAGACAGGTCGGAGATCGTCTCTTCGGCGTCGCCTACGGCGTCACGCAGTTCGGCCTCCCGAGCGTGATAGCCCTCGGAGACCGCGGCGCCGAAGTCGCGCGCCTTCTGGTCCAGTTCCTCGAAGAAGCGCTTGCCCTGCTCGGTCTTGTTCAGCTGGTGCGCGATGGCAAAACCGCCGACGACCCCGACGACGAGCCAGATGAAACTCTTCATGACGGATACTCCCTGTTCCTGAGCTGTGCGGTGACGGATCTCGGTGGATCCTCGCCGCGGCCAGCCGCCAGTTTAGCGAGCCGACCTGCCCTCCCGCTCGGAGCACAGCATCCGGAGCCCGGGTCGTACCGACGACAGAAGCGGGTCGCCTGATCGGCGACCCGCTTCCAGCGTACTGATCCGGTGATCCGTAGACCGAGTAGCGCCGCGAGGTACGAGCGACGCGTATCGAGATCAGCGTGCGGCGTAGTACTCCACGACGAGCTGAACGTCACAGGTGACGGGAACCTCGGCACGCTTCGGGCGACGCTCGAGGCGGGCCTGCAGCTTGTCGAGTTCGACGTCGAGGTATGCGGGCACCTTGGCCAGCACATCGGCGTGTCCACCGGCGGCGGCGACCTGGAAGGGCTCGGTGCCTTCGCTGCGGGCCTTGACGTGGATGAGCTGGCCCGGCTTCACGCGGAACGAGGGACGGTCGACGATCTGGCCGTCGACCAGGATGTGACGGTGCACGACGAACTGGCGAGCCTGCGAGGTGGTGCGGGCGAAACCGGCGCGCAGCACGAGCGCGTCGAGACGCATCTCGAGCAGCTCGACCAGGTTCTCACCGGTCAGGCCCTGCTGACGCCGGGCCTCTTCGAACGCGATGCGCAACTGCTTCTCGCGGATGCCGTACTGAGCGCGAAGGCGCTGCTTCTCACGCAGACGGACGGCGTAGTCGCTGTCGGCCTTGCGCTTGGTGCGTCCGTGCTCGCCGGGAGCATACGGACGCTTCTCCATGTAGCGTGCGGCTTTCGGGGTCAGGGCGAGGCCCAGCGACCGCGAGAGGCGGGTCTTGCTACGGGTGCGTGACTTGGTAGACACGTATTTCCTTTCGTTGTCTCACTGCTGCGACGGCGTCGGCCGCCGCGGACGCGCGCGTGAGCGCGCCACGATCATTCGTTAGTGAGAGGGATGATGTGCCAGGGGTGCTCGGCTACAGAGCGTTCCCCGTCGAATCCTGATTCCGACGCAGCCGCACGCGAAATCCGGTTCTAGGCCAGTCAATGCTACCAGAACGCCGGCGAGTCTCTGCTCGCTGGGCGGAAGCGTTGATCGGTGCTGCGCGCAACCGAGCATTGCCCGAAAGCAATCGCCGCAGACGCGATTACTGGGCCGCGACCCAGTCGACTTCCTCCACCAGGAGGTCCAGTGCAGTTCCTACCGGCGCGTAGCCGAGAGCGTGTGACTTCTCGACGTCCAAGACGATCGGATGCGCGGATTGCCACGGATGCTGTCCTCGTTCCGATTCCGGATCGTCGTCCTCGAGCAGTTCGAGCGTTCCACTCCAGCCCAACCGTGCGCCGATCGCACGAACGATCTGCGCGGCGGTGGGGGCATCCGGGTCAGCGCTGTTGAGGATCCGCGATCCCGGACGGGCTGCCACGGTCTGGATGAGCGCCGCTGTGTTGGATGCCGCGGCGAGGTGATCGACCGAGGCGCCGCGCGCCGCCAGTGCGATGGCGGGCTCGCCACTCCTCATCCGGGTGACGAACGAACGCGTGCGCGCGTTTCGCGCCCATCGACCGTGAACCTTGGATGGGCGGATGACGGTGACCGGCAGACCGCTGTCCAGGGCCACTTGCTCCGCCGCGACTTTGCAGGGTGCATATCCCTCGCGGCTGAACGGGCTGACGTCATCCCCCGCGGGCCGCAGAGTGGGCGCGTCCTCGCCGATCGGACAATCGAACCACGGCGGCTCATCGCCGTTGATGTGACGGCCTTCACCGTCGATGTAGACGGCTCTGCTCGACACGAGCACGGTGCAGGCGGCGGAGGCCATGACGGGCAGGAGCGCACGGACATCCGCTGCGCGATACGCGAGAAGATCGACCAGGAGGTCCGCTCCCTCACCGACGAGCGCTTGGATCTCGCGGGTGCCGCTTCGCTCGATCGCGTGGAAGCGCACGTCGGCGGCAGCCAATTCGAGCGGCATGGCGGCAGCGTTCCGGCCCGTCACGGCCACGTCCCAACCGGCCTGGGCCAGTCGTAACGCGGTCGCCCCGCCGATCGCACCCGTTCCACCCAGAACTATTGCGAGCACACGGACCGCCAGCTTTCATCCGCGTCGTCGATGTGAAGCACGTCGGCGCCCTGCGCCGGGTGGAAGCGAACCGCGAACTCGCGATCGTTCGGCACCCAGACATCGTCCCAGAGCCTGTCATGCGAACGGCCGAGCGCGCGGTCGCGCGCCTTGCCCCGTTCGGTCGCAGTCCGCAAATCAAGATCGATCCAGATCTTCACATCGAGCATGCCGTTCAACTCCGGGTGGAAGAGACCCACGGCGTCGACGATGAGCACGCGAGCGTCGGGTAGCTGTTCGCTGGGGCCCAATGCGCGGGTCGACCAATTGAAGCGGCGCAAACGAACAGTGCGACCGAGGCGGAAGGGCTCCAAGACTTCTTGCCTCAGACGCACACGGTCCATGCCGTCCCAATCCTGTGAACGATGATGCGACCTTGCGGGATCGAGAAAGTCATCGCCACGTACGCGGATGCTCCCGGAGACCGATCGGACGAGAGCGCGCGCAAGAGTGGACTTGCCTGAACCGCCGTATCCGGAGATTCCCACCGCCAGATGTGATGTTGCGGAACTCCTGAGGCGGATCAATTCAACGAGCTCGGCAAACGATGGCATCGCACAACCCTATGAGCCGCGTCCGGGCTCAGCGTCCGCGCACGATCTTCAGCAGCTTCGCCAGCCGCGCGGAGATCTCGCGTTCGTTGCCGTGCTCGGTCGGGTGGTAGTACGAGGCTCCGGTCAGCTCGTTCGGCAGGTACTGCTGCTTCACCACGCCGAGGTCGTCGTCATGCGGGTAGACGTACCCTTTGCCGTGCCCGAGACGTTTCGCACCCGGATAGTGGGCATCGCGCAGATGCTTCGGAACCCGGCCGATCCTCCCGGCGCGCACGTCGGCAAGTGCGGCATCCAGCGCCATGTATGCGGAGTTCGACTTGGGGGCGGTCGCGAGATGGACCACGGCCTGCGCGAGCGGGATGCGGCCCTCGGGCATGCCGATGTACTGCACAGCGTCGGCGGCGGCGATCGCGACCTGCAGGGCCTGCGGGTCGGCCATACCGATGTCTTCGGAGGCCAGCACGATGATGCGCCGCGCGATGAAACGCGGATCCTCTCCCGCTTCGATCATGCGCGCCAGATAGTGCAGAGACGCGTCGACGTCGCTGCCGCGCACAGACTTGATGAACGCGCTGATCACGTCGTAGTGCTCGTCGCCGTTTCGGTCGTAGCGCAGCAGGGCGCGGTCGACGGCCCGGGACACGAGCTCGGCCGTCACGAGCGGCGCCTCGTCGAGTTGAACTCGATCGGATGCCTCGACGGCCGGGCTCTCGGCCGCGGTGGCCGCCGGATCCGTGCCCTGCGAATCCGGGCCCTGCGAATCCGTGCCTTCGGCCGTCGGCTCGGTCGACGCGGCAGATACCGACGCGGCCTCGAGTGCGGTGAGCGCGCGGCGGGCGTCGCCCGAGGCGAGCCGGATCAGAGCTTTGCGCGCTTGGGGGTCCAGTCGCACCGCGTCGGCCAGACCGCGGGGGTCGTGCACGGCCCGATCGATCAGGATTCCCAGGTCGTCGTCGCTGAGAGGTTCGAGGGTCAGCAGCAGTGATCGCGAAAGCAGCGGAGCGATGACCGAGAACGACGGATTCTCCGTGGTCGCGGCGACCAGGATGACCCAGCCGTTCTCCACGCCCGGTAGCAGGGCGTCTTGCTGGGCCTTCGTGAATCGGTGGATCTCATCGAGGAAGAGGACCGTCGACACGCCGTACAGGTCGCGGTTCGACATCGCCTCCTCCATCACCTGGCGCACATCGCGCACACCGGCGGAGACCGCCGAGAGCTCGACGAACCGCCGACCTGAGGAATGCGCGATGGCCTGCGCGAGCGTGGTCTTGCCGGTGCCGGGCGGCCCCCACAGGATCACCGAGACCGAGCCGCGCTCCCCCGTCTTGTCGCTGGCCAGTGCCACCAGCGGTGAACCGGGAGTGAGCAGATGTTTCTGCCCTGCGACCTCTTCCAGGCTGCGTGGGCGCATTCGGACGGCGAGGGGCGTCGCGCCCGTGCGCAATCCAACTCGCGTGTCCACCACTCCTCAAGAATAGGCGGCGCCCCCGACAGCGGACCCTGCCGGGCTCGCTGCCGGCTGTCGCGGCATCGGGAGTGCCCGGCGCATTTGGCCACCCATGGTTTCGTTGCGTAAAGTTCGACCTGGATCGGGCCGGACCTCGTGGCCTGCACCGTCTCTGTCGACCGAGCGCGCCGCACCTCGCCGCGCACCTGGAGGAGTTACGTGGCACCGAAGAAGCAGTCCGATCGTGAGGCACGGCAGGCACGCGAGCGGTTGCGTGCGTATCAGGCGAGACAGACCGTTCACGACCTCGGCCGTCGCCGACGGGTGCGTGACAACATCGTCGCGGCCGTCGGCATCGTGGTGGTCATCGCCCTCGCGGTGGTGCTGCAGTTGACCTACTTCGGGGCCGGCCCGGGCAAGGTCTCGGCCAAGACACCCAGCGCATCGGCAACGCCGTCGCCGTCATCGGCAACGCCGTCGCCGTCATCGGCCACGCCGTCGCCGTCGGCGACCGGGTCGAACCATGGCGACGTGCCGTCCAAGACGATCGCCGCAGGCCGCACCTGGACCGGCACGATGACCGTCAATGGCATCAAGCTCGGCATCTCGCTCGACGGCAAGGCTGCGCCGCAGGCTGTCTCCTCGACGATCAGCCTGATCAGGAAGGGGTTCTACAACGGGCTGAGCTGTCATCGACTCACGGATGGCGGTTTCTACGTGCTGCAATGCGGTGACCCCAAGGGCGATGGAACCGGCGGCCCCGGCTACAGCTACGGTCCGATCGAGAACGCCCCGTCCGACAACGTCTACGCGACCGGCGTGCTCGCCATGGCGCGCAGCTCGAACGACGCGTATAGCCAAGGCAGCCAGTTCTTCATCGTCTACCAGAAGACGAGCATTCCGGCCGACCAGGCCGGCGGCTACACCGTGATCGGTAAGATCACCAGCGGTCTGGCGCAGCTGAACTCCGCGGTCACATCCAAGGGGCTGACCCCGAGCGACCCGAGCAATCCGAACGACGGAAAGCCGAAGGTCGCGACGAAGATCGACTCGGTAACGATCAAGTAACCGCGCCCGTCCCTGCTCGAGGAGCGTGCAATAGGCTTGGTTCCGCAGTGTCGTCCGACGTCCGGTCGCACCGGTGCGCGGAGAAGAACAGGTGAGGACTCGTGGCCAGTACTGAACAGCAACCGTGGGGTCGTGTCGACGAAACGGGGACCGTGTACGTGCGGGAGGGCGACGGTGAACGCGTCGTCGGAGAGTACCCCGATGGCACGGCCGAGGAAGCCCTCGCCTACTTCGAACGCAAATATTCGGATCTCGCAGGTCAGGTGACCCTGCTCGAGCAGCGCGCCAAGCGCGGTGCGCCCGTCGCCGACGTCGCCAAGGCGGTCGCGTCGTTGCGCAAACATGTCGCCGGTGCGAACGCGGTCGGGGATCTGTCGTCACTCGCGGCCCGGTTGGATGCTCTGGGCGGCACAGTCGAAGAGCTCACGGAACAGCAGAGCGCCGAGGCCAAGGCGGCTTCCGAGGCGGCCCTTGCCGAGCGCACGGCTATCGTCGAGGAGGTCGAGCGGCTCGCGGCCGAGGACCCGCAGAAGACGCAGTGGAAGCGCACCAGCTCGGCGCTTGAGGAGCTCTTCGCCCGGTGGCAGGAGCATCAGCATGCGGCTCCGAGACTTCCGAAGTCGGAGACCAACGAGTTGTGGAAGCGGTTCCGCGCCGCACGGGCGACGATCGAGCGCAACCGCAAGGCGTTCTACTCCGAGCTCGATGCCGAGCATCGTGACGTTCGGGCACGCAAAATGCGGTTGATCGAACAGGCCGAGGCTCTTGTTCCGCGTGGCGTCGACGGCATCTCGGAATATCGCACACTGCTCGAGGAGTGGAAGCGCGCCGGCCGTGCAGGCAAGCGGAACGACGACGCGCTGTGGGCGCGGTTCAAAGCCGCCGGCGACGCTATCTATGCCGCAAAGGCCGAGGTGGATGCGAAGGAGAACGAGGAGTTCTCCGCCAACCTCCAGGCCAAGCTCGCCCTGCTCGAGGAGGCCGAGCCGCTGCTGAAGGCAACCGACCGGGAGCGGGCGCGCTCCGCTCTGCTGTCGATCCAGAGCCGATGGGATGCCGTGGGCAAGGTTCCCCGCGATCAGGTCAAGGTCGTAGAGGAACGACTGCGCAAGGTCGAATCGGCGGTGCGCAAGCTCGACGAAGATCACTGGCAGCGCAACAACCCGGAGAAGAAGGCGCGCAGCGAGGGCCTTGCGGCCCAGTTGCACGACGCCATCGCGAAGCTCGAGGAGGAGTTGGCGGCCGCGGAAGCCGGCGGCGACGCCCGCGCGATCTCCGCAGCGCGCGAAGCTCTCGAGGCGCGCAAGGCCTGGCTCGACGCCCTCGGCTGAACCGTCGCGCGGCAGGTCGATCCTCGGCTCGATTCGTGGCGCGCGCCCCTGCCGGCCGCAACCGGTTCTCCACAGTCGTCGAATGATCCGGCTCTGCACATTCGGGGAGCCCACGGTGATTGCGATGTCGCGTGCGCGGCACCATGGTTGCATGAACCGCGTTCTGGCCCCGGTGCTGTCGTCGTCGGACCTGCCGCTGCCTGAGCTGTGCGCCGCGCGCATCGACGGCGAGGTCTTCGCCATCGACGAGTGCTTCGCCACGATCGACGCGGACGATACTCCGGCGCTGCGGGGTGCGGCGCTGCTGTCGCTTACCGGGCCTCGCGCGGTCGCGGTGCTGGAGAGCGCACTGTGGGTGCACGGTCTGAGTGCAGCTGCGCCCGACGTCCACCAGGTGCGCACCTCCCGGCGAGACCGGGTGCGGCTGCCCGCCATTCGGCGTCTTGTGGCGGGAACGGCGCAGTTCCACGACGGTGACGTGATTCGTGCCGGAGGCATGTCTGTCACGACGCTGGAACGCACCGTGACAGACATGCTGCTCGCCGACGACTTCGGGCCGCAGCGTTGCCGGCTGGTGCGTATCGCCCTCGATGTGCATCCTGCCCTGGTCGCTGGATGCGCGTCGCGCATCCAGTCGGCGGATCACCTGCCTGGCAAGCATCGCGCGTTGCGCCGCCTGACCGATGCGCAGACGTCGGCGGTGTCTAACCCGCGCTGACGCGGTACACGTCGTAGACGCCGTCGATGCGGCGAACGGCATTCAGCACGCGATCCAGGTGGGTGGTGTCCCCCATCTCGAACACGAACCGGCTCAGCGCCAGCCGATCGCTCGAGGTCTGCACGGTGGCCGAGAGGATGTTCACGTGATGCTCGGAGAGAACACGCGTGACGTCCGAGAGCAGCCCGGAGCGGTCGAGCGCCTCGACCTGGATCTGCACGAGGAATATGCTCTTGGACGACGGCGCCCATTCGACGTCGATCATCCGTTCCGGTTCCTGCAGCAGCGCCTGCACGTTGTGGCAACTGGTCTGGTGCACCGAGACACCGGACCCGCGCGTGACGAACCCGACGATCGGGTCCCCGGGCACCGGCGTACAGCATTTCGCCAGCTTGACCAGGATGTCCGGTGCCCCTCGAACGAGCACGCCGGAGTCGCTGTTGCGCAGCGACCGGCCACGCGGGCGGGTCGGAGGCGGAAGCTCGGTGACGTCGGCGTCGGTCTCGACCTGAAGCGACGCGACGACCTTCTCGAGCACCGACTGGGTCGATACGTGCCCTTCGCCGATCGCCGCGTACAGTGCCGACACGTCGTCGTAGTGCATCTGCGCCGCGACCTCGCCGAGCGAGTCCTGTGACATCAGCTTCTGCAGCGGCAGATTCTGCTTGCGCATGGCGCGCGCGATGGCATCCTTGCCTTGTTCGATCGCCTCGTCGCGGCGTTCCTTGGTGAACCACTGCCGGATCTTGTTGCGCGCCCTCGGGCTCTGCACGAACGTCAGCCAGTCCTGGCTCGGGCCCGAGTCCGGATTCTTCGAGGTGAACACCTCGACGACGTCACCGGTGTTCAACGGGCTCTCCAGCGGAACGAGGCGTCCATTGACCTTCGCGCCCATGGTGCGGTGACCCACCTCGGTGTGCACCGCATAGGCGAAGTCGACCGGCGTCGCACCGGCCGGCAGCCCGATCACCCTGCCCTTCGGCGTGAAGACGTAGACCTCTTTCGCACCGATCTCGAAGCGCAGCGAATCGAGGAACTCCCCCGGGTCGGCCGTCTCGGCCTGCCAGTCGGAGATGTGCGCGAGCCACGCCATGTCGGCGTCGACCTTGCCGCCTGAGCCGCCGCCCTTGCCGCTCATCCGCTCCTTGTACTTCCAGTGCGCGGCGACGCCGAACTCAGCGCGCTGGTGCATCTCCTCGGTTCGGATCTGGATCTCCACCGCGCGGCCCTCCGGCCCGACCACGGTGGTGTGCAGCGACTGGTAGAGATTGAACTTGGGGGTGGCGATGTAGTCCTTGAACCTGCCGGGCATCGGGGTCCATCGCGCGTGGATCTGGCCGAGCACGGCGTAGCAGTCGCGCACCGACGAGACGAGCACCCGGATGCCGACCAGGTCGTAGATCTCGTCGAATTCGCGCCCGCGCACGATCATCTTCTGATAGATCGAGTAGTACTGCTTCGGCCGGCCGCTGACTTTGCCGCGGATCTTCGCCGACTTGAGATCGTCGTTGATGGTGTCGATGACCTGTTGCACGATGTGTTCGCGCTCGGGCGAGCGTTGCTTCACCAGGTTCTCGATCTCGATGTACAGCTTGGGATAGAGCACGGCGAACGAGAGGTCTTCGAGCTCCCATTTGATGGTCTGGATGCCCAGCCGGTGCGCGAGCGGTGCGTAGATCTCGAGGGTCTCGGTCGCCTTGCGGGTGGCAGACTCGGCCGGCACGAATCCCCAGGTTCGGGCGTTGTGCAGTCGATCGGCGAGTTTGATGATGAGCACGCGGATGTCTTTCGACATCGCGACGATCATCTTGCGCACCGTCTCGGCCTGCGCGCTTTCACCGTATTTGACCTTGTCGAGCTTGGTCACACCGTCGACGAGCATGGCGATCTCGTCGCCGAAGTCACTGCGCAGCTCGTCGAGCGTGTATTCGGTGTCCTCCACCGTGTCGTGCAGCAGTGCGGCCGCGATGGTCTTGGGCCCGATGCCGAGATCGGCGAGGATCTGCGCGACCGCGACCGGATGTGTGATGTACGGTTCGCCGCTGCGGCGCTTCTGACCGGAGTGGGCACGTTCGGCGACCGTGTACGCGCGTTCGACGATGGAGAGGTCGGCTTTGGGATGATGCGTCCGCACGGTGCGCATCAGCGTGTCGACCGCGCCGGCCGGCTGAGCCCGGGAGAAGATCCGCGGCACCAGGCGGCGCAGTGAGGCGGACTGCGATGTCGTCGTATCCACCATGTCAGGCGCCTCCTTCGTCCATTATCCCGTCAGCGCGAGTCGGCGGCTTGCCATCCCGGTCGCCGGCGTCGATCGCGTGGCCTGCATCATCCCCTTCCGAGCTGACCGCGCCCCCGCTGTGCGCCCAGGCATCCATGCCCCCTACGACGTTGGCCGCCGGGTAGTCGGCGGCCAGGAGTGCGTCGCGCACGAGCTCGGAGCGAACGCCGACGTGGCATATCACCACGATCTGCTCGTCGTCGGGAAGTTCGTGCTGTCGTGCCGCGAGCTCGTGCATCGGGATGTGATGCGCCTGTGGCGCGTGCCCTGCATCCCACTCGTACTGTTCCCGCACGTCGAGCAGCCAGACCCGCCCGGATGCGACGAGCTCGATCGCGCGCGCAGCCGTGATGTCCGTCTCATCGGGGCAAGAACCGGACACCGTCGTGTTCTATTCCGCCGCCGCCGGCAGCGGCGCCTTCGCCCGGGCGGTGAGCACCTTCTTGTCGTGCTTGCGGATAGCGGCCTCCGGCTCGCGGAATTCGGCGTACAGCGGAGCCGCGATGAAGATCGTGGAGTACGTGCCGATCAGGATTCCGATGAACAACGCCAGCGAGATGTCGCGCAGTGTGTCGGCGCCGAAGATCAGGGCCCCGATGAACAGGATCGCGCCGACCGGCAGCGCGGCGACCACTGCCGTGTTGATCGAGCGCACGAGCGTCTGGTTGACGGCGAGGTTCACCGATTCAGAGAACGTGCGTCGCACCAGGTCGCTGTCCTCGCGGGTGTTCTCCCGGATCTTGTCGAAGACCACGACGGTGTCATAGAGGGAGTATCCGAGGATCGTCAGGAATCCGATCATCGTCGCCGGTGTGATCTCGAATCCAACCAGAGCGTAGATGCCGGCGGTGATGATGAGGTCGTGGAACAACGACAGGATCGCGGCCGCCGACATCTTCCACGTTCGGAAGTACAGGGCCATCGCGATGAAGGCGAGCAGTAGGAAGACCACCAGGCCTTGGATCGCCTGCCGCGAGACGTCGGCACCCCAGCTCGGCCCGATGAACGAGGATGCGACGTTCGACTGCGAGACACCGTATGCCCGGCCGAGCGCGTCGGCGACCGCTTTGGTCTGGTCGGTCGTCAGTTGGTCGGTCGTCACGCGTACGCCGTTGTTGTTGACGCTGGAGATCTGCACCGCGGCGCCGGGCTTCACCGACTGCACCGCCTGTTGAGCGAGCGCCTGATCGGTGGTCCTGGCGTTCGTGATCTGGAACTGGGATCCGCCGCGGAAGTCGATGCCGAAGTTGAACCCGCCCTTCACGATCGGGATGAGGATCGAAAGGATCACCGCCACGACGGCTATCGCATACCAGAGTTTGCGTCCGCGGATGAATTGGATCGAGCGGGCGCCCGTGTAGAGGTCGTTGCCGAAGCGCTGGAAACGGGTGGCCATCAGGATTCCTTCCCGTCATCCTTGGTATCGGATGAGCCCTCGGAGGAGCCGACGAGTGCCGCGGCCTTGCGCTCCGCGATCGTCTGCCGTTTCGCCGCTTCGCGGCTGCTCGAGGCGATCTTGGTCTGGCTGGCGGTGGGCCGGAACTGCGCGGCACCGCGGTACACAGCGCCGAGCGCCTGGGGGTCGAGACCGGACCACGGGTTCCCGCTGCTGAAGAACCGGGTCTGAGCGAGCATCTGGAGCGTCGGATGGGTGAACAGGATCACGACGAGAACGTCGATCACGGTCGTCACGCCGAGCGTGAACGCAAAGCCCTGAACGTTTCCGACGGCGAGCACGTAGAGCACGATCGCGGCGAGCAGGTTGGTGGACTTCGACGCGTAGATGGTGCGTTTCGCGCGCTTCCAGCCGGCCTCGACCGCCGAGGAGAGCCCGCGCCCGTCTCGCAATTCGTCGCGTATTCGTTCGAAGTACACGATGAACGAGTCGGCGGTGAAGCCGATGGCCACGATCAGGCCCGCGACGCCCGCCAAGGAGAGCCGGTAGTCGATGCGCCAGGAGAGGATCGTGATCACCAGGTAGGTCAGCAGAGCGGCGATCACGAGAGAGGTGATGGTGACCAGTCCGAGCAGGCGGTACTGGAACAGGGTGTAGATGACGACGAGCAGCAGCCCGATGATGCCGGCGATCAGGCCGCTGAGCAACTGCGACGAGCCCAGGGTCGCCGAGATGGTGTCGGAGCTCTGCACCTTGAAGCTGACCGGCAGCGCGCCGAACTTCAGCTGATCGGCGAGGGACTGCGCGGTGGTCTGGGTGAAGTTCCCGGTGATCTGCGGCTGGTCGGTGACGCCCTGCACGACCGGCGCCGTGATCACCCGCCCGTCGAGCACGGCGGCGAACTGGTTGCGCGGGGTCTCCAGCGCGATCAAGCGGCTTGAGACCTTCTCGAAGGCGGCTGCCCCCGTGCCGTTGAAGGTGATGTTCACGGCCCATTGGCCCGTGGTCGTGCCGCTCTGGGACGTGACCAGCCCTGCAGTCGCGTTCGTGATGTCGGCGCCGTTCACCTCGACGGGGCCGAGCAGATATTTCGTGTTCGCATCGCACGTGATCAACGGCTTGGCGGCGGGCGCGACGTTCGTCGTGCCGTTCTTCAGCGATGTGCAGTCGAACGCGTTGTACTGGGCCTGCAACGCGGGTGTGATGTACGCCTTGTCGCTGCCGTTGCTCGGCTTCGTAGAAGGAGTCGACTGCAGCGTGGGTGCGGGTGAGGGGTACGGGGTCGTCTTGCCGTTGGTGCCGACGAAGGTGTTGCTCGGTGCGCCGGTGAGCAACACGGCGCGGAATTCCAGCTTCGACGACGATTTGATGCGGTTCAGGGTCGCTTGATCCGGCTTCCCGGGGATGGAGACGACGATGTTGTCGCTGCCCTGCGTCGACACCTGCGCCTCCGAGACGCCGGACGCGTCCACGCGTTCGCGGATGATGGAGACCGCCTGATTGAGTTCGTCGCTTGTGATCTGCGTGTTGTGCTCGGTGACCGGCGTGAGGATGATCTCAGTGCCGCCCTCGAGGTCGAGACCGAGCTTGGGCAGCCAGGAAGCGCCTCCCCACAGCACGCCGCCGCCGAGCACCGCGACGAGGACGGCCACGATGACGGCGAGCCAGATCAACGAGCGCGAAGCGCTCGTGACGGAAGACGACTTTGCCACGACAGGACTCAGCTTTCTACGCTCGTGCGGATGCCGGGGGGCGGCATCCGCACGCAGGGGTGAGGGTTACGCCTTCGACTTGCCGTCTTCGTCGTCGTCGGATGCCGTCGGTGCGATCGATTCGCTCCGCTCGCCGTACTGCGGCTCGCTGCGGATTGCGTGGTCGGCGTTCAGCTCGGGCTCGGTGATCGCCGGTTCGGCCTCGTCGAGGGCTGCGGCTTCTTCGGTCGGCTCGACGACCCGGGTCACCGTCTGACGGTGCACCGTCAGGATGACGCCGTGGCCGGCGTCGAGTTCGACCTTGTTGTTCTCCGCATCGATGGAGAGCACCGTGCCGAACAGGCCGAAGTTGGTCATCACCTCTGCGCCGGGCGCAACCTTCTCCTGCAGCTCCGACGCCTGCTTCTGCCGCTTGCGGCTGCTTCGGAACATGAAGAAGATGAGCAGCGCCAGGATGACGAGCATGCCAATAGTTATCGGGTCCATGTGACCTGGGATTCCTTCCAATGAGGGGCGTGAGAAAACAACCACCTCATGTACGAATGTGGGGCTGCGGGGCCAAGTATGGATTATAGGTTATCGGTGAACAGCGCTTGCTGTGACCTGGAGGTCTCGATCGAGGCGTTCGGCCGGGGCGTGAGCCCGAAATGACGCCACGCCGCGGCGGTGGCGACCCTGCCCCGCGGGGTGCGTGAGATCAACCCGATGCGCACCAGGAACGGCTCGACCACCGACTCGATCGTCTCCGCCTCCTCGCCGACGGAGACGGAGAGCGTCGAGAGTCCCACCGGTCCCCCGTCGAACCGGGTCATGATGATGTCCATCACGGCTCGGTCCAGGCGGTCCAGACCGAGGGCATCCACGTCGTAGAGGTCGAGAGCGGCGTGCACCGCCGCCAGATCGGCGGCGCCGACGGCCTTCGCTCCGCCTGCGCCGGCAGCGTTGTCTGAGCCGGCACCGCGGCTCGCGCTCGTCGAGGGGCCGTGTACCAGAGCGTAGTCGCGCACCCGGCGCAGCAGTCGATTGGCGATCCGAGGGGTCCCACGGCACCGGCCCGCGATCTCGGCGATGGCATCCTTGCCGATCGGGAAGTCGAGCAGCGCGGCCGCACGGGTCAGCACCTGCTGCAGTTCGCCCTCGTCGTAGAACTCGAGGTGCGCCGTGAAACCGAATCGGTCGCGCAGGGGGTTCGGCAGCAGACCCGAGCGTGTCGTGGCGCCGACCAGGGTGAACGGAGCAAGATCAAGCGGGATCGACGTCGCGCCCGCCCCCTTGCCGACCATGATGTCGATGCGGAAATCCTCCATCGCGAGGTACAGCATCTCTTCGGCGCTGCGGGCCATGCGGTGGATCTCGTCGATGAACAGCACCTCGCCGGGGACCAGCGACGACAGCACGGCGGCAAGATCGCCCGCATGCTGAATCGCCGGGCCGCTCGACATTCGCAACGGCCGGTTGCTTTCGTGCGCGACGATCATGGCGAGGGTCGTCTTGCCCAGGCCGGGCGGGCCGGCGAGCAGGATGTGGTCGGGGGTGCGCTCCTGCATCTGAGCCGCGGTGAGCAGCAGTTGCAATTGCCCGCGCACCTTCTTCTGACCCACGAACTCCGCGAGACTGCGCGGACGCAACGCGCCTTCGAATGCCAGTTCCGAGTCCGAGAGCGCCTCGGGTGCAGTGACGTCCGCGGGCCCGGGGCCCATGCCGGCGTCGCTCATGCCCGGCTCCTGCTGTCCGCATCGGCTACGGTGTGTCCGCTGGCGGGCCCGAGGCGGCCGAGGGCGAGCCGCAACAGAGCCGGAACGGCGGCATCCGGATTCTCGGCGAGGGTCTCTGCGACGACGTCCTGCGCGACCCGCTCCGACCAGCCGAGACCGGTGAGCGCGGTGATCACGCTCTGCGACGCGGTCGAGACCGGGGGCGCGATCGTGGATGTCGCCGCGCGCTTGGTCGCGAACACCTTTCCGGTCAGCGACACGACGATGAGCTTGGCGGTCTTCGGTCCGATGCCCGATACCTTGCGGAACACCGCGTCGTCTTCGGCCGCCACGGCGTCGGCTATCTGATCCGGAGCGAGCACGGCGAGCACTCCCATCGCAGACTTGGGACCGACGCCGGTGACGGCCGTGAGCAGCTCGAAGAGCTCCAATTGGGCGGGCTCGGCGAATCCGAACAGAGCGAGCGAGTCTTCCCGCACGACCAGGGAGGTGAGCATGCTCGCCTCGTGGCCCACGCGCAGGCCCAGGGCATGCTCCGGGGTGATCTGCACGGCGAACCCGACCCCGCCGACCTCGATCACGGCGCGGGAACCGGCTGCGGCCAACACGATGCCGCGGAGGGAGGAGATCACGCACTCAGCCTAAGCGGCCGCACCGACAGAGCGGGGTTCATCGGCCGGGCGTCGCAGGGTCGATCGGAGCGGTTCGCGGCATCCCGCGAGCGGCGCGCGCCGCTGTACCCCGCTCCGCAGCCTGCCACGCGCGCTGCGCCGGGGTGAGCCCTTCACCCGCGGTTCCGGGCGCGACCGCCAGCGGAGCCCGCCAAGCGTGACAGATCGCCAGGGCGAGGGCGTCGGCGGCGTCCGCGGGTTGCGGCACGGCATCCAGGTTCAGGATGCGCGCAACCATCGCCTGCACCTGCTTCTTGTTCGCCGCGCCGTAGCCGGTGATGGCCGCCTTGACCTCGGTCGGCGTGTGCAGCGCGACGGCCAGGCGTCTGCGGGCCGCCACATGCAGTGCCACCCCGCTGACCTGCGCCGTTCCCATCACGGTGCGCAGATTGTGCTGGGCGAAGACGCGCTCGATGGCGACGACCTGCGGGTGGTAGGTGTCGAGTACTTCTTCGATGCCGTCGCCGACCGTCAACAGCCGCTGCTCGAGGTGCATCTCATGCGGTGTTCGCACCACACCGACGTAGACCAGCGCCGCCGATCGGTCGCGGTCGACGTCGACCACGCCGACGCCGCAGCGGGTCAGCCCCGGATCGATGCCGAGGACCCGCAGCGTCATCTGCTACTCGTCGTTCTCGAGCTCGGCCTGCACCGCGGGGCTCAGGTCGAGGTTCGTGTAGACGTTCTGCACGTCGTCGGAGTCTTCGAGGGCGTCGATCAGTCGGAACACCTTGCGAGCCGTGTCGGCGTCGACCTCGATCTTGACCTGTGGCACGAACTCGACATCGGCCGAGTCGTAATCGATGCCGGCATCTTGCAAGGCCGCGCGTGTCGGCACCAGGTCGGTGGCCTCGGTGAGCACCTCGAAGCCGTCGCCCTGCGCAGTGACCTCTTCGGCGCCGGCGTCGAGCACCGCGGTGAGGATCTGGTCTTCGTCGGTGTGTTCGCCCGGTACGACGATGACGCCCTTGCGGTGGAAGTTGTAGGACACGGAGCCGGGATCGGCCATGGTGCCGCCGTTGCGGGTCATGGCCGTGCGCACATCGGCCGCGGCACGGTTCTTGTTGTCGGTGAGGCACTCGATGAGCAGGGCGACACCGTTCGGGCCATAGCCCTCGTACATGATCGTCGCGTAGTCGATCGACTCGCCGCTGAGCCCTGCACCGCGCTTGATGGCACGGTCGATGTTGTCGTTGGGTACGGAGGTCTTCTTCGCCTTCTGCACCGCGTCGACCAAGGTCGGATTACCGGAGAGATCGGCGCCGCCCATCTTCGCGGCGACCTCGATGTTCTTGATCAGCTTGGCGAACGACTTGGCGCGCCGCTGGTCGATGACCGCCTTCTTGTGCTTGGTCGTTGCCCATTTGGAGTGTCCGGACACAGTGCTCCCTGCTCGGTGAAAGATCCGGTCCATTCTAGAACAGGCCTCGTGCGGCCGGTCGCAGCGAGAATGGTCGCGTCAAACGTGTGCGGCGACGGCGACCTTGCTCAGGAAGTACTCGTGGAACCGGGTGTCGCCGGTCATCTCCGGGTGGAACGAGGTGCCGACCAGGTTGCCTTGCTCCACAGCGACGACGCGGCCGTCAGCCAACGCCGCGAGCGGTGTCGCCGCGTCCCCGACCGTCTCGACGATGGGGGCCCGAATGAACACCGCATGCATGGGCTCATCCCCCACGGCCGGAATATCCAGGTCGGTCTCGAACGATTCGAGTTGCGAGCCGAACGCGTTGCGTCGCACCGTGACGTCGATTCCGCCGAGACTCTGCTGGCCATCGATCGCGTCGAGCACGCGGTCGGCAAGCATGATCAGCCCGGCGCACGTGCCGTACACCGGCAACCCGCCCGCGATCGCTGCTCGGAGCGGCTGAAACAGCCCGAACGTTCGCGCGAGCTTGTCCATCACGCTGGACTCGCCGCCGGGGATCACCAGCCCGGAGACGGACGCCAACTCCGACGGCCTGCGCACGGCCACGGCATCCGCACCGAGACCGCGGAGCACCGCAAGGTGCTCTCGGAAGTCGCCCTGCAGGGCGAGGACTCCGACGTGCGGCGAGGATGCCGGCCGGCCGCTACCAGCCACGCTCTGCGAGGCGGTGCGGTGCGGCCAGATCGGCGACGTTGATGCCGACCATGGCCTCGCCGAGCCCACGGGAGACCTCGGCGATCACCTTCGCGTCGTCGTAGAACGTCGTCGCCTTCACGATCGCCGCGGCGCGCTTGGCCGGGTCGCCCGACTTGAAGATGCCGGAGCCGACGAAGACGCCGTCCGCGCCTAGCTGCATCATCATCGCGGCGTCGGCCGGGGTGGCGACGCCGCCTGCGGTGAACAAGACGACCGGCAGCTTGCCCGTCTCGGCGATCTCGGCGACGAGTTCGTACGGCGCCTGCAGTTCCTTCGCCGCGACGTAGAGCTCGTCTTTGCTGAGCGACGACAGCCCACGGATCTCGCCGGTGATCTTGCGGATGTGCTTGGTCGCCTCGGAGACGTCTCCGGTGCCGGCCTCACCCTTGGAACGGATCATGGCCGCTCCCTCGTTGATGCGGCGCAGAGCCTCACCCAGGTTGGTGGCACCGCACACGAACGGCACCGTGAATCGCCACTTGTCGATGTGGTTCAGGTAATCGGCGGGGCTCAACACCTCCGACTCGTCGATGTAGTCGACATCGAGGGCCTCGAGCACCTGAGCCTCGACGAAGTGCCCGATACGCGCCTTCGCCATGACGGGAATCGACACCGACGAGATGATCGCCTCGATCAGATCGGGGTCGCTCATGCGTGCGACGCCGCCCTGCGAGCGGATGTCGGCCGGCACGCGTTCCAGCGCCATCACGGCCACCGCTCCGGCGTCTTCGGCGATACGTGCCTGCTCGGCGGTGACGACGTCCATGATGACGCCGCCCTTGAGCATCTCGGCGAGGCCCCGCTTGACGCGGCTCGAGCCGAACTCTCCTGCTGTGGTGGTGCTCTCAGTCATATCCTCAATCCTACGTGTTCAGGCGCTGGGTGATTTCCTGCTCCGCTGCCGACGGCACGGGGTCGTCCGCGCTCGGATGCGTCAGCCGCCGGTCGGCCAAGCGCCTGCGATCGCCTCGCGCACCTCGCCGAGCAACTGCGGCAGTGCTTTGGTCTTCGCGACGATCGGCAGAAAGTTGGCGTCCGCCGCCCACCGCGGAACGACGTGCTGATGCAGGTGCGATGCGATGCCCGCGCCAGCGATCTCGCCCTGGTTCATGCCGATGTTGTAGCCGTCGTTGCGCGCGACTTCGCGGATCACGCGCATCGCGGTCTGGGTGACCGAGGCGATCTCTGCCGTCTCCTCAGCCATGGCGTCGTCGTACAGCGAAACGTGTCGGTACGGGCAGACCAGCAGGTGCCCGCTGTTGTACGGGAACAGATTGAGCAGCGCGTACACCGTGCGCCCGCGATGCACGATGAGCGATTCCTCGTCGGACAACGTCGGCGCAACGCAGAACGGGCAGTCCTCCCCATGCGGAGACTGCTGACCCTGGTTGATGTAGACCATCCGGTGCGGCGTCCACAGACGCTGGAACGCGTCGGGCACACCGACCAGGTGGCTGGGGTCGACGAGTTCGGGAGCGACCTGCTCGCCCGGTCGGTGCTCGCCGTAGTCGCCGATGCTCAGGCGGGCCATGCGGTGAGGACCTGCTCATGGCTCTCGATGGAGGCCAGGATGCGGTGCACGGCCTCGTCCACTGGGATGCCGTTGAGCTGGCTGCCGTCACGGAACCGGAAGCTGACGGTGCCCGCGGCCCGGTCCTGCTCCCCCGCGATCAATTGGAACGGCACCTTCTGCATCGTCGCGTTGCGAATCTTCTTCTGCATCCGGTCGTCGGAACGGTCGACTTCCACGCGTACGCCGCGTCGGCGCAACCGGCCGGCGATGTCGTCGAGGTACGGTGCGTACTCGTCGGCGACGGGGATGCCGATCACCTGCACGGGCGCGAGCCACACCGGAAAGGCGCCGGCATAGTGCTCCAGAAGGATGGCGAAGAACCGCTCGATCGAGCCGAACAGGGCCCGGTGGATCATGATCGGCCGCTTCTTCGAGCCGTCGCGGTCGGTGAACTCCAGCCCGAACCGTTCCGGCAGGTTGGGATCCACCTGCACGGTCGACAGTTGCCAGGTGCGACCGATGGCATCCGTGGTCTTGAGGTCGATCTTGGGGCCGTAGAAGGCCGCCTCGCCGGGCACCTCGGTGAGTTTCAGTCCGCTGGCCAGAGCCACCCGGCGCAGTGCCTCGGTCGCGTCCTGCCAGTATTCGTCCGATCCGATCCACTTGTCTTTGTGCTCGTCGCGCAACGAGAGTTCGAGTTCGAACTCCGTCAGGCCGAAGTCGCGCAGCATCGAGATGACGAATTCGAGGACCTTCGCGACCTCGGCCTCCAGCTGATCCGGTGCGACGAAGAGGTGCGAGTCGTCCTGGGTGAAGCCGCGAACGCGGGTCAAGCCGTGCAGGGCGCCGGAGAGCTCGTTGCGGTAGACCGTGCCGTTCTCGGCGAGCCGCATCGGTAGGTCCCGGTAGCTGCGACCGCGCTCCTTGTAGATCAGGATGTGCATGGGGCAGTTCATCGGCTTCAGGTAGTAGTCCGAACCCGGTTTGGCGAGCGTCCCGTCGGCGTCACGCACCTCGTCCATGTGCATGGGCGGCCAGATGCCGTCGGCATAGGTGTCGAGGTGGCCCGACGTCGCGAACAGGTCGGCCTTCGAGATGTGCGGGGTGTAGACGTACGAGTAGCCGGCCGCCAGGTGCCGGCGCCGCGCGTGCTGCTCCATCTCTTGGCGCACCACGCCGCCCCGCGGGTGCCACACCGACAGCCCGGAGCCGATCTCGTCGGGGAAGCTGAAGAGGTCGAGTTCGCGGCCGAGTTTGCGGTGATCGCGCTTGGCGGCCTCCTCCATGCGGGATTGGTATGCCCGCAATTCGTCCTTGGTGGGCCAGGCCGTGCCGTAGACGCGCTGCAACTGCGGATTCTTCTCACTGCCCCGCCAGTACGCCGCGGCGACCCGGGTCAGCGCGTAGCCGTTGCCGATGAGCCGGGTGTTGGGCAGGTGCGGGCCACGGCAGAGGTCCTTCCACACGGTGTCGCCGGACCGGGGATCGACATTGTCGTAGATCGTCAACTCGCTGCCGCCGACCTCGACGGACTCGCCGTCGTTGCCGAGCTCTGCCGCTTCGTCACCCGCCCCCGCGCCCGTCGAAGGGCCCTTCAGCCCGATCAATTCCAGTTTGTACGGCTCGTTCGCCAGCTCGGCACGTGCTTCGTCTTCGCTCACCGATCGGCGTACGAAACGCTGGCCGGAGCGAATGATGCGGCTCATCTCCTTGTCGAGCGACTTCAGATCCTCGGGCGTGAAGGACTCGGCGACATCGAAGTCGTAGTAGAAGCCGTCGGTGATCGGCGGCCCGATGCCGAGCTTGGCCTCCGGATTGATCGCCTGAACGGCCTGCGCAAGAACGTGCGCAGCGGAGTGCCGCAGAATGTTCAGCCCGTCCGGCGAATCGATGGTCACCGGCTCGACCAGGTCCGCGTCCGTGACCGTCGTGGCGAGGTCCCGCAGCTCCCCGTTGACGCGCATGGCGACAACGGACCGATCGGTGAAGAGCTCGAAGCCGTCAGCCACTGGTCACTCCCTTGAGGGTCGAGAAGAATCGAACCCTCACAACTTTAGTGGGCCGATCAGCGGCGTTGGTCCGGGGCATCCAGACATGCGAAAACCCCCGGAAGCCCGGGGGTTTCTCTCTGTGGGCGATACTGGGATCGAACCAGTGACCTCTTCCGTGTCAGGGAAGCGCGCTACCGCTGCGCCAATCGCCCGGTCATGTGAGTCATGGAGGTGGCGACGGGATTCGAACCCGTGTATACGGCTTTGCAGGCCGCTGCCTCGCCTCTCGGCCACGCCACCGTGTGTGGGTTCCCACATCCATGCATCGACCGGCTGCCGATACATACTCGAGCGGATGACGAGATTCGAACTCGCGACCCTCACCTTGGCAAGGTGATGCGCTACCACTGCGCCACATCCGCACCGCACGCATTTCTGCGTGCCTTGAAACTGTAGCCGATTCGATGTGCGATATTCAAACCGGCGCCACCTCATGACGATTCCCGCGCGTGTCGACAAAGCGGCGCCGATGCCGATGTGCGCCGAGGCTATTCCGTCGGCTAGTATCGTGAGGCCGCAGCAGGTTCAGAACCGCCGCGGAACGGGCGATTGGCGCAGTTGGTAGCGCGCTTCCTTCACACGGAAGAGGTCATCGGTTCGAGTCCGGTATCGCCCACCGAATTCATCCTCCGCCATCAGCCGCGGTGCCGGTCCGATGTCCACGGCTCGAGGAGGTGCCGGTGACCGATCGGGACCCATCGCGCGTGCATTGGATGGAGCTGTTCTTCGACCTCATCTTCGTGGCGCTGGTCGGCCAGCTCGCGCACGGACTGCACTCAGCCCCGACGTTCGGAACCCTCCTTCTCTTCGTCGCCCTGTTCGCCACCGTGTGGTGGTCGTGGGTGAACCTGACCTTCGCAGTCGATGTCATGCCGCAGCTGAGCAGACGAACTCTTGCGCTGGTGATGCTCGTGTCGATGTTCGGCGTCGGAGCGATCGCAGTGGCCGCGCCTGAGGCGACGACCGATCGGGCGGGATTGTTCGCCGCCGGCAACGCCGTTTTGCGACTGGTGCTGCTGGTGCTCTGGGTGCGGCAGCAGTGGTCGAACGGACTCGGATCGCGGTTGCGCGTCTCGGCGTACAACGGCCTCACCGCGGCCCTGTGGCTGGCATCGATCGCGGTCCCCCGACCGTTCGACTTCGCACTGTGGTCGCTCGCGATCGTTCTGGAGGTCGTGCTGCTGATCACCTCCTCCTCGCGCTGGGCTTCACGCGTGCTGGGCCGGCTCAACGTCGAGCATCTGTCCGAGCGGTTCGGGCTGCTGGTGATCATCGTGCTCGGCGAATCGGTCGTGTCGATCGTGGCCGCACTGGATGCCGCGTTGACCCTCGCCGCGGTGATCACCGCCGGCCTCGCGCTGGTCACGGTGTCGCTGCTCGCCTGGTCGTTCTTTCTCTACGGGGCCGACGCGATGCGCGCCGGGCTCGCGAAACTGAGGGATGAAGGGAACGATCGCGCCATCCGCGACACGGTCGCGTTCCTCCCGTTTCTGCTGGTGTCGGGCGTGACCGCCATCTCCGGCGCCCTCGCGATCGCGATCACCCGCCCCGCGACGACGCTGCCCGCTGCATCAGCGGTCTCGCTGGGCGGAGGCATCGCCCTCTTCTACTTCACCAACGCGATCATCTCCCGTCGCTTCGGCATCGCGTGGCGGGAGGTGTTCCGCTGGGCCGTCCCTGCGTGCGGGCTGCCGCTCATTCTGATCGTCGTCGCACTCGTCGCGAGCGCCCAGGTCGCGGTCATCCTCGCCGTCCTGATCCTCGGGTACGTGCTCGGCTCCGCCGAACTCACGAGCCGCCGCAGGGAGGCGGCCGCGGGTTAGGGGCGGCATCGCAGTTTCGGATCGAGCGGGGCGTATGGATTCCGCTGGGAACGGCGAGAGGGGCGCCACCGCATGGTGGCGCC
>DATMTS010000029.1:0-19077 GCA_035564555.1 Humibacter sp.
GTCGTCGGCGCGGGCGGGATCGGCGGGGCCGTCATCCGCATGGCCGTCGCGGCCGGTGCCTCCCGCATCGTCGCCGTCGACATCGCGGCCGACAAGCTCGCACAGGCGCTGCGGCTGGGCGCGACCGACGCCGTCGACTCATCCGAGACCGACGCGGTCGCCGAGGTCCGCCGCCTCACCGGGGGCGTCGACGTGGCGTTCGAGGCGCTGGGGCGTCCCGCCACCTTCGAACAGGCGAGCCGGATGCTCGACGACGGCGGCCGGATGGTCGCGATCGGCATCGCCGACGGCCAGGCGACCGCCGCCGTCGAGATCACTCCCCTGGTGCGCCGCGGGTACACGATCGTGGGTTCGTACGGTGGGCGCACCCGCCACGACCTGCCGGAGGTGGTCGGGATCGCCGAACGCGGGGGGTTCGATACGACGTCGATGGTGACGCGGCGCGTGTCGCTCGACGAGGCTCCCGGTGCCTACGCGGCCCTCGCGCGCGGCGAGATCGTGGGCCGCGCGATCGTCGAGATCGGCGCGCGCGCTTAGAGCTGTTTGAGCATCCGGGTGTTGCCGAGGGTGTTCGGCTTGACCCGCGCGAGATCGAGGAACTCGGCGACGCCCTCATCCGGCGAGCGCACGAGCTCGGCGTACACGTCCGGCGCCACGATGCCCTCGCCGATCTCGGTGTAGCCGTGGGCGGAGAAGAACGCGGTCTCGAAGGTGAGGCAGAATAGGCGGGTCAGGCCGAGGGCTCGCGCGTCGTCCTCGATGCGCTCGAGGAGCGCGTGGCCGACGCCGCGGTGCCGCCACTCCTGGGCGGCGGCGAGGGTGCGCACCTCGCCGATGTCCTCCCAGATGACGTGGAGGGCGCCGCATCCCACCAGTCGGCCGTCGGAGGTCTCGGCGACCCGGAACTCCTGCACCGCCTCGTAGAACACGACGCGGTCCTTGCCGAGCAGGATGCGCTCCTCGACGAGCGGCTGGATCATGCGCTCGATCTGCACGACATCCGGAGTGCGGGCGGGCCGCACCCGTATCTCCGTCACGCTCCGACCCTACCGGCCCGCCAGTGCGCGAAAACGGCTAGTGCGGACGAACCGCACTAGCCGTTTTTGCGCACTGGGCGAGGAAGGAGGTCAGGCCTCGATCGCGGCCACCGGCTCCGGGAGCTCCTCGCGGCCGGGCTGACGCCCGGTCTCGAAGGTGAACTCGCCGCCGTCCGGTCCGGGCACGAAGTCGACCTTCACGTGGTCGCCGGCCACCAGCTCGTTGTGCAGGATCTTCTCCGAGAGACGGTCCTCCACCTCGTGCTGCACCGCGCGGCGCAGCGGGCGGGCGCCCATCGTGGGGTCCCAGCCGAGCTCGATGAGCCGGGCCTTCGCGGACTCCGACACCTCGATCGTCATGTCGCGGTCGAGCAGACGCTCGGCCAGCCGCTTGATGAACAGGCCGACGATCTGCTTGAGCTCGTCCTGGTTCAGCTGCGGGAACACGATCGTCTCGTCGACGCGGTTCAGGAACTCCGGCTTGAAGTGCTTCTTGAGCTCCTCGACCACCTTGCCGCGCATCGCACGGTAGGAGTTCTCCGAGCTGCCCTCGAGCGTGAACCCGACCGGGCCGCCCGTGATGTCCTTCGTGCCGAGGTTCGTGGTCATGATGATCACGGTGTTCTTGAAGCCGACGACGCGGCCCTGGCCATCCGTCAGACGTCCCTCCTCCAGGATCTGGAGCAGCGAGTTGAAGATGTCCGGGTGCGCCTTCTCGATCTCGTCGAACAGCACCACCGAGAACGGCTTGCGGCGCACCTTCTCGGTGAGCTGGCCGCCCTCTTCGAAGCCGACGAACCCGGGAGGGGCACCGAACAGCCGCGAGACGGTGTGCTTCTCGCCGTACTCAGACATGTCGAGCGAGATCATCGCCGACTCGTCGTCGAAGAGGAACTCCGCCAGCGCCTTGGCCAACTCCGTCTTCCCGACGCCGGTCGGTCCGGCGAAGATGAACGAACCAGACGGACGATGCGGGTCCTTCAGGCCGGCACGCTGGCGACGGATCGTGCGGGAGAGCGCCGAGATGGCCTCCTCCTGACCGATGACGCGCTGGTGCAGGGCCTTCTCCATGAACACCAGGCGAGAGGACTCCTCCTCGGTGAGCTTGAACACCGGGATGCCGGTGGCCTGGGCGAGCACCTCGGCGATGAGTCCCTCATCGACCTCGGCCGTCGTCTTGACGTCGCCGCTGCGCCACTGCTTCTCCAGACGCAGACGCTCGCCGAGCAGGTTTTTCTCCTCGTCGCGCAGGCTTGCGGCACGCTCGAAGTCCTGGTCTTCGATCGCCCCCTCCTTCGACTCGCGCACCTTGGCGATCTTGTCGTCGAACTCGCGAAGCTCCGGCGGCGCCGACAGGATCGACAGGCGCAGGCGTGCGCCCGCCTCGTCGATCAAGTCGATGGCTTTGTCCGGCAGGAAGCGGTCGCTCACGTAGCGATCGGCGAGATTCGCGGCGGCCACGATCGCACCGTCGGTGATCGACACCTTGTGGTGCGCCTCGTAGCGGTCGCGCAACCCCTTCAGGATGTTGATCGTGTGCGGCAGCGACGGTTCCGCGACCTGGATGGGCTGGAAGCGGCGCTCGAGCGCGGCATCCTTCTCGAAGTGCTTGCGGTACTCGTCGAGCGTGGTGGCGCCGATGGTCTGCAGTTCACCTCGTGCCAGCAGCGGCTTGAGGATGCTCGCAGCGTCGATCGCGCCCTCGGCCGCACCTGCACCGACGAGGGTGTGGATCTCGTCGATGAAGGTGATGATGTCGCCCCGGGTGCGGATCTCCTTGGTCACCTTCTTCAGGCGCTCCTCGAAGTCACCGCGATAGCGGGAACCGGCGATCAGGGAACCGAGGTCGAGCGTATAGAGCTGTTTGTCTTTCAGCGTCTCCGGCACGTCGCCGCGCACGATCGCCTGGGCGAGTCCCTCGACGACGGCGGTCTTGCCCACGCCGGGCTCGCCGATCAGCACGGGGTTGTTCTTCGATCGGCGGGAGAGGATCTGCATGACCCGCTCGATCTCCTTCTCGCGCCCGATCACCGGATCGAGCTTGTTGTCTCGCGCGGCCTGCGTGAGGTTGCGGCCGAATTGGTCGAGGATCTGGCTCCCCGCCTGGCCGCCCGGTTGTTCGTTGGCGCCCACCTGAACCTGCTCCTTGCCCTGATATCCCGAGAGCAACTGAATAACCTGCTGGCGCACCTTGTTCAGGTCAGCACCCAGCTTCACGAGCACCTGTGCTGCAACGCCCTCACCCTCGCGGATCAGGCCGAGCAGGATGTGCTCCGTGCCGATGTAATTGTGTCCGAGCTGCAGTGCTTCACGCAGCGACAACTCGAGCACCTTCTTCGCGCGTGGAGTGAACGGGATGTGCCCGGTCGGCTGCTGCTGACCTTGGCCGATGATGTCCTGCACCTGCTCGCGCACGGCATCCAACGAGATCCCGAGTGACTCCAGAGCCTTCGCTGCGACGCCCTCACCCTCGTGGATCAGACCGAGCAGGATGTGCTCGGTGCCGATGTAGTTGTGGTTGAGCATCTTGGCCTCTTCTTGGGCCAAAACGACGACGCGACGGGCTCGGTCGGTGAATCTCTCAAACATGTGGTCACTCCCCTCGAAGCCGTGGCTGCGCGGCCTCGATACAAAGAGAGTAACCAGCGCTTCCCCTTGTACATGCCTCTGTTCGCCGTAGGCGTGACGTTCTCTTGACCCTTGACTGTGCACGCTCGGGCGAGTTCGAATTCAGAGGTGCGTCCGGACACCCGCCCGGCGGCCCTACTTCGCGGTCAGCGGCGCGAGCGTGAAGGTCATCTGCTGGGCGGTGATCATCACCTTGCGGTGCCGGTCGATGGTGTTCGGTGTCGAGAACACGGTGGTGTGCGGGGTGTAGTCCATCGCGCACTTCTTGCCCGTGGGCGTCTGCGGCACCGTGACCTTCATGGTGTTCTTGCCCACCAGTGAATACTTCGTCGCGATCGGCGGGCACACCGAGCTGCCGTAGAGCGTGATCGTGAACTGGTCGCCGTTCTTCAGCCAGACCGAGAACGGCGCTCCCCCGGCGCTGGCCGCGGGCGCGTCGATGCCTTTCGGTTCTCCCGCGTAGTCGGTGACCGGTTTCGTCGAGTTCGTCGAGCATCCGGCGAGCGCGATCGTGAGCCCGATCGCCACGGCTCCGAAGACGACGGCACGCGAGCGGAGACGGCGGGTGAGCGGCATGCCCCAATGCTACGAGAGCGACGTAGGATGCCCGCTATGAGCAACCTCGAAACCCACCCAGACGAGGTGGTGGCGGATGCCACGGCGACGACGGTCGCGGATCGGCGGCTGGAGGTGCTCGTCCCGCGCGAAGTGCCGCTGGGCGGTCCGCGCGCGATGACCGTTCACCGCACCCTGCCGCAGCGCACCCGATCCACGATCGGCGCCTGGTGCTTTCTCGATCACTACGGTCCGGACGACGTGTCCGCCACCGGCGGCATGCGCGTTCCACCGCATCCGCACACGGCACTGCAGACCGTGAGCTGGCTGTTCGAAGGCGAGATCGAGCACCGAGACAGCGTCGGCTCGCACGCGTTCGTGCGGCCGGCCGAGCTGAACCTGATGACGGCGGGGCGCGGAATCAGCCACTCGGAGGTGTCGACGCCGGGCACGACGGTGTTGCACGGGGCACAACTGTGGGTGGCGCTGCCCGAGACGGCACGCGATCATGCGCCGTTCTTCGAGCACACCGTTCCGCAGCCGGTGCAGCTGCAGGGGACCACCGTGCGCGTCTTCATCGGCGAGCTGGCCGGGTGCCGCGCCGAGGCGTCCGTCTTCAGCCCGCTGCTCGGAGCTCAACTCGACCTGCCGCCCGGCACCGACCTCGATCTCGTGCTCGATGAGGACTTCGAACACGGCATCCTGGTCGACCTCGGTGCCGTCGCCGTCGACGACGAGCCGCTCGCGCGTCGTGAACTCGGTTATCTCGACCCTGGCAGGCAGGCCGTGCGGATCACAAGCGACGTGGGCGCGCGCATCCTGCTGCTCGGTGGCACCCCGCTCGGCGAGCAGTTGGTCATGTGGTGGAACTTCATCGGTCGCAGTCACGAAGAGGTCGTCGGCTACCGGTCGCAGTGGCAACGGGAGGTGATCGGCGGAGCGGATGCCTCGGGCCGGTTCGGCACCGTCGACGGCTACGACGGGAACCCACTGCCCGCCCCCGAACTGCCGAGCGTGCGACTGAGGCCGCGGACGTAACAGCGGCACCGGGGCGCAGGCGTCAGGCCTTACTGCAAGGCAGACGTCAAACGCGCAAGGTTGTCGAGCACCGTCTTACGCAACGGTTGGCGCAACCATTCCTCGAGCGTCAACTCACGACCGTTGTCCCGGTACGACTGCTCCGTCTCGCGCATCTCCGCGACGAACGACGGGCCGCGCACCATGAGCGAGATCTCCATGTTCAGCTGGAACGAGCGCATGTCCATGTTGCTCGACCCGATCACCGCCACATCGTCGTCGATGGTGAAGTGCTTGGCGTGCAGGATGTACGGTGCTCGGTACATCCAGATCTTCACTCCGGCTCGCAGCAACTGCTCGTAGTACGAGCGCTGGGCATGGTAGACGAGAGCCTGGTCGCCGATCTCGCTGACGAACAATTCGATCTGCACTCCGCGTTGCACGGCCGAGGTGAGGGCGGTGAGCATCGCCTCGTCGGGTACGAAGTACGGACTGGTGATGACGATCTTGCGCTCCGCGTTGTAGAGCAGCGTGAGGAAGAGCTTCAGGTTGTTCTCACCGTCGAATCCCGGTCCGCTCGGCACGAGTTGGCAGTCGATCGTCTCTTCGGCGCGCAACGGGGCGACAGGTTCTCGTTCTCGTCCGAGGAACTCGTCGGTCTCGGTGTACCAGTCTGTGATGAAGATCGCGTTCAGGCCTGCCACGATCGGGCCCTCGAGGCGCGTGACGAGTTCCTGCCACTTCAGCCCGCGGCGCTCGTTGCTGCGCTTGTCGTAACTGCGATCGATCACGTTCTGCGAGCCCATGAACCCGACCGCGCCGTCGACGACCAGCAGCTTGCGGTGATTGCGCAGATCGGGTCGCTGGTACTTGCCCTTGAACGGCTGCACCGGCAGCATCAGGCACCACTGGGCGCCCATCGACGCCAACCGTTTGATCGTTCGCTTGTAGTGCCGGGTGCGCAGCGATGCGATGTGGTCGAGCATCACCCGGACGCGCACTCCCCGCTTCACCGCTGCTTCGAGCGCATCGAAGAAAGGCCCGGTGGTCTTGTCCCAGGTGAGGATGTAGAACTCGACGTGCACATAGCGCTTCGCCTGGTCGATCGCCTCCGTCATGGCATCCAACGAGCCCCGATAGTCGCGGATCAGGGATGCCGTGTTGCCGCCCACCAGTGGCATCGCCCCGAGGTTGCGGTTGAGCGTCACGACCGATTCGAGCCACGGCGGCCAGGGATGGTCGCGGCGAACGCGTTCCATGCCCTCTGTGCTGTCGAGGATGAACTCGTTGATCTGCTGCTGCTTCTCACGACGTGCCTTGGGCAGTTTGTAACTGCCGATCAGCAGGAAGAACAGCACCCCGATGTACGGTATGAAGAAGATCGCCAGCAGCCACGCCGTTGCGGAGGTGGGACGACGATTGCGCGGCACCACGATGATCGATACCACACGGATGATGAAATCGACGAGCAGCGCCAGGACGATGATGATCGCCGTCCAGGTGCCCGAACCCATCCGCTGTCCTTAGCGTCGTCGGCCCGCAACGCGGGCTCCTGCCGCTAAGGTAGCCGAACCCTATGACTTTTGCGGCAAGCCGCGCTTGGCGCGCTCCTCGGCCTCCATCTTGGCGTAGACCTTGCGCTCCGTGCGGTCGGCACGGATGACGGCACGCATCACGACCCAGAAGATGAGTCCCACCAGCACGGTGGGTGCGAGCGACCAGATGATGCCGGACCAGACGTCGTTCATAGTCATTCCAGGATACGCGTGCTCGCTGCGCAACAGCCCGCAGACCTCGGTAGCGGCCGGGTCGGCCCGGAGGGGGATGAAGCCCGCCCGCGTTCACATCCTGGCGACGGATAATGGGGGCGCCCGTCTCGTCGTGAGAATCCTGTCCCGTCGTGAGAATGGAGTCCTCCCACGCCTCCCGTCGTCACCTTCCTGACCACCTTCCGGTTCGACGCCGTGGCGTTCGCCGTGATCGTGGTCGCCACGCTGGCCTATCTCGGCGGCATCCTGCTGGCTGGACGCGCCGGCGTGCGCTGGCACTGGTGGCCGACGGTCGCATTCTTCGCGCTGGGACTCGGGTCGTATGCGTGGGTGTCGTTCGGGTTCCTCGGCGCGTACAGCACCGAGTTGCGCTGGGCGTTCTCGACGCGCATCGCCCTGCTGTTGTTCGCCGTGCCGTCGTTGCTCTGCCTCGGCCGCCCCGTCGAACTCGCCAGAGTCGCGTTGAGCGGACTGCCGCTGCGCATCATGGAACGCGTGCTGGCATCGTGGCCGGTGCGGTTGATCGGGAACGCGGTGTTCGCTCCGCTGGCGGCCATCGCCGCGTTCATGGTGTTCCTCACCCCGTTCGCCGCCACGTTGCGGGGCGCGCCGGGCTGGGAGGCGTTCATCACCGTCGGCGTGCCCGCGATCGGCCTGCTGATGGCACTTCCGATCGTCGACCACAGCCTGACTCGCACCAGCCTGTTCATCACGGCGGAGTTCATGCTGGCTTTCGTCGAGCTCGTGATGGATGCCATCCCGGGCATCCTGTTGCGCCTGAACGACGCGGTACTCGACCACGCGCCGGCGATCACCGGAACGCTCCCCTCGTGGTTTCCCAGCCCCCTGCACGACCAGCACCTCTCGGGCGACTTCCTCTGGTTCATCGCCGAGATCGCGGACGTGCCGGTGCTGATCATCCTCTTCCTGCGATGGACGCGCTCAGACCGTAAAGAGGCCAAGCAACTGGACGAGCTCAGCGACGAGGAGATGGAGGCGCTGACCCAGGAGCACCTGCGCCGACGCGGCGTCTAGCGGCCCGCTCACGCTTTGCGTCCCGATTGCTGCGCGCCCTCTGCGCAGGTCAAGACGCTCTGCGCAGGTCAAGAAGACCAAGACGGCTACTTGACGAGTGGGAACAGGATGGTCTCGCGAATTCCCAGCCCTGTGAGCGCCATGAGCAGCCGATCGATGCCCATGCCCATGCCGCCCGAGGGAGGCATCCCGAATTCCAGAGCGCGCAGGAACTCCTCGTCGAGGCGCATCGCTTCGTCGTCGCCCGCTGCCGCGAGCCGCGCCTGTTCGACGAATCGATCGCGCTGCACGACCGGATCGACCAGTTCGGAGTAGCCGGTCGCCAACTCGAATCCCCGGATGTAGAGGTCCCACTTCTCGACAGCGCCGGGAATCGAGCGGTGCTCGCGCACGAGCGGGGAGGTGTCCAACGGGAAGTCCATCACGAACGTCGGCCGGTGCAGCGCACCCTTGACGAAGTGCTCCCAGAGTTCTTCGACGTACTTTCCGGCGAGCGGATGCGGCACCTCGATGCCCTGGGCATCGGCGAGTTCGCGCAGCCTCTGGATCGGCGTGTCGGGCGTGATCTCGAGGTCGGCGGCCTGGGAGAGGCTCTCGTACATGGAGATCCGGTCCCATTCCCCGCCGAGGTCGTATTCGGTGCCGTCGGCCCAGGTCACGACGTGGCTTCCGGAAGTCGCCGACGCGGCGTCCTGGATCAGCGTCTGCGTGAGTTCGGCCATCGTGTTGTAGTCGCCGTAGGCCTCGTACGCCTCGAGCATCGCGAACTCCGGCGAGTGGGTCGAGTCGGCGCCCTCGTTGCGGAAGTTGCGGTTGATCTCGAACACCCGATCGATGCCGCCCACCACGGCGCGCTTGAGGAAGAGCTCGGGCGCGATGCGCAGGTACAGTTCGGTGTCGAACGCGTTGGAGTGCGTCACGAAAGGCCGGGCGGATGCCCCGCCGTGCATGGTCTGCAGCATCGGAGTCTCGACCTCGATGTAGCCGCGGGCGGTGAAGGTCGAGCGAAGCGAGGCGACCGCCTTGGCGCGGCTGATCACGTTGGTGCGAGCCTGCTCGCGGGCGATCAGGTCGAGGTAGCGGTTGCGAACCCGGGTCTCTTCGGAGAGCTCCGTGTGCAGGTTCGGCAGCGGCAGGATGGCCTTGGCCGCGATGCGCCACTCGCTCACCATGATCGACAGTTCTCCACGGCGGCTCGAGACGACCTCGCCGAAGACGAAGACGTGATCGCCGAGGTCGACGAGTTCCTTCCAGCGAGCGAGGGACTCCTCGCCGACCGAGGCAAGGGAGACCATCGCCTGGATGCGTGATCCGTCTCCGGCCTGGAGCACGGCGAAGCACAGCTTGCCGGTGTTACGCAGGTGAACGGCTCGGCCCGCGATCCCGACCTCGACGCCGGTTCTCTCGTCGGCCTGCAGCGAGTCGTATCGCTCGCGCAACTGCGGAATCGTGGCGGTGATCGGCACCGAGACCGGGTACGCCCCGCCTGCGGCATCCGTCGCTTCGGCGATCAGGCGCTCTCGTTTGGCTAGGCGAACGGACTTCTGCTCACTGATCTCGAGGTCGCTGAGCTGAGCGTCGCCCGGTTCGGCCGCAGGCACGCCGGCGCCGCGCGGGTCGGCAGCGCGCGCATCGGCGCTCGGGTCGATATCGGCGCGTTCGGGGGTCGGCGTCTGCGGCTCTGCCATGCTCCGGTCTTTCTGCTGCTGCCGGCCGCCGGCGTCGAGCCGGTCAGCCGAGGTGCAGCGATGCGTTGTCGATGAGGCGGGTGCTTCCCACCCGGGCGGCCACCAAGAGGATCGCCGGCCCGCGGTAGTCGTCCGCGACCGGCAGGAACGTCGCCGGATCGACGATGACGAGGTAGTCCAGCTTAACCGCCCGCTCGCCGTCGAATCGCATCGAGGCCGCCCGACGTGCCGCCGCCGCACCGCCGGCTGCCGCGTCGCCGGCATCCGAGAGTGCCGCGGAGAGCGCGACCGCTGCCCGTCGCTCCGACTGATCCAGGTAGCGGTTGCGACTGGAGAGCGCGAGCCCGTCGCCTTCGCGCACCGTCGGTTCCACTTCGACACAGACCGGCAGATCGAGGTCGCGCAGCATGCGCCGCACCAGGAACACCTGCTGCGCATCCTTCTGTCCGAAGACGGTCACGCCCGGTTGCACGATGTTCAGCAGCTTCGCGACGACCGTGAGCATGCCATCGAAATGCCCCGGCCGCGAGGCTCCTTCGTAGAGCGAGCCCACTTCGCCGGCGGTGATCCGCGTTGCGATGGGACCGTCCGGATACATTTCACCGGTCGACGGCGCGAAGACCAGGTCGGCCAGCGCGTCCAGTACGACGACATCGGCGTCCAGGGTGCGGGGATACCGGTCGAGGTCCTCAGAAGGCCCGAACTGCAGCGGGTTGACGAAGATCGACACCACCACCACGTCGGCGACGGCACGAGCGCGCCGCACCAGCGCCAGGTGGCCGGCGTGCAACGCTCCCATCGTCGCCACCAGCGCGACGCGTCGACCGGCGGAACGATGAGGTGCGAGGGCGGCTCGCAACCCGTCGATGGTGGTATGGATGTCGGTCATCGCGTTCCTCCGGGCCACTGGTCGTCGCCGGTGCTCCCCAGATCGCCCAGGTCGAGGGCGGTGGGCGCGCCGGCAGTGCGCAGCGCCTCGTCGACGGTCGAGCGGATCAGCGAGCTGAGGTACCCGCCGGGGTTCTCCACGCCGAGCCCGGCGAGGATGCCGCTGGCCTGCTCGACGATGGCCCGGGAGAAGGTCGTTGCGGTCGCGATCGCCTCCGCGTACGCGCGCCTGTTCTCTTCACCGATCAGCACGGGTTCACCGCCCATCTCGACCACGAGCGCCTGGCCGATCGGCTGCACGGGACCGGGGGCGGTGACGGCGAAATACGTCTCGGCCAGACGCGCCAGATCGAGCCGGGTTCCGGTGAACGCCATCGCGGGGTGGATGGCCAGCGGAATGGCTCCCGCTGCGAGCGCGGGGCGCAACACCTCGATGCCGTGCGCCGCCGCGGTGTGCACGACGAGCTGTCCCGGTTGCCAGGCGCCGGTGGCTGCCAGACCGGAGACCAGGTCGCGCAACACGGCATCCGGCACGGCGAGCAGCACGAGTTCGCTGCGCTCGATGAGGTCGGGGATCTCCAGCAGCGGAACGCCGGGCAGCATGTCGCGTGCTCGCTCCCGGCTCGCCTCCGACACGGCGCTCACGCCCACGAGTGCATGCCCGGCACCGGCCAGCGCCGCACCGAGCACGGGACCGACCCGTCCGGCTCCGACGATGCCGACGCCGAGCCGGCCGGAACGCTGGGCGCTCACGATGCGCTCCACCGGTGGGAGGTGTCTCGCCCTGCCCAGTCGATCGCGCCCGCGCCGACCAGGTCGAAGAAGGTGAGTGCGTCGTCGACGCCGATGACCGAAAGCCGTGGTCGCACCGGGCCTTCGACCGTGTGCACGGCTGCCGATGCGAGACCGAGAACCCGGTGCGCGGGACCTTGCTCCACCGTGACGCTCTGCAGCCGCGCCAGCGGAACGAACATCACCCGTCGCCATACGGCGCCGTGCCGCAGCACCACGTTGCCGTCGGCGATCGCGTATCCGGTGCGGCGCCACGAGAAGGGGCGCAGCCATCTGGCCCGCGGCGGCGCGGCGGTGAAGACGCTCTGGTCGGCCGCACGCGACATCGCGGCGCGGGCGATGCCGGTGCGCGCGGTGTCGTCCATTCCGGGAAGCAGCAGTGGCAGCACGCGCTCGACGTCTGTTGCGCTGCCGACCGGCAGCGTCGTGGTGTTGGCTTCGCCCGCCGCCCCTTTCTGCCGTGAGCGTCCCGCCGTGTTGATGCGCACCTGCCACCAACCGAACGGCCGCCAGAGCAGAGGCTGCAGGATCTCGACGGCATGGATGCGCCCGGGCGGGATGGTCTCACTGCTCGTCGTCAGGAGCCCGAATCCCACGCGCACTCCGTCGCGGCTGCCCGAGATCGAATAGCGCAGCGACTTGCTGAAACGACGCGTGTAGAAGCCGAAGGCGCCGAGCACGCCCGGCAGGATGGCGAGCAACACCCAGATGCGCCCGGTCGCCGCACCCAGGATGATCGCCGCCAGCACGAGCAGCATCACGACCGTGAAGCCGCTGAAGATCAGGGAACCGGCCAGTCGCGCCGGGTGCATCTTGACGATCGAGTCGGGCGGGGCAGCATCCGGGTCGAGGTCGGCCGGCGTGATGAACTCGTCGACCCGGTTGACGACCAGATCGGAGAACCCGCCGGCCCGCGAGCGCTGCGCCGACGGTGCGAACCCTTGCGCATCCGCCACGGCCGGTGCACCGTCGATCGGCTCCGGGCCGGGCGGTGGCGCGGCGGCCTGGCTCGGTGAAACCGCCTGCGCCCGCGCCCCGGAGGCGAGCCGCAGGATCTCACGGCGCAGTTGCTCGGCGGCGTGCGAATTCAGATACGCCAGATGCAGGTTGGCATCGTGCCCGGCGACGACGATCTCGAGTTTCGCGGCGCCGACGATGCGTGCGAGCAACGGACGATGCAGGTTGATGCCCTGGATCCTGTCGAGGCGTGCCTTGCGGTGCGAGCGGGAGAAGATGCCGCTGCGCAACTCCACCGAGTCGTCGCCGACCCGGTAGGTCTGCATCCGCCAGGCCAGGTAGAAGCCGCCGATCGCGAGCAAAATCGCGATCGCGACGGCCAGCAGGGCCCAGCCGGTGAGGCCGCGGTTGTAGATCTCGTCGATCGGGTCGCCGCCGTACTGCGGCATGTGCACGAAGAAGTCGATGATGCGTTCGCGCAGGTTCGCGATGATGATGCCGAGCACCGCGATCAGGGCCACGCCACCGCGTAACAGCGGCGTCAGCGGATGCAACCGGTGCCACTCGCCGTCGGCGAGGCCGGACTGCTGCGGCACGGTGCCGCCCGAGTGCGGCACGACGGGCGGTCGGGCTTCCTGCTCGCTCACAGGCCCGTCCGGCGGCTTTCGGCCAGGGTGACCAGGCGGTCGCGCAGTGTCGCCGCGTCGTCTTCGGGCAACCCGGGGATCTCGATGCCGCTGGATGCCGCTGCCGTGACGAACTTGAGGTCGGCGAGACCGAGCATGCGAGCGACCGGACCGCGCGTGACATCCACCAGCTGCATCCGGCCGTACGGCACCGAGACGAAGCGCTGGAACATGATGCCTCGCCGCATCAGCAGGTCGTCGTCGCGCAGCCGGTACCCGATGGCACGCGCGCGACGCCCCGCGATGATCAGTTGCACGACCGTCACGACGCCGATCACGATAAGCGCTATCCACGCCCACGACCACTGCAGCACGAGCCAGCAGAACAGCGCGATCGCCGCGGCCACCACGCCGCCGACGAAGGAACCGACGAGCACGACGACGACGTACTTGGGCGAGACGCGGTTCCAGTCGGTCTGAATGTCCAGGCGCTGCATCCCATTGCTCCCGACGGCCGACTGACAGGTCGTCATCCATCGTAGTCGCGGTGCCGGCGGGCAGCCCGATCGAGCAGATCTGGAGAAGCAGCGGATGCCCCGCGGTGCCTAGCATGGGGATCATCGACATCGTGTCGTGCACATCGGGTCGCACGGAAGGGAACCTGCAATGACTGACGCGAAGAAGAAGACGTACGAGGGCTTCACAGCGGAAGAACGAGCCGCGATGAAGGAGTACGCCGACGAGCTGAAGACCACCGCGCGACGTGGTTCGCGCGCGACGAAGGAGGACGGCGAGAAAGACGTGCTCGCGAAGATCGCCCAGATGGCCGACGCGGATCGCTTGCTGGCGGAACGGGTGCACGCCATCGTCAAGGAGGCAGTTCCCGAACTCGCCCCGCGCACGTGGTACGGAATGCCGGCCTACGCGAAGGACGGCGCCGTGATCTGCTTTTTCAAGCCCGGCGCGAAGTTCAAGATGCGGTACTCAGAACTCGGTTTCAGCGACAAGGCGAATCTCGACGACGGCGAGATGTGGCCCAGCGCCTACGCCCTCGTGAAGCTGACCGGCGCCGAGGAGAAGAAGATCGCCGCGCTGGTGAAGCACGCGGCAAGCTGACGACCCGGCCGCGGGTCGTCAGGCTTCGGACCTCAGCGGGCCGGCGCCTGGTCGGCTGACGTCTCGTCCTCGTCGCTCGGCGGGGGGAGCGTGCAGAAGAACTCGGCGATCAGCCCGCCGATCATCAACGCGATGCCGCCGAATGCGACGGCGGCCGTCAGCCAGACGCTCGCAGAGCCGGGCAACACCGACCGCGTGAGCACGTAGATCAACATCCCGACGCCGACCCCGCCCAGCAGCGACCCGGTCAGACTGCATGCCTTGGCCAGAACGGCGACGCGCATGGCGCGAAACGGGTCGATGTGGGTCTTGACGTCCGCATGCACGGCTCGTCGCACCGGCAACGCGAGCAGAACCACGATGACACCGATCGCGATGAGCGTGACCGGCAGTGCCAGTGGCGGAATCAGCAGGGGGCTGCCGGTGCCCACGAGCGCCGTCTCCAGCAGGAAGCCGACGGCCAGGCCGAGCACTCCGATTGCCATCAAAGAGGTGGCGTGCGTGCGCTTCATGCCTGACCGCCTTCCTCATCGGATCGGGCAGCGGTGTGGTACTCCTCGACCCGATCGGTGGTGTGAGCGGCGAGTTCGGTGACCCGCCCGTGGCCGGGCAGCACGGCATCCGGGTCCACCTGCAGCCATGGCACCAGCACGAACGCCCGCTCGGCGGCACGTGGATGCGGAAGCGTCAGCCGATCCGACTGCATGGTGCGCCCGTCGACGTCGATGATGTCGATGTCGAGGGTGCGATCGCCCCAGCGGTGCGAGCGCACCCGGCCGTGCGCGTCTTCGATGCGCCCCACCGCGCCCAGGAGATCGAGCGGGTCGAGCGTGGTGCGGATCAACGCGACAGCGTTCAGATAGCGCGGCGCGGCATCGTCGACCCCGTCGAGGCGGAGCGCCGGGGTTTCGACGAACGGTGACACGGCCTGCACCTGGATACCCGCGGTCGCCTGCAGGTCGTCGATCGCGGCGTGCAGGGTCGCCTCCCGGTCGCCGAGATTGCTGCCCAGTGCGAGCACCGCCGGCACGTCCAGTCGCATCCGCTGCGGCCGCGGCGCGTGAACGCCGGGCGTCACGGGGTCGCTCCGCTCTCGTGCCCCGGCTCGGCCGACGCCCGCTCGATCGTGACCGCGACGTCGTCGAACGGCACCGGGATCGGAGCGTTCGGCTTGTGCACGGTGACCCGGGTGCGCTGCACGCCGGGGAACCGCAGCGCGACCGATGCGACCCGTTCGGCGAGGGTCTCGATCAGGTCGACGGGATCGTGCAGGGCCGCCGAATGCACCGCTTCGGCGAGTTCGCCGTAGTGCACCGTGGCGCCGAGATCGTCGCCGCGTGCCGCGGGCGCAAGGGCCAGCCAGACAGTCACATCGATGACGAAGTCCTGCCCGTTCTCTCGTTCGAAGTCGAAGACCCCGTGGTGGGCGTGCACGCGCAGGCCGGTGAGCGAGATGCTGTCGGTCGTCATGACACCATCCTCACGCATCGACGTCCTTCAGGGCCGCCGCCGCGGCCCAATGGGCCACCACGTCGAGCGCAATCCGGGTCGAGGGCACGTCGTGCACGCGCACGGCCCAGACACCCGCCTGCGCCGCGAGCGCGCTGATCACCGCGGTCGGGGCATCCCGTGCCTCGACCGGCGCGTCCTGCGGCAGCAGCGACCCGAGGAACCGCTTGCGCGAGGCGCCGATCAGCACCGGCAGCCCGCGTTCCTCGTACACCCTCAGATGCGCGAGCACCTGCCAGTTGTGCTCGGCGTTCTTCGAGAAGCCGAGACCTGGATCGATGATGAGCTTGGCGGGGTCGGCACCGGCGGCGACGAGCGCATCGACCCGGGCGAAGAGCTCGTCGCGCGACTCGCGCGCGACATCGGTGTAGCGCGCCAGGGAGTTCATGTCGGCGCTGTGGCCGCGCCAGTGCATCACGACATAGTCCAGGCCGCTGCGAACCGCGGCCTCGCTCATCGCCGGGTCGGCGAGGCCGCCGGAGACGTCGTTGATGATGGCGGCGCCGACCTCGGCCGCCGCCCACGCCGTACGCGCGTTCATCGTGTCGACGCTCACCCGGATGCCACGAGCGGCGAGTTCCGTGACGACCGGGACGACGCGTTCGATCTCGGTCTGCACCGGCACCCGGGATGCCCCCGGCCGGGTGGACTCGCCGCCTACGTCGACGATGTCGGCGCCTTGCGCGGCCAGCTCGATCCCATGCGCGATCGCGGCATCCGTGTCGAACCACAGACCGCCGTCGCTGAACGAGTCGGGTGTGACGTTCAGCACACCCATCACGAGCGTCATCCGGCGTCCCGGCCGATGAGCGTGATCAACTCCGCGCGCTGAGCGGGCTCGGCGAGCTCGCCCCGGCTGGCCATGGTCAGCGTCGAGCTCGCGGTCTGGCGCGGTCCCCGCGTCGTCACGCACGCATGCACCGCGTCGATCACGACCAGCACGCCCCGCGCAGCCAAGCCCTCCTGCAGTGCGTCGGCGACCTGCTCGGTCAGGCGCTCCTGCAGTTGAGGCCGTGCCGCGAGCGTCTCGACCAGGTGCGCCAACCGGCCGAGACCGACGATCCGATCCCCCGGCAGGTACGCGATGTGAGCGACCCCGACGAACGGCAGCAGATGATGCTCGCAGACCGAACGGAACGCGATGTCGCGCACCAGCACGGTCTCGGGTTCATGCTCGCCGAGCGGAACCGAGTCGCGCAGCTGCTCGAGCGGATCCTGACCCACACCGGCGAAGAACTCGACGTAGGCATCGGCCACCCTGCTCGGCGTCGAACGAAGCCCGTCTCTGCCGGTATCCTCGCCGATCGCGTGCAGGATCTCGACGACGGCCGCCTCGACGCGCGCGCGGTCGACGGTCAACTGGGTCCTTACGCCGTGGCCGGGCGCGGCTTGGACTGCCGCGAGCGCTTCGGCTTCGACGGCGGCTCCGAACCGACGCCTCCGTCGACCACGCCCTGATCGATCGGGGCCGTCTCGGGCTCCGGGAAGGCAATGGGCGGCATCGACGACGACGGGCGGTTCTCACTGGAGACCCACTCCGGCCGCTCGGGCAGCTTCTTGATATCGGTGAAGATCTCAGCGATCTGGTTGTGGTCGAGGGTCTCCTTCTCGAGCAATTCGCGCGCGAGCCGATCGAGGATCTCACGGTTGTTCGTGATCACCTCATATGCCTCGTCGTGCGCCTTCTCGATCAGCGCGCGCACCTCGGCGTCGACGCGCTCGGCGATGCGCTCCGAGTAGTCGCGCTGGTGTCCCATGTCACGCCCGAGGAACATCTCGCCGGAGGACTGACCGAGCTTCACGGCTCCGACGTCGGCGCTCATGCCGTACTCGGTGACCATCTTCCGCGCGATGCCGGTGGCCTTCTCGATGTCGTTGGATGCCCCCGTGGTCGGGTCGTGGAAGATGATCTCTTCGGCGACGCGGCCGCCCATCGCGTAGGCGAGCTGGTCGAGTAGCTCGTTGCGGGTGATCGAATACTTGTCTTCCAGCGGAAGCACCATCGTGTAACCGAGTGCCCGGCCGCGCGGCAGGATCGTGATCTTGGTCACCGGATCGGTGTAGTTCATCGCGGCAGCAGCGAGCGCGTGGCCGCCCTCGTGGTACGCGGTGATGAGCTTCTCTTTGTCCTTCATCACGCGGGTGCGGCGCTGCGGGCCGGCGATGACGCGGTCGATCGCCTCATCGAGCGCGCGGTTGTCGATCAGCTGCGCATTCGAACGCGCGGTCAACAGTGCGGCCTCGTTCAGCACATTCGCCAGGTCGGCGCCGGTGAATCCGGGGGTCTTGCGTGCGACGACCTCGAGGTCGACGCCCTTGGCCAGCGGCTTGCCGCGACCGTGCACTTCGAGGATCCTCTTGCGGCCCTGCAGGTCCGGCGCATCCACGCCGATCTGCCGGTCGAAGCGTCCGGGACGCAGCAACGCGGGGTCGAGGATGTCGGGCCGGTTGGTCGCCGCGATCAGGATGACGTTCGTCTTGACGTCGAAGCCGTCCATCTCCACCAGCAGCTGGTTGAGGGTCTGCTCGCGCTCGTCGTGGCCGCCGCCCATGCCGGCGCCACGGTGCCGGCCGACGGCGTCGATCTCGTCGATGAACACGATGGCCGGGGCGTTCTCCTTGGCCTGCTCGAACAGGTCGCGCACCCGGGAGGCGCCCACGCCGACGAACATCTCGACGAAGTCCGACCCGGAGATGGAGTAGAACGGCACCCCGGCCTCACCGGCCACCGCACGCGCCAGCAGGGTCTTGCCGGTGCCGGGCGGGCCGTAGAGCAGCACTCCCTTGGGGATCTTGGCGCCGACGGCCTGTAACTTGGCGGGCTCCTGGAGGAACTCCTTGATCTCGCCGAGCTCCTCGATCGCCTCGTCCACGCCGGCGACGTCGGCGAACGTCGTCTTCGGCATGTCCTTGGTGATCAGCTTCGCCTTCGACTTGGCGAACTGCATGACGCCGCGGCCACCGCCACCTTGCACCTGGTTCATCAGGAACAGGAACAGCAGCACGATGAAGACGAAGGGCAGCAGGAAGCTGACGATCGACCCGAGCAGGCTGGGCTGGGCGACCTGGGAGTTGTACTCCTCGATCTTGCCCTGGTCGACCTGCTGCTGGACCTTGCTGATCAGCGGCTCCTGGGCACCGTCGACCCAGTGCGTGGTGACCTTGCTGCCGGCGTCGCGGACGCCGTCCTTGAGCGTGGCCTTGATCTGCTGGTCGCCGTCGACGAACGTGATGTCCTTGACGTCGCCGTCGTCGATGTACTTGACCATCTGGGACGTGGTGATCTCCGCCCCGCCGCCGTGCGGCGCGAGGTACTGGAGGGCGAGCAGCACGCCCACCACGGCGACGATGATCCAGAGCCACGGGCTCTTGGCTATGCGCTTCACAAGGCTTCTCTCGAACGCGGACTATAGGTACTGACGAGGACTACAACGACCGACGGCGGCGCATCGTGCCACCT
>DATMTS010000030.1:0-5731 GCA_035564555.1 Humibacter sp.
GCGGTCGTGGCATCCGGCGGTGGTCGCCGTCGTCGGCATCACCGCCTACCGGCAAGCGTTCGACCGTCCGCGCGCCGTGGCGGGGCTGCAGCCCGAACGCATCGCGGATGCCGAGTTGTGGATCGTTCCGAACCCGAGTGGGCTCAACGCGCACGACACGATCCAGACGCTGGCGACCGCCTATGCGGAGCCGGCTCGCGCGGCCGGCGTGCTAACCGGGTGATGGCCGCGCCGCCGGCGACGCTGGCAAGGGCCGGTTCAGCGACTCATCACCACGCCGCCTTCGGGCGTCACCACCACCGAGTCGCCGTATTCCGAGCCCGTCAGCGTCAGTGTGTAAGCGTGCCCGTTCACCCCGACCGCGTACGACATTACTGTCTTCGTCGGCAGCGTCACCAGGAGGATTCCCGTCGGCGTAGCAAGCCGGGTGCCGTCCGCGGAGAGCACGAGTGAGGCAGGGATGCCGCCCATGGCATGGTTTTTCAAGACGTAGGCCGCAGTACCGGCAGCGTGCGCGAGTGCTGTTCGCTCCGCTTGGACCGTCGCGAATGCAGGTGACGGAGCAACCGAGGGGGGATGCGAGAGGGCGTACGCCAGAGCAAGAGCCGCGCCGATCGCGATCACCGAGCCGATGAGCGAACCCCAAGACGACTGCTTGCGCGGTCCCCGAGTCGGCGACTTCCACGCCGTCTTCCTGCGCGCAGGTCGTGCTTCCGGCCGCCGAGGTCCGGAGGAGCGGGTCTGCCGAGGCATCCGCGGATGGTCCCGGGAGGGTCGCGCACGCAGTTTGCGTTCGAACTCGTCGAATCGGGCGGTCAGGACTGTGGAGTCCGTGGCCGGAAGTGGCCGCGGGCTCCAGGTCTCGGGCCGAGCGGCAGCATCCGCAATGCGTCGCACTTGTTCGTCGCTGTAGACGCGACGCCCACGCAGCGCTTGGAGCAGATCGCTCTGGCGAACAACACGGACGTCGACTCCGTCGGCATCCGGTTGTTCTTTGATCGTCAGCCGCGTCACCCCGACCAGCACGATGAGACCGAAGACGTCTACGCTGAGCCCGCTTGCAGCAGTGAGCAGACGTTCGGCTCGCCGTGCTTCGTGGGCGGCGTTGCGGAGGTAGGGCACCCTGTTGCCGCCGACCATCATCGCGTGCGACGCCACCCAGACCGACTTGCCGCGGTGATGCTTGGTGTTCAGTGTGTACACGCCGGACGGTCCGATGAGCAGATGATCGATGTCGCTTCCGCCTGTGCCGACCGGAACAGAATGCAGAACGGTCCAATCGTTGCCGAGCGTCCCTAGCTCGGCGGCGACGATCCGTTCTCCCACAGCGCCGCGGTACCAGGGTTCCGCTTCGGCAGACACGCTGCCGTCGGAATCCAGGCGCATCAATTCCTCGATGAGTGATTGGGCCGGGATGCGGTCACGCAGGTCCGGGAGGCGCGCCGCGTGCATGACAGGAGGAGCCGCCTCCAGTCGGGGCGGGGGCGGCGGCCACCGGTGTTCGGTCCAGAATGCGCCAGACCACCAGCGCCAGGCGTCCGATCGCTCCCAATCGGGGTACCAACCGGGTGCCGCGGGAGCCGGAGCCGCTTGCGGCGCCGGAGGATCGGATGCTGCCGCCTGCTTGGATCCGCTACGCCACCTGATCCGCCGTCGGGGCTCTGCCCTGTGTCTGCCCCCGGTCACTCGACAACCGTATCGATCGCTCGCGGGTCGGCTCTGCCCCCAGTCCGCGGCGCGAGATCAGAGCCCGACTGATCCATGTCGATCCAGCGCGATTACCGCAGCGGCGGTTCATGAAGAGTCAGTTGGGCGCGGCACGAAGACGACGCGATGATTACAGCTTCGGTGCTCGACCCTCGGGGATGTTCGGCACGAGAACGCTCGGCGTTCTCGGCCGCACTCCCTGCGGGTGAGTGACGGGGCTTGAACCCGCGACCCCCTGGACCACAACCAGGTGCTCTACCAACTGAGCTACACCCACCATGCTGCTGCCGCACCGTGGTGCGTAGGCAACGCTGATGATTCTATTACATACGCGGGGACCAGATTTGCACCACGTCGGCGGCGACTGATTGGCACTCCTCGCTGGAAGGCCCGGGCTGCGGCACGAAAACCGCGCGACGGTAGTAGTCGAGTTCTCGAATCGACTCGAGGATGTCGGCGAGAGCGCGGTGTCCGCCGTTCTTCTCAGGCGAGTTGAAGTAGATGCGCGGATACCAGCGGCGAGCCAGTTCTTTGATCGAGGAGACGTCGACGTTGCGGTAGTGCAGGTGGGCGTCGAGCCGTGGCATGAACTTGGCCAGGAACATCCGGTCGGTTCCGATGGTGTTGCCGGCCAGGGGAGCCTTCTGCTCTCCGGGCACGAACCGCAGGATGTATTCCATCACCTGGTACTCGGCGTCGGCGAGGCTGACGCCGTTGGGGATCTCCTCGATGAGTCCGCTGGTGGTGTGCATCGCACGCACGAATTCGCTCATGTTCGCCAGTGCGGATGCATCGGGCTTGATCACGATGTCGAGCCCGGGATCCAGGGGCTGCAACTCGAAATCGGTGACCACGACGGCGATCTCGACGAGTTCGTCGACCTCCAGATCGAGCCCCGTCATCTCGCAGTCGATCCAGACGAGGCGATCCGAGGATGTTGGCATGGCTGAAAGTCTACTGGCGGCCTCGGACGTGCCCGGCGAACGTAGAATCGCACCATGCATCTCGTGCTCTACACGTCCGCGTTCTGCGAACCATGCAGGCAGACCCGCGCCGTGCTCGCCGAAGCCGAGCGACTGGTGCCGGCGGCGCGGCTGAGCGAATTCGATGTTGTGCGATACGAGACGCAAGCCGCAGGCGAGGGCATCAGCACCACTCCGACCGTCATCGTGCGCAGCGACGACGGTGCCGAGGTGTTCCGTGCCGAAGGCGTGCCGACGTTGCGCCAGGTGCTGGCGGCCGCGGCGCGAGCCGTCTGAGCGGCCGGCGAAAGGCCCCGGGTGTGTTCGTCCGCTGCGGTATCGTGGAACGTCATCCGCGCCCCCGTAGCTCAGCGGATAGAGCAGGAGCCTTCTAATCTCTTGGTCGCAGGTTCGATTCCTGCCGGGGGCACCAACTCAACGATCTCGGGAGTTTTAGCGTCCCAACCCCGAACTTACCCCGAACTTTGAATCCAGCGCTGCGGCCGCTTTTGCAGACTGCGTGGTGCGGGACATGTAGACGTCTTGCGTCATCGATGGTCGCTTGTGGCCGAGGTATTCGGCGATGTCCCGAGCGGAGAGGCCGGCCGCATCGAGTGCGGTCGCGACGGTCTTGCGGAGTCCGTGCAGCTTGAAGTCCGGATAGCCGAGCCGGGTGCGGTTGCTGCGCCAAGCGGCTTCGGTGTTCGCGGGGTCGCGCAACTTGCCGAGAAAGCTTGGGAAGACGGCTTCGTCCTGCGAGTCGATGAGAGCGAGTCGTCGCCTCAGGAGGGCAATGGTGGCGTCTGGCACGACGATGGTGCGGTTGGACGTCTCGGTCTTTCCTGCCTCGTGAATGGTGAGGCCTTCGCGGGGGATCCTCGTAACCGACGGACCGAGGGTGACGGTCTTCCGGTCGAGGCTGACGTTCTTGACGCGCAGCGCAAGGGCTTCACCGATCCGGCACCCGGTTCCGGCCATGAATTCGACGAGGTCCGCCACGTCGAGCCGCCGCAGTTGCTCATCATTCCGGATGCGCTCGAGGAACGTAGGGAGCTCGTCGAGGGGGAGTGCGGTACTGGTTCGCGATCGTGTCTTCTCGATCCCGGCGACTCCGATCACAGGGTTGATCCTGACGGCGTCGTTTCGGATCGCAAGAGCGAACATGCCCGAGAGCACGCTGCGACAGCCCTTTGCGGATCCGGAACCGTGGTCGCGTGCCACGGTGTCGATGAACGCCTGGATGCGTTTGGTCGAGGCTTCGCCGATGGTCAGGTGGCCGATGGCTGGGGTCACATGCTGCGTGATGTTGTATTCGTACGTCTGCAGCGTTCGTGGTGCTCGGTTCGAAGATCGCTTCTGAGCCAGATAGGCGTCGGCCAGAGCCGCAATGGTGGTCGTGCCGGCGATGCTGCCCGAGGCCGACGGGGTGTCGATAACCGTGAGCGCTTGTTTGAGTGCGTTCTCTGCTTTCGCCCGGCTCACGGCGAAGCGTTCCACTTGGCGTCGATTTCCGTCCTCGAACCGAAACAGAGTTCGGGCGCGCCATTTCCCCACTTCGATTTGTTTGAGGTTGATGGCGCCATGGGCGCCAACCGGCGTCCTAGGCCGCGGCACGGCTCATCTCCTTTCGTACCCATCCGTCGAGACGAGGTTCGATCGCCGCCATGATGACCCCTCGATAAATTGAACCCGGCACCCACGACAACCGTCTTCTGCGCGGGGACGTGGCTGGCCGGGAAGCGGGCTCATTGCTCATCGATGACCGTCTCCGTTACGGGGACGCGCTTACTGAGTGCCTGTCTGCTGAGTCCGGTTCGGGACGCCAGCTGGTTCCAGCTCACATCGATCTCGCGCAGGTGGGCGATCAATTCGTCCCTCTCCGAGACGAGGGCGTCCTGCTCAAGCCGGAGCCGTCCCAAGTTCCGTCCGACTGGCCGAGCCTGTCGAGGGCGTCGGCGCGCGTGCCCCATCTGTCTGCCACGGCAGTCTGCGCGGCGGCGGCGCGCGAAGAGGCATCCCGCTCCCGCTCTTCCACATGCCGGATGGCTGCCGCGTCGTGCTGTTCGCGTTGTCTCGCATGGGCCGCCGCACGCCGCTTCGTCCTGGCTGAAACGCCCCGATTTGCCATGCAACAAGGTTTACCCGCGACCACTGTCATTCCCTGGCGTCGTGAACTGCCCCACCAAGGGTGCCTGCGTGCATTGCTATTTCTGATCCTCGGCTCTTCTTGGCTCTTCTTGGCTCTGTGGTTCCTCTCATCCGTCGTGTCTTCCTCGTTGCTCGATCGATGTCGTCGTCTGTCTCGTCGTCTCATCGTTCGTCGTCTTCGTTTCGAGAAGCCCGTCGCCGACAGCTCTTGGAGAGGACGCGCGACCGCGTGAAATCACGTTGCAGTTGGCAGACGCGGGATTCAGTTGGTCGACGCAACACCCGACTGAAGGTGTTTGCCCGTCCTGTCCCAAGCCAGTGCCGCGAGAGGTCCGGGCCGCTATCTGGAGTTGCTGGAGCGGGTGCTGATCGCGGATCTGCGCCGGCTCGGGTTCTCGATGCGCCAGATCGCGACCCAACTCGGCCGCGCTTCCTCGACGATCAGCCGGGAGTTGCGCCGCCACGCTGCGCCGGATGGCAGCTACCTGCCGGCCACCGCGGATCACGACGCGCACCGGCAGCGATTGCGCCCGAAGACGGCGAAGCTCGCCGGGAACGCCGGGCTGCGGCAGCTGGTGCAGCGCAAGCTGAACCGGCACTGGTCGCCTCAGGAGATCAGCGGCTGACTGCGCAAGACCTACCCGGCCGAGACCGCGATGCAGGTGTGCCACGAGACGATCTACCGCGCCCTGCTCACCCGTGACGGCACGGGATTGCGCAAGTCGCTGCACACGCGGCCGCGCACCGGGCGCCGCATCCGAAAGCACCGATGGCACAACCACGTCGGCACCGGCTCGCGCATCCGGGACATGATTATGATCCACGAGATCGCCCTGACCGATAAGCCCTCACTGACGTGAAGATGCCGAATTTCCGCCCAATCCTGCAAGCTGATCACCCAACCAATCGTGTCT
>DATMTS010000031.1:0-122920 GCA_035564555.1 Humibacter sp.
CGAGAGCGCGGCGTCAGTCGTTGTCGCAGTCCCCACATCGTGACGCGCCAGAACGCCTCCGCGACGATACCCGTGCGCATCTTGGACGCGCCGCGTTCGCGTTCCACGAAGACGATCGGGTGCTCGACGACGCGATAACCGTGCTGCTCGGCACGCCACGCCATCTCGATCTGAAAGCAGTAGCCTTCTGACGCGACTTCGCCCAGCGGCAGGGTGCCCAGGACGTCGCTGCGGTACACCCGGTACCCGGCGGTGATGTCACGGATGGCGGATCGCAGCGCCCACGGCGCGTAGCGATTCGCGGTGCGTGAGATCGCCCGACGAAGCCACGGCCAGTTTCGCACAGCGCCGCCGGGCACCCAACGCGACCCCAGCACGAGATCCGCTCCGCCGCGGGCCAGGTCGAGCATGGCAGGCAGTTCGGCGGGATCGTGCGAACCGTCCGCATCGATCTCCACGACCAGGTCGTAGCCCTGCCGAAGGGCGATGTCGAAGCCGGCCAGGTATGCGCGGCCGAGTCCGTCTTTCACCGGACGATGCAGCACCCGCACCCGGGCATCCTGTTGTGCCAGCCGGTCAGCCAGTTCGCCCGTGCCATCCGGGCTGCTGTCATCCACAACCAGGATGTCCGCAGCCGGGACCGCCGAGCGCAGACGTTCCACGATCGCCTCGAGATTCTCGCGCTCGTCGTAGGTGGGGACGATCACGAGCACGTCAGGCACGGTTCATACTCCCATGCCGTGACGAATGATCACGGCGCGGCGAAGGCGGACGACGTGACGAAGACCCGGCGGCGAAGGCCGCGATGAGCAGACCTGCCAGCCCCAGACCGGCGACGAGCCATTCGATGCTCTGGGCGAACAGCACGCCGGGCGTCGTCGTGGTGCCCAGCGGAACAGCGGCGACCATAGCCTCGGGCTTGTAAGCGGGCGCTGCGACGATCGTGCGGCCGTCCGGGCCGATGATCTGGCTCGTCCCGACCGTCGAGATGTTCACGATCGACCGCGCCGATTCGATCGCCCGCAACCGTGCGATCGCCAACTGCTGCACGTTCTCCTCCGTCGTGCCGAAATCGGCGTTGTTCGTCTGAGCGACGATCAACTGTGCTCCACCGTGCATCATGTCGGTGAGTAATCCGTCGTCGACGATGTCGAAGCAGATCGAGACCCCGGCCTTCACCCCGTTCACGTCGAAGACGTTGGGGCGTGTTCCCGGCGTGTACTGGCGTTGGATGAGACCGAGCAGGTCCGGTGCGAAGGGCTCCCAGAACGACCGGTCGGGCACGTACTCGCCGAACGGCACCGGATGCTTCTTGTCGTAGTAGTCCACGGCCCCGCGCCCCGCCTTCCAGAGCAGTGACGTGTTGAAGTACTTGCCGTCCCGATGCGTGATGGTTCCCACGATCATCGGAGCGTCGAGGTTCCGGCTCAGATAGTCGAGCTCTGCGGCCGACTGGCCGTTCCGGGTCGGGTCGATGTCGGCACTACCCTCCGGCCACACCACCAGGTCGAGCTTCTTGCCGATCAGTGGCGTGGTCTCGGTGATCTGCGCATTCATCACGTCGCCGGGCGCCGCGCCGTCGAAATAGCCGGCCGGACCGTTGCCCTGCACGGCTCCGACGCTGACCGTTCCCGAGGTGGTCGCCGGCCAAGCCGGCACCACCAGCACCAGCGTGGCCGCCCCGACGGCGATCACCGTGCGCGCGAGCGCGCGCATGTCGGCGACACGCCAGCATTCGATGATCAGGGCGACGAGCCAGACCATGACGAAGGTGAGTCCCGAGATGCCCACCCATGCGACCAGCGATGCGAACGGGCTCTCCGATTGGGACAGGGCCGCCCGGCCCCACGCGAAGCCGCCGTACGGCCACACGTTGCTGACGGCTTCGCGCGCCGTCCACAACCCGCCGACCACGACCGGCAGCAGACCGAGCCGACCGAGCCGGGTCGGCCACGCGCGCTGCACCCAGCGGTACGCGAGTGAGATAGCCAGGCATCCGAGCATGAAGAACACGGACTCGAACAGCGACAGCGCCACCCACGGCACCGGCCCGAGATAGAGCGACGTCCACGAGACCTGGAGCAGGTAGAAGGCGGCGCCGGCGAGATACCCGAGCAGTGCGGCCGAACGGGCCGACCGTCCGATCAGAGCGATCAGGATCATGCCCAGGCCGACGAACGCGAGCGGCCACCAGTCCCGGGCGGGGAATCCGGCGTCGTAGACGGCACCGCCGCCGATCGCCAGCACGAAGGCGAACCACAGCGGCACGGGTGCTGAAGGCGCTGTGGTCACGATCTCCGAGCATAGGCGATCCCGGCTATCACCCCGGTGCGAGTCGACCGAATAGGCGGCCTGAAGCGGTCAGCCTGACGCGCCGGATCGTGCGCGACTACCCGACCGACGAGTAGGCCACGATGCCTCGGCGCACCGAGTCGAGTGATGCCCGGGCGGTGCGCGCCAGCGGTCCCGCAGCCACGAGTGAGACCTGATCGAGCAGGTCGATCGTCTGCTTCGCCCAACGCACGAAGTCCCCGGCGGCCAATTCGGAATTCTGCAGCACCCGGGCCAGTGCCGTTCCGCGTGCCCAGTCGTAGATGGCCGGGGCAAGGCCGGTGGACAATGCCTCGCTGCCCGGCAGGCGGTGGCGCACCTCGAGGTCGTCGAGGCTCGCCCACAGTTCCTCGGTCTTCTGCAGCGCCGGGCGGAATGCACCGGACGGCAGGAAGCGCTCGGGTGGGTTCGGCTCATCGCGTCTGGGTTCGTAGACGATGGCGCTGGCCATCGCCGCGAGGGCCGGTGCGTCGAGTTCGTTCCAGACGTTACGACGCAGGCATTCGGCCACGAGCAGATCGCGTTCCCCGTAGATGCGGGCGAGGATACGACCGTGTTGCGACAGCGCCGTCGACCCGTCGTCACCGGTGACCAGGTAACCGCGTTCCAACAGCACGTCGGTCACCCGGTCGAAGACCGTCGCGACCGCTCCGGTGCGCGACGAGATCTGCCGGTGCAAGGCATCCGTCTCTCGCTTCAGCCGCCACCAGCGCTCGGCCCACCGGGCGTGCTGTTCGCGCTCCGCGCAGCCGTGGCAGGGGTGCGCCTTCATGCGCTTGCGCAGCGCGGCGAGCTCGTGCTGACGGTGTTCCCGTGCTGCGCCGGTGTGCGCCTGGGCCCGTACGTTCTGCCGCTCCAGATCGCTCAACTGCCGCCGAAGCGCCGCATACTCGGCGAAGTCGCCGAGGTGGCAGGTCATCGCCCGTGCATAACCGGCGAGCGACTCCTCCTGTTTGCGCACGGTGCGGGCGAGGTCGACGACGGCGCGGTCGGCCTGGAACTGGGCGAACGACGACTCCAAGATCTCCCTGGTGCGTTCCCGGCCGAATTGCGCGATCAAATTGACCGACATGTTGTACGTCGGCCGGAAGCTCGAGTTCAACGGGTAGGAGCGACGGGATGCCAGCGCCGCGACGGCTTGCGGGTCGAGGCCCTCCTGCCATTGGATGACGGAATGCCCCTCGACGTCGATGCCGCGTCGGCCGGCCCGCCCGGTCAGCTGGGTGTACTCCCCCGGCGTGATCGGCACACGTGACTCGCCGTTGAATTTCTCCAGCTTCTCCAGCACGACGGTGCGGGCCGGCATGTTGATGCCGAGCGCCAGCGTCTCGGTGGCGAAGACGACCTTGACCAGCTTGCGGCGGAAGAGCTCCTCGACCACCTCTTTGAACGTCGGAAGCATGCCAGCGTGGTGGGCGGCGACGCCGCGCTGCAGACCCTCCAGCCACTCCCAGTAGCCCAGCACGGCGAGGTCCTCGTCGTTCATCGAGGCGGTGCGCTCCTCGACGAATTCGCGAATCTGCGCCCGCTCGTGTGCCTCGGTGAGACGGATGCCCGCCCGCAGCACCTGGGATACCGCCTGATCGCATCCGGCTCGGCTGAAGACGAAGAAGATCGCCGGCACCAGCGTTCGGTCCTCAAGCAGCCGGATGACGTCTGCTCGATCGATGCGTGCGGAATCGCGCCGGCCGCCGCGTGCCTGGTAGCGACCGACGTCCCTGCGCTGACGCGCGTTCAGACTGCGGCCCCCGAACCGGGCCAACTGGACGAGCTCGGGATTGACCCGGTTCGTCGCGGCTCCAGCGCCGGGCGACGTGCCGAGCGTTGCTGCCCCGGTTGTGCCGAGCCCCGCCGAGGCGTCGAAGAGGTCGATCAGTTTCGAGCGCACCAGCACGTGCTGCTGCAACGGCACCGGCCGCTCCTCCGAGACGATGACCTCGGTGTCGCCGCGCACGACCTGCAGCCAGTCGCCGAATTCCTCCGCGTTGGACACCGTCGCACTGAGCGAGACGAGTCGCACCCGTTGGGGAAGGTGGATGATGACTTCCTCCCAGACCGCGCCTCGGAACCGGTCGGCCAGGTAGTGCACTTCGTCCATCACGACGTAGGCGAGCCCGGGAAGCAGGTCGGAGTCGGCATAGAGCATGTTGCGCAGCACCTCGGTCGTCATCACGACGATCCGGGCGTGCGCGTTGATGTTCGTGTCACCGGTCAGCAGGCCGACCTGCTCGGCCCCGTACACCTGCACGAAGTCCTGGAACTTCTGGTTGCTGAGCGCCTTCATCGGCGCCGTGTAGAACACCTTCGCGCCGCGCTGCTGCATCGCCAGGAACACCGCGAACTCGGCGACCACCGTCTTGCCCGCTCCGGTCGGAGCGGCGACGAGCACGCTGTTGCCGCGTTCCAGCGCACCGCACGCCTCGCGCTGAAAGCCGTCGAGCCCGAACCGCAGCGAGGTCTCGAACTCCTGCACGCGCGGCAGACCGGCGCGGGTCTTGGCGGCCACATAGCGCTCGGCCGGTGATGGATCGGTCACTCCCACAGCCTACGGGGGTGGCCGCCGATGCTCAGAGGCTCCGCCCGCTTTCCCACAGGCTGTCCGCGGTGCCGCTGACCAGCGCCGCCACCGACATCGCCTGCGCGTCGGTGAAGGATGCGATGTAGTCCACGACAGCTCGGGCACGGCCGAGCCGCTCGAGTTCGTGCTCGTCGGGCGCGACGCCGGCCTGCTCCAGCAGTTCGGGCGCCTCGTCCCGCAGGGCGCGGTACTCGTCGGTCGCGGCTTCGGCGGAGTCGAGCAGTCGTCGCGGTGCGCGCGCGGCATCCGCGTCGTCGTCGAGCCAGCCGTGGAATCCGTCGGCGAGTGCCTCGATCACGCGCGCCTGGCCGCGTTGGAACACGGCCAGATCGGGCCGGTCGAGCACGAACCGCGTGTGCACGAACTTGAGCACGGCGACGTCGTGCCACGCCTCGCCGCTCAACCGCACGTGACCGCTGCGCACATCCGGCGTGCGTTCGAGCCGGATGGACGCCTTCAGCCGGTCGATCCAGCGCCGGGTGAAAGCCGACACGGCGCGGTCGGCGTCGAGCCCCCCGTCGTACGGGATCGTGAGCAGGCCCTCGACGAGGTCGCCGTGCACCCGCTCGACGGAGGCACGGAAGGCGTCGGAGTCCGCGATCCAAGAGTCCTTCTCCTGCAAGGCACGCCAGGCCCGCTCGAGCGCATTGCCCGGTGCGCGGTTGACGAGTTCCGTGTCGCTGCGGCGGGCGAGAGCGCTCTGCGCAGTGAGCCAGCCGAGTAGTTCCGCCGATACCGCGGTGTACTGCAGTACGCCCGCCCGGTAGAAGTCGTCGAGATCGTGAACCGAGTAGGCGATGTCGTCGGCGACATCCATCACCGAGCATTCCAGGGTCTGCTGGTAGCGGCCGACGCCCGTGAAGACGGCGCGTACCTCGGCGAGCTCGAGCGCGTCGATCGAGTACGCCGAGAACTTCTGCGCGCCGAGCGACGCATCCGTGCCCACCCCGCGCGGCATCCGATCGGCCGGCGGCGACTGCGCGCCCCGCCACTCCTCACGCGTCCACGGATACTTGAGCACCGCGGCTCGCACCGCCTTGGTCAGGTTGAGCCCGCGCGCCGTGGCGTCGCAACTGTCGAGCGCGGTGAGGATGCGGAAGGTCTGGGCGTTCCCTTCGAAGCCGTCGGGCAGCCGCAGCCGCTCGCGGGCCACCCGATCGAGCACCTGTTCGCCGAGATGGCCGAACGGCGGGTGTCCCAGATCGTGTGCCGCCGCCGCAGCCTGCACGACCACCGGGTCGCATCCGCCGAGTTCGGCCACGAGCGCCCGGTCGGCCTCCGGGGCATGCCGGAAGCCGACCGCGATCGACCGCGCGACCGCCGACACCTTGAGCGAATGGGTCAACCTGTTGTGCACGGTGGTGCCGCTTCCCGCTTGAGGTATCACCTGGGTGACGGCCGAGAGCCGGGAGAAGTACGGCGAGAACCGGATGCGCTCGATGTCGACCCGGAACTCGTCCTCACCATCCCGCGCGGACTCCGGGATGCGGCGATCTCGGCCGCCTTCGGCGTGGCTTGGGCGCTCCATTCGGCCAGCTTACGAGGTCGGCCGCGCCGCACCGCGCGTTCGCCGGGTCAGGAGCCGGCGAGTTCGGCTTCGATGTCGAACGCCTTCTTGGCGACGCGGCGGTCGTGCAGCCAGGCGACGCCCGCGGATGCGAAGTACAGCACCACCAACGGGATGGCGAGCAGGAACATCGAGACGACGTCGGCGGATGGAGTCGCGATCGCGGTGAACAGCAGGATCACCAGCAGCGCGATGCGCCACGCCTTGATGATGGCCTTCGCCGAGATGATGCCGATGAAGTTGAGCAGCACGATGAACACCGGAAGCACGAAGGCGATGCCGATCGCCAGCACGAGCTTCAACACGAACGAGAAGTAGTCGCCTGCCACCAACAGCGTCTTGTCGCCGCTCGGCGCGAAGCTGGTCAGCAATCCCACGATGTGCGGCAGCACGAACCAGCCTGCGGCGCAGCCCGCCAGGAACAACGGGATGGCGGTGAAGAGAAAGCTGAAGGTATAGCTCTTCTCCTTGCGCGTGAGCCCGGGCACCAGGAAGGCGAAGATCTGATACAGCCACATCGGGCTGGAGATCACGATGCCGGCGTAGATCGCCACCTGCAGCTTGAGGTCGAACGCGGCGGTGATGTTCGGATAGTTCAGGCTCGCGTTCTGCGCCTTCGCGATCTCGTGCACCGGCGCGCTCATGGCGTCCCAGATGTAGGGAGACACGAACCATCCGATGACCGCCCCGACCACGACGCCGAGCGCGATCATCGTCAATCGCTTGCGAAGCTCGACCAGGTGCTGGCCGAGGGTCATCTTCCCTTCGGTGTCCCTGGCACGCTTCGGCCGTGCGGTTGTCGTCACGACCCTGCGGCCCTAGGGCTTGGGCTGATTGGACTGCGTCGACGAAGTGGACGAGCCTGCGGCCGCGTCGCCGCCTTTGGCGTCGTCGGCGTTTTCGTCCTGCATCTCCTTCATTTCCTTCTTGAAGATGCGGGTCGACTGTCCGACGCTCTTCGCCAGTGCCGGCAGCCGCGTCGCGCCGAACAAGAGGAGGATCACAGCGAGGATGATGAGAAGGTGCCATCCGGTCAAACCAGCGAACATGGCATTACGTCCTTTGAGTAGGCGGGAAGGCCGTCGAGGATCGGCCCTCGCAACAAGTCTACCGTGTTCGTCAGCCGGGCGAATTCGTGCTCGGGGTTGCGCACGCATCGAGATGCAATCGATGCGGGAGCGCTCGGCAACCGGCGTCTTCGCGCGGCACCTGTGCCTTCTGGCCGCTAGGAGTTTTCGTAGCGCGCGAGGCCGGCACGAGCCCAATCGGCCACGGCGGTCCTCGCCTCTGCGGGAGCCGTCACGGTCAACACCCCGGAATGCCGGCAGACGAGACGCTTCAGCCCGTGGTAGTGCGCCACCCGCACCTGCGTGTGCACGACGCCGTCGACCAGGCGGCGTTTCGCGCCGTCCGGGATGTAGTCCGCGATGAGGCCGATGGCCGACTGCGCGACGGCGACCGAGACCGTCAGGTCGTCGGCCGACGGCTCGAACAGCGTGTCGGGAAGCGTGACGTCCCCCGGTTTGTAGCTGATGGGCTCGGTCGTTGCGACCAGACCGTTCATCCGATCGAGCCGGAACGTGCGCACTGCCTTTCGCAGGTGGCACCAGCCGCGCAGATACCAGTCGTCGTCCACGGATTCGATGCGCAACGGGTCGACGCGCCTGCGCTCGTGCTCGCCACGCGAGTTCAGGTAACCGAACTCCACCTGTTGTCCGTCGGCGACCGCGGCCCGGATGATGCGCAATGACTCGTCGGATTGGGTGCCGGCGACGGCGACCTGGCTCGGTTCCCCCGACGCGCCGTGCGCGAGCTTGGCCATCAGAGAGGCGATCACGGCGTGATCGGCGTTCTCCGGCAGCGCCGAGAGGTACTGCAGGCCGGCGATCAAGGCGGCCGCCTCGCGTGCCGAGAAGCGGGGCGAATCGTCGATGGCGACCCGATTCGTGATCGCGATCCGGTCGTTGTCTTCGAAGTCGTCCCAGGCGATGTCGAACAGGTCACCGTGCAGGTACTGACTCGTCTCACCCGGCACGCCGGAGACGGCGATGAGCCGAACCGCTTCGCGGATCTGCTCCTCGTCGACGCCGAAGTGCTCGGCGGCCTCGGCGACGGGAACCCGGTCGTGATCGAGCAGGAAGGGAACGAGTGAGAGCAGGAATGCGAGCTTGTCCTGCGCCCGCATAGGCGCGACGTGCTCAGGCATCCGTCGGCTCCTGATCGCAATGGTCGGCGATCGCGCGGCGCAGCCGCTGCACGACCGCGCCGCGCAGTTCGTCGGGTGAGAGCACGAACACCTCGGGACCGTAGCTGGCGAGTTCGTCGGCGATGATGTTCAGGTCGGAGTAGTGCACCGTGAGGACTTGCTCCGCGCCCGCGGCCGGGTCGCGGTCGACGCCGTACCGCTTGCCCAGCCGCACGGCGGCATCGGTATCGGGTTGCACCTGCACGCGCGCGAGATTGGACTGCCAGATGCGTTCCAGTTCGTCGAGCGCGTGCGCCGCGTAATCGCCGCCGGAGGCCTCGAACGTCTTGTTGGTGGCACGCACGCCGTCGACGATGCGCGACAAGAGGAAGGTGCGCGGCTCCGTCACATCCTGGTCGATGCCGTGCAGGTGCCACCGGCCCTGATGCTGAACCAGTGCCAGAGGTGCCACGGTGCGCAGGCGCGCGGCGGCTTCGCCCGGCTTCAGGTAGGAAAAGGTCACGATCGTCTTGCGCTCCAGGGCAATGCTGAGCGGCTCGAAGGCCGCCTCCCGTGCGCGCAGCCGGGGTGCGTAACCGACGATCGGATCGTCCGTCTCGACCCCCAGCGAACGCAGCTTCATGATCGCCCGCCGCGACTCGGCAGACAGCGAGCCTTCCTTCCAGGCGGCGGCGGCGAGGGAGAGCAGCGTCATCTCCTCTGCGGAGAACCGGATGTCCGGCGGCAGATCGTAGCTGCCCTTCGGGATGCGGTAGCGCAGATTCTGATTGTTACCGGCGTCGCCCGGCGGGACAACGGTCTCCAACGGCACCCCGAGCTCGCGGATGTCGTCTTTATCGCGTTCGAACTGACGCTCGAGTGCGGAGTTGTCCCCGCCGACCGTGTATCGCTGACGGTAGCCCTGCACGGTCGAGAGCACTTCGTTCTTGGTCAGGCCGGTCTCGGTCGCCAGAAGAGCGAGAACAAGGCTGAACAGGCGCTCCTCGACCGGGATCCGGGCAGGCGAAGACGTCTCAGGCGGCACCTCACCATCCTAGGCTGTGCACCCCGCGAACCGCGCTGCGGATCAGAGGATGCCGAGCACGTCGACGACGTAGGCGGTCGCTGTGCCCGTGGATCCCGTCGCCGGCACGATGACGACGAGTTGCGAACCTACGTGCGAGCCGACGAGTTGCTTGGTCAGGCCCGCCGGGGCTCCGCCCGATGACGCGTCGGCGGCGAGGTCCCAGACGACGGGGGCTCCATCCTGCCAGCTGGAGGCGGTGACGGTCTTGCCCGACCAGTCGACGGCCGTGAAGTTCACCACGAGCTTGTCGTGTTTCGTGACGGTCGCGCCATGCCCCTGCTTGAGCACCTCGGACCTGACTGTCTTGGGGGCGTCATTATTAGGGATCGTGAGGCCGGGCTGCCCGTTCGGCGCGAGCACGACGGTCGGGAACCCGGGTTGCCCGGGACGCACGCTGCCGTTCGCTCTGGCCAGCGACGCACGCTCGGCGTCGACCACGAAGACGAGCGGCTGGTTCGGATCGAAGCCGGCCTGCTGCGCACGGTCTGCGCCGAAAATGCTCTTGGCACTTCCCACGATCGACACCCGCGACCCGACCGGGACGCAGCGCAGGGCGCTGCCCAACCCCGGGTATGGCGTCTTGCTCACGGGGATCATGGCGCTCGCCGACTCGAACTTCTTGCCCGTCTTGCCGTCGAAGTAGGTCAGCTCGGTCTCCACCAGCTGGCCCTGCTCGAGCGGAGCACCCGTGCCCTGGCGCAGGATGCTGCGCTGCAGCTGGGTCGTGTCGAGCGGGGTCGGGAAGTGCACGGTCTGCTGGGAACCGAACGAGCCGGAGGCCGTGACGAGCTTGGAGGCATTGCCGGGATCGACCACGCAGCTCGCATCAGCGTTCGAGGAACAGCCGCTGAGGGCGGCGACGAGCAATCCTGCGGTGATCAACAGGGCGGGTACTCTGCGCACGAGTCCTCTTTCGACAGCGGATTGGGCGGGAAGCGGCGACGGCCGCATTCCATGTTAGTGGACGTGATCTATGCGCTCGGCGATGCACCCTGGTCACGCATGCGGGCGGCATCGGCGCCCGCTTCGGCCTCGCGGACGCGTTTGCGCAGGCTCTTCGGGCTCACCACGCGTTCGCCGAGAGATCCCGGCGTCCACAACTCGACGTCCTCGTCTGTGAAGTCGGCCTTGGAGGGACGGCGCTTCAATTCGGGCAGTACCGCACCCGGCGCGAGCCTTCGTGCCGTGATCAGAAAGCCGGTGTGGGCGATCATGCGATGGTCGGGACGCACGGCGAGGCCTTCGACGTGCCAGCCGCGCACCAGCGTCTCGGTGGACTGCGGATGGGTGAAAACCTCGGTCGTCCTGATCGCCTCGGCCACACGTGACAGCTGGGTCACCGTGGCGACGTAGCAGAGCAGCACTCCCCCGGGCGTCAGCGCGTCCGCCACGGCCGGCAAGCACTCCCAGGGTGCGAGCATGTCGAGCACCACCCGGTCGACGCTGGCGTTCGGCATGGTGTGCGGCAGTGTTCGGGCCAGATCGCCGACGGTGATCGACCAGTTTGGCGGTACGTCGCCGAAGAAGGTCGCAACGTTGCCGCGGGCGACGTCGGCGAACTCGTCCCGACGCTCGAACGAGGCGAGGGTGCCGTGCGTGCCGATGGCACGCAGCAGCCACAGTGACAGCGCGCCCGAACCGACGCCCGCCTCCACGACGGTCGCACCGGGAAAGACGTCGGCCTGCGCGAGGATCTGCGCGGCATCCTTCGGATACACGATCGCCGCACCGCGCGGCATCGACATCACGAAGTCGATCAGCAGCGGCCGTAGCGCCAGGTGTTCGATACCGACGTTGTTGGTCACCACCGAGCCGTCCGGCAACCCGATGATGGCGTCGTGATCCAGGGTGCCCTTGTGGCTGTGGAATACCTTGCCGTGCTCGAGCGTGATGGTGTTCAAGCGGCCCTTCGGACCGGTGAGCTGCACGCGATCGCCGGCACGGAACGGTCCCGACTGCTGCGGAGCCGGCGTCATCGAGTGGATTCCTGCGCGGCGCGCTCCGCCATGGCGATCCGCAGCACCTCGATCAGGTCGGCTCGGGTACGACCTTGCAGGGTCGGCCAGACCGTGTGCTCGTCCCCGGTCGGCAATGGGATCATGTGCGGGACGCCGATGGCCACGGTTCCGGCGGCCACCGCCGAGGCGAGGCCGTTCAGTGAGTCTTCGATGGCGATGCACTCGGCGGGGTCGACCTCGAGCAGACGAGCGGCGGTGAGATAGGGATCGGGGTGCGGCTTCGCGTTCTCCACCTCGTCTCCGGTGACGAGCACGTCGAACGCGTCGAACGGAATCTGCTCGGCGATCTGTTCCGCCATCCGCCGCACCGACATCGTCACGAGTGCCGTCGGCACGGATGCCTCGCGCAGTTCCAGCAGCAACTCGCGGGCGCCGGCACGCCACGGCACGCCGTTCTCGGCCAGTTGCTGCTGCACGCGGTCGGTCAGCCGTGCCACGATCTCGTCTTCGGAGAGCGCCACGCCGCGCGACTGGAACACACGCGCCGACGCCCACAGCCCCGAGCCGACGAGGGCGAGTCCGTCGTCGTGCGTCCAGATGCCGCCGAAGGAGGAGACGAGCTCTGTCTCGGCGCGCATCCAGTACGGCTCGGTGTCCACCAGGGTGCCGTCCATGTCCCAGAGGACGGCGGCGGGAAGGGCGTCAGTCACGGGGCACAAGTCTATGTGACCGCTCCGCTCTATCCTGGAGTGATGCCGTGCGCGGCCGCGCACGGTAGGACGGGGATGCAGTGGCAGAAGGCAAGAGCGTGCTCGGGGGACGGATCCTGGTCGTCGCTTTCGAGGGCTGGAACGACGCAGGCGACGCGGCGAGTGGGGCCGTGCGCACCCTGAAGGACGCGTTGGATCTGGTGCCGTTGGCCAGCGTGGATCCCGAGCAGTATTTCGACTACCAGTTCAACAGGCCGACGATCGCGACCGACGACGACGGCGTGCGACGTCTGGAATGGCCGGGCGCCGTGCTGTACGGTCCGGTGCGCCCGGGGCTTGCTGCGGACGCTCTCGCGGCCGACGCCGAATTGCGCGTCAGCGGTGCGAACACGGGCAACATCTATCTGCTGCTCGGCACGGAGCCCTCGCGCAGTTGGAAGAGCTTCGCGGCGGAGCTTCTGGATGCCGCTCTCGCGGCCGACGTCGGCGCGGTCGTGCTGCTCGGCGCCATGCTCGCCGACGTTCCGCATACTCGTCCCATCTCGGTGTTCGTCTCAAGCGACAACGCGGTGGTGCGCGACGAGTTGGGGCTGGAGCGCCCGACCTACGAGGGCCCGGTGGGCATTCTGAGCGTGTTCGCGGATGCCGCCGAACACGTCGGCATCCCGACGATGGCCATCTGGGCGTCGGTTCCGCACTATGTGCACAACGCCCCGAGCCCCAAGGCGATGCTCGCGCTGATCGACAAGCTGGAGGAACTCGTCGACGTCACGATTCCGCGCGGCGATCTCGTGGAAGAGGCCGCCGCCTGGGAGGCGGGAATCGACGCTCTCGCCGCGGACGACGACGACATGGCGGCGTACATCGAGCAGCTCGAACAGGCCCGCGACACGGTCGACTCGCCCGAGGCCAGCGGCGAGGCGATCGCGCAGGAGTTCGAGCGGTACCTGCGCCGTCGCGGCGACGGCAAGGACGGCAAGGCAGACGGCCGCGACCGCCCCGAAGACCCCTGGCGCGGCCGAGACTGACGAGGACGGCCGGGCCGCCGCTCGCAGCGACTACAGGCGGATGCCGAGCAGCGCGTCGGTCGCGGCGGCCAGCAGGGCGGGGTCGTCGACACCGATCGCTGCGGCCTCATCGATCAGGCGCAACGCCTCGGGAGTATCGAGGTCGTTCGCCAGCGCCGAGCGCACCGCATCGACGATCGCGCCGACCGATGCCACCCCGGCAGGCGTGGCAATCCACCGCTCGAGCCGCCTTGCGGCATCCGGGAGCACCGTGTCGGTCCACTCCCAGTCGGTGCGGTAGTGGTGCGCGAGGATGGCCAGGCGGATCGCTCGGGGATCAGCGCCCTCCTGCAGCAGCCGAGAGACCAGCACCAGGTTCCCGAGCGACTTGCTCATCTTCTCGCCCTGATAGGCCACCATGCCTGCGTGACTGTAGACCCGGGCCAACGGATGCCCGGAGAGTGCCGCGGCATGCCCGGCGCTCAGATCATGGTGCGGGAAGATCAGGTCGGAACCGCCGCCCTGCACGGTCAGGTCTTTGCCGAGGTGCGTCAACGCGATGACCGAGCACTCGATGTGCCAGCCGGGCCGGCCCTCCCCCACACGAGACGGCCACGACGGCTCGCCCTCCCGCGCCGCGCGCCAGAGCAGGGGGTCGAGCGCGTCGCGCTTGCCCGGCCTGTCCGGGTCTCCGCCTCGCTCGGCGAACACGGTGAGCATGCTCGATCGATCGAGGTTGCTCTCCTCGCCGATGCGCCAGGGCGCGACCGCCTGGGCGGCGGTGTTGTCGAAGTAGATGTCGCTCGTAAGGGCGTCGGGCGTCGGCACCCGGTATGCCAGTCCGCGATCCAACAGGATGCACACCGCTTCAGCGATCGGCTCGATCATCTCGGTCACCGCGACATAGTCGTCGGGGGGCAGGACGTTCAGACTCGCCATGTCGCGCCGGAAGAGTTCGATCTGCTGGTCGGCGAGGTCGCGCCACGCCACGCCGGTCTGTGCCGCCCGCTCGAGCAGAGGATCGTCGATGTCGGTGATGTTCTGGGCGTAGTGCACGCGATAGCCGGCATCCAGCCACAGTCGCTGCAGCATGTCGAACGCGACGTAAGTCGAGGCGTGGCCGATGTGCGTCGCGTCGTACGGCGTGATGCCGCAGACGTACAAGCGGGCGACGTCGGTCGGAGCGGCCTCGACGAGAGCCTGTGTCGCGGTGTCGAAGATGCGCGGCAACGGCGCCGCTCCGTCGAGTTTCGGGATGTCGGGTCGCGGCCAGGATTTCACCGCATCAGACTACGCGGTCAGCACACCGGTCAGGAGCAGCACGATCAGCACCAGGCCCAGGGCGATGCGGTAGATCACGAACGGCAGGAAGCTGCGACGGGAGATATACCCCATGAAGAATGCGATGACCGCGATGCCGACGCCGAAGGCGACGATCGTGGCCAGCAGGGTTTCGTATCCGTTGAAGACCTCCGGTGCGCAGGCGTGATCGAGCGCCGCTTTCGAGCCGGCGACGCAGGGTTCCTTGACCGTCTTGTACAACTCGTACAGGCCGCTGCCGAACACGGCAGGCAGCGCGAGCAGGAACGAGTACCGTGCTGCCGCCCGGCGCTGGTAACCCATGAAGAGCCCCGCGGTGATGGTGCCGCCGGAGCGCGAGACGCCGGGAATGAGCGCGAGCGACTGGGCGAGGCCGTAGATGATGCCGTGACCCCAGGTCAGTTCTTTGAGCCTGCGGGTCTTGGCGCCGGCGCGGTCGGCGATCCAGAGCAGCACACCGAACACGATGAGTGTTGTGGCGACGATCCAGAGCGAACGCAGAGTCGTTTCGATCGCCGTCTGGAACAACAGCCCGAGAACGACGATCGGGATGCTGCCGACGATGATCAGCCAGCCCATTCTGGCGTCCGGGTCGTTACGCGGGATCTTGCCGAACAGCGCGAGGAACCAGTTCTTCACGATGTGCACGATGTCGCGCCAGAAGTAGACGAGCACGGCGGCCTCCGTGCCGAGCTGGATGATCGCAGTGAACGCGGCCCCCGGGTCGCCGCCGGTGCCGATGAGCTCCCCGACGATGCGGATGTGGGCGCTGGATGAGATCGGCAGGAACTCGGTGAGGCCCTGTACCAGCCCCAGGATGAGGGCATTGACGATGTCCATGGCTCGCTTTCGGTCGCGGGTCGGTGGTCGGCGGTCGCGTGACTACGGTCGGTGCGGAGCTCAGTATGCGCGCAGCAGGTCGCCCAGCACCGATCTACCGAAGACTAGTGCGTCAAGGGGCACGCGCTCGTCAACGCCATGGAACATGCCGGGGAAGTCGAGTTCGGCAGGCAGCCGCAGAGGAGCGAAGCCGTATCCGGCGATGCCCAAACGCGACAGCGCCTTGTTGTCGGTTCCGCCGGAAAGCAGATAGGGCAGTACCGGCGCGCCGGGGTCGTGGACTCCGAGGGTTGCGGTGATGGCGTCGACCAAAGACCCGTCGAAGCTGGCTTCCAGCCCGACGTCGCGGTGCACGATCTCCACCTCGACGTCGTCGCCGGCGAGTTCCCGTACCGCCGCGATCACGGCGTCTTCCTCGCCGGGCAGGGTACGGATGTCGACGAGCGCCTCGGCTCGACCGGGAACCACGTTGTGCTTGTAGCCGGCGTTCAACAGGGTGGGGTTGCTCGTGGTCCGCAGCGTCGCGAGAATGAATCCTGCGGCCGTCCCGGTGCGCAGCACCACCTCATCCGCGCCAACCCGTTCCGCATCCACCTCGAGCAGCCGGGCGAGCTCGGAGATCAGCCGATCGGTCGTCCGAGTGAGCCGGATCGGCCACTCCTGCCGCCCGATTCGAGCAACCGCCTCGGCCAGCTTCACTATCGCGTTGTCCCGCACCAACCGCGAACCGTGCGCTGCTCTGCCTCGCGCGATGAGTCGCACCCAGACGAGCGACTTCTCGCCGGTCTGCAACAGGTAGGCGCGCCTGCCGTTCAGGTCGATCGAGTATCCGCCCACCTCGCTGATCGCCTCGGTCGCTCCGTCGAACAGTTCGGGATGCGTGTCGACGACGTGGTGCGACCCCCGCCGGCCGCCGTCCTCCTCATCCGCGAAGAAGGCGACGACGAGGTCGCGCGCAGGGCGTTCGCCGGAGCTCAGGATGTCGCCGAGCGCGGCCAGGATCATGGCATCCATGTCTTTCATGTCGACCGCCCCACGACCCCAGAGCAGGCCGTCCCTGATCTCGCCCGCGAACGGGTCGACGGACCACTCGGATGCGTCGGCGGGCACCACGTCGAGGTGGCCGTGCACGACCAGAGCGGGCTTGGCCCGGTCGGCGCCCTCGACCCTCGTGAGCACGCTGACGCGGCCCGGATCGGACTCGATCAACTGCGGCTTCAGACCGAGCGCCGCAAGCTTCTCGGCGACGTAGTCTGCTGCGTCGGCTTCGCCGTTGGAGCGGCCCTCGCCGTAATTGGTGGTGTCGAACCGGATCAGATCGCGGGCGATCACGGCCGTCTCGTCGAGGGTCGTGTCGTCGGGCGCAGCAGTCATGCGCTCAACGGTACCTGGGCCGATCTCGAGCCACCAACCGGCGCGGATCGTGGCCCGATGGTGGGTCGGTGTCGGGTCCGGGTGCCGAGCTGTCGTGCCGGTGGGCCGGCGTGTGCGGGGGCGGAACGGGCGAGGTGACGGCATCCCATTTCGTGCTAAGGTCGTACCTCGGCAGGTACGAAGCTGCTGCGCGCGGGTGGCGGAAATGGCAGACGCGCTAGCTTGAGGTGCTAGTGCCCGTATTAGGGCGTAGGGGTTCAAGTCCCCTCTCGCGCACACTGTGTTGAGACAGTCGTTCTTGAGAACGCGGAAAGAGCCGGATCGAGAGATCCGGCTCTTTCTGGTTTTCGGTGCGTCGTCGAGGTCTCTTCCGGCGTTTGCGATGCTGAGGCGGCTCCGATCGTCTGCGCCTTGTGACGTCACGGTTCGCTGACGGATGCTGCGTAGCGTGGAACCGCAGTCAGCGTGGGACTGCCGTCGCGTGCACTCGCTCCGCGATCTCGCGCCCGGCGTCGATCGCGGCGTCGATCAGCTCTCGGGACGGCTCCGCCGCGAGCCACTCCTCGGCGAAACCGCCAGGAATGAGCAGCGGCATCCTGTCGTGCAGGTCGACGAGGTCTTCGCGAGCCGGCTGCATCACGATCGAGTAGCAGGTGATCTGCTCTCCCCCGCTCGGCCAGCCGCGTTGGGTGACGGCCGCCATGCCGAGCAACTCGAGGTCGCCGAGTTCGAACCGGTACCAGGTGCGGCTCGGCTTCTGCATCTCGAACCAACTCGTGGCAGGCACGATCGCTCTTCCGCTCATGGCGATCGGCTTCTGCTGCAGGCGCTCCGAGCGGGTGTTGATCGACGGGAACTTCGAGGGCTGACCGTTGATCAGATATCCCCACCACGCGGACTCGAGGTGCGGCCCCTCACCCATGTCGCGGAAGATCGGATTCAGATTCCGCAGGTTCTTGCCGGTCGGGCGCATCGGTTCCCCCGGCTCCCGTTCCGCCTTCTTCGCAGCCCAATCCCGTAGGTTCTGCATCATCTCGCGGTCGTTCGCTCTGGCGAAGCCTTTGTAGTCGCCGAAGCGCGGATCGAGGCCATAGCTCGCGCACATGCGGCAAGGCTACCGCCCACCTGCGACATAGCGTATTCTCGAATGAGAAAGCGGAACGACGCGCCGTATCGGCTTGACAGGTTCGAATAGAAGTTCGAACATTGAAGAGTGTTCTCTCCCGCTGTTTCGACGTTCGACGGGCCTCGTTCAGAGTCTCCCGTCGAACGCGCGATGGCGGATCTCGAGCGGGTACGGGCACTGCAAGGGCGCATCAAACAGATGGAACGCACCCGGCTCGACTCTCCCGGCGATGTTCCGGCCCTAGCCACGCTGCCCGGCCTTGCCGATGCGCTGCCCGGCGGAGTGCTGCGACAGGGCGCGACGTATTCGGTCGCCGAATCGCTGAGTCTGGTGATGGCGCTGCTCGCCGGTCCGAGCGGCTCGGGCGCATGGTGCGGTGTGGTCGGCATCCCCGACTTCGGCATCGAGGCTGCCGCGCACAGCGGCATCGATCTCGGCCGGCTGGTTCTCGTGCCGAGGCCCGGCGTGAAATGGCTGAGCGTCACGGCGGCTCTGGCGGATGCCGTCAGCGTCGTCGTCACGCATCCGCTGGAGCGGGTGGCAGCGACGGATGCCGCACGGCTCGCCTCCCGGCTTCGGCAACGGGGAAGCACTCTGATCGCTTTCGGCGATTGGCCCCGCCCCGACGCGCGGCTGAGCGTGACGGCCAGCCGGTGGAGCGGAGTCGGCAGGGGGCACGGCTACCCGTCGTCACGCGAGGTGACCGTCGCGGTCTCGGATCGCACCGAACTCCCCCGCACGGCTCGGATGCTGCTGCCCGATGCGGGCGGCGGCATCCGGTCGGCACCCGGCGCCGTCGACCGCCCTGCGCCGGAACGGTCGCCGGATGCGCGATACGGAGACGTGCGGTATGAGGACGAGCGATACGGGGATGCGCGATCGGCGGTCGCGACGGCATCCATGCTCGAGCTGCTGGAGGCGGTGGGCTAGATGGAACCCACACGGGCGATGGTGCTGTGGTGTCCGGACTGGCCGATCCGAGCGCTGGTGCGGGCCGAACGGGTGGCAGACGGCGTCCCGGTGGCCGTGATCGACAAAGGCGCGGTGTTCGCGTGCTCGGCTGCGGCGCGCCGGGAGGGCGTGCGGCGCGGGTTGCGGCTGCGTGAGGCGCAGGCGCGTTGTGCCTCGCTGGTCGTTCAGCCGTATGACCCGGTGATCGACGCTCGTGCGTTCGAACCCGTGCTTGCCGAGATCGAGCAGGCGATTCCCGGCGTGCAGCCGATGCGGCCGGGCATCTGCACGATCGCTGCACGAGGTCCGAGTCGGTACTACGGAGGGGAACGCGCGGCGGCGGCGGCGCTGGCGGGGGTCGCCGCCCAGTGCGGCATCCCCGATGCCCGGGTCGGCATCGCCGACGGACCCTTCGCGGCCGAGCAGGCCGCGCGGCGCGCAGCCGGCGGCCCAGGAGGCGACACGAGCGCAGGCGCTCCGGCAGACGCAGGCACCCCGGCGAGCACAGGCGGCATGGCAGGCGCAGGCGGTGCGCCCGTTCGCCCGGCCAGCGGTACAGACGGCCGCGTCCGGATCATCGAGGCGGGCGGCTCGGCGGCCTTCCTGAAGCCGATCGGCGTCGAGGTGCTCGGGGATGCCGCGTTCGTCACGCTGCTGAAGCGGCTGGGCCTCAGCACGCTGGGTGACCTCGCCGAGTTGGATGCGATGGCGCTCCGCGACAGGTTCGGAGCGCTCGGCGCCCGCGCCCACGCGCTGGCGAGCGGATGGGACGGCACAGCAGTCGTACCGCGTGCACCCCGGCAGCTCCTGGAACGGTCCGTGGAATTCGAGCCGGGCCTCGATCGGGTCGACCAGGTGACCTTCGGTTTCCGTTCCGTTGCCGACGACTTCATCGCCGGGCTGACGAAGGCGCGACTGGTCTGCACCTCGATGACCGTGACGGTGGAATCCTCCTCCGGTGCGGTCTCCGAGCGCGTCTGGTTGCATCCGCGGTGGTTCACGGCTTTCGATGTGATCGACCGGGTGCGCTGGCAGTTGCAGGGCGCCGACGCGATCGAGCGCGGACTCGACTCCCCTGTCGTTCGGGTCACGGTGACGCCGCAGAGCGTCGACGCGATCGGCAACCACGAGGACGGCCTGTGGGGCGGCGGCCCGGACGAACGCATCCACCACGCCCTCTCCCGCGTGCAGAGCATGCTCGGCCACGATGCCGTCGTGACCGGTGTCGTGGGCGGCGGCCGCCTGCTCGCCGAACGGCAGGTGCTGGTGCCGTGGGGCGATCCGGTTCCCGGTGCCCGCTCCGAGCCGTGGCCGGGAAGCCTTCCGGCCCCGCTGCCCGCGACGGTGTTCGATCCGCCGCGGCCCGCGCAGGTTTTCACCGCAACGGGTGATGCGGTGGATGTCGACGCGCGCGGGGCGCTGACCGGAGCCCCGGGCTCCTTCAGCGTGGAGGGCATTTTCAGTGAGCAGGGCATCTTCAGTGAGCAGCGGATCAGCGAGCAGCGGATGTTCAGTGAGAAGGGGGACGGTTCGCCGAACGCGATGCATGCGGTCGACGCCTGGGCGGGCCCCTGGCCGGTCGAGGAACGCTGGTGGGATGCCGCACAGGCGCGAGCCGTTCAGCGGTTCCATGTCGTCGATGCCGACGGCATGGCGTGGCTGCTGATGCTCGATCGGCATCGGTGGTGGGTGGAGGCCCGCTATGACTGAGGGCGGTGCGATGCTGACGGGCGGGTCGGCGAAGCTGTTGAAGGTCGATTGCGGCGCTCTTGCTCGGCTCGAACTCTCCCAGGGCCGGTATGTCACCGACGGGACCGGCGCCGTGATCGGCGTGCGGCACGAACCGTCGCCGGCGAGACGGACCGCCCGGGGAGGTGGCGTCGATGGGTTGGAATAACCCGCCGATCCCGTGGTCCGAGCTGGAACGACGGCTCTCCGACCGGCCACGCCCGTCGCATCCGGTCGACGACGGGCCGACCGCGCGCAAACGCCGCCCCGAGTACGAGCCGCGGCCCATCCAGGCGGACGACGGGCCGTACGTGCCGTACGCCGAGTTGCACGCGCATTCGAACTTCAGCTTTCTCGACGGGGCGTCCGAGCCCCGGGCGCTCATCGAGGAGGCGATCCGGTTGCGGTTGGATGCCATCGCGCTCACCGACCATGACGGGTTGTACGGCGTCGTTCAGCTGGCAGAGGCAGCCGATGTGCAGACGAAGCGGCTCGCAGAGGCAGGAGAACGATCCCCGCGCACGATCTTCGGCGCCGAACTCTCCCTCGGACTGGGCAAGCCGCAGAACGGCGAACCCGATCCGGAAGGCTCGCACCTGCTCGTGCTCGCCCGGCGGCAGGAGGGATACCACCGGCTCGCCGGCGCGATCACCGACGCGCAGCTCGCCGCCGGGGCCGAGAAGGGTCGACCCGTCTACGACCTCGACGCGCTCGCCGCTGCCGCGAGCGGGCAGTGGGTCGTCCTCACCGGATGCCGCAAGGGCGACGTGCGCCGCGCGCTGGAGTCGGAGGGTGAACGGGCCGCCGCGTGGGAGCTGGACCGGCTGATCGACCTGTTCGGCCACGACAACGTGTACGTGGAACTGTTCGACACCGGAGTTCCGCTGGACAGCACCCGCAACGACTCGTTGTTCGGCCTGGCCGAGCAACGCGGGCTGCCCTGCGTGGCGACCGGCATCGTGCACTACGCGACACCGGCCGAACGACCGCTCGCCACGGCGACCGCCGCGGTGCGCGCACGCCGGAGCCTGGACGAGCTGGACGGCTGGCTGCCCGCCGCCGGCACCGCGCACCTGCGCAGCGGTGCGGAGATGGCACGCCTGTTCGGCCGGTATCCCGGCGCGGTCGAGAACACCGTGGCGGTCGCCGACGCGACGGCGTTCGAACTGCGCAGCGCACGCCCCCGGCTGCCCAAGCAGGAGGTGCCGCGTGGCCACACCCCGATGAGTCACCTGCGCGAACTGGTGCGCATCGGTGTCGCCGAGAAGTACGCGTACGAGGCAGACCAGCAGAAGGTCTGGGCCCGCATGGAGCAGGAACTCGCTGTCATCGAGCAGAAGGACTTCCCCGGCTATTTCCTGATCGTGCACGACATCGTTCGATTCGCGCGTGAGCGCGGCATCCTGTGCCAGGGACGGGGCTCGGCTGCGAACTCCGCGGTCTGCTTCGCATTGGGCATCACGGCCGTCGACTCGATCAAGTACAGGTTGCCGTTCGAGCGCTTCCTCTCCAGCCTGCGCCCGGAGGAACCGGACATCGACGTCGACTTCGACTCCGAACGACGTGAAGAGGTCATCCAGTACGTGTTCGAGAAGTACGGCAGACGCAACGCCGCCCAGGTGGCGAACGTGATCAGCTATCGACCGAAGAATGCGGTGCGCGACATGGCCAAGGCCCTCGGCCACTCCCCCGGTCAGCAGGACGCCTGGTCGAAGCAGGTCGAACGATGGTCGCCGTCGATCGGGGCCGAGACCGAGATCCCGCCGGAGGTGATCGGCCTCGCCGCACAGTTGCTGACCGCGCCCCGGCATCTTGGCATCCACTCCGGCGGAATGGTGCTCACCGACCGGCCGATCGGCGAGGTGTGCCCGATCGAGCACGCGCGGATGGAGAACCGCACCGTGCTGCAGTGGGACAAGAACGACTGCGAATGGATGGGCCTGGTCAAGTTCGATCTGCTCGGTCTCGGTATGCTCGCCGCGATCGGCTACATGTTCGAGTCGATTCAGCGGCACTTCGGTGAGACCTGGACGCTCGGCACGATCCCCGGTGAGGAACCCGCCGTCTACGACATGCTCTGCCGAGCCGACGCGATCGGGGTGTTCCAGGTGGAATCCCGCGCCCAACTGGGCACGCTGCCACGGTTGAAGCCCCGGGAGTTCTACGACCTCGTGGTCGAGGTGGCGCTGATCCGGCCCGGACCGATCCAGGGCGGGGCGGTGCATCCCTACATCCGCCGCAAGACGAAGCAGGAAACCGTGACCTACCTGCACCCCAAGCTGAAGCTGGTGCTGGAACGCACGCTCGGTGTTCCGCTGTTCCAGGAGCAGGTCATGCAGATGGCCATGGCGGTCGGCGGCTGCACGGGCGAGGATGCCGACCTGCTGCGACGGGCGATGGGATCCAAACGCGGCAAGGAGAAGATCGACTCCCTGCACGAGAAGATCTTCGCCGGGATGGCGGCCAACGGCATCTGCGACGCCGACGCCCGGTTGATCTACGAGAAGATCGAGGCGTTCGCCGACTTCGGTTTCGCCGAGAGCCACGCGTTGAGCTTCGCCCTCATCGTGTACGCGAGCTCGTGGCTCAAGCTGCACTACCCCGCGGCTTTCCTCGCCGCGCTGCTGCGCGCGCAGCCGATGGGGTTCTATTCGCCCCAGAGCCTGACCGCGGATGCCGTACGGCACGGCGTCGAGGTGCGGCATATCGATATCGCCCGCTCCGGGGTGCACGCGGAACTGGAGCCGCTCGAGAACGCTACCGGCCCGACCGGACGTGACGCCTGCCTCGACCGGGTGCAACCGCCCATTCCGCCCGTCTTCGATCGGGAGGCGCCGGATGTCTCGGCCGAGCACCGGCGCGATGGAAACCATGCGGTGCGGTTGGGGCTGACAGCGGTGAACACGATCGGCGAGAAACTCGCGGAACGCATCGTCGCCGAACGGGAGCAGGGCGGGGCCTACCTGAGCATGGACGACCTCGCCCGGCGCATCGGCCTGACCGCGCCGCAACTCGAGTCGCTCGCTGCGGCCGGCGCGTTCGAGTCGTTCGCGCTCACGCGCCGGCAGGCGGTGTGGGCGGCTGGTCCTGCCTCACGCGAACGACGCGACTACCTGCCGCAGACCTCGGTCGTCGTGCAACCCCCGCTGCTGCCGGTGATGACCCGCGCCGAGCAGACGGTCTACGACCTGTGGGCGACCGGCATCTCCCCCGGCGACCATCCGTTGCGGCAGGTGCGCGCGATGCTCGTGGATCGAGGTGTCGTCTCCGTCGACGATCTGCGTACCGCGGAATCCGGCAGGCGGATGGAGGTGGCCGGTGTCGTCACGCATCGGCAGCGGCCCGGCACGGCAGGTGGCATCACCTTCCTCAACATCGAGGACGAGACGGGGCTGCTCAATGTGATCGCAAGCGTCGGGGTGTGGATGCGCTACCGCACGGTCGCCCGGGACTCCCCTGCCCTGCTGGTGCGCGGCATCCTGGAACGCTCGCCGGAGGGGGTGACGAGCCTGGTCGCGGATCGGTTCGAAGCATTGCGGTTGCAGGCTAAGACCACTTCACGCGACTTCCATTGAGCCGACCAGCGATCCGAGGCGCGTCGCTCGCGCTACGGCTTCATGCTGTTGTCGGTCGCCCGTCCGTTCGCCCCGTTCGGCACCGGCTCATCCATCAGCATCAGGCCTTGCGGACTGTTCGCCGCGCTTGCCATCATCTCCAGCCACTCGCGATTGATCAGCGGCGACCGGCCGCCGGAGTACTTGAAGTACAACGGAATGGACGGATCGACCCAGATGGCGCTGCGTCCGTCGCCGACCTTCGGATCGTCCCTCCAGCTGAAGAAGAAGCTCTCTTTGCGGCGCAATTTCGCACCGATCGCCAACTGCAGATGGGCGAGCACCCGATCTTCGAACTGCACCTCGATGTCCGCATCGCCGTAGATCAACGTGCCCACCCGAACCTCCCCGTCGTCGGTCAGCCTAGCTGGATGTCAACCCCCTTGCCGCACCGAACCCGGTGCGCCTAACGTGGCAACCTCCTACCGAGAAGGGTTCCATCATGGGAATCGACGACAAGGCCAAAAACGCCGCCGAGGATGCGCTCGGCAAGGGCAAGGAAGGCGTCGGCAAGGCGACCGGTGACGAACGCCTCGAAGCAGAGGGCAAGACGGATCAGGCCAAAGCCAACCTGAAGCAGGCGGGCGAGAACGTCAAAGACGTCTTCAAAGACCAGGATTAAGGGGAAAGCCCCGGGGCGCGAAAAGCCCGGCCTGGCAGCGGGACCTCGGATAGCCGAACAGTCGACGTAGCCGTTCGTTCATTCCAGCAGCTTCTGCCAACCGTCGGCTCGCGCGTTCTCGAAGATCAGACTCGTTTCGGTGTGGGCGACCGCCGGATGCCCCGTGAGGTAGTCCAGCACGAAGTCGCGCAGTTCACCCGCGTCCCTTGCGGCCACGTGCAGCAGGTAATCGTCGGCGCCGGCCGTGTGGAAGAGTGCGAGCACGCCCGGCCAGTGCGGAGCCGCTGTGCGGAACGCGTCGATCTGGGCCCGCGAATGCTTCGCGAGCCGCACCGCGATCAGGGCTTGAAGCGCGATTCCCGCCGCGGCCAGATCGACCTCGAGCCGGTACCCGGTGATCACGCCGGTGCGTTGCAGACGCTTCAGCCGAAGCGAAACGGTCGACTCGGCGATGCCGGTGGCCGACGCCAGCGCGGCACCGGTGGCGCGCGCGTTCTGGGAGAGCGCGAGCACGAGCGCGCGGTCGATCCGATCGAGTTCGGGAATCTTCGGCGCAGCCACCACAACCAACTCCGATCATGCAGTAAGCATCATTCTGCCCTGGATTGATGCAGGTCATGCAGGCAGCCTTGAAATCACACGCGGAACCTGTTGTCGTCGAGGTATGACCTCCTCGTCTCCTTCCCTGTTCATGCGTCTGGAAACGCGCGCCGTGCACGCTGGAATGGAAGGTCTGGCCGAGTCGGGCTCGCATGTTCCCCCCATCGACCTCTCCACCACCAACCCTTTGTCCGGCGTGCAGAGCGGCGGCGACTCATACGAGAACCTGGCAACGGGCGGAGTGCTTGAGCCGGGCGATTCGGCCGTTTACCAGAGGCTCTGGCAACCCGGAGTCGCACGCTTCGAGCAGGCGCTGGCCGAGTTGGAAGGCGCCGAAGAGGCCGTCGCCTTCGCCACCGGGATGGCCGCACTCAGCGCATGCCTGATGGCGCTCGTCGCGGCGGGCACGCCGCACGTGGTGGCAGTGCGCCCGCTCTACGGCGGAACCGACCATGTGCTCGCGACCGGCCTGCTCGGCACCAGGGTCACCTGGGCTGCGGCGCACGCGATCCGCGACGCGATCGAACCGGACACCGGGCTGGTCGTCGTGGAGACGCCCGCGAATCCGACGCTCGAACTCGTCGACATCGCCGACGTGGTGCGTCAGGCCGGCCCGGTGCCCGTGCTGGTCGACAACACGTTCGCCTCCCCCGTGCTGCAACGGCCCCTCGAACACGGCGCCACCCTGGTGCTGCACAGCGCCACCAAATATCTGGGCGGCCACGGCGATGTGATGGGCGGCGTGGTGGCGACGAACGACGAATGGGCGCGCAGGCTGCGCGGGTTGCGCGCGCTCACCGGCGGTCTGCTGCATCCGTTCGCCGCATATCTGCTGCACCGGGGGCTCCGCACCCTGCCGATCCGGGTGCGGGCGCAGCAGCAGACGGCGAGCATCCTCGCGGAACGCCTTCAGTCGCATCCCGCCGTGCGCCGGGTGCTCTACCCCGCCCTTCCCGGGCAGGACCCGCAGTCCCTGCTGGGCCGGCAGTTGGAAGGTCCGGGGTCGTTGATCTCGATCGACCTGGGCGACTACGACTCCGCCGTGCGGTTCGCCGAGGGCTGCCACCTGATCACGCACGCCGTGTCTCTCGGCGGGGTCGACTCGCTCGTGCAGCATCCGGCATCCCTCACGCATCGTCCGGTCGAGGCAGGCGCCAAGCCGCACCCCGGCGTCGTACGTCTGTCGATCGGCCTGGAGCACGTCGACGACCTGACCGACGATCTGGTGGTGGCGCTGGACGCCGCGCGGAGGAGGCACGACCCACGGAAGACGACGAACACGCACGACCGGCGCACCAGGCCGAGTGCTGCGAGCAGGTCGTTGGCGTCCTCCGGGTCGATCTGAGCGACAGGCCTCCGGGCGTCGGGCTCGTCTCAGCCGGGTCGCCTCAACTCAACGGGGATATCTCGACGAACGGTCTCAGCGGTGTCCGAGGCGTTTGCGCAACAGGTCGATGCGTGTCTGCAGTTGCGTCACGCTGGCCTGGGCGACCGCCGGCCCGCCACAGGCCGTGCGCAGTTCCGCGTGTACCAGCCCGTGCGGCTGTCCGGTGTTCTTTGCGTAGAGCCCGACCAGGCTGTTGAGCAGGCTGCGTTGTTCCTTGAGCGTGCGGTAGAGCGGCGCAGGCGGTCGATCGGTCGATTCCCCCTCGCGCGGCTCCGGTCGTGACGCCGCGCGTCTTGCCTGCCGGGCCTGCCGGTGCCGCAGCAGTTCGTGCACCTGGTCGGGCTCGAGCAACCCGGGAATGCCGATGAAGTCGAGCTCTTCCGCGCTGCCCGGCTCGGCGAACCCGCCGAACTCCGTTCCGTCGTAGACCACCCGGCCGAAGGTGGCATGCGAGTCGAGCGCCTCGAAGGCGAATTCGTCGGTCAGCGCCTCGGACGCCTTCTGCTCCCGGTTGGCGGCATCCATCAGGTCGTCGTCGAGGTTCTGCTCCTCGTCGCCGGTGCGCAGCCGGTCGAGGGCGTGGTCTCGTTCCAGCTCGAGGCGGTGGGCCAGCTCGGTGAGCGCGGGAACGTCGGGCAGGAACACCGACGCCGTCTCTCCGCGCCGTCTGGCGCGCACGAAGCGGCCCACGGCCTGGGCGAAGAACAACGGTGTGGCGGCGCTCGTGGCGTACACCCCGACGGCGAGCCGGGGCACGTCGACCCCCTCGGAGACCATGCGCACGGCCACCATCCACTTATCGGTGCTCTCGGCGAAGGCGGCGATGCGTTCGCTCGCCTCCTTTTCATCGGAGAGCACGACGGTGACCGGCCGCCCGCTGAGCCTCCGCAGGATGTCCGCATAGGCGCGCGCCATGGTGCGGTCGGTGGCGATCACCAGGCCGCCGGCATCCGGAATCGCCTGGCGCACCTCGTCGAGGCGACGATCGGCCGCGCTGAGCACGGCCGGTATCCACTCGCCCTTCGCGTCGAGCGCGGTGCGCCAGGCCTGCGCGGTGATGTCCTTCGTGTTGCCTTCCCCGAGACGCGCCTCCATCTGCTCGCCTTCCGAGGTGCGCCAGCGCATGTGGCCCGCGTAGACCATGAACATCACGGGTCGCACGACGCCGTCTTCCAGAGCGCGGCCGTAGCCGTATGCGTAGTCGGTGCGCGAGGTGCGGATGCCCTGCTGATCGGGAAGATAGGTGACGAACGGAATCGGAGCGGTATCGGAACGGAACGGCGTGCCGGTCAGCCCCAGACGTCGGGTGGCCGGTTCGAACGCATCCCGGATGGCGTCGCCCCAGCTCAGCGCGTCGCCGCCGTGATGGACCTCGTCGAGGATGACCAGGGTGCGGTACGACTCGGTGATCTCGCGGTGCAGGCTCGCACGTGCGGCGACCTGCGCGTACGTGACCGCGACACCGCGGTAGTGTCTGCCGTACCGGCCGTCCGCATTGCGGAACGTCGGATCGAGCCGCAGGCCGACGCGCTCGGCAGCCTCTGCCCACTGCCGTTTCAAGTGTTCGGTCGGCGCGACGACGGTGACGCGCTCGACGACGCGCCGGGCCAGGAGCTCGACGGCGAGGCGCAGCGCGAAGGTCGTCTTTCCGGCACCCGGCGTCGCGGCGGCGAGGAAGTCTCGCGGTTCGTTCGCGAAGTACGCATCGAGTGCCTCGGCCTGCCAGGCGCGCAGTTTGCCGGCCGTTCCGCGAGCCGCCCGCTCCGGGAATGCCGGCGAGAGATGTTCGACGGCGAAGGTGCCGATCGGGGGCCTGACCGCGCCCCCCGAAGGCTCACCGGATGCCGGCGCAAATGCCTGCGCAGTGTCGTCGGGAATCGCGTTGCTCACTTGACACAACTGTACCGGGGACCACCGACCCGACCGGTGGCCGACCTACGGGTGCGCACCGCTGCAGAATGGAGGGATGACGGCACAGCACCCGTGGTCGCGCTACGTCGCGATCGGCGACTCGTTCACGGAGGGGATCGGCGATCCGGAGCCCGGCAGCCCCGGCGGGCACCGTGGCTGGGCCGACCGCGTCGCCGAGGTGCTCGGCAGCAAGACCGACGACTTCGCCTACGCCAATCTCGCCGTGCGGGGAAAGCTCATCCAGCAGATCGTCGATCAGCAGCTCGAGGCCGCTCTGGCGCTGCGGCCCGATCTGATCACCATCTCCGCCGGCGGCAACGACGTCATCCGGCCGGGCACCGACCCGGATGACATCGCAGCGGTCTTCGAGACGGCGATCAAGCGGCTGAGTGCAAGCGGCGCGACGATCGTGGTGTTCACCGGCGTCGACGTCGGCTTCTCCCCGGTGTTCCGCGGCATCCGGGGCAAGGTGGCGATCTACAACGAGAACGTTCGCCGCATCGCGGTGAAATACGACTGCATCGTCGCGGACCAATGGGCCTTGACCGAGATCCAGGATCAGCGCATGTGGGCACCGGACCGGCTGCATCTTGCTGCGCTCGGCCATCACACGGTGGCCCGCATGGTGCTCGACGCTCTCGGGGTGCCGAACGACCTGCAGCCGCTCGCGCCCGAGCCGCTGCCGCCACGCACCTGGCGCCAGGCGCGGGTGGAGGATCTGTCCTGGGCGCGCGAGTATCTGATGCCGTGGGTGATCAGACGCATCAGGCACCAGTCCTCCGGCGACAGCATTTCGGCGAAACGCCCGGATGCCCTGCCCCTGCCGGTTCGCAACCCGGGCCCGTGACGAGGAGCGACTGGTTTCGGCTCAGCCGTCGGTACGCGCCTCGGCCCGGTATGCGAGCCTGCGCAACGCCTCCCGGTTGCGCGCACGCCCCAGCGCATCGCGCACGAGACGCGGGATGAGCCGGGCCGGCCCGGCGGTCGCGTCCTCCGTCATTCGCACGACGCAGCCGCGGGCGTGAGGTTGAACGTCGATGTGCACCTGAGCGACTCCGACCGCCCTGCCGTGCGCCTGCAGCACGAGCCGTCTGGGTGCTTCCCAGGCGAGCGACCGGGTCACATCGTCGATCACGAGGGGCCAGAGACCGAACGAGTGATGCAGGGCGGCACCGGGTTCCGGCCAGTTCGCGCTGACCGCCCGGATGCGCGAGGTTCCCACCACCCACGTACTGTATGACCAGCCGTCCGCGAGCACCTCGAAGAGGCGCTCGGGCGTTACGTGCACGAGACGATAGTTGACGGACATGGATCAGGCATCCCTTTCAGCTGGCTACGGTTTCGGACTCAGGTCGGGGGCATCGACGATCCCCAGTTCACGAGAGAGCGCCCTGCGGGCGGCGAGCCAGCCGCACTGACCATGCACCCCTGGCCCGGGAACCGTGGATGCTGAGCAGAGGTAGGTGCCGGGCCGCGGAGTGTCCCACGGATGCGCGCCGAGCCGCGGACGGGCAACGAGTTGCCACGCCGAAACGTCGCCGGCCGCGATGTCGCCTCCGACGTCGTTGAGCTCCACCTCGGCCAGGCGTCGCGCCGAGAACGAGGAGCTCGCCACGATCGTGTCCCGGAATCCCGGGGCGAAGCGTTCGATGCGCGCCGCGATCGGCTCGGTCGGATCCGCGGTGGACCCAGAAGGCACGTGTGAATACGCCCAGAGGATGTGCCGACCCTTCGGCGCTCTCGTGGCATCCAGCACCGTGGGCTGACACGTCAGCACGTACGATTGAGCCGCATGCCTGCCAGAAGCGACGGCGGCCTCCGCGCTCACGATGTCGTCCCGGGTTCCGCCGACGTGCACCGTGACCGCCTGCGAAAGCCGTTCGTCTCGCCACGGAACGGGCTCGGAGAGCACGAAGTCGGCTTTCGCCGCGGCATTGCCGTACCGGAACCGGCGCATCCGCCGACGGAACAAAACCGGCAGCGACCCGTCGTCCATCTCGGTGAACGCTCGGGGGGTCACATCGAGCATGGTGATCAGCGCCGGCGGCAGCTCCGAGAGGCGCCGCACCCGCACTCCCGTCTCGATGCGTCCCCCGTGGCGCAGCAGGTCATCGGCCATCGCCCGGCTGATGGCGGCGCTGCCGCCCCGCGGTATCGGCCAGCCCGGGCCATGTGCCAGTGCAGCCAAGGCCAGGCCCGCCGCCGCCGTGCCGATGCTCGGCATGCGCTGGATGGTGTGCGCGAAGACGCCGGTCAGAAGCGCAGGCGCGTCCGTCTCGCGGAAGACGCGATTCCAGGCCGGCGTGCCGTGCCGCAGCACGCGCGGTGCGTACGCGGCCGCCGTCAGCGGTCGCGAAGGTACGGGCAGCATCGGATGCCCGATGAAGTCGGCCAGGCGGGTCGGGTCGTCGACGAACGGCCGGAACAAACGCGCCCAGGCCGCTGCATCGATGCCCAGGCCGTCGGCCGTTCTGGAGAGGTCCCGGTATGCGATCGCCGCTCGCTGGGGCGTGATCGGCTGCGCATACGAGATCTCCGGTGTCAGTAGTTCGACCCGGGAGCTCAGACCGAACCGGCGGAAGAATTCACTCGTGACGGCCAGCGGGTGAACGGCCGAGCATACGTCATGCCACGCCCCAGGTTCGGTCAACTCGAGCGTGGATGCTCCGCCGCCGATGTGGTCGCTGCGTTCCAACACCGTGACCGCGAGCCCCGCACGGGCAAGGGTGACCGCTGCGGCCAGTCCATTCGGGCCGGACCCCACGACGACGGCATCGAATCTCACCGTACCCAGGTTACGTGCGGCCTCGCCGGGGGGGTAAGGCCTTGACAGGCTCGGCGCCGGAACCGGCTACAGGAACAGATCCAGCGGGTGGGACAGGCGCCAGCCGAGGCCCGGGTCGTCGATGGGTTCGGTGACGGTGAGGGTGCGGGTGACCGAGCTGCCGCCGGAGCTGAAGGTCACGGTTCCGAGGTCATCGCCGGGACGGGCGACCTGCAGGGATCTGCTGCGCACCGTCACCGAGATCGGCGCGTCGGAGAACACCGGCATGGTCGCCGGCGCCGTGGTGGTGAGGGTCGCGCGCTTGCCCCACGCCGTCGTGTAACTGCCGAGCGTCGTCGACGGGCCGGCCAGGGTCACCGACCGGTACGCGGAGGTGATGCTGGTCACCAGTTTCGGCACCGCCGTCCACAGGTCGCCGTACTGCGGAGCCCCGAGTACGACCCCGACGACGGTGAAGGTGCGGCCGCCCAGGGTTGTACGGGCCGAGAACAGCAGGCAATGACCGGCTTGGTCGGTCCAGCCGGTCTTCACGCCGTCGATTCCCGCGACACCGAGCACCTTGTTGCCGTTGTGCACCGTGCCGGCACCGGGCAGGGCGGCGACCTTGGTCGCGACGATGGCGGAGAGCACGGGGTCGGCCAGCACGAGCTTGCCGATGCCCACGAGGTCGGCGGGCGAGGCGACCGATCCGGGGTCGAGCCCCGAGGCATCCGTCACCCGGGTGTGGCTGAAGCCGTGCGCCGTCAGCCAGGTCTTCGTCGCGCTGAGGAACGCGGAGGTGGAGCCGAACGCCCAGATGGCCAGCGAGCGGGCGTAGTTGTTCGCGCTCGGCAGCAGCATCGCGGTGAGCGCTTGCCGCTCCGTCAGGCGGTCGCCCGCCGCGACCGGGGCCCAGGAGCCGTCCTCCGCCCAGACCTGCTGCAGGATCTTCACGTCGGCTTGGGTGAAGGTGATGGTCGGGCCGTTCCGGCCGGCTGGAACGGGCTTCTTCTGCAGCACGACGAGCGCGGTGATCGTCTTGGTCATGCTCGCCATCGGCACGGATGCCGCGCTGCCGTGCTGGGCGATCAGACCGGAGGTGCCGATCGCGGAAACGGCTCCGCTCCCCCACGAAGGCCACGCCGGCTGCACCTTCGGCTGCTCGATCGTATGTTGTACCGCGGCAGCGGCCGCGGAGGGCAATGGTGCGACAGAGGCGACGAACACGTAGAGCAGGGTGAGCATCGCGAGGCCGAGCGATCCGAAGACGAACAGGCGCCTGCGACGGAAGGTGCGGCGCCGAATGGCCGCGACGGAGGCATCCGATCGGCTCGCCCGGGCGTGCTCGGCGAGTGGAGGGACGCGGGTGGGCACCCTGCCATGATAAGCACCGAACCGTATGCGCCGGCTGGGCCGGCTGCCGCCGCTGTCGTCGCCCGATGCCGCAGCCGGGTGTGGTTCTACCGCTTGCGTAGCGCGTACAGCGCGACCGCGCTCGCCGAGGCGACGTTGAGAGAGTCGACCCCGTGCAGCATCGGGATGGTCAGCACCGTGTCTGCGGCCGCTAGAGCATGCCGGCTGAGCCCGTCGCCTTCGGCACCGAGCACCAGCGCGATGCGTTCGGGAGCCGCGGCGGCGAACTCGTCGAGGGTGACGGCATCGTCGTCGAGTGCGAGCGCAGCGATCGTGAACCCGGCGGCATGCAACGATCCCGCGGCCTCGATCCACCGCGGAAGGCGGGTCCACGGTACCTGCAGCACCGTTCCCATGCTCACCCGAACGCTGCGCCGGTACAGCGGGTCGGCGCACTGCGGCGTGACGAGCACGGCGTCGGCGCCGAGCCCGGCGACGGAGCGGAAGATCGCCCCGACGTTGGTGTGGTCGACGATGTCTTCGAGCACGACGACCAGCCTGGCGTCCCGCAGTACCTCGGCCACCGCCGGCAGAGCCGGCCGATGCATCGCGGCGAGTGCTCCGCGGTGCAGGTGATAGCCGGTCAGTTGCTGAAGCACCTCCGCATCGCCGACGAAGACGGGCAGGTCGTCGAACCCGGCCAGCATCGGTTCGACGTCGGCGAGCCAACGCTCCTCGAGCAACACTGATCGAGGCACGTGGCCGGCGTCGATGGCCCGGGCGATCACCTTAGCCGACTCGGCGATGTACAGGCCGCCCGCCGGTTCGCTGACCCGCCGCAGCGCGACATCGGTCAGTCGAGAGAAGTCGTCGAGTCCGGGCAGGTCGAGCGAGTCGATCGGAGTGATGCGCACCCGTCAAGACTGCCAGTCGGCGGAAACAATTCGGAAAAGAACGACGTTTAGACTCGCGGTGAGGCGAAGGAGGCGCGATGGCCACGGCTACCATGCCCGACACGCAACTGGAGCGCGTGTTCGAGGTGCTCTCCGTGCCGCGCATCGTCGCGTTGACCGGTGCCGGCATCAGCACCGATTCCGGTATCCCCGACTACCGCGGCGCGGGCACGCCCACGCGCAAGCCGATGAGCATCCAGCAGTTCCTGGGCGACTCGGAGGCGCGCAAGCGGTACTGGGCGGGAAGCCATCTGGGCTGGGAGCGCTTCCGTGCGGCCGAGCCGAACGCGGGGCACCGGGCACTCGCGCGACTCGAGGATGCCGGCATCCTCACCGGGGTCGTCACCCAGAACGTCGACGGCCTGCACCTGCGTGCCGGGTCCCGTCGTGTCGTCCCCTTACACGGCAGCATGGACCAGGTGCTGTGCCTGGACTGCGGCCAGGTGTTCGCTCGGGCCGATATCGCCGACCGCATCGATTCCGCCAATCGATGGCTGATGCGTCCCGACTCGGTCGTTATCGCCCCGGATGGCGACGCCGAAGTAGCGGACGTGTCGCCGATGAGCGTGCCCGCCTGCACGGTGTGCGGTGGCCGGCTCAAACCCGACGTCGTGTTCTTCGGCGAGTTCGTGCCGGTCGAGCGTTTCGCCGAGGCACGGGCGCTCGTGGACAACGCGGACGCACTGCTCGTCGCCGGTTCCTCACTCACGGTGAACTCCGGAATCCGACTGGTGGAGCAGGCGCGCAGGCGGCGGATCCCGATCGTCGTGATCAATCGGGGCGCGACCAAGGGCGACACCCGCGCCACCGTTAAGCTGGATGCCGGCACCTCGCCGACTCTGGTCGCGCTCGCCGATCGGCTGATCGCCGACCGATCGGACGGTTGAGCAGAGGCACGCCTTCGGATTCGGCAGGAAAGGCGCACGAGTGACGCGACTCGCACTGGTCAGGCACGGGCAGACCGATTGGAACCTGCAACGCCGCATCCAGGGCGTCAGCGACATCCCGCTCAACCAGACCGGACGGGAGCAGGCGCGCGCAACGGGCCGTGCCCTGGCGGCGCACGCGCGAGCGGGCGGCATCTGGCACGGCATCGTCGCCAGTCCCCTGCAGCGCGCCATGCAGACGGCGCAGATCATCGCCGAAGAGGTGGGCCTCACCCGCCCGCAGCCCGTCGCTGGTTTGGAGGAGCGGCGCTATGGCGAGGCCGAGGGACTCACCGGCGAGGAGATCCTCGCGCGCTTCCCCGACGGCGTCCCGGTGCCCGGCCAGGAGACCCGAACGCAGGTGGTGGAGCGGGCGATGAGCGCTCTGCTGGGCGTGGCGCGGCTGCCTGGCGCGCAGCACCAGGCCGCACCCGACTCATCGATCATCGTCGTCAGCCACGGCGGCGTGATCTCCTCGCTCGTGCGGCACGTGACGGGCGGGGCGCTGCCCGCGCCCGGCGAGGTCATCGCCAACGGGTCGGTGCACGAGTTCCGGCTCGCCGCGGGCGAGCTCACGCTCGGCCGGTTCAACCTCGGACCGGAGGACTACGACCTGTTCACCGCAGCCGTCTCCTGACGCGGCGCTCTTCGCGCTCGGCACGCCCGACCGTCGCGGTGAGCACGGTGAGCAGGTGACGAGCGGAATCGGCCCAGGTGTAGCGGGCCGCGGCCTGCAGAGAACGTGCCGAGGCGTCCAGCCACTGCGCGGGATCTTCGAGCGAGCGCACCTGCCGAACCAGCTCGGAGATGTCGTCCGGGTCGAAGAACCGCGCCGCCTCGCCGCCGATCTCGCGGAAGATCGGGATGTCGCTCACCACGACCGGGGTGCCCAGCCGCATCGCTTCGACCAGAGGGATGCCGAATCCCTCGTCGTGGGAGGCGGAGACGAGAGCGGTTGCGCGGGCGAGCTCTTCCGAGTACTCCTCGTCGCTGGCTCCGTCGTGGAACACGATCGCGGCATGCGGCGCGAGCGCGGTCAGGCGTTCGCGCTCGACATCGGAGACCCGGCTCATCAGGTGCAGCTCGTAACCCGGCAAGGCTTCGACGGCGCGCGCAAGCGTGTCGACGTTCTTGTACGGCATGAAGGAGCCCATGTAGACGAGGCTGGGCCGGGGCGGCATGCTGCGCGCGGAAGCATGCACGGCCAGGGCAGCGGGCGGATCGTCCGCCGCGTTGGTCACCACGCTGACGGGACGCCGGGTAAGCCGGTGCTCCGCGATCAGTGCACGAGTGGTCTTCGAGACGGTGACCACGGCATCCGCCCGGTTCAACAGCATTCGCTGCGGCCACCAGGCGAGGTGGTAGAGCCGCCACAGCAGTCGGATCGGCCAGGCCAGATCGCGTGGCGGCGTGCGGTGCCGGTAGTAGATCAGGTCGTGCACGGTGAGGACCAGGCGGTATTGCCTGCCCCACGATCCCATGGTCTGCATCGGGCTGAACACCACGTCGGGATTCAGCCGGTTCACCTGACGGGCGACGAGCGGCTCCCATGCGCTGGTCGGGGCGGTGATCAGTTCCCAGGGCAGGTTCGGCAGCAGGTCCAGCTGCCGGTGGTCGCTGATGAGCATGGTAAGCGGATGCAGCTTCGCGAGCTCTGCGACCAGGCCAGCGGTGTAGCGGCTGATGCCGTCGTGCCGCCCGATCCGCGTGTACCGGCAGTCGAAGACGATCTTCACGAGGCCGACTCCGCGGTCGTGACGCCGTGCGCGGCGAAGAAGTCCCGCATCGCCGAGGCGGCCGCCACCGGGGTCTCGTAATGGATGAGATGGCCCACTCCGTCGATCACGTGCAACGTCGCCTGCGGGAACAGCGTGACCAGCACGTGCTGTGCGCTGAGCGGGGTGATGTCGTCGTCGGCGGCCGCGATCAGAAGCGTGGGGCGGGTGATCGAAGGGGCGTAGTCGCTCACGTCATGCGACACGGACGCCCGGAAGGCCTCCAGCACGACCGATCGGTCGCCGAACGCGCTGAAGAACCGGTCATGCTGATCGTGGATCCACCGGCGCAGCGCCCGATCGCGGGTCTTGGCCATGGCCACGCTCATCACCCTCACGATGAGCCGGTTGCGCAACAGAGCGAATCCCAGCCGGGCGGGCAGCGCCGACGCGAGCCAGTAGTAGAAGACGGCCAGGCGCGTGAACAGGCCGCGCGGGCCCTCCAGTGCCGGTGCGGCGATCGGGTTCACCAGCACCACGGCGGCGGGGCGGAGCGCATCGGGTGCCCGCTCATCGGCGAGTGTGGCGGCCACGACGATCGAGCCGAACGAATGCCCCAGCACCACGAGCGGTCCGGAGGGGTCGAGTGCGGCCACGAAGGCGCGCAACCATCGTGCGTAGCCATCGAGGTCATGGCGGGCATCCCTCAGGGGGGCCGACTCTCCGAATCCGGGCAGATCGGGCGCGATGATGCGGATGCCGGGAAGCTGGGCCACGACCGGCTCGAGTCCGTGATGGTCGCCGCGGAAGCCGTGCACGAGCACGAGCACGAGCGTGCTTGCAGCGGTCGTATCCCCGTACTCCCAGTAGCGGGTCGAGCTGCCGAGCACCTCGATCGAGCCGGTGCGCACCGGGATGCGTGCGAGCGCGTCACCGTACGGCGACGGAACGTGAGCCGTTGTTGTCATCGCATCAAGTCTAGGTTTCGATGCGCGTATGCTCGTGCCTCGGGTCACGGGCCCGCGCGCCGCCTGGTGGACGGCAGGGCCGGCGTTGACCCTAGACTCGTACGAATGAAACCGCTTGCAGTCGACGACGAGGGAGAACAGTGAGTTTCACCGCGCCCATCCAACTGCCCGGTCTGACCCTCGATCCGCATTGGTACCGACGTGCGGTGTTCTACGAGGTCATGGTGCGCTCGTTCGTCGACAGCAACGGCGACGGGGCGGGCGATCTGCAGGGGCTGATCTCCAAACTCGACTATCTGCAGTGGCTCGGGGTCGACGCGCTCTGGTTGCCGCCGTTCTTCACCTCGCCCCTGCGCGACGGCGGCTACGACGTGTCGGATTACCGCACGATCCTCGACGAGTTCGGGTCGCTCGACGAGTTCCAAGACCTGGTCACGAAGGCGCACGAACGCAACATGCGCATCGTGATCGACCTTCCGCTGAACCACACGAGCGACCAGCACGAATGGTTCCAGCAGTCCCGTCAGCATCCCGACGGCCCGTACGGAGACTTCTACGTGTGGAGCGACACCGACGAGAAGTGGCCGGACATCCGGATCATCTTCACCGACACCGAGGACTCGAACTGGGCGTTCGACTCCGAGCGGCGCGAGTTCTACTTCCACCGGTTCTTCTCCCACCAACCGGACCTCAACTTCAACAACCCAGCCGTGCACGATGCCGTGTTCGACATCGTGCGCTTCTGGCTCGACCTGGGGGTGGACGGGTTCCGCCTCGATGCCATCCCCTATCTGTACGAGTCGGACGAGGGCAACGGCGAGGGTGAGCCGCCGACGCATGAGTTCATCAAGACGCTGCGATCGATGCTGGACCGCGATTACCCGGGCAGGGTGATGATCGCCGAGGCGAACCAGTGGCCGCGCGAGGTCGCGGCGTTCTTCGGCACCGAGGCCGAGCCGGAATGCCACATGGCGTTCGACTTCCCGGTGATGCCGCGCATCTTCTACTCACTGCGCACGCAGAACGCTGACGAACTGGTGCGCGTGCTGTCGGAGACCACGGACATCCCGCCGAACGCGGGCTGGGGTGTCTTTCTGCGCAACCACGACGAGTTGACGCTCGAGATGGTGAGCGAGGAGTACCGGCAGGCGATGTACGGCTGGTACGCGTACGACCCGAGGATGCGGGTGAACATCGGCATCAGACGTCGTCTGGCTCCCCTGCTGGACAACGCGCGGCCCGAACTCGAGCTCGCGCATGCACTGCTGTTCTCGTTGCCCGGCAGCCCGTTCCTCTACTACGGCGACGAAATCGGCATGGGCGACAACATCTGGCTGCCCGACCGCGACTCCTCGCGCACTCCGATGCAGTGGACGCCGGACAGGAATGCCGGCTTCTCAGGCGCCGATCCCGGCAAACTGTACCTGCCCGTCGTGCAGTCGCTCGTGTACCACTACAACCAGGTCAACGTGGAGGCGCAGCTCGCGCAATCGCGCTCGCTGCTGCACTGGGTGCGTAACGTGATCTACGTGCGCAAGGCGCATCCCGTGTTCGGCCTCGGCTCGATCACGGTGTTGCCCACCGACCACGAATCCGTGCTCGCGTTCGTGCGGTCGTATCAGGGCAGCGGCTCGTCGTTCGGCGATCAACCCGAAGACGTGCTGTGCGTCTTCAGCTTTGCGCACAACCCCGTCTCGGTGAGCCTGGAGGCGCCGGAATTCGCCGGCGCGACGCTGTACGACCTGTTCGGCGGCGGCAGGTTCCCGACCGTCGCCGAGGACGGCAGATTCTCGCTCACACTCGGCACGCAGAGCTTCTACTGGCTGCACGTCGAGCCGCCGCGGTAGCCATCGCGCCCGGCTTCGGAATGCCGTCGCGGGTGGCCGCCGCGCACGCGTGCGACGACGTTTGCGCATCGCACAGGCGGCCGATGACGGTGGCACCCCGTAACCTCGAAGCATGAGGCAGTGGCACGACGAACTCGGCGTATTCGACTTGGAGACGACGGGTGTGGATACGGAGACGGCGCGCATCGTTTCGGCCCATGTCGGTGTTCTTGATTCCGCTGGTGACGTCGTGGAGCGGCTGGATTGGCTGGTTAATCCCGGTGTCGACATTCCGTCGGGGGCCAGCGCGGTGCACGGCATCAGCACCACGCAGGCGCGGGCGAACGGCCGGCCGGCCACGCTCGTGGTCGCTGAGATCGTCGCAGCGCTCCGCACGCTGCTGAACCGCAACATCCCGATCGTCGCCTACAACGCCCCGTACGACTTGACTCTGTTGAACCGCGAGGCGCTTCGCCATGGCATCGATCCGCTTCAGGAACCGGCGCCGATCATCGACCCGCTGGTGATCGACAAGGCGGTCGACAAGTACCGGCGTGGTAAGCGCACGCTCGAACTGACCGCCGGCTTCTACGGGGTGCCGCTCGTCGGCGCGCACGATGCGAGCGTCGATGCGATCGCCGCGGGTAGGGTCGCGCAGGCGATCGCGCGGGCCTACCCGGTCGAGCTCGGCATCGACGCAGCCGAACTGCATCGCTTGCAGGTGCGCTGGTGCCAGGAACAGGCCGCGGACTTCCAGGAGTACATCCGCCGGGTGAAGGACCCGGCCTTCACGACCTCCGGCGCGTGGCCGCAGCGCTGAGCACCCGGCTGCGTGGCCGCAGCGTTGAGCGCCGGCCGGTTGGATTCGATCGGCCCTGTTCAACGACGAACGGCCCCGGAAGACGGGGCCGTTCTGAATCCTGACGCGTCGAATGGACGCGAGGAGGTTACTTGCCGAAGTTCTTGAACCGCTGGTTGAACTTCTCCACGCGACCGGCGGAGTCCATGATGCGCTGCTTGCCCGTGTAGAACGGGTGCGAGGCGCTGGAGATCTCGACGTCGATGACCGGGTAGCTGTTGCCGTCTTCCCACTCGATGGTCTTGTCGCTGGAAACCGTCGAACGCGTCAGGAACGTCGCACCCGAGGCCAGGTCGCGGAAAACCACCGGAGCGTAATCGGGGTGAATGTCAGACTTCATCAGGACTTCCTTGGTTGGAGTGGACTTCGCCGCTCATCGGCGGCAACAAGCAGATCGGCAGCGACGCGCAGCGGCGGGGGCCAGCTATCGAGTTTAGCAGATCGTCGACGGGCCCCGCGAAACATCAGCTCGCGCGGGCGGCGAACCGGCCGTCCTGCTCGGTCAACGTGATGTCGAGGTCGAACGTGACGGCGAGGTTCTCGCCGGTCAGTGTTTCGGCGATCGGCCCGGCCGCCACGACGTCGCCGTGCGAGAGCAGCAGCACATGGGTGAAACCCGGCGGAATCTCCTCGACATGATGCGTGACCATGATGATGGCCGGCGAGCTCTCCTCGCGCGCGAAGCCGCCGAGCAACGTCACGAGCTCTTCCCGAGCACCCAGGTCGAGGCTCGCGGCCGGTTCGTCCAGCAGCAGGATCTCCGGGTCGGTCATGATCGACCGCGCGATCTGCACACGCTTCTGCTCCCCGTCGCTCAAGCGGCCGAACGGGCGCTCGGCGAGATGGTCGAGCTTCCATTCCGCGAGCACACGTCGTGCACGACGCTCGTCGATCTCCTCGTACTCCTCGTTCCAACGACCGGTGACCGAGTATGCCGCGGTCAGCACGACGTCGAGCACGGTCTCGTTGACCGGAATGCGTTTGGCCAGAGCGGTGGAGGCGAATCCGATGCGCGGGCGCAGCTCGAACAGGTCGACGGAGCCGAGCCCTTCGTCGAGGATTTCGACCGATCCGGATGTCGGATGCATCGCGGCCGCGCAGAGCTGCAGCAACGTCGTCTTGCCCGCGCCGTTCGGTCCCAGGATCACCCAGCGCTGGTCGCTCGTGACCGTCCAGTCGAGGTCGTCGAGGATGGCGTTGCCATCGCGCACGACCGACACGGAGCTGAGCTGGAGCACGGTGCTAGGCATGCCCTTAGCCTAGCCGGGGTCAGCCCCCGGCCAGGGAACGGTAGACGCCCAGGGTCTGCTCCGCGATGCGACCCCACGAGAACGTCTGCTCGGCCCGCGCTCGCCCGGAACGGCCCATCTGCGCCGCCCGCTCCGGGTCGGTGACGACCTCGATGATCGCGTCGGCCAGGTCGGCGACGAACCGGTCGGGATCCAGCGGTGTTCCCGTGCCGTCATCCGCCTGTTCGATCGGCACCAGACGGCCGGTCACGCCGTTCTCGACGACCTCGGGGATGCCCCCGGTGGCGGTCCCGACGACGGGAAGGCCGCAGGCCATGGCCTCCAGGTTCACGATGCCGAGCGGCTCATAGACCGACGGGCAGACGAAGAGCGTGCTGGCCGAGAGCACGGCCGTCAGTTCGTGCTGGGCGAGGAGCCTGTCGATCCAGACGACCCCGTCCCGTTCGGTCTGAAGCACGTGTACGAGGTCGGTGACCTCGGACATGATCTCCTCGGTGTCCGGGGCGCCGGCGCACAGCACCAACTGCACCTCCGACGGCAGCCGCCGTGCCGCGCGCAGCAAGTAGGGAAGCCCCTTCTGCCTGGTGATGCGCCCCACGAAGACGACCGCGGGCCGATCGGGGTCGACCCCGAGCGATCGCGCCAGGTCGCGGTCGTCGCTGGGCTGCCACCTGTTCAGGTCGATGCCGTTGTAGACGACGTGGGTGCGTACCGGGTCGATGCCGGGATAGCAGCGCAGGATGTCGTGCCGCATCCCCTCGCTCACCGCGATGACGGCATCCGCCGCCTCGAAGGCGGTGCGTTCGATCCAGCTCGAGACGGCGTAACCGCCGCCGAGCTGTTCGGCCTTCCAGGGGCGCAGCGGCTCCAGGCTGTGCGCCGTCACCACGTGCGGGATGCCGTGCAGCAACTTGGCGAGGTGTCCGCCCGCCCCGGCGTACCAGGTGTGCGAATGCACCAGGTCGGCACCGGTCGCGTCTTGCGCCATCTGCAGGTCGACGCCGAGCGTGCTGATCGCTCCGTTCGCGTTGGCGAGTTCGGCCGGGGCGCGGTAGGCGAATGTCTCGGATTCCTCGCGCGGCGCGCCGAAGCACCGCACTCTCACATCGACGAAAGGCCGCAGTGCTCGCACCAGTTCGGCGGCGTGCACGCCTGCGCCCCCGTAGATCTCGGGTGGGTATTCGCGCGTGAGCAGATCGACTCGCATGTCGTGAACGCTAGTACAGCCGCGTATTGGCCTCTACTCTTGACCCATGTCTGGCACCAAGATCTTCGGTATCGTCCTCGCAGGTGGCGAAGGGAAGCGCTTGATGCCCCTTACCGCCGATCGTGCCAAACCCGCTGTTCCATTCGCGGGGCAGTATCGGTTGATCGACTTCGCGCTGTCGAACCTGCTGAACTCGGAACTGCGGCAGATGGTCGTGCTCACGCAGTACAAGTCGCACAGCCTCGACCGGCACGTGTCACAGACCTGGCGCCTGCCCGGCATGCTGAACTCGTACATCGCCTCGGTGCCGGCGCAACAGCGCCTCGGCAAGCGCTGGTTCAGCGGATCGGCGGACGCCATCTTGCAGAGCCTCAACCTGCTGCGCGACGAGCAGCCCGATATCGTCGTCGTCGTGGGCGCCGACCACGTCTACCGAATGGACTTCGCGCAGATGATCGAGGCGCACATCGCCTCGGGCGCCCCGGCGACCGTCGCCGCGATTCGCCAGCCGATCGGACTCGCCGACCAGTTCGGCGTGATCGAGGTCGACCCCGGCTCCCCCGATCGCATCCAGGCGTTCCGAGAGAAGCCGGCCGACCCGCAGGGACTACCCGACTCCCCGAACGAGGTGCTGGCATCCATGGGCAACTACGTGTTCAACGCCGACGCGCTGATCGACGCGGTCACCCGAGACGGCGAGCGGCCGGATTCCAGCCACGACATGGGTGGAGACATCATCCCCGACTTCGTTTCGCGCGGCGAAGCGGGCGTCTACGACTTCAAACGCAACGACGTGCCAGGGTCGACCGATCGCGACCGCTACTACTGGCGCGACGTGGGGACGATCGATTCGTTCTTCGACGCCCACCAGGATCTGATCTCGACGTTGCCCGTGTTCAACCTTTACAACAGCGAGTGGCCCATCTTCAGCCAGCAGCTCAACTCGCCTCCCGCGAAGCTGGTGCGCGACGGGCGGGGCTCTCTGGGCGCGACCATCGATTCGATCGTCTCGCTCGGCTCCGTGATCTCCGGCGCACACCTGGAACGCAGCGTGCTCGGCCCTTGGGCGAAGATCGAATCGGGAGCGCACGTCGTGGACTCGGTTGTCTTCGACCGGGCCGTGATCGAGCCGAACACCTTCGTGGGCCGGGCTATCCTTGACAAGGATGTCGTCGTCACCTCTGGTGCGAAGATCGGCGTCGATCCCGACCGCGACCGCGCTCGCGGATTCACCGTCACGGAGTCCGGCATTACGGTGGTCGGAAAGGGAGTCCACGTCGTTCCATGAGTCACGCCGCGTTCGCGCCGACGACAACAGCCCGCTTCCTCGTCGTGCTGGACGCCGACTCCACGCTGTTCCATGACGAGGTCATCGAACTTCTCGCCGAACACGCCGGTGCGCGTGAGGCTGTCGCCGAGATCACCGAGCGGGCGATGCGCGGAGAGCTCGACTTCGCCGCTAGCCTGCGCGAGCGGGTGCGCAGCCTCGCCGGCCTCCCGATCTCCGAATTCGACATCGTTCGCCAGCGGGTGACGGTGACCAGCGGGGCCGCCGAGCTCATCGCCGGTGTGCACGCGGCCGGCGGCCTGGTCGGAGTGGTCTCCGGCGGCTTCCATGAAGTGCTCGATCCGTTCGCAGCGGCCTTGGGCCTCGACTTCTGGCGGGCGAACCGGCTCGCCGTCGACGATGGACGGCTCACCGGTGAGGTCGACGGCGCGATCATCGACGCGCGGGGCAAAGCCGAGGCGTTGCGCGGGTGGGCCTCGGATGCCGGCATCCGGCAGGCCTGCACGGTCGCCGTGGGCGACGGTGCGAACGATCTCGAGATGATGGCCATCGCCGCGCTGTCCGTGGCGTTCAACGCGAAGCCGCTCGTGCGCGCGACAGCCGACGTGGCCATCGACAGGCAGGACCTCTCCCAGGTGCTGCCGCTGCTCGGCCTGCGTGGCTGAAGCCCGCTACCGCCTGGGTCGCAGCCGACCGGATGGCCGCCGATCGGCCGTCGCGGAAGGCTTCAATGACCCATTCCCAAGCCGCCGTCAACCGGGATGACGGCGCCGGAGATGTACGCGGCGTCGTCGGAGGCGATCCAGGCGACGACCCGGGCGACCTCATTCGGTGTCGCGAAGCGCCCGGCCGGAATGTTACGCCGGTATTCGGCCTGCTGGGTCTCGGGCAGCGCGGCCGTCATGTCCGTTTCGATGAAGCCGGGCGCCACGACGTTGCAGGTGATGCCACGCGACCCGAGTTCTCGCGTGACCGAACGGGCCATGCCGATCAGGCCGCTCTTGGACGCAGAGTAGTTCACCTGGCCGGCGGATCCGTACAGGCCGACGACGCTCGAGATCAGCACGATGCGGCCGTAGCGTGCCTTCAGCATTCCCTTCGATGCGCGTTTGAGAACCCGGAACGAACCGCCGAGATTCGTGTCGACCACGGCGTCGAAGTCGTCGTCGCTCATCCGCATCAGCAGCGTGTCCCTGGTGATGCCGGCGTTCGCCACGAGCACCTCGACGGGGCCGAGCTGCCGTTCGACCTCGGCGAATGCAGCGTCGACCGAGGCGGCATCCATCACGTCGGCTCGAACGGTGAGCGCACCGGCGGGTCCCTCGCCGCTGCGGGCCGTCACCGCGACACGGTGTCCCTGGGCGACGAACTCCTCGGCGATCGCGTAGCCGATGCCGCGGTTGCCCCCGGTGATGAGCACCGTGCGCTGAGCTGTCATGCGTGATCCTTACGTCGTCGCGTCTCGAACGCCGTCAAGTGTATCGGCGCCGGCGGACGTAGGCTGGAGGTACCGGATCACGCGATCCGCACAGCCGATCGCAGGACATGAAACAGCAATCGATCACCTCACTTCCGCTCGCGCCCGACGTCGAGCGGCACAGGCGTGCCGTGAAGTACACGATCGCGATGAGCGTGCGTGTGCTGTGCCTCATCTCGCTGTTGTTCGTACACGGCTGGTGGCTGCTGATCCCCGCGGCCGGCGCGATCTTCTTGCCCTACTTCGCCGTCGTCATCGCCAATGTGTCCAGCGGTCGCCAGGGCGAGGTCGAGCGGCCGGGCAACATCGTTCCCGTGCGGCCGGGCCCTGACTACCCCGGGGCAGGTGCGAGCGAGCCGGCCGAGGAACGCACACCGCGTGATGACGACGCCGGGCGCGGCGACGACGCGCAGCCCGGTGAAGACGACGCCGGGGTGCACGACGAGAGCCGCGTGCGCGACGAGAACCGCGTGCGCGACGAGAAGGAGCAGCACGAGTGATCCTGCCGAGCGATGAACCCGAGACGCTCAGCTGCTCACGTGCCGGATGCCGCACGCACGCAGCGTGGCGCATCGATTGGCGCAATCCGAAGATCCACGCCGCCGACCGACGTAAGACCTGGCTCGCGTGCGACGAGCACGTCGACTTTCTGCGCGAGTTCCTTGCCGCGCGTGACTTTCCGCTGGTGGTCCGTCCTGCGGCCGGCGAGGCGGCATCCACTCATGCGGACCTCGACGGAGCGCAACGATGAGGCGCTGGAGGTTCGCGTTCTCCCGGCGCTGGCTGGGATATCTGGCGTTCGCGATCGTGTTCGCCATCGCATGCGTGCTGCTGTCGAACTGGCAGCTGGCGCGGGGTAAAGAGGCCGCGGCCGCGAACGCGCTGGTGAGCCGCAACTTCGATTCGACGCCGATCGCCCTGACCGAGGCCTTGCCCACCACGACGTCGTTCCGGCCCGATCAGGAGTGGTTGCGCGTTCGCGTGACGGGCGTCTACCAGACCGTGGATCAGTTGCTCGTTCGCAACCGCACGACGGACACCGGGCCCGGTTTCGAGGTTCTCACGCCGCTGAAGACGGCTGACGGCGCCCTCTTCATCGTGGACCGGGGCTGGGTCGCGGTCGGCGACCGCGGCAACCTGCCGGAGACCGTTCCCCCTCCCCCGGCAGGAACGGTCACGATCGTCGCCCGATTGAAGCCGGGCGAGCCCCGGCTGCCCGGGCAGACGGCATCCGGCAACCAGGTGCCCACGATCGAACTGCACGACATCCGCTCGGCTTTGAAGGCCGACGTTTACGTCGGCGCATACGGGCTGTTGCAGTCGCAGACCCCGGCGTCGGGGCCCGGCCTGACCCCGGTGGTCACTTCCAAGCCGGTGGAGGACGAGGGGCTGCACTGGTCGTACATGATCCAGTGGATCATCTTCGCGCTGATCGGTTTCTTCGGCCTCGGATACGCGGTGTGGCAGGAGTACAAGCACCGCAACGAGGACGACCCTGCGCTGCGCGAGCGGGTCGAGGCGTACGAGCGCAGGCGAGCGCGCCGGGCGAAGACCGACGCCGAGGTCGAGGACCAACTGCTCGACGCTCCCTGAACCGGCGCGGCCGACCCCGCCAGTGCGATCAGGCCAGTGCGATCAGGCCAGTGCGATCAGGTCTGCGTAGTCGGCGTTCCAATGGTCCTCGACCCCGTCGGGCAGCACGAGGACCCGTTCCGGATTCAGCGCCTCGACCGCGCCCGGGTCGTGCGAGACGAGCACTACGGCGCCTTCGTAGTGCGCGAGTGCGTCGAGGATCTCAGCGCGCGATGCCGGGTCGAGGTTGTTGGTGGGCTCGTCGAGCAGCAGCACGTTCGCGCCGGAGACCACGATCATCGCCAGCGCGAGACGGGTCTTCTCCCCGCCGGAGAGCACGCCCGCCCGCTTGTGCACGTCGTCGCCGGTGAACAGGAACGATCCGAGCACTTTGCGGGCCTCGGTCTCGGTCAGGTTCGGCGATGCCGACACCATGTTCTGCAGCACGGAGCGCTCGACATCGATCGTCTCGTGCTCCTGGGCGTAGTAGCCGACGCGTAATCCGTGCCCGGGTTCGACCTCGCCCGTGTCGGGCGCGTCGACTCCCGCGAGGATCCGCAACAGCGTCGTCTTGCCCGCGCCGTTCAGCCCGATGATGACGACCTTGGAGCCGCGGTCGATGGCCAGGTCGACGGCGGTGAAGATCTCCAGCGACCCGTAGCTCTTGGAGAGATCGGATGCCGTGATCGGGGTGCGGCCGCACGCGGCCGGCGTCGGGAAGCGCAGCTTGGCGACCCGGTCGTCCTGGCGCACGTCTTCCAGGCCGGCCAGCAGCTTCTCCGCACGCGCCACCATCTGGTGCGCGGCCGCGGCCTTGGTCGCCTTCGCCCCGAACTTCGCAGCCTGCAGTTGCAGCGCACCCGCCTTCTTCTCGGCGTTGGCTCGCTCCTTCTTGCGGCGCTCCTCATCGGCCGCCCGCTGACGCAGGTAGTGCTTCCAGCCCATGTTGTAGATGTCGATGAGCTGGCGGTTGGCATCGAGGTAGAACACCCGGTTGACCGTCTCGCCGACCAGTTCCACGTCGTGGCTGATCACGATCACACCGCCGGCGTAGCCTTTCAAGAACTCACGCAGCCACACCACGGAGTCGGCGTCGAGGTGGTTCGTCGGCTCGTCGAGGATCATGGTCTGGGCGTCGGAGAACAGGATGCGTGCGAGTTCGATGCGCCGACGCTGACCGCCCGACAAGGTCTTCAACTGCTGGTCGAGGATGCGGTCGGGCAAGTTGAGATTGCTGGCGATCGAAGCGGCCTCGGCTTCGGCGGCGTAACCGCCCAGCACCTGGAATCGCTCCTCGGCCCGCGCATACGAACGCATCGCGGCGTCGGCTTCGGCGGGGTCGTTGCTGGCCATGGCCAGAGTGGCTCGCTGCATCTGCAGCGCGAGGCTGCCGATGCCGCGGGCATCCAGGATGCGCGTGCGCGCCAGCATCTCCGGGTCTCCGCTGCGCGGATCCTGCGGGAGATAGCCGAGTTCGCCGGTGCGGTCGACACGACCTGCCGCCGGAAGCACCTCGCCCGCGAGCACTCTGGTCAAGGTCGTCTTGCCTGCCCCGTTACGGCCCACCAGTCCGACTTTGTCGCCTGCGGAGACCCGGAAGCCGACGTCGGACATCAGCACGCGCGCGCCAACGCGGATCTCGAGGTCGTGCACGGCAAGCACAGCGGGTTTCCATTTCTGTCAGACGGTATCGAAATCAGGTGACGCGGGGCGCCGAGTGGATAATCCAGCCGAGCCCGCGCCCCACCTGATTTCGATACGGGGCGGGGCGGATGCTGCGGGCTGGCGGGGCGGATGCGGCGGCGCCGGCTGGAGGGCGGGGCGGATGCTGCGGTCGGCGCGCAAGGCGCGGCGAGGTCGTCCTGAGACGCGCGCGCCTCGCGCTATTCGACCAGCGGGTATCGGAGCATCGGTGCGCGGCTCAGATCGCGAAGCCGAGCGCGCGCATCATGTCGCGCCCGTCTTCCGTGATGCGGTCCGGGCCCCACGGCGGCATCCACACCCAGTTGATGCGGAACGCGTCGACGACTCCGTCGAGCGCTTCGGCGGTCTGCTCCTCCAGCACGTCGGTGAGGGGGCATCCGGCACTCGTCAAGGTCATGGAGATGATGAGCGCATTCTCCTCGTCATCCCAGGCGAGATCGTAGATCAGGCCGAGGTCGACGACATTGATGCCGAGCTCGGGGTCCATGACATCCTTGAGCGCCTCTTCGACCTCGTCGAAGAGCGCGGGAGCAAGCGTGGATGGCATATGACTAGCCTACGCTCGCTGCGCTGTCGGCGGCGGTCTCGCTGGTGCCGGCCAGTCTGACGCGCTCCTCGTCGTCCAGGAATCGGTCGTAACCCGACTCCTCGAGCTGCTCCGCCAGTTCGGGCCCGCCCTCTTGCGCGACTCGACCCGCGACGAACACGTGCACGAAGTCCGGCTTGATGTAGCGCAGGATGCGCGTGTAGTGGGTGATCAGCAGCACGCCGAGGTCGGTGTTCTGGTGGGCCCGGTTGACGCCTTCGGAGACGATCTTCAACGCGTCGATGTCGAGACCGGAGTCGGTCTCGTCGAGCACCGCGAACGCGGGCTTGAGCAGTTCGAGCTGCAGGATCTCGTTGCGCTTCTTCTCGCCGCCCGAGAAGCCCTCGTTGACGTTGCGCGAGGCGAACGTGGGGTCCATGCGCAACTTGCCCATGGCGTCTTTGACGTCCTTCGACCAGGCGCGGATCGACGGCGCCTCGCCGTCGATCGCGGTCTTGGCGGTGCGCAGGAAGTTGGTGTTGGTCACTCCGGGGATCTCGACCGGATACTGCATCGCGAGGAACAGCCCGGCCCTGGCACGCTCGTCGACCGTCATCGAGAGAACGTCCGCGCCGTCGAGCTCGATCGTTCCGCGGGTCACGGTGTATTTGGGATGACCCGCGATCGTGTAGGCGAGGGTCGACTTGCCCGATCCGTTCGGGCCCATGATCGCGTGGATCTCGCCCGTGTTGATGGTCAGGTCGACGCCGCGCAGGATCTCCTTCGTGCCCCCTTCGGTTTCGACGGAGACGTGCAGGTCGCGGATCGCGAGTGTAGACATGGGTTTCAGATGGCTTTCGTGTTGGTCGGGTCGAGATAGATGTCGCCGTCGATCTGCTCGACGACGAAGACGGGGACGGGTTCGTATGCCGGCAGGTTGAGGGGCTTGCCGGTCACGAGCGAGAACTGCGAACCGTGCGCCCAGCATTCCAGGGTCTCCCCCTCGACGAATCCCTCCGAGAGGGAGATCTCGCCGTGCGTACAGGTGTCGCCGATGGCGTGGATGACACCGGCCGAGTCTTTCACCACGGCGATCGGCATGCCGTCGATGACGACGCGCAGCGGCGAGTTCGGCGCGAGCTCAGCGGCCGCGCAGACACGAGTGCTCATCGAGCAATCACCTCGTCGAGGTTCTCGGCGGGCGCTGAGCCGCCGGCGAGTTCGGCCTCGATGGCCTGCTGCAGATGCGCCTCCAGTGCCGGCGAGCCGATCTGCTGCACGACCTCGATCAGGAAGCCGCGCACCACCAGGCGACGCGCTTCGTCTTCGGTGATGCCGCGGGACTGCAGGTAGAAGAGCTGCTCGTCGTCGAAGCGGCCGGTCGCACTGGCGTGCCCGGCGCCGACGATGTCGCCGATCTCGATCTCGAGGTTGGGCACCGAGTCGGCGCGCGCGCCCTCGGTCAGCACCAGGTTGCGATTCTGCTCGTAGCTGTCGGTGCCCACGGCTTTCTGGCCGATCAGCACGTCGCCGATCCAGACCGTGTGAGCGCCCGTTCCCTGCAAGGCGCCCTTGTACGTGACCCGGCTGCGCCCGTGCGGCGCGTCATGGAACACGTAGACCTGGTGCTCGATGTACTGGCCGGCGTCGGCGAAGTATGCACCGAACAACTCGACGTCCGCGCCGCTGTCGGCGAGCCGGATGGCCGGATTGACGCGCATGAAGCCGCCGCCGAGCGAGACGACGACGTGCTTGAGCCGCGCATCGCGCCCGACCCTGGCGAAGTGCGTAGCGACGTGCGACGATTCGTCGGTCCACTCCTGCACGCTCACGAGGGTGAGTTCGGCCGACTCCCCCACGATGACTTCGAGGTTCTCGGTCAGGTGGGCGTCTCCGCTGTTGCGCAGCAGCAACGTCGCCCGCGCGAATGGGGCGACCTCGATGACGGTGTGCGCCGCATGCGGCGCGGAGCCGAACTCGGAGCGGCTCAGCGACAACTCCGCGGTCTGCTCCCCCGCGATCCGCACGAGCAGCGCCTCGGTGAACGAGCTCCAGGCGTTCGCGGACGCCCTGTCCTCCGGAAGGCCGGCGCCGCCGATGCCGGCGTGCTCGCGGCCTACCCATTCCGCGCTGACGCCGTCTGCGGCGGTCAGTTCGAATGGATAGCGCGAACCGTCGAGTTCGCCGTTCAGCAGCGCGTCGATGCGGGCTACCGGGGTGTACTTCCAGGCCGCCTCCCGGCCTGTGACGGCGGGGAAATCGGCGACGGAGGCTGATGCGAAGCGCTCAGAACGCGTCTGGACGGGGGCGAGGCCCCATCCTCCGTCAGAGTGCTGCTTGTTTCCGTGCTGGGTGTCGTTGCTCACAGGAGCTGGTGTGACAGGGGCTGCGGTCGCCATTTAGCCGACGGATCCTTCCATGCCCATCTCGATGAGCTTGTTGAGTTCGAGCGCGTACTCCATCGGCAGTTCACGGGCGATCGGTTCGATGAAACCGCGAACGATCATCGCCATCGCCTCGTCTTCCGGCATGCCGCGCGACATCAGGTAGAACAGCTGCTCCTCGCTTACGCGAGAGACCGTGGCCTCGTGCCCGAGTTGCACGTCGTCGACCCGGATGTCGATCGCCGGGTAGGTGTCGCTTCGCGAGATCGTGTCGACCAGCAGCGCGTCGCACCGCACGGTGTTGGCGGCGTGGTGGGCGTTGGCATCGACCCGCACCTCGCCGCGGTAGCCGGCTCGGCCGCCGCCACGAGCGATCGACTTCGAGACGATCGACGACTGGGTGTACGGAGCCATGTGGATCATCTTGGCTCCGGCATCCTGATGCTGGCCGGGGCCAGCGAACGCCACGGAGAGCGTCTCGCCCTTGGCGTGCTCGCCCATCAGATAGATCGAGGGGTACTTCATCGTCACCTTGGACCCGATGTTGCCGTCGATCCACTCCATGGTGGCTCCCTCGGCGGCCGTTGCACGCTTGGTGACGAGGTTGTAGACGTTGTTCGACCAGTTCTGGATCGTGGTGTAGCGAACACGCGCGTTCTTCTTCACGATGATCTCCACGACCGCGGAGTGCAGCGAGTCGCTCTTGTAGATCGGCGCAGTGCAGCCCTCGATGTAGTGCACGTAGCTGCCCTCGTCGGCGATGATCAGCGTGCGCTCGAACTGGCCCATGTTCTCCGTGTTGATGCGGAAGTAGGCCTGCAGCGGAATGTCGACGTGCACGCCCGGCGGCACGTAGACGAATGAGCCGCCGCTCCATACCGAGGTGTTCAGCGCAGCGAACTTGTTGTCTCCCGCCGGGATCACGCTGCCGAAGTACTCCTCGAAGAACTCCGGGTTCTCGCGCAGTGCGGTGTCGGTGTCCTTGAAGATGACGCCCTGCTTCTCGAGGTCCTCGCGAATCTGGTGGTAGACCACTTCGGACTCGTATTGCGCGGCGACGCCGCCCACAAGTCGCTGACGCTCCGCCTCCGGGATGCCGAGCCTCTCGTAGGTGTTCTTGATGTCGTCCGGAAGGTCGTCCCACGTCTGGGCCTGCTTCTCGGTCGAGCGCACGAAGTATTTGATGTTGTCGAAGTCGATCTCCGAGAGATCGGCTCCCCACGACGGCATCGGCTTGCGCTGGAACAGCTGCAGGCCCTTCAAGCGGCGTTGCAGCATCCAGTCCGGCTCGTTCTTCAGCCGGGAGATGTCGGTCACCACCTCGGTCGACAGACCGCGGCGTGCGGAGGATCCCGCAACGTCGCTGTCGGCCCAGCCGAACTCGTATTGGCCCAGTCCGGCCAATTCGGGGCGGTCGATCAGAACATCTGACATATCTACCTCGTTTCCTTCCACCTTTAACCGGATATCAGTCCGGCTCATTCCCCGAGCCCCGGCCGATCGATCGGATGCCATGCGGCAGCCGAGCCGATTCCAGCTGAGGGGTGCAGATTGTGCGGGTGGCTGGTGTGCGTATCTAAAATGAACAAGGACGTGGGCCACAGTGCCCGGGCCGCAGATCGAAAATGAAATGCCGGCACGCGCTATCGAGCGCGCATCTTGAACGTCTCGATTCTACAGGTCGAGGCTGGAAATAACAGGGCAACCGCGCCCCGGCCGATCGCGCGGGTCGTTGCGGCGTCATTCCTGCGGCGAAGAATGGACTACCGGTGAAGCAGCAGACCGCATCCCAGCGGGCGAAGACGGCGGTCGAGCGCCCGGGATCGCTGAGGCGGTTCTGGCGCTGGCTGCCGGTGCAGGTGGACGCCCGGGTGCGCTTCCTTGGTTGGCTGTCGCTGGTCTGGCAGATCATCCTGATCGGCACCGGAGGCGCCGTGCGACTGACCGGGTCGGGCCTCGGCTGTCCCACGTGGCCGAAGTGCACCGCAGCGTCGATCGTCAACACGCCCGAGATGGGCATCCATGGTGTCATCGAGTTCGGCAACCGCATGCTCACCTTCGCACTCACGATCGTGGTCATCGCGATGTTCCTCGCGGTGATCAGGCTGCGCAAGAGCCGCCCCGACCTGTTCTGGCTGAGCTTCTGGATCGGCATGAGCATCCCCGCGCAAGCGGTGCTCGGCGGCATCACCGTGCTCGCCAAGCTCAACCCGTATGTCGTCGGGGCGCACTTCGTCGTCTCGATCGCGCTCGTCGTACTCACGGCGGCCCTCGTGGTGCGCATCCATGCACGGCCCGGGGCGCGCCGACCGGCGGTGCCGCCGTGGTTCGCGGTGACCGCATGGCTGCTCGCGGCCTTCGTTGCGATCACCGTGCTGCTGGGCATCCTCACGACGGGTTCCGGCCCGCACCCCGGCAACACGGGGACCAGTCGCAACGGGCTCGACACCGAGCTGATGGAGCATCTGCACTCCCTGCCGGCGTACGTGACGGCCGGTCTCACCCTGCTCCTGGTGGGCGCCGCCCTCGGGATGTCGGTCGGCGCGGTTCGCCGGTACCTGTTCCTGCTCGCCGGAGTCGTCGTCGTGCAAATCGGAGTCGGTCTGCTGCAGGTGAACATCGGGCTGCCGGAATGGCTGGTCGGCATACACATGGTGCTGGCCAGCCTGCTGGTCGCCGCGACCGTGGCCGTCGTGATGAATCTCACGGCGCCGGCAGACGACGCCGAAGGCGAACCGGCTGTCGCTCAGCCGATCTCGGCGGGCCAGCCCGGCTGAGGCGAACGGCTGTCGGCGGCCAGGATCGCAGCATGCCAGGCATCGCGGCGCCGGCCGCGGAAGGTGACCGCGCCGCGCGCGACGCCTTCGAACCGGAACCCGACGTTGCGTGCCACTCGTGCCGACGTGACGTTGCCGACGAGCGTGGACCATTGCACGCGCGCGATGCCGATCGAGGTGAACGCGTGATCGAGCACCAGCCCGATCGAGCGGGTCATCAGGCCCTGCCCTCGGGCGGCCGGCGCCAGCCAGTAGCCGATGTCGACGACGGATTGCGGTGCGGCGGACAACTCGACCACGCCCTCCAGGGCCTCGTGCGCGCCCCGGCGGATCGCCCACACCATGCGTCTGCCGGTCGCCGCGCCCTCGAGGGCGTAGGTGTTCACGAAGTACTCCGCGGCTCGGTGGTCGTACGGGTCGGGCAATGCGACCCAGCGCTGGATCTCGCTGTCGCGGCAGATGGTTTCGACCGCGTCGATATCGCCCTCGCGCAGGTCGTTCAACACGAGAGCCGCACCGATCAACGTGGCCGCCATCAGGCAAGCGTAGGCGTGCTTACCTGAGTAACGCTCAGCAAAGTTAGAACGGGAGCAGCGGGTCGATCGCGATCGCCAGGAAGAGCAGCGTCAGATAGGTGATCGAACCGTGGAAGACCCGCATCGGCGACGGGTTCTCGTGCCGGATCGCGTGGTTGTACAGCCGGTGCGTCTCGTAGATGAACCAGCCGCCCGCCCCGATGGCCGCCGCGCTGTAGACGGCGCCCATCTGTGCGACCGGGATGAGCAGCAAGGAGCAAGCGACCGTCGCCCAGGCGTACAGGATCACCTGCAGTCCCACCACGGCCCGGCCGCGCACGACACCCAGCATCGGCACGCCCACCGACGCGTAGTCGTCCCGGTACTTCATCGAAAGCGGCCAGTAGTGCGGAGGGGTCCAGAGGAAGACGACGCCGAAGAGCACCAGGGGGGCCCAGGTCAGCGAATCGGTCACTGCAGCCCACCCGATGAGCACCGGGAAGCAGCCGGCGATTCCACCCCAGATGATGTTCTGCGAGGTGCGGCGTTTCAGCCAGAGCGTGTAGATGAACACGTAGAACAGGATGGCCGCGACCGAGAGTGCCGCAGCGAGGGCGTTGGTGGTCAGCAGCAGCCAGCCGGTGGAGACCACCGCAAGGATCCACGCGAAGACGTAGGCCTGCCGCGGTGTGACCTCACCGGTGACCAGCGGCCGGTTCTTGGTGCGCTTCATCACCTTGTCGATGTCGCGGTCGATGTAGCAGTTGAAGGCCGCGGCGCTGCCGGCGCTCAGCGCGCCTCCGATCACCGTCGCGACGATGAGCCAGAGGCTCGGTACGCCGCCGGCGGCGAGGAACATCACGGGAATCGTCGTGACCAGCAACAGCTCCATCACGCGCGGCTTGGTGAGCGCTATGTACGCCTTGGCCTTGCGGGTGAATCCGATGCGTCCGGCATGCACCCGGCTGTCTACCGCAAAGCCCATTGCTCCTCGAACCGCTCGAAACCTTCGATGGACGAGTCTAGTTCATGCTGCCGAGACGCCTGGCCGCACGGGGCTCGCAGGGGCCGGTCCATCCGGCTGGCCGCGGGGCGCAACGACGTGACATGGAACACCCGAGGGCCTCTCGGTGTTCTCTATACTTGGGTGTGCTCGCCTACCGCCGCATCGGCGGTGCCGATGACGTCCACGGCGCGCACTACTGAAAAAAGGTGCGGGTGTCCGAACCCGTCTAACCTCATCTGGAAGGGTCGGTAAGTGGCAGATCTGCAATGGGAATCCATTGACAACAAGGCGGTCGACACGGCGCGAGTGCTCGCAGCGGATGCCGTGGAGAAGGTGGGTAACGGGCATCCCGGAACCGCAATGAGCCTGGCACCGGCGGCCTATCTGCTGTTTCAGCGGGTCATGCGTCGCGACCCCCGCGATCAGCACTGGCTGGGCCGCGACCGCTTCGTGCTTTCGGCGGGTCACAGCTCGCTCACCCAGTACGTGCAGTTGTACCTGGGCGGCTACGGTCTCGAGCTCGACGACCTGAAGGCCTTGCGTACCTGGGGTTCGCTGACCCCGGGGCACCCGGAGTACCGGCACACCGACGGCGTGGAGATCACCACCGGCCCGCTGGGCCAGGGCCTTTCCTCAGCCGTCGGTTTTGCGTATGCCGCCCGTTTCGAGCGCGGCCTCTTCGACCCGGATGCCGCACCCGGTACCAGCCCGTTCGATCATTTCGTCTATGTCATCGCCAGCGACGGCGACCTCGAGGAGGGCATCACCAGCGAGGCATCCTCGCTCGCCGGCCACCAGGAACTGGGCAACCTCGTCGTGATCTACGACAGCAACCAGATCTCCATCGAAGACGACACCGATGTTGCGTTCACCGAGGACGTCGCGGGACGCTACGAGGCGTACCACTGGCACGTGCAGACGGTCGACTGGAAGAAGACCGGTCAATACGTCGAAGACGTGCAGGAGTTGTTCGACGCTATCGAGACGGCTCGCGCCGTCACCGACAAGCCGTCGCTGATCATCTTGAAGACGATCATCGGGTGGCCGAGCCCGAAGAAGCAGAACACCGGCAAGATCCACGGTTCAGCGCTCGGCGCCGACGAGTTGAAGGCCGTCAAAGAGGTGCTCGGCTTCGACCCCGAGCAGAACTTCGTCGTCGCCGACGAGGTGCTCGAGCACACCCGCAAGGCGGTCGAGCGCGGAGCCCAGGACCACGCGGAGTGGCAAGGCGCCTTCGACGATTGGGCCGCGGCCAACCCGCAGCGCAAGGCGCTGCTCGACCGGTTGCTGGCCGGTGAACTTCCGGACGGCGTCGAGAACGTGCTGCCGGTGTTCGAGCCGGGCAAGGATGTTTCCACCCGCGCCGCCAGCGGCAAGGTGATCAGCGCCCTGGCGTCGGTGCTGCCTGAGCTCTGGGGCGGTTCGGCCGACCTCGCCGAGTCGAACAACACGACCATCGAGGGGGCGGCATCCTTCATCCCCGCCGAGCGATCGACGCACGAGTGGTCTGGCAACCCGTACGGCCGCGTGCTGCACTTCGGCATCCGCGAGCACGCCATGGCCGCCATCCTGAACGGGATCGTGCTGCACGGCCCGACCCGCGCGTTCGGGGGCACCTTCCTGATCTTCAGCGACTACATGCGCCCGGCGGTGCGGCTTGCCTCGCTGATGAACATCCCGTCGATCTACGTCTGGACGCACGACTCGGTCGCGCTCGGTGAAGACGGCCCCACCCACCAGCCGATCGAACAGCTCACCGCGCTGCGGGCCATCCCGCACCTGAACGTGGTGCGACCGGGAGACGCGAACGAGACGGCGCACGCCTGGCTCGAGATCCTGCGCCGCCACGGCGGACCGGCCGGCATCGCCCTGACCCGCCAGAACATCCCGGTGTTCGAGCGCGGAGACGGCGACGCGACGGGCGACACGTTCGCTTCGGCCAAGAACGTCGCCAAGGGGGCCTACGTGCTCGCCGAGGCACCGAACGGAACGCCCGACGTCATCCTGATCGCCACCGGCTCGGAGGTGCAGATCGCCGTCGACGCACGCGAGGTGCTGCGCGGAGAGGGCGTCAACGCCCGTGTGGTCTCCGTGCCGAGCCAGGAATGGTTCGCCGAGCAGAGCCAGGAGTACCGGGAAAGCGTTCTGCCGTCGAACATCAAGGCCAGGGTCTCGGTCGAGGCGGGTCTCGCGCTGACCTGGGCTCCGTTCGTAGGCGACCATGGGCGCAGCGTCTCGATCGAGCACTTCGGGGCATCGGCGGACTACAAGACGTTGTTCCGGGAATTCGGCATGACGACGGAAGCCGTCGTCGCCGCAGCCAAGGATTCGATCGCGTCGCTCTGAGCGACGCGGCATGTGAAAGAGAGATGAAGCAACAATGACTGAATCAGCAACAGCACGCCTTTCGACCGAGGGCGTCAGCATCTGGCTCGACGATCTGTCTCGCGAACGGATCGTCTCCGGCAGCCTGAAGAAACTGATCGACGAGCGCAACGTCGTCGGCGTCACCACGAACCCGACGATCTTCGCCACCGCGCTGTCGAAGGGCAACGCCTACGACGAGCAGGTGCGCGAACTGGCGGCCGCCGGAAAAGACGTCCACGAGGCGGTCTTCGAGATCACCACGTCGGATGTCGCGACCGCTGCCGACATCTTCGCTCCCGCCTTCGAGGCGTCCGGACACGTCGACGGTCGCGTGTCCATCGAGGTCGAGCCCGGTCTCGCGCACGACGCGGCCGGCACGATCGCCCAGGCCAAGCAGCTGTGGGCCAAGGTCGACAAGCCGAACGCCATGGTCAAGATCCCGGCCACGGTCGAGGGGCTCGAGGCGATCACCGAGGCGACGGCCGTCGGCATCAGCGTGAACGTGACGCTGATCTTCAGCCTGGAGCGTCACCGCGAGGTCATCAACGCGTATCTGACCGGTCTGGAGAAGGCACGCGCCGCCGGCATCGACCTCTCCACCATCGAATCGGTCGCCTCGTTCTTCGTGTCCCGTGTTGACACCGAGATCGACAAGCGCCTGACCGCGATCGGCACCGAGGAGGCGCTGGCATTGAAGAGCAAGGGCGGCATCGCCAACGCCCGCCTCGCGTACCAGGTGTACGAGCAGGCCTTCGACACGGAGCGCGCCAAGGCGCTGCTGGCCGCCGGCGCGAACAAGCAGCGGCCTCTGTGGGCCTCCACGGGGGTCAAGGACCCGAGCCTGCCCGACACGCTGTACGTCACCGAACTCGTCGCCCCCGGCGTCGTCAACACGATGCCGGAGAAGACGCTCGAAGCGACCTTCGACCACGCGGAACTGCGTGGCGACACCGTCACGGGCGCCTACGCCCAGGCGAACCAGGTGCTCGATTCCCTGGCCGCCGTCGGAGTCTCGTACGACGACGTGACGGCGCAGCTGGAGAAGGAGGGCGTCGACAAGTTCATCGTCTCCTGGAACGAGTTGCTCGACACGGTCTCTGCAGCGCTCCAGGGTGCGAAGCAGGGAGTCGCCCAGTGAGCTTCAAGATCCACGTCAGCGGCGCCCCCGCCGCTGCCGTGGAGGCCGTCGTGCCTGCGCTCGTCACAGACCTGGTCGCCTCGGGCATCACGGGCCAGGATCCCACGCTGTGGGGCCCGGATGCCGAGCACGAGGCATCGGTCAGGCTCGGTTGGACCGAGGCCGTTTCGCTCTCGCGTCCGCTGGTGCCGCAGATCCTGGCGCTGCGCGACTCGTTGCGCGCGGCCGGCGTCAACCACATCGTGCTCGGCGGCATGGGCGGTTCGTCGCTCGCGCCCGAGGTGATCACGCGTACGGAGAACGCCGATCTGACGATCCTGGACACCACGGACCCTGGTCAGGTGCGCGCGGCGCTGGAGGACAGGCTCACCACGAGCGCGCTCGTGGTCTCGTCGAAGTCCGGCTCCACGCTGGAGACCGACAGCCACCGGCGCATCTATGAGCAGGCCTTTCGTGCCGCCGGAATCGACCCCCGTGAGCGCATCATCGTCGTGACCGATCCGGGCTCGCCGCTGGACGCGTCGGCTCGTGAGGCGGGCTACACGGTGTTCAACGCCGATCCCAATGTGGGCGGGCGCTATTCCGCGCTCACGGCGTTCGGGTTGGTGCCCTCGGGCCTGGCCGGAGTGAACATCGACGAACTCCTTCGCGAGGCCGAGACCGCCTCCCTCGAACTCGCCATCGACGACCCGTCGAACCCCGGCCTGCTGCTGGGAGCGGCGATCGCAGGTACCACCCCGTTGCGGAACAAACTGGGCATCATCTCCGACGGCACGCACATCGTCGGGTTCGCCGACTGGGCCGAGCAGCTGATCGCCGAATCGACGGGCAAGCAGGGAACCGGTCTGCTGCCGGTCGTGCTCGATCCGCTCTCCCCCGAGCTCGGCGAGAATCTGCCCGACCTGCAGATCGTGCGTCTGGTCGACAACGCCGACGCCCGCCACCTGTTCCCCGCCGACCGGCACGAAGGCGAGATCCTCGTCTCGGGCAGCCTCGGTGCGCAGTTCATGGTGTGGGAGTTCGCCACAGCGGTGGCCGGGCGACTGCTCGGCATCAACCCGTTCGATCAGCCCGACGTGGAGTCGGCGAAGACGGCGGCGCGCGGGCTGCTCGACAATCGCCCGGCCGAGACGGAGCCGGCCTTCACCGCCGACGGCATCGAGGTGCGCGGCACCGAGGGCCTGCTCAGTGGTGTCTCGACGCTCGAGGGAGCGGTCTCGGCATTGCTGAACCGCCTCGGACATGACGGCTACGTCGCAGTGCAGGCCTATGTCGACCGTGTCGCGCTGCCGCAGCTCGCGGGAGTGCGCGACCTGCTCGCCGCCCTGTCGAAGCGGCCTGTCACCTTCGGCTGGGGTCCGCGCTTCCTGCATTCCACGGGCCAGTTCCACAAGGGCGGACCGGCGGTCGGCGTGTTCCTGCAGATCCTCAGCAAAGAACAGCGCGACCTGCAGATCCCGGACCGTCCGTTCACGTTCGGGCAGCTGATCCAGGCGCAGGCGAACGGCGACGCGACGGTGCTCGCGCAGCACGGTCGTCCCGTTCTGACGCTCACGCTGACCGACCCGGACGCTGACATCACGACCCTGTTCGACGCAATCGACCAGTAGCCGGCGCGCCCACCGCCCACGACGAGGAGCCCCATGCCCCCGGTGGAAATCACCCCTGACTTCAATCCGCTGCGCCTGCCGACCGATCGGCGGCTCAACCGCATCGCCGGCCCGAGCAGCCTGATCATCTTCGGCGTGACGGGGGACCTGTCGCGCAAGAAACTGATGCCGGCGGTCTACGACCTCGCCAACCGCGGGTTGCTGCCGCCCGGCTTCGCGCTGGTGGGCTTCGCCCGCCGCGACTGGGCCGACGAGGACTTCGAGAAGGTCGTCTACGACGCCGTCAAGGAGTACGCGCGCACCCCCTTCGATGACGAGGTCTGGCAGCAGCTGGCCCAAGGCATCCGGTTCGTGTCGGGCGAGTTCGACGACGACGACGCGTTCCGGCGCCTGAAGGAGACCGTCGCGCAGCTCGACCGCGACCGGGGAACGATGGGCAACCATGCGTTCTACCTGTCGATCCCGCCCAAGGCGTTCCCGCTGGTCACCGAGCAGCTGCGCCGCAGTGGGCTCGCCGAGCAGAACGAGGGCTGGCGCCGGGTGGTCATCGAGAAGCCGTTCGGCAGTGACCTGAAGACCGCGCGCGAGCTGAACTCCGTGGTCGAGTCGGTGTTCCCGGCCGATTCCGTGTTCCGCATCGACCACTACCTCGGCAAGGAGACGGTGCAGAACATCCTGGCGCTGCGCTTCGCCAACGAGCTGTACGAACCGATCTGGAACGCCAACTACGTCGACCACGTACAGATCACGATGGCCGAAGACATCGGGGTGGGCGGCCGTGCCGGCTACTACGACGGCATCGGAGCGGCGCGCGATGTGATCCAGAACCACCTGCTGCAGCTGCTGGCTCTGACGGCCATGGAGGAGCCGGTGTCGTTCGAAGCCGCCGATCTGCGCGCCGAGAAGGAGAAGGTCCTGAAGGCCGTGCGGCTGCCGCAGGACCTGTCGGCCGCGACCGCTCGCGGGCAGTACTCCGGTGGGTGGCAGGGCGGCGAGAAGGTGGTCGGCTTCCTCGACGAAGACGGTATGAACCCCGAATCGACGACCGAGACGTATGCGGCGATCAAGCTGCAGATCGGTACTCGCCGGTGGGCCGGCGTGCCCTTCTACCTGCGAGCCGGCAAGCGACTGGGCCGAAGGGTGACCGAGATCGCGGTGGTGTTCAAACGTGCGCCCCAGCAGCTGTTCGCCGAGAGCCAGACCTCCGCACTCGGGCAGAACGCGCTCGTGATCCGGGTTCAGCCCGACGAGGGCGTCACGATCCGGTTCGGTTCCAAGGTTCCTGGCGCCGGAATGCAGGTGCGCGATGTGAGCATGGACTTCGGTTACGGCCATGCGTTCACCGAGGCCAGCCCGGAGGCGTATGAACGTCTGATCCTCGATGTGCTGCTGGGTGACCCGCCGCTGTTCCCGCGGCACGAAGAGGTCGAGCTCTCCTGGATGATCCTCGACCCGATCGAGCGCTTCTGGGCGACCCAGGACAAACCGGAACAATACCGGCCCGGAACCTGGGGACCTGAATCCGCCGATGAACTACTCGCCCGCGACGGCCGCACGTGGCGACGTCCGTGATCTGGAGGATGCTGTGATCGTCGATCTGCCCGACACCACGACAAGCAAGATTTCCAAGGCTCTCGTCAAGATCCGTGAGGAGGGCGGCGTCGTCACCCTGGGACGCGTGCTCACCCTGGTGATCGCTACGACGCTCGGCCAGGAGGAGGAGGCCATCGAGGCCGCCAACGACGCTTCTCGGGAGCACCCGATGCGCGTGATCGTGGTCTCCACCGCCGAGAAGAACGGCGGAAGTGTGCCCGCCGCACACGTGGAGCCTCGGCTCGACGCCCAGATCAGGGTGGGCGGCGACGCCGGCGCGAGCGAGGTCATCGTGCTGCGCGCATACGGCGATGCTGCAAGCGACGAGGAGAGCCTGGTCACCGGGTTGCTGCTGCCCGACGCGCCCGTCGTGGCGTGGTGGCCCGGCATCGCGCCGCCGGTGGTCTCGAAGTCGGCGCTCGGTCGCATCGCGACGAGACGCATCACGGATGCCTCCACCCAGCCGGATCCGCATGAGGCGCTGCTGCACCTTTCGGAGACGTACGTGCCGGGCGACACCGATTTCGCCTGGACGCGCCTCACATTGTGGCGTGCGCAGTTGGCCGCAGTGCTTGACCAGCCGCCGTTCATGCCGGTCACCGCGGTCGAGGTCGCCGGTGCGCCCGACTCCCCATCGACCATCCTGCTCGGCGCCTGGTTGCGCCTTCAGTTGGATGCGCCGGTGCAGCATGACCTGACCTCGCGTGCGAAGGGGTCCAGCGGCATCCACGGGGTGCGGTTGGAACGCGACGGCGGCACGATCGAGCTGGAACGGGACATGCCCGGCGTCGCGACGCTCGTGCAGCCCAACCAGCCGACGCACGACCTCGCGCTGCCGCGACGCAATCTTCGTGACTGCCTTGCCGAGGAACTGCGTAGGCTTGACCCGGACGACCTCTACGGTGAGGTCATCACCAGGGGCCTCGCGCTCCTGGAAGCGGACGAGGAGAAGGCAAGCGGTTCTCGATGACGAATGAACGGCGGGTGCTGGTCCACCCCGACAAAGACGCACTCGCCGCATCGGTCGCGGCACGGTTCATCACGAAGACGGTGGACATCCTCGACGAGATGGACACGGCCAACGTGGTTCTGACCGGCGGCAGCACGGGCATCGCGGTGCTCGCTGCAATCAACTCCTCGCCCGCTCGCGACACGATCGACTGGTCGCGGGTGTCGTTCTGGTGGGGAGACGAGCGCTGGGTGCCTCGTGACTCCGAGGAACGCAACGAGAAGCAGGCGCGCGACGCGCTGCTGGATCACATCCAGGTGCCCGCCGAGAACGTACATCCCTTCCCCGCCGCAGGCGAGGGCCTCGAACTGGACGACGCGGCGGGAGCGTACGCGGCGGAACTGGCCGAGCACGCACCCGACGGGGCGATGTGGCCGCGGTTCGACATCACCTTTCTCGGTGTCGGACCGGACGGGCACATCGCTTCGCTGTTCCCCGACCGCTCCGGCATCCGTGAGACCGAAGCGGCGGTGATCCCCGTGCGGGAGTCGCCCAAACCCCCGCCTGAGCGACTGAGCCTGACCCGGCCGGTGCTCAACTCCTCCGCCCGGATCTGGATGGTACTGGCGGGGGCCGACAAGGCGTCCGCGCTCGGTCTGGCCCTGGCCGGGGCGAGTTACACGGAGGTTCCGGTCGCCGGCGCGAAGGGACGTAAGCGCACCGTCTTCTTCATCGACAAGGATGCCGCGGCCGAGGTTCCCGAGAACCTGATCGCCCCCAGCTACTGAGCTACCGACGCCGGTCCAGGATCGTTCCTCGGGTCGGAAACCCGAGGAACGGTACCCTACTTCGTGGCGCTGAGCGTGCCGCGGCGTTCCCGCAACTGGCGCAGGGCGTCTTCGAGCAGCTGCTCGGCCTCCTGCTCGGTGCGCCGCTCCTTCACGTAGGCGAGGTGCGTCTTGTACGGCTCGAGCTTCGCCACCGACGGCGGGTTCTCTTTGTCACGGCCGGCGGGCAGACCGGACGACGGAGAGTCGATCACATCGGGGATCTCCTCGTCGGGCAGGTTCGCGGCGAAGTAACGCACGGTCTCGTTGCCGAGCGCGTCCCAGTAGGAGACAGAGACCCGATCGGCGTGATAGCCGTGGTCCTGCTCCCCCATCGGGCCTGCTCCGACGCGTGAACCGCGGATGGCGCTGCCTCCGGTTGCCATGGATCCTCCTGTGGACTTAAGAGCTGAACTTGGTGATCAGGCCGAGCACTACGATGCAGACGATCCAGATCAGACCAAGGATGACGGTGATGCGATTGAGGTTGCGCTCGGCAACTCCGGAGGCGCCGAGGTTGGAGGTCATACCGCCGCCGAACATGTCGGAGAGGCCACCGCCGCGCCCTTTGTGCAACAGGATGAGAAGGGTCAGCAACAGGCTGGTTACGCCCAGCAGAACCTGAAGCACGACCTGGAGAATCTGCACGCGATGCGCCTTTCGGGTGGAAGTCCGGCCGAGACCGGGTCGACGGGCCGCCTACCAGTATAACGGTCGGTCCCACCGCTGGCGGCCCGTGCTTCGGCGGAATCGGACGCCGAAGCACTCCCGCGCCGCCGAAGCGGCCGGTCAGACTCCGACGTGCTTCTTGAACCGGGCGATGGCCGAGAACTCGGCGACGTCGAGGCTGGCTCCTCCGACGAGCGCTCCGTCGACGTTCGGTTCCCGCATGAACGAGGCGATGTTCGACGACTTCACCGAACCCCCGTACAGGATGCGCGTGGCGGCCGCGGTCTCCTCTCCGGAAACCTCGGCGAGAACGGCACGCAGCGCCGCAGCGACCTGCTCGGCCTGATCGGGCGTGGCGGCCTGCCCGGACCCGATCGCCCAGACCGGTTCGTAGGCGACGACGATCTCCGATCCTGCCGGCACGCCGGTCAGCGCGGCGCGTAATTGCGCCACGGGCACGGCGCTGGCGCCGTGCTGCTCCAGGTCCTCCGCCGTCTCGCCGACGCAGATCAGCGGCACGATGCCGGCCTTCAACGCCGCCGATGCCTTGGCCGCGACGATCTCGTCGGTCTCGCCGTGCAGGGTGCGCCGCTCCGAGTGTCCGATGATCGCGTACCGGCACTCGAGCCGGGCGAGGAAGGCCGCCGAGATCTCGCCGGTGTATGCGCCCGACTCGTGCGCCGACACGTCCTGTGCCCCGAAGCGCAACGGAAGCTTGTCGGCCGAGATCAGGCTCTGCACGCTGCGCAGGTCGGTGAACGGCGGGAAGACGGCCACCTCCACGTCGGCGAAATCGTGCGTGGCATCCTTGAGGCTCCAGGCGAGCTTCTGCACGAACGCGATCGCCTGCAGGTGATCGAGGTTCATCTTCCAATTGCCCGCGATCAGCGGCACGCGGCCGCCGTTCTGAGCTCGTGTCACGCCTGCCATCCGAGGACCTCCAGTCCGGGGAGCTTCTTGCCCTCGAGGAATTCCAGGCTGGCCCCGCCGCCTGTCGAGATATGACCGAACCGGTCGTCGTCGAAGCCGAGCGCACGCACTGCGGCAGCCGAATCGCCGCCGCCGACCACGCCAAGACCGTCTATCTCGGTCAGCGCGGCGGCAACGACGCGCGTGCCTTCGGCGAACGGCGCCAGTTCGAACACGCCCATCGGGCCGTTCCAGAACACCGTGTGCGAGGGAGCGATGATCGACGCGAAGCGCGCCGCCGTCTCCGGCCCGATGTCCAGGCCGAGGCCCGCGCTGCCCCACTCGGTGTCCTCGATCGCGTCGATCGGCCGCACGACGTGTTCGGCGTCGGCGCTGAACGTCGACGCGACGACGACATCGGTGGGCAGCACCAGATCGACGCCCAGCTCTTCGGCCTTGGCCAGGTAGCCCTTCACCGTGTCCAGCTGGTCGGCTTCGAGCAGGCTCGAACCGACCTTGTGGCCTTGTGCGGCGAGGAAGGTGAAGAGCATGCCACCGCCGATCAGCAGCGAATCGACCCGGGGCAGCAGATGGCCGATCACCCCCAGCTTGTCGGAGACCTTCGATCCGCCCAGCACGACCGTGTACGGCCGCTCGGGGTTCTCAGTGAGGCGGTCGAGCACATCCAATTCTGTCGCGATCAGCTTTCCAGCTGCCGAGGGCAGAGCCTCGGCGAGCTCGTACACGCTCGCCTGCTTGCGGTGCACGACGCCGAAGCCGTCGGAGACGAAGGCATCGCCGAACGCGGCGAGTTTGGCCGCGAAGGCCTTGCGCTCCGCCTCGTCCTTGCTGGTCTCGCCGGGGTTGAATCGCAGGTTCTCCAGCAGGGCGATGTCGCCGTCGTGCAACGCCGAGACCGCATCCTCTGCGGCCTTTCCGACGGTGTCTCGGGCGAACGTCACCGGCTTGCCGAGCAGTTCGCTCAGCCGCTGCGCCACGGGCGCGAGGCTGTACCGAGAGTCGGGCGCGCCATCCGGACGCCCGAGGTGGCTGATCACAACCACCCGGGCACCCTGGTTGATGAGCGCGTTGAGCGTGGGCAATGACGCACGCACGCGGCCGTCGTCGGTGATCCGGCCGTCATCCAACGGCACATTCAGATCACAGCGGACGATGACGCGCTTGCCTGCGAGCGAACCCAGCGAATCGAGAGTACGAATCGTCACTGACGGTTCCCGTGCCCTAGAGGCGGTCGGCGACGTACTCGGTGATGTCGACGAGGCGGTTCGAGTAGCCCCACTCGTTGTCGTACCACGATGCCACCTTGACCTGGTTGCCGATCACCTTGGTGAGGCCGGCGTCGAAGATCGAGGAGTGCGGGTCGGAGACGATGTCGCTGGAGACGATCGGGTCTTCGGTGTAGCTCAGGATGCCCTTGAGGTCGCCCTCGGCAGCGGCCTTGTACGCGGCGTTGATCTGCTCGACCGTCGCGTGGTTGGTGAGCTCGACCGTCAGGTCGGTGATGGAACCGGTCGGAACCGGCACGCGCAGCGCGTAACCGTCGAGCTTGCCGACGAGTTCCGGGATGACCAGGCCGAGCGCCTTCGCCGCTCCGGTGGAGGTCGGGATGATGTTGGCCGCCGCGGCGCGTGCGCGACGCAGGTCGCTGTGCGGGCCGTCCTGCAGGTTCTGGTCGGCCGTGTACGCGTGGACGGTGGTCATCAGACCGCGCTCGATGCCGAAGTTGTCGAGCAGGACCTTGGCCAGCGGTGCGAGGCAGTTGGTCGTGCACGACGCGTTGGAGATGATGTCGTGCGTCGCCGGGTCGTAGCTGCTCTCGTTGACGCCGAGCACGAGGGTGGCGATGTCGTTGCCGCTCGCCGGGGCCGAGATGATGACCTTCTTCGCACCCGCGGTGATGTGCTTGCGTGCGTCTTCGGCCTTCGTGAAACGGCCGGTCGACTCGATGACGATGTCGACGCCGAGCTCGGCCCAGGGCAGGTTGGCGGGGTCGCGCTCTTCGAGCACCTGGATCGGCTTGCCGTTCACGACGATGTTGTCGCCGTCGAGTTCGACCGTAGCGTCGAGGCGCCCCGTGATCGAGTCGTACTTGAGCAGGTGGGCGAGCGCCTTGTTGTCGGTCAGGTCGTTGACGGCGACGATCTCCAGCTCACTGCCCTTGGCGAGGGCGGCGCGGAAGTAGTTGCGACCGATGCGGCCGAAACCATTGATGCCGATCTTTACGGACACGGATCACTCCAGATGTTGGGGCGCCGAACGGCGCAGTAAAAGGGGGTGGACAGCGGACGGCAGTGTCCCGGGTCGGGACCCGACCCGGGACACCGACCACGCTATGACAGTATCAGCAGCCCGGCGGTCTTCTCACGGGCGGCCTCGAAGCGCTTCTGCACGTCGGCCCAGTTGGTGATGTTCCAGAACGCCTTGACGTAATCGGCCTTCACGTTCTGGTAGTCGAGGTAGAACGCGTGCTCCCACATGTCGAGCATGAGCAGCGGCACGGTCGCCGTCGCGAGGTTTCCCTGGTGGTCGTACAGCTGCTCGATGATGAGCTTCTGCCCCAGCGAATCCCACGCCAGGATCGACCATCCCGACCCTTGGATGCCGAGGGCCGAGGCGGTGAAGTGGGCCCGGAACTTGTCGAACGATCCGAAGAACTCGTCGACGGCGGCCGCGAGTTCGCCGGTCGGCTTGTCACCGCCGTCCGGTGACAGATTCGTCCAGAAGACCGTGTGGTTGACGTTGCCTGCGAGGTTGAAGGCGAGGTCCTTCTGCAACTTGTTGACGTTGGTCAGGTCGTCGCTGTCGCGGGCCTCGGCGAGCTTGGCGAGTGCCGTGTTCGCACCGTCGACATACGCCTTGTGGTGCTTGTCGTGGTGCAGTTCCATGATCCGGCCGCTGATGTTCGGCTCGAGCGCCGAATAGTCGTATGGAAGGTCTGGAAGTGTGTAGTCAGCCATTCACTCATCTCCTCGTGGTCAGCCCGTCCACGCAGTGCGCGAAGGCGGTTTTGAGCGACTTTCCCAGTCTAGCGACGGCGTCGCACGCGGGGCACGGGCTTGCGTCACACGTCGAGATCGGCGGGCAGGTTCGCATCGGTACCGTCGATTCCGAGTTCGATCGCGCGCTTGTCGGCCATGGCCAGCAGGCGGCGGATGCGGCCGGCGACGGCGTCTTTCGTCATCGGCGGATCCGCGTGATGGCCGAGCTCGTCGAGGCTGGCGTCGCGGTGCGCCAGACGCAACTCCCCTGCGTAGCGCAGGTGCTCGGGCATCTGCGGGCCGAGGATCTCCATGGCGCGTTCGACTCGGGCGCAGGCCGCGACGGCGGCCTGCGCGGAGCGGCGCAGATTCGCGTCGTCGAAGTTGACCAGCCGATTGGCGGTCGCCCGCACTTCGCGCTTCTGTCGCAACTCTTCCCAGCTGCGCACGGTCTCGTGGGCGCCCATCTGCTGCAGCATCGAGCCGATCGCGTCGCCGTCGCGGATCACGACGCGGTGCACGCCCCGCACTTCGCGGGCCTTCGCAGCGATGCCCATGCGACCGGCGGCGCCCACCAGCGCCATCGCGGTCTCATTGCCCGGGCAGGTGACCTCCAGGGCGGCGGAACGGCCCGGGTCGGTGAGCGAGCCGTGCGCCAGGAATGCGCCGCGCCAGACCGCGGCGAGCTCTTCCCGGGAACCGGTGGTGAGCCGATTCGGCAGGCCGCGGATCGGGCGGCGCCGGGCGTCGAGCAGCCCGGTCTGCCTGGCGAGCGTCTCGCCGCCGTCGATCACGCGCACCAGGAACTGGTTGTTCCTGCGCAGGCCCGACGCGGAGATCACCGACACCTCGCTGCGCACGCCGTACAGTTCGGCGAGTCCCTTGCGCACATGCCGCGCCAGCTGAGAGGTGTCCAGTTCGCTTTCGATCGCGATGCGGCCGGAGATCAGGTGCAGACCACCGGCCAGGCGCAGGATCGTCGCGAGTTCGGCGGCGCGCACCGAGGTCTTGCCCGATTCGACGCCGAGCAGTTCTTCTTTGACGTCAGCGGTGAGTGCCAAACCTTCTCGTCCTTCTCGTCATGCCCGTGCTGTGTGCCGATGCGCGTCGCGGTCGGCTGACTCACTCGCGACCCAGGTCGCGGTGTTTCACAGAGACGGCGACCCCGGGCTGGCGTGCGATGCGTTCGGCGAGTGCCTCGGCGACCGCGACGGAGCGGTGTTTACCCCCCGTGCAGCCTACCGCGATCGTCGCGTGGCGTTTGTTCTCGCGCTGGTAGCCCGCGAGCACAGGCCGAAGCGCGGCTTCGTAGCCGTCGATGAACTCCCGCGCGCCGGTCTGTTCCAGCACGAAGTCGCGCACGATGGCATCCAGGCCGGTGTGCGGGCGCAGTTCGGGCTTCCAGAACGGGTTCGGCAGAAAGCGGGCGTCGGCCACCAGGTCGGCATCGGAAGGCAAGCCGTACTTGAAGCCGAAGCTGAGCACCGTGACGTTCAGCCCCGGGGTGTTCTCAGCCGCGAATGTCTCGGTCACGCTCGTCGCCAACTGATGGATGTTGAGGTCGGAGGTGTCGATGATCAGGTCGCTCGCCTCGCGGATCTCCCGAAGCCGTTCGCGTTCCAGCCCGATGCCGTCCAGGAGTGTGCCGTCGCCCTGCAGCGGATGCGGGCGGCGCACCGACTCGAATCGCCGCACCAGCGCGGCATCCGTCGCCTCGAGGAACAGCACGCGCAGTTGCACGCCGTCGCGCAGCGAGCCGAGCATCTCGCGCAGGTCGTCGAAGAAGCCGCGACCGCGCACATCCACCACGGCGGCGACGCGCGGAAGCGTCGAGCCGGCCCGGCCGGCGAGATCAAGCAGCGGACGCAGCATCTGCGGCGGCAGGTTGTCGACGACGTACCAGTCGAGGTCTTCGAGCGCGTTGGCGACCGTCGACCGACCGGCCCCCGACATCCCGGTGACGATGAGAACTTCCTGCTGCTCCGGCTCCATACCCCCGCCGCTCACGTCATGGATCGGGTTTCCGACGTCTGCATAGCCTACCGATTCCGGAGCCGATCGTGGATGCCTGAGGCCAGAGCCGGCCCGATGCCCTTCACCTCGGCGATCTCGTGGACATCCGACTGCCTCAGCCGGGCGACGGAACCGAAGTGTCGCAGCAGCTCCTTGACCCTCGCCGGGCCGAGACCGGGGATCTCGGCAAGCACAGAGGTGATATCGCGCTTGCGCCGGGTGCGCTGGTAGGTGATGGCGAATCGGTGGGCTTCGTCGCGGATGCGCTGGATCATGAACAGCGCGTCGGAGTTGCGCGGAAGGATGACGGGGAAGTCGCTGTCGGGCAGCCACACCTCCTCGAGCCGCTTGGCGATGCCGGCCAGCTGGATGCCGGTCACGCCGGACTCCTCGAGCGCCCGCTTGGCCGCGGCGACCTGAGGCTGGCCGCCGTCGACGATCAACAGTTGCGGAGGGTACGCGAACTTCTTCGGCTTCTCGGCGATCTCGGCCGGGTCCGCTGCGGACTCGGCCACGCTCGCGGCGGCCTCGGCCAGGTAGGCGAGCCGCCTGGTCAGCACCTGGTAGATCGACTCGGTGTCGTCGGCGGAGTCGGGAATGCTGAACCGGCGGTACTGGTCTTTGCGCGGCAAGCCGTCTTCGAACACCACCATCGAGGCGACGATGTTCGTGCCGGACAGGTGCGAGACGTCGTAGCACTCCATCCGCAACGGCGCCTGCTGCATGCCGAGCGCCTCCTGGATGTCGGTCAGCGCCTGGGAACGGGCGACGAAATCGGCGCTTCGGCGCGTCTTGTAGAGCACCAACGCGTTCTTCGCATTGAGCTCCGCGGTCTGTGCGAGCGCCGCCTTCTCGCCGCGTTGCGCGACGCGAAGCGAGACCTTGCCGTTGTTCTCCCGGCGAGCGGCGAGCCAGAGCTCGAGTTCAGCGGCATCCTCGGGCAGCTCGGGCACCAGGATCTCCCGTGGCGGCCGGAACTCGTCTTCGTAGGCGTTCTGCAGCACGGTTTCGACGAGTTCGCCGAGCGAGAGGTCCAACTCCTTGTCGACCACGAATCCGCGCACACCGCGAATGCGCCCGCCGCGCACGATGAACTGCTGCACGGCGGCGGCGAGCTCGTCGTGGGCGATGCCGAAGACGTCGGCGTCGACCCGGTCGGCCAGCACCACGGCGGTCTTCTCCATCACCGCCCGCATCGCCTGGATGCTGTCGCGGTAGCGCGCGGCCGCTTCGTATTCCTGCGCGGTCGCCGCCGCCTTCATCCGGGCCTCGAGTTCGCGGACGTAGCGCGTGTCATTGCCGGCCATGAAGGAGACGAAGTCGTCGGCGACCTGCCGGTGCTCCTCCTTGGTGACGCGGCCGACGCACGGCGCGACGCATTTGCCGATGTCGCCCAGCAGACAGGGCCGGCCGGTCAGTTCCGCGCGGCGGTACACGCCATCGGTGCAGCTGCGCATCGGGAAGGCCTTGAGCATCAGGTCAAGGGTCTCCCGGATCGCCCATACCTTCGTGTACGGGCCGAAATAGCGGGCATCCGGGATGTGCCGATTGCGGGTGACCATCGCCCGCGGCACGTCTTCGCCGAGCGTCACGGCGAGGTACGGGTACGTCTTGTCGTCACGGAACTGCACGTTGAACGGTGGGTTGAACTCCTTGATCCAGGTGTATTCGAGCTGCAACGCCTCGAACTCGTTCGCGACGACCGTCCATTCCACGGATGCCGCAGTGGTCACCATCCGCCGGGTACGCTCGTGCAGGCTGCGCAGCGGCTGGAAGTAGTTGCTCAGGCGAGCGCGCAGGCTCTTGGCCTTGCCGACGTAGAGCACCCTGCCCGAGGTGTCGCGGAATCGGTAGACGCCCGGCTGGGTGGGTATCTCGCCCGCCTTCGGCCGGTACGGAACGGTGTCGGCCATTACGCGCTCTTCTGCTCGGCCGACTCCTGATCGATGCCGAGAACGTCGCGAAGGAACTCGCCGGTGTGGCTGCCGGGCACCAGCGCGATCTGTTCGGGCGTGCCCGTGGCGATGACCTCACCGCCGCCCGCGCCGCCCTCCGGGCCGAGGTCGATCACCCAGTCGGCCGACTTGATCACATCGAGGTTGTGCTCGATCACGATGACGGTGTTGCCCTTGTCGAGCAGGCCGTTGAGCACCAGCAGCAGCTTGCGCACGTCTTCGAAGTGCAGTCCCGTCGTCGGCTCGTCGAGCACGTAGACGCTGCGCCCGGCCGAGCGGCGTTGCAGCTCGGTGGCGAGTTTGACACGCTGCGCCTCGCCCCCGGAGAGCGTCGTCGCCGATTGACCGAGCCGCACATAGCCGAGTCCGACGTCGACCAGCGTCTTCAGATAGCGGTGGATGGCCGAGATCGGCTCGAAGAACTCGGCCGCCTCGCTGATCGGCATGTCGAGCACCTCGGCGATGTTCTTGCCTTTGTAGTGCACCTGCAGGGTGTCTCGGTTGTAACGCGCTCCCCCGCACACCTCGCAGGCGACATACACATCGGGCAAGAAGTTCATCTCGATCTTGATGGTGCCGTCACCCGAACACGCCTCGCAGCGACCGCCCTTGACGTTGAAGCTGAACCGTCCGGGCAGGTAGCCGCGCGCCTTCGCCTCCATGGTCTCCGAGAACAGGGTGCGGATGCGGTCGAACACGCCGGTGTAGGTCGCCGGATTCGAACGCGGCGTGCGCCCGATCGGCGCCTGGTCGACATGCACGACCTTGTCGAGGTTGTCGAGGCCGGTGACCCTGGTGTGCTTGCCCGCGAGCTTGCGCGCCCCGTTCAGGCGGTTCGCCAGCACTCGGTACAGGATGTCGTTCACCAGTGAAGACTTGCCTGATCCGCTGACCCCGGTGACGGCGACGAACGTGCCGAGCGGAAAGTCGACGGTGACGTTCTTCAGGTTGTTCGCCTGCGCTCCGACGACGCTCAGCATGCGCTTCTTGTCGATCTTGCGGCGTTTGCGCGGGATCTCGATCGACTTGCGCCCGGCGAGGTAGTCGCCGGTGAGCGACCTGGTGTTGGCCACCAGATCCTCGTAGCTGCCGGAGTGCACGACCTTGCCGCCGTTCACACCGGCGCCCGGTCCGATGTCGACGATCCAGTCGGCCGTACGGATGGTGTCTTCGTCATGTTCGACGACGATCAGCGTGTTGCCCAGGTTGCGCAACGCGATCAGGGTCTCGATCAGCCGGCGGTTGTCGCGCTGATGCAGGCCGATGCTCGGTTCATCGAGCACATAGAGCACGCCGGTCAGACCGGAACCGATCTGAGTGGCGAGCCGGATGCGCTGGGCCTCACCGCCGGACAGCGTGGCGGCCGCGCGTCCCATGCTCAGATAGCTGAGGCCGACCTGGATCAGAAAGTCGAGGCGCACCTTGATCTCGCGCAGCACCTGCGCCGCGATCGTCTGCTCGCGATCGGTCAACGCGAGCCGGTTCATGAAGGTTCGGGCTTCGGCGAGGCTGAGGTCTGCGACGTCGGCGATGCTGTGCTCGTGCACCAGCACCGAGAGCACCTCGGGCTTGAGCCGCTTGCCGCCGCACACCGGGCACGGGGTCTCGCGTAGGTACTCGGCCCAGCGCTGCCGCTGAGTGTCGGTCTCGGCCTGCTCGTACTGGCGCTCGATGTAGGGCACGACGCCTTCGTAACCGGAGGTGTAGCTCATCTCCCGGCCGAACCGGTTGCGCCACTTCACCTTCACCTGGAAGTCTTTGCCGCGCAGCACGGCGTCGCGTGCATCCTGCGGCAGCTTCTGCCAGGGCGTGTCGAGGGAGAAGCCGAGGTCGCGAGCCAACCCGGCCAGCAGTTTGTCGTAGTACTGGTAGAGGCCCTTGCCCTGCGTCGACCACGGCAGGATGACTCCCTGCGAGATCGCCGCTGCCGGGTCGCCCAGCAGCAGGTCCTCGTCGACGGACATCCGGGTGCCCAGACCGGAGCACTCCGGACAGGCGCCGAACGGGGCGTTGAACGAGAAGGTGCGTGGTTCGATCTCCGTCAACTGGATCGGATGCCCGTTCGGACAGGCGAGCTTCTCGCTGAACGTGCGCGTGGCATCCGCACCCTCAGCGTCGACGAAGTCGATCGTGACGACTCCGTCGGTCAGCGCGAGCGCCGTCTCGAGCGAGTCGGTGAGCCGGGAGAGGATCTCGGGGCCCGCGACGAGTCGGTCGACGACGACCGAGATGTCGTGCTTGTATTGCTTCTTCAGAGCGGGCGGGTCGGTGAGCTGGATCTGCTCGCCGTCGACCAGGGCGCGCGAGTAACCCGTCGCCGCCAGCTCGGCGAACAGGTCGACGAATTCGCCCTTCTTCTGCTTCACGACCGGACTGAGCACCAGATAACGCGTGCCGGTCTCGAGCTCCATCAACTGGTCGGCGATCTGCTGCACGGTCTGACGCTGGATCTTCTCGCCGCATTGCGGACAATGCGGAACGCCGATGCGAGCCCAGAGCAGACGCATGTAGTCGAAGATCTCCGTGATCGTTCCGACCGTGGACCGTGGATTGCGGTTGGTCGACTTCTGATCGATCGACACAGCGGGGCTCAACCCCTCGATGAAGTCGACGTCTGGTCGATCGACCTGGCCGAGGAACTGGCGCGCGTATGCGGAGAGCGATTCGACGTAGCGGCGTTGCCCCTCGGCGAAGATCGTGTCGAATGCGAGCGACGACTTGCCGGACCCGGAGAGACCGGTGAACACGACGAGGGAGTCGCGGGGAATCTCGAGATCGACGTTGCGCAGATTGTGCACGCGCGCGCCGCGAACGCTCAATTTCGAGCGTGCTTCTACCTGGGAAACTGACACGCTTCAACTCTACGGTGAGCCACCGACATGCGCTTTCGCCCGGCGTTCGCGCAGGGCGGGGACAGCGATCAGCACCGCCAGCGCGACGAGGGCCGCGGCTCCGATCGCCGCGACCACGGGAGCCGCGGTGCCCGACCAGCCCACGGCATCCGAACGGTGCACCGCCAGCACGACGGCGAGCACGAGCTGCACAGGCAGCTGGATGGCGGCGAACGATCGCAGCGGACGCACGAGGACACGCCATTGGATGCGTCCACGCACCGGAGTGATCACGGACCGGGCGGCGTACAGATGCACGAGGTGCACCCCGGCCAGCAGCGCGTACGGTCGCCAGTCGGTCGGCGAGGGTTGCCGGAACAGCATGCTGAGGCCGACCACGACGATGAAGGCCCACGCCGTCAGCAGGCGCGGAACCACCAGTGCGAGAGCGATGAGCACTCCAGCCACGACCAGCCACGGGCCGAACGGCAACTGCAGGATGCCCAGCCCCACCGCGATCAGCGCGAGGATCACCCGGGGCGCCACTGCGGGTACGCCGCCCGGCACGCGCGTCGTCGCCCGCTCCGGGCGGCTCGGCGTGCGGGTCGCAGCCGCGGACGTGCTCATCGCGTCCGGCATCACGCGTGCTGCCTGCGTGGTCGGGCGAGCACGCGCAATCGCGCGTCGCGGGCGCCGGCGTCGCCGTCGTCACTGAACCGGATCACGTCCACGCCCGTTGCGGTCAACGCGCGCATCCGGTCGTTGCGTTCCATCCACAGGATGCGGTGCGCCGCCCTTTGCTCGCGGCTCAGCCGGTCGAGACGAGGGGTCGGCAACACGTCGACGGCGATCACGCGGTGCCCGCTGCCGCGCCAGAGTGCGGCCAGGCGCGCGGTTTCGTCATCGAGCCAGGGCGAGATGATGTAGACCAGGGCGCCCTGAGCAACGATCGGCGCGCGATGCCGGGCGAACGGGCGCCCCGTCGCGGTCGTCATGGCGATGGCGCGCAGCACGCGCTGCAGATGTCGAGCGCCCGAACCGCGCGGAACGCTTCTGCCGGTCGCGGTGAGATCGTGGAAGGCGACCTGGTCGCCTGCGCGGACGTATCCGGCGGCGATCGAGCCGGCGGCCTCCCGTGCCAGGTCGAGCGAGGTCACGCCGCTGAGCGTCGGAGAGGCTCCCGGCCAGTCGGCCACCGATTCGCCCACGTCGCTGCCGGAGTCGAGTACGAGGAAGACGGTGGCGTCCGCGGTGGCCGCGCTACGCCGAACGTACAGGTCACCGGGATTGCGGCTCAGGCGCGCCGTCGCCTTCCAGTCGATGCGGCGCAGCCGGTCGCCGGGGTGGAACGGGTGTACGTCGCGGAACTCGCCGCCGTCGCCGGGCCGGGCCGAGTCGTGGGTGCCGGTGAGGCCCTGCAACCGCCTCGGCAGCGGGAGACTCACGATCGGGGTGAACGGTGCGGGAACCGTGCGCTGCACGCGCACCGGTGCGCTCGGTTCGCTCACGAACGCGGCGTCGAGCGCGGTGAGCCGGTAGTCGAGGCGGAGGAACTCGTGCGGACCGGAGTGCAGCACCGGAAGTTCACCCGTCAGTCGCGGGGCCGGTCGCCCGGGCCCTGTACCGGCGACGAGAGTCGCTCGGGATTCAACGGAGCCTTGGCTCGCGTAGCGCACGTGAACGGTCTCGGCAGCGGTGCGGGTCTCGGCGCCGGTGCGGGTCTCGGTACCGGTCTCGGTGGCGCTGGTCTCGGCTGCTGGGTCGACGCTGCTGGTGAACGTCGCGGCGTAGTGCAGCACGCGGGCGCCGTGCGCCATGCCCGGTGACTCGTCGAGCATGATCTCCACCCGGCTCCTGGTCGAGCGGGGCCGGTGCAGCCATGCCCAGCCGGAGATGGCGACGAACGGCAGGGCGAGCACGACGACGTCGGGCCGGGAGAGCACCAGTCCGATCGCAGCGAACCCGAGGGCGACGGCGACGGCGGCCGGCAGCGCGGGTGCCGGTACCCAGCGGTGCTCGAACGCGCTGCGCTGCCCGGCCGGCTCGGGCGGGGCTTCGACCGGGGACGTCTCGTGCTGCGGCCCCATCACGGAGTCTCCACGGTGTGGGGAGTCTCCGCATCGTTGACCGGGTGGGCCTGCCCGGCCGAGGTGCGACTGGCGGCAGGTGCCACCGAGGATGCCACGACAGGGGGGCCGGCGACGGCATCCACGATTCCAGCGATCAGCTGGGCGGGCTGGGTTCCGGTCGCCCACGCCTGCGGGGTCAGCGACAACCGGTGCGCCAGCACGGGCACCGCGACGCCCTTCACGTCGTCGGGGGTGACGTAGGTGCGGCCCGCCATCACGGCGACCGCTCGGGCGACGAGCATCAGCGCCTGTGATCCGCGCGGCGATGCTCCGACCTCGATCGATCGGTGCTGCCGCGTCGCCGCTGCGAGGTCGACGCAGTAGGCCGCGATGTCGTCGTCGACGTGCACCAACTCGATGCCCGCCTGCATCGCGCGCAACGTCTGCGCATCGATGACCGGCTCGATCCTCGCCACCTCGTGCCTGCGGGCGACCCGATTCAACAGCACGGTGCGCTCACCCGCTCGCGACGGGTATCCGACCTGGAGTCGCACCATGAAGCGGTCCAGTTGCGCCTCGGGCAGAGCGTAGGTGCCTTCGTATTCGATCGGGTTTGCGGTGGCGATCACGTGGAACGGTACGGGCAGGGGGTAGCTTGAGCCCTCGACCGTGACCTGGCCCTCGGCCATCGCCTCCAGAAGCGCCGACTGCGTCTTCGGCGCGGTGCGGTTGATCTCGTCCGCCAAGAACAGCCCCGTGAAGATGGGGCCGGGTCGGAATTCGAATTGTCCGGTGGACGGCGCGTAGACGAACGACCCGGTGATGTCGGAGGGCAGCAGGTCCGGTGTGCATTGCAGCCGACGAAAGCCCAGCCCGATCGCCGTGGCGATGCTGCGGGCGGCGAGGGTCTTGCCCAGTCCCGGCACATCCTCGAACAGCACGTGCCCGCCGGCCAGGATGCTCGCCAGCGCCAGCCGTAGCGCCTCGTGCATGCCCACGACGACCGTGCCGACGCGTTCCAGGATGTCGGTGCTCAGCCGGGCGATCTGTGCCGTGTCGAGCGCGGTGATGTCATCGTCGGTCATGGGTTGTGCTCCTTCTGCCGAGCAATGCGGCGATCGGGCGGAACGTCAGGAGGTAGGCGATGGCGTCCTTCACCGGGTCGCCGGCGCCCGAGGGTCGAGGCGGCGGCGGGTCGCCCGTGAGGGCATCCAGAGCCTCGAGACAGTTCTCCACCGCGGTGAGCGACGGCAGCCGCCCGCCCGGCGCATGCAGCGCTCGGTAACCGGTGGCGCCGATCATCGACTCGATGGAGGCACGGTCGGCCGGGTCGTCGATCTCGAGCCGGTGGGGGGCCAACCGCTCGGCGGCCAGGGAGCGCAGCCTCTTGTACGCCGGCTCGTGCACCTGTCCCTTGTGCATGCGCAACGACCAGGCGAGCCGCACGACGTCGTCCCGTGCGCCGGCCGGATGCTCCGGGGTGGTTGCCTGCCAATCCGGGACATCCGTGCCCCCGATCGACGCCCAGACGATGCCGAGGGCGACGAACACGAGAGCGAAACCTGTCGCATACCAGACGTCCACCCCGAAGAACCAACAGCAGAAGCCGAGTGCGGCTCCCGCCGCTGCGAGGGTCACGATGCGCGCGATCGAGAGACGCTCGGTCACCGCGGCTCCTGCGGATGCACCGACGCGCCTTCGGGATGCCATGCCGCCGCCAGCGACCGCAACGATGCGCGCGCCCGGTGCACATCGGCCGCGGTCGCCGGGATGCCGCCGAATCGCACATCCTGATACAGCCGAAGAAGGGTGGTGGCCGCGGCCGGGTCTGCCCCGGCGCGGCGGATGATGCGCGCGGTGAACTCGGCCGGTGTCTCGGCGCGTCGCCGGTGGATGCCGGAATCCTCCGCGGCTTCCTGCAGGCCCAGCCAGGCCGCGACGATCGCATCTGACGGGGGTCGGTGCTCGTCGAGCACCTCGAGCGCGCGGGCCAGCCCACGACGCACGATCGGTGCGAGCGTCTCGGCGTCGGCCTCGTCGTCGACGTCGGTCTGCTCACCGGGGAGCACGCGTCCGGCGAGCGGAACGGTCGCGGTGAAGCGGGTCGGCCGTTGCCGAAGCCAGCGCCAGATCAGCGCGGCCACGATGAGCGCTGTGACGAGAAGGACGATGCCGGTGATCACCGTCGGGTCGAGAATCAGGGTCGGGCGCGGGTGCTGCAGGACCGGACCGGTGTCATGCGGTTGACGGGCGCCCTGGGTCGGGGCCGCGGGCATCGTGGGCGGCGGCAGCTGCGGGTTCCAGCGGGGTCCGCTGAATCGCGGCGTGCCCTCGACCGCGGCCGCTGTGACCAGCACGAGCGCCAGAAGGCAGAACCCGGCGAATCGGGCCCGCCTCTTCATTGCCGCGCCGGCTTCACCGGCGTCGGCGGCACGGCGTCCATGCTCATCGCTTCACCGTAGCGCGCTTCGGCGCTCCTGCGGCGGCCCGTCCGCACCTCCGGCGTCGACGCCTGCGACGCCGTCGACGTTCGCATCAGGGGTGGTGTCGAGGTCAGCAGACGCAGAATTCGTTGCCTTCCGGGTCGTGCATGACGATCCAACTGCCCTGCAGCGGGTCATCGAACTCGACTTCGACGGACGCGCCGACCTCGACCAGTCGCGCGGCGAGTCGCCGCAGCACCGCCCAATCCTTGCTGCCGTCGTCGCGGCGGGCGCCGCTGTCGATGTCGATGTGCAGGCGGTTCTTGGCGGTCTTCGGCTCAGGGACCTTCTGGATGAAGATCCGCGAGCCGGGTGTCGCCGGGTCGTGGATGGCCGAGGCGTCGTTCCATCGCTCGGGCGGCAGGCCCCAGGCCGTCAGCGCCTCGTCCCACGTCGCGAACGGCGGCGGAGGCGGTTCCTTCTCGTATCCCAGCGCGAAGCACCAGAAGTCGGCGAGCGTCGCCGGGTCGGCGGCGTCCATGGTGATCTTGTACGTCAGTGCCATGCGTGCTCCTTCGCGTTTCGCTGCATCTGCGGACATGCCCAGCATCTCGGGCGTTCCGGCCGTCCGGCGTGTCCGGTCGTCAGGCGTGTCCGGCCTTCTCCATCTGTCGCAGGTCGCGCTTCAGGTCGGCCAGTTCATCGCGCAACCGGGCGGCCAACTCGAACTTGAGTTCGCCGGCGGCGGCGAGCATCTGCTCGTTCAGATCGGTGATGATGGCCTCGAGCTCGTTGGCGCCCTCCGCGGCGATGCCTTCCCGGCGCAAGTTCGGCGTCGGCGACCGCTTTCTGCCATCGCCTGCGCCGCGTTCCGCCAGCATCCTGGCCGTGTCCGCACCCTCGCGGGCGAGAACATCGGTGATGTCCGCGATGCGTTTGCGCAGCGGTGTCGGATCTATGCCGCGCTCGGTGTTGTACGCGACCTGCTTCTCGCGTCGGCGGTTCGTCTCCTCGATCGCCTGCTTCATCGAATCGGTGAGCACGTCGGCGTACATGTGCACCTGCCCCGAGACGTTGCGCGCCGCGCGACCGATCGTCTGGATGAGCGAGGTCGAGGAGCGCAGGAAGCCCTCCTTGTCGGCATCCAGGATCGCCACCAGCGACACCTCGGGCAGGTCGAGGCCTTCGCGCAGCAGATTGATGCCGACGAGCACGTCGTAGACGCCCTGACGCAGTTCCGTGAGCAGTTCCACGCGACGCAGGGTGTCGACATCCGAGTGCAGGTAACGCACCCGTACGCCGGCCTCCGCGAGGTAGTCGGTGAGCTCCTCCGCCATCTTCTTGGTCAACGTCGTGACGAGCACGCGCTCGTTGCGCTCACAGCGCAGCCGGATCTCTTCGAGCAGGTCATCGATCTGCCCCTTGGTCGGCTTGACGACGATCTCCGGATCGATCAGACCGGTCGGACGGATGATCTGCTCGACGACGCCGTCGGCGATGCCCAGCTCGTAGCGGCCGGGTGTGGCCGAGAGATACACGGTCTGACCGACCCTCGTCTTGAACTCGTCCCACTTCAGGGGCCGGTTGTCCAGAGCGCTCGGCAGTCGGAAGCCGTGCTCGACGAGCGTGCGCTTGCGGGAGGCATCCCCTTCGTACATGGCGCCGATCTGTGGCACCGTGACGTGCGACTCGTCGATCACGATCAGGAAGTCGTCGGGGAAGTAGTCGAGCAGGCAATGCGGCGCCTCCCCCGGCCGACGACCGTCGATGTGTCGGGAGTAGTTCTCGATGCCGGAGCAGAACCCGATCTGCTCCATCATCTCCAGGTCGAAGGTGGTGCGCATCCGCAGCCTCTGCGCCTCGAGCAGCTTTCCCTGGCGTTCGAGTTCGGCAAGACGTTCGCCGAGCTCCTCGCGAATGGTGCCGATCGCGCGCTGCATCGTCTCGGGGCTGGCCGCGTAGTGCGTCGCCGGGAAGACCGATACCGACTCCATGCGCTTGATGATCTCGCCGGTGAGCGGATGCAGCGCGTAAAGCGCCTCGATCTCATCGCCGAACAGCTCGATGCGGATCGCGTGCTCCTCGTACATCGGGATGATCTCGATCGTGTCGCCGCGCACCCGGAACTTGCCGCGAGAGAAGTCGACGTCGTTGCGCTGGTACTGCATGCCGACGAACATGCGGATGAGACGGTCGCGGCCCACGTTGTCTCCCACGTGCAGTGCGGCCATCGCCTCGAGGTATTCCTCTGCCGCCCCCAGGCCGTAGATGCACGACACGGTCGAGACGACGACGACGTCGCGCCTGCTGAGCAAGGAGTTCGTCGTGGAGTGCCGTAGACGTTCGACCTCGGCGTTGACCGATGAGTCCTTCTCGATGAAGGTGTCGGTCTGCGGAACATACGCCTCGGGCTGGTAGTAGTCGTAGTACGAGACGAAGTACTCGACCGCGTTGTTCGGCATCAGATCGCGGAACTCGTTCGCCAATTGTGCGGCCAGCGTCTTGTTGTGCGAGAGCACCAGCGTCGGTCGCTGCACCTGCTCGATCAGCCAGGCCGTCGTCGCCGACTTGCCTGTGCCGGTCGCGCCGAGCAGAACGACATCGGTTTCGCCCGCGTTGATGCGCGCAGCGAGCTCGGCGATGGCCTGCGGCTGGTCGCCGCTCGGGGAGTACTCGCTGATGACCTCGAACGGGTGCACGGCGCGGGTCGGTTGCATGATTTCAAGTCTAAGGACGACCACCGACAACGGCAGGGACGGTGACCCCGGTCGGCCGGCCGAGCCGCAGCACCCGGTCGGCTGCGTCGACCTCCTCGGGGTGGTGGGTTACGAGCACCGTGGTGCGGCCCGCAAGGGCCGAGCGAAGGTCGCGCATCAACTCGCGGGAGGCCTGTTCGTCGAGGTGGGCCGTCGGCTCGTCGATCAGCACCACGTCGCCGCCGCGCAGCAGGGTGCGGGCGACGGCGACGCGCTGGCGCTGGCCGCCGGAGAGCCTGCCGCCCGAGGCGCCGACCATCGTGTCCAGTCCCGCAGGCAACGCGTCGAGGAACTCACCGAGGCCGACCAGTCGCAGGCTCGAGACGAGCTCCTCGTCTGACGGAGCGTCCTCCCGGGCGCGTGCGATGGTCAGATTGGCGCGCAGTGTCGAATTGAACAAGTGCCCCTCTTGGGGACACCAGGCCAGGCGCCGCAGCACATCCGGCTGCGGGATGCCGGCTGCGTCCGTGCCATCGATCAGGTAGCGTCCGGCGGTGGGCCGCAGGTAGCGCAACAGGAGCGCGAGCACGGTGGATTTGCCCGATCCGCTCGGTCCCGTGACGACCAGGCGCCGACCCGGCTCAACGAGTGCGTCCACGCCGGTGAATGCGTCCTCGGCGGCGCCGGGATACCGGTACGAGACATCGTCGAGCCGTAGGGATGCGCCCCTCGGCGCGGTGGGTGGGGACGCCGCCTCGATGCGTCCGGATGCCGATTGGACGCGTCCGGGGACCGACCGGATGCGCACGGATGCGTCGGCACGGTCGGCGTCGGCGGTGACCGGCGCGATCCCTCGCAGCACGTGCGCGAGCGACGGCCACCGGCGGGCGGCGGCGTTCGCCTCCAGCAACGGCTCGATGAGCCCGAGCGGACTCAGCGCGAGCACGGCGACCAGCGCGGGGTCGAGCGTACCGGACGCCACCGCGACGGAGGTCAGCGGCAGCATGAGCACGGCTGCGGCGGCTCCTGCCGCCACGATGCATCCGGCGACCGCGGCTTCGGTACGCGCGCCCCGGCGGGCCGTCGCCGCCGCCTCGGCGTCGATCCGCGATAGCCGGCTTCGCACGACGTCGCCGACCCCGTTGCCGGCGAGATCGTCGGCGGCGGCGAGCATGCCGGTCAGCGAGCGGGCGAACCGGGACCGTGCCGACTCGTCGGCCCGTGCCGCCACCGTTGCCACCGCGACGGAGGCGATCGGCGCTGCGACCAGCGCGAGAATCCCGAGGAACCCGACGACGAGGCCCGCGGGCGGGTAGATCAACCCGAGCGCGACCGCAATGCCGCAGGTGCTGAGGAGTGCGACGGCCGGCGCAGCGATGACCCGCGGGGTGAGATCGCGTACCCGGTCGGCGTCGGCGATCAGAGTGCCCACGGCGTTCGCAGCGCCGAGGGAGGCCCGGCCGGCCGGGCCGCGGTGGGCGAGACCCGCCCAGAGTCGCACGCGCAACGCGGTCAGCGAACGGAACACGGCGTCGTGCGTGAGGAGGCGCTCGGCGTACCGCAGCACGGCCCTGCCGATCCCGAAGAAGCGGACTCCGACGATCGCGACCAGCAGATACATGATCGCCGGCTCCTGGCTCGCGCGTACGATGAGCCATCCGGAGACCACGGTCAACGCGATGGCGAACGCCGTGGCGAGCGTGCCGACGATGAGAGCGCCGGCGAACCGGCCCGCAACCGGACGCAGCACGGTCGCCAGTTCGCGCAACGCGATCCGTGCACCGTTCGCAGTATCGGCGCCGACTCGAGTGCGCAGGGGCGCCGGGAGCAGTGCTCCTGCCGAATACGCTTCCGGCCTGACCGGCGATGGTTCGCGGCTCGCCGGCAACGGCTCGTGCACCTCTTGCGTCGAAGCCTGAACCGATGCCGACCGCCCCGTACGTGCGGGTGTCGGGCAGGCGCCGGATGTCGTTCGCCCGATAGCCACGATCCGGTCGACGAAAGCGTGAACGGCCGGATCGTGCGAGGCGACGATCACGCTGACGCGCCTGCGCATGGCGGCGAGCTCGCCGAGTACGAGCGCGGCGGCATCCCGATCAAGATGCGCGGTGGGCTCGTCGAGGAGCACCAGCGTCGCACCGGCAGTCACCCGCGCGAGCACCCGGGCGAACGCGAGTCGGCGCAGTTCACCGGGACTGAACTCGGCCGGATCCGCGTCCGGGTCCAGACGCATCCTGGCGAGCAGCGCGTCGGCATCCTCGGCGGCCTCAACTCCGGCGTCCCGCGCACCGTACACGATGAGTTCGTCGCGCGCGGTCTGCGCCGTCGCGTGCGGATGCTGCGGCAGCCACGCGATGCGATCGGCCGCTTCGACGGCGATCGTACCGGTACAGGTCGCCGTGTCGTCGAGCGCGGGTCCCCGGCCGGCGAGCAGGGCGAGCACGGTTGATTTGCCGCATCCGCTGGCACCGTCGAGCAGGGTGATCTCGCCCGCAGACGCCGTGAAGGTCAGCGCGTGCACGGCCGGCGTCGTGCGTCCCGCATAACGCACGGTCAGTCGGCGGGCCCTGGCCCCTCGCGCCACACGTCGAGTGAAGACGCCCGCGGCCCGCGGAGCATCCAGCAGCGCACGCGTGCGGCGCAGCGCCTCCAGACCGGCGTCGGATGCGTGGAATGCGGCGCCGACTTCGCGGAACGGCGCGAAGCACTCCGGCACCAGGATGAGCGCGACCAGCCCGGCCTCCAGACTCATTCCGCCGCCGAGCAGCCGGATGCCGATGAACACCGCGACCACCGCCACCGAGATCGTCGATAGCAGCTCGAGTGCGAGCGCCGAGAGGAAGGCGGTGCGAAGCGTGCGCATGCTCGCGACGCGGTATTCCTCCGAGATGGCCGCCATCGCCCTGCTCTGCTCGGTGAACCGACCGAGACCCACCAGTACGGGCAGCCCTCTGGCCAATTCGACCAGATGGTCGGAGAGCCGGCCGAGTGCATCCGTCGCGGCCGCGACCCGGTCGCGGGTGTGCATGCCGATCAGCGCCATGAACAACGGGATCAGCGGCAGCGTCGCCACGATGACGGCGGCGCTGAGCCAGTCGGCGAAAAGGATGCGGGCACCCACCAGCAAGGGCACGGTCGCTGCGTTCACGAGGGCGGGCAGGAACGTCGTGTAGTACGCGTCGAGCTCATCCAGTCCGCCGGTTCCCAGTGCCGCGGACGAGCCCACCCGCGGGGTCCCTCTGTATAGGAAGGCGTCTGTCAACCGCGCACGCAGACGCTGCTTGACGCCGCTGGCCGTGCGCTCTGCGGCAGTTCCCAGGCCCCACGCCGCCAGGCCCCGAACGCCTGCGCCGAGCAGGCCGCACGTGACCGCATCCAGCACGGACCGGTGGTCGATCACGCCGACGATCCCCTGCGCGAGCGAGTCGGCGACGAGCACCAGACCGAGCGCCTTCAGCGCGCCGAGCGCACCCAACAGCCAGAGTTGAAGTCGCGGCACCTCGGCGAGCGCCGCGAGCGGCGAGCGCTCCGCAGGCATCCCCGGTCGCGCGGTCACTGGCGTGCCTTAACCGCGGGTTCCACGGGTCGCGCCGGCGGGATGCTTCCTCCCCCGACCCGTTTGCGGAACACCCAGTACGTCCAGGCCTGGTAGGCGAGCACGAGCGGGATGCCGAACGCGGCGACGACGGACATCACGCCCAGCGTGTACGGCGAGCTCGACGCGTTCTGCACCGTCAGGTCGTACCCGGCCGAGATCGTCGAGGGCAGCACGGCCGGATACACGTTCGCGAAGATCGACGCCGCGCCGAACAGCAGGAACATCCCGATGCCGGCGAACGCCCTGCCCTCGCGGTCGCGGAGCGCCGAACGCCACGCCCATCCGGCGCACGCGAACCCAGCGGCGACGAGCAGCCAGGTGAACGCCTTGCCGTTCAGTACCTGCACCCCGATGACCCAGAGCGCCATCGGCAGCAACGCCGGCAGCGACCAGCGCACGACGAACCGCCGTGCTCTGACCCGAACCGCTCCCTCGGTCTTCAACGCCAGGAAGGCCGCGGAGTGAGCCAGACAGAACCCGACGACGGCGAGCCCGCCGATCAGCGCCCAGCCGTTCAGCCAGCCGAAGGCCCCGCCTTCGCCGTCGCCGTTCGCGTCGACCGGCAGGCCTGTCGTGGTGAGCGTGAGCATGGCGCCGACGCCGAAAGCCGAGACCAGCGAGCCGACGCCGAGCGCTGCGTCCCACCCTCGCCGCCACCGAGCGGAGTGCCCCTTGCCGCGGTACTCGATGGCGACGGCACGGAAGATCAGTCCGAGCAGCACCAGCACGAGCGGCACGTACAGCGTGGAGAACAACGACGCGTACCAGAACGGGAAGGCGGCGAAGGTGGCTCCTGCCGCGGTGATCAGCCAGACCTCGTTGCCGTCCCACACCGGGCCGATGGTATTCAGCATCACGCGGCGATCCGTGTCGGATCGGGTCGAGAACAGCAGATGCATGCCGACGCCCAGGTCGAAGCCCTCCAGGAACAGGTAGCCGCCCCAGAGCACGGCGATCAGCACGAACCACAGCGTGGGCAGGAATGCCTCCATGACAGTCTCCTTTTCAGTACGCGAACGAGAGCACGTCGTCGGATGCCGGTTGGCCGGGTGCACGCGGCGGCTCGGCGAGTTCCGGGATGGCGCTCGCAACGCCGCCGCGCACGTACTTCACGACCAGCCGCACCTCGAACACCAGGAGCACGGCGTACACGCTCGACAATGCGATCAGCGAGAACAGGATCTCGCCGAAGCTCACTCCGGGCGAGACGGCGGCGGCGGTGAACATGAAGACGCCGTCGATGCCTCCCGGCGTCGGGTTCGGAGCCACGACGAACGGCTGGCGTCCCATCTCGGTGAAGATCCAGCCGGCGGAATTCGCCGCGAACGGCGCGAAGATGCCGGTGACCGCGAGCAACATCAGCTGCTTCGACAACGGAACCGTGCCGCGCCGTGTGATCCACAGCGCCACAAGCGCGGCGAACGCGGCGAGGGCTCCGAACAAGATCATCAAGCGGAAGCCCCAGTACGTGACGGCCATGATCGGCACGTAGCTGATCTTCTCCCCGGCGCGCGAGCCGTAGAGCGGATTGTCGGGCAGGTGCGTGCCGTACTTCTGCTGATACTCCGGCAGCAGCTCGTTCACGCCCTTGACCGGCGTGTTGAAGTCGCCATTGGCCAGGAAGCCGAGAACGCCGGGTATCTCGAACACCCCCACCACGCCCTTGCAGTCCCGCGAGCCGGGGTCGCCGATCGACAGCACCGAGAAACTCGTGCCGGTGTGGCACGCCGCCTCCGCCGCCGCCATCTTCATCGGCTGCTGCACGAACATCAGCCGCGCTTGCGCGTCGCCGGTGATGGCGACTCCGGCGAACGCGATGATCGCCGTCACCGCGCCGATGCGTAGCGAGGTGATCCAGACGCGGTGATCGCCCTTGTCGCGTCCCGGGATGCCCGGGGCCTCCCCTACGATCACGCGCCCGCCGGTGCCCACTGTGTCGATGCCGTCGCGGCGACGCTGCCACAGCTGGTACCAGGCGATGCCCAGCAGAAAGGCCCCGCCGACAGCGAACGAGCCGAAGATCGTGTGCGTGAAGGCGGCGACGGCTGTGTTGTTGCCCAGCACCGCCCAGATGTCGGTCATCACCGGCCGACCGTGCTGCAGCTTCACGCCGACCGGATGCTGCATCCAGGAGTTCGCCGCGATGATGAAGTAGGCCGAGACGACCGACCCTGCGACGGCCAGCCACAGGCAGGCGAGGTGGATCTTCTTCGGCAGCTTGCCCCAGCCGAAGATCCACAGGCCGAGGAAGGTCGACTCGACGAAGAACGCGAGCAGCGCCTCCATCGCCAGCGGAGCGCCGAAGACGTCACCGACGAACCGGCTGTATTCGCTCCATGCCAGCCCGAACTGGAACTCTTGCACGATGCCGGTGGCCACGCCCATGATGAAGTTGATCAGGTAGAGCTTTCCCCAGAACTTCGTCATGCGGTAGTAGCGCTCGTCGCCGCTGCGGTTCCAGGCGGTCTGCATCAGCGCGACCAGCGGTCCGAGCCCGATCGTGAGCGGCACCATCCAGAAGTGATAGACCGTCGTGATGCCGAATTGCCAGCGCGCGATCAGCAGCGGATCGAGGTCCATGGGATGCATCGGATGCCTCCAGTCGATTTCTACCTGGTGTAGAACGGTTTATTTCTACCACGTGTAGAACTCATATTTCTACATTGAGTAGAATCCAGGTGTGGCGACTCTCGGAGATCTCGAACGCAGCATCATGGACCTGCTCTGGGATGCGAGCGAACCGCTGTCTGCCGCCGATCTGCGCGACACCCTGACAGAGCACGAACGTGGCAAGCCGCTCGCGCTGACGACGGTGCTCACGGTGCTCTCCCGTCTGGAGGCCAAGCAGTTCGTGACCCGCGATCGTGAGGTGCGTCCGCACCTCTACGAGGCATCCACCACTCGAGCGGAGCACATGGCGGAGTTGATGCACGAGGTGCTCGGCTCCGCGCCCGATCGTGAGGCCGTGCTTGCGCGGTTCGTCGGACAGGTCTCTCCCGGCGAGGCCGAGCAACTGCGCCGTCTGCTCGGAGCCTGAGAGAGACCGGAGCAGGGATGCTGCTGACCTCCGCTCTGCTGGCGGTGCTCGCCGTACTGCTGGCGTGGCCGGTTCCGATCGTCTTGGCGAGTGCGCAGTGGCCTGCCGCCGCCCCGGGAGTCGTGCTGCTGCTGTGGCAGGCGATCGCGCTGGCAGGCGGGCTGTCGATGATCGGTGCTCTGCTGACCGCCGGACTGGCAGCGTTCGGAGACACACTGCCCAGCGCGCTTGCCCGGTTCGGGCACAATCTGTTCTCCGGATCATTGCCCGCCGACGCCACGTTCCCCGAGATGTTCGCGCTGGCCGGTGCGATTCTGCTCGCTGTGCACCTCGTGCTGAACCTCGCCCTGACCGTGGTGCGCACGGAACGCCAGCGGCGCCGGCATCTGCAGCTGGTGCGGTTGCTCAGCGCGCCGATGCCCGACCGACCCGGCATGCGCCTGATCGATCACGCGGCCCCGGTCGCGTACTGCCTGCCCGGATCGGCGCGCTCGATCACCGTGCTGTCAGCCGGTCTCGTCGCATTGCTCGACGACGACCAGTTGCGGGCGGTGATCGCGCACGAGCGGGCACACGTGTCGCAGCGGCATCACCTGGTGCTGATCGCATTCCGCGCCTGGAGCAGCGCTCTGCCCTGGTTCCCGATCACCACGCGGGCTCGGGATGCTGTCGGCGTGCTCGTGGAGATGCTCGCCGATGATCGCGCCCGCAAGCAGGTGCCCGACGACGTGCTCGCCGCGACGGTGGTGCGCGTGGCGCTGGAGGGCGCAGACCCGGATGCCGCCGGAGCGAGTGCCGGAGCGGGCATCGGAGCGAGTGCCGGCGGATGGGCTTCCGGTCTGGATGCGGCACCCATGCCTCGGGGAGCAGGGTCAGGCGTGGGGTCGCCGGCGGTTTTCGGGCTGCCGGGATCCGATCTGGCGTTCGTTCAACGCCGCCTGAACCGCTTGAGCAGGCCCCGGTTGCCCGTCTCGGCGCGAGCCGGGATCGCGGCCATCGCCGTAGCATTGGTGCTCGTTCCGACCGCGATGCTGGTGCTGCCGGCATCCGGGGTCTGAGCGCTTCCCCCGTCGCGTCGAGCGGTGTCGGGCCGTTTCGAGCCGCAGGCGCCGCCCCGCAGGCGCCCCCCCGCAGAACGTCCCTCCTTGACGCGCCAGCTCAGAGAAGGAATTCCGGGAGCGCGTTTCTGGATAGGTGTCCTTGGAAGGCGTTCCTTCTCTGAAGGTTCTGAAGGCATTCCTCCCCGTCTGCGCTTCTTCCTTGAAGGATCCCTCCTTGAAGGATCCCTCCTTGAAGGCATCCCTCCTTGAAGGCATCTCCCCGGAAGGCATCTCCCAACCGAACCACTTTCGTTCAATCGAACCGCAAACGTTCCTGGTTCGATTGAACGAAAGTGGTTCGGTTGAGGCGTGCAGGTGCGCGTGCGGATGCGGCGACGTTACCCATGCCGGTGCGCGCGTGCGGGTGCGGGTTCGATCGGGGCGTTGCGCGCGGGCGGGTACTCGTACGGCGTGCGGGAGGAGCCGCCCTGAGGGGGCCTGCCTACGCAGGACGCAGGTCGTGCCAGAAGGCATCGGTGCGTTCTATGGTCTGCTCGAGTGTGCCGTTGGCGTCGATGACATCGTCGGCGACGGCGAGCCGTTGCTCGTCGTCGGCCTGGGCAGCGACTCGACGCTCGGCCTCCTCCCGGCTCATGCCGCGCAACTCGATGAGCCGGCGGATGCGTTCGTGCCGGTCGGCGTGCACGACGAGCACGCGGTCGAAGTGCAGCGGGCGTTGCTCGCTCGCCTCGACCAGCAGGGGCACGTCGTAGACCACGACGGCATTCGGATCGTTCCGCTCGGCCTCGTCGAAGCGCTGTTTCGCGAGCCGCCACACGGCTGGGTGGGTGATCGCGTTGAGTTCCAGCCTGCTGCGTTCGTCAGTGAAGACGATGGCGCCGAGCGCGGCCCGGTCCAGTCGTCCTTCGGGGGTGATCACCGACGGTCCGAAGTGCTCCTTGATCGTCTGCAGCGCCGGCATCCCGGGCTCGACGACCTCGCGCGCGAGCACGTCGGCATCCACGAGCACGGCGCCATGTTCCACGAGGCGCGCGGCGACGGTCGACTTGCCAGAGGCGATGCCGCCGGTGAGCGCGATCAGGAGCACGCCCGCCAGCCTACCGGCGGCGGGTCTCGATACGCGTGCTCGTTCCTCGCTCGCTACTCGACCAACAGATGTCACGAACGCAACGGCCGGATCCCCGAAGGGACCCGGCCGTTGCGTGCTGTGTGACTAGGAGTTGCTGGAGAGCTTCTCGCGGAGCGCCGCGAGGGACTCGTCGTCGGCGAGAGTGCCGGCGCCGTTGGAGTCGCTGGAGAACGACGAGCCGGCGGAAGCGGCGGACGACTGCGCCGCCTCTTCCTCCAGACCGCGAGCGACCTGCTTCTTGTGGGCCTCCCAGCGAGCCTGGGCGGCAGCGTAGTCCTGCTCCCACTTCTCGCGCTGGGCCTCGAAGCCTTCCTTCCACTCGTTGGTCTCCGGGTCGAAGCCCTCGGGGTACTTGTAGTTGCCCTGGTCGTCGTACTCGGTGAGCATGCCGTACAGCGCCGGGTCGAACTCGGTGCCCTCGGGGTCGACGCCCTCGTTCGCCTGCTTCAGCGACAGCGAGATGCGGCGGCGCTCCAGGTCGATGTCGATGACCTTGACGAAGACCTCTTCGCCGACGGACACGACCTGCTCCGCGAGCTCGACGTGCTTTCCGCTGAGCTCGGAGATGTGCACCAGACCCTCGATGCCGTCCGCGACACGCACGAAGGCGCCGAACGGAACGAGCTTGGTGACCTTGCCCGGAGCGACCTGACCGATCGCGTGGGTGCGGGCGAAGACCTGCCACGGGTCCTCCTGGGTCGCCTTGAGCGACAGCGAGACGCGCTCGCGGTCCAGGTCGACCTCGAGGATCTCGACGGTGACCTCCTGGCCGACCTCGACGACCTCGCTGGCATGCTCGATGTGCTTCCAGCTGAGTTCGGAGACGTGCACCAGACCGTCGACGCCGCCCAGATCGACGAATGCGCCGAAGTTGACGATCGACGATACGACGCCCTTGCGCACCTGACCCTTGTGCAGGTTGTTCAGGAACGTCGTGCGCGACTCGGACTGGGTCTGCTCGAGCAGAGCGCGGCGCGACAGCACGACGTTGTTGCGGTTCTTGTCGAGTTCCAGGATCTTGGCCTCGATCTCCTGGCCCAGGTACGGGGTCAGGTCGCGGACGCGGCGCAACTCGATGAGAGACGCCGGCAGGAAGCCGCGGAGACCGATGTCGACGATCAGGCCGCCCTTGACGACCTCGATGACCTGACCGGTCACGACGCCGTCGGTTTCCTTGATCTTCTCCACATCCCCCCAGGCGCGCTCGTACTGCGCACGCTTCTTGGAGAGGATCAGACGGCCTTCCTTGTCCTCCTTCTGAAGGACCAGGGCCTCGACGGTGTCACCGACGCCGACGACCTCGCTGGGGTCGACGTCGTGCTTGATGGAAAGTTCGCGCGAGGGGATGACACCCTCGGTCTTGTAACCGACGTCGAGCAGAACCTCGTCGCGGTCGATCTTGACGACGGTGCCTTCGATGAGGTCGCCATCGTTGAAGAACTTCAGAGTCTTCTCGACCGCGGCAAGAAAATCTTCAGCAGAGCCGATGTCGTTGATCGCGACCTGCTTGGTTGCCTTGTCGGTCGTTGCGGTTGTCATTGAGTGGGTGCTCCAGTGTGGACATGAATCAGGCCCGAGTCGAAGTGTGTTGCTTCGCCCCAGGCAGGCGAATAGGACGTCACAAACGTGACGGTCCATCCTAGCCGTTTTTCGGCAAGGCCCGCAACGACGGCGGAAGTGCGGCCGGGTGGCCGTGGAAGTGCGGCGAGGTCGCCGCAAGGGGGTGGCGAGCCGAGGCCGAGCCGTGTTTAGACTCGCAGACGATCGACGAAGGAAGACAGGAGATGTCCGTTCACCGCACATTGCCTCAGCCCGACGACCTCAGCAACTTGGCGCAGCAGCGCGATCACGCCATCACGATCTATGTGCCGACCTCGCCCGTGGTGGCTCAGCGTGAGGCGAGCCAGATCGCGGCCAAGAGCGCCTTCGACCGGGCGTTCGACTCGGTGAAGGCGGGCGGCGCCCCGCGCGCAGTGTTGGCCGCGCTCGACGACGAATGGGATCGGATAGCCGACGACGAACCGCTCTGGGGCCATCTGTCCGCCGCCCTCGCCTGCTTCCTCGCGCCCGGCTTCAGCGAGGTCTACGTGCTGCCCACAGCACTGGAGAGCCAGTTGCAGGTGGCCGACTACTTCGACATCGGCCAGTTGTTGCGAGCCCTGACATTGCGGCACGACGCCCATGCGGTGCTGCTCTCGGCGAACGAGTGGAGCCTGTGGCATGTCGGTTCGACGGATCGGGCCGCGCGCATCGACGTCTCCGCGGAGCATCCGCGGAATCTCGCCGAGTCGATGAGCCGCGATCCGCTGCTGCAGCACGAGCGCAAGGCACAGCGACTCGGCGACCCCGACCTCACCCAGGAACTCGAGTTGTATGTCAAGCGCGTCAGCGATGCGGTTACCGGGAAGCTCACCGAGCGCGACCCGGACGGCGGCACCGCGATCTTCGTCTTCGCCGCCGAACCGCTCGTCAGCGCGTTCACCGCGCGAGGCGTGCCGGGCCACCGGCTGGTGTCTGTGCACGGCGCGCCCGACCGGCTCGGGCCGGCCGACGTCGACGCGGTGGTTCGCGCCGGGCTGGCCGATTGGGCGATCCGGGATGCACAAGGGCGGGTGGATGCCATCGCCGATGAGAGCGGCGCAGGGCTTGCGGTATCCGAGCTCGCGGACATCGCTCTCGGCGCGGTCGCCGGCGCCGTCGACACGCTCGTGTTCGCGTATCCGGACGGCGTGAACGGTCGCTTCGACGAATCGACGGGCCGCATCGAACCCGCCGCGGCCGGTGAGGCGACCATGCGCGACGGGCGCCCGGCCTACGACGTGCTCTCGCGCATCGCGGTGACCGTCATGCAACGCGGAGGCACGGTGATCGCCGTTCGCCCTGACGAGGTGTCGTCTCCGTTGTGGAACGGGGTGGCGCTGGCCGGCTTGCGCTACACGCTGGCCTGACCGCCCGGCCGAGGCGAGCGCCGGCGACTGAGGCGAGAGCCTCGGGCCGAGGCGAGCGCCGAAAGAAGTGCCCACCCCGGTCGTGGGTCAGCCGAGCATCGCGATCTTCAGCGTGTCCAGGCCGACGCCTCCGATGTCGAGCGCCTTCTTGTGGAACGCCTTGATGTCGAACGCGTCGCCTTCGCGCCGCTGGTACTCGTCGCGGATCTGCTCCCAGATGCGCTGCCCGATCTTGTACGCCGGCGCCTGGCCCGGCCAGCCCAGGTAGCGGTTGACTTCGAACCGGACGAAGCCCTCGTTCATGTTCACGTTGCGACGCAGGAACTCGAACGCGTACTCACCCGTCCACGTGCCCGACGCGTTCGCGTCGAGTCCCGTCGTCTCGGCGCCGAGCGTCGAGCCGTCGGGCAGCGGCTTCTGCAGGTGAACGCCGATGTCGAGCACGACGCGCGCCGCACGCATCCGCTGTCCGTCGAGCATGCCGAGCCGGTCGGCCGGATCGTCGAGGTAGCCGAGCTGTTCCATCAGACGTTCCGCGTACAGCGCCCAGCCCTCGGCATGGCCCGAAGTGCCCGCGTTGCGGCGCCAGGTGTTCAGCTCGGCCTTGTTGTACACGGCCACACCGAGCTGCAAATGGTGACCCGGAACGCCCTCGTGGTACACGGTCGTCAGTTCGCGCCAGGTGTCGAACTCGGTCACGCCCTCCGGCACGCTCCACCACATCCGGCCGGCTCGCGAGAAGTCGTCGCTCGGCGGCGTGTAGTAGATGCCGCCTTCCTGCGTCGGGGCGATCATGCATTCCAGCCGGCGTACCTCTGAGGGGATGTCGAAGTGCGTGCGCGCGAGCTCGGCCACTGCGCGGTCGCTCGTGGCCTGCATCCATTTCTGCAGGGCGTCGGTGCCGTGCAGCTTTCGGGTGGTGTCCGAATCGAGGAACTCGATCGCCTCGGCGACGGATGCCCCGGGTTTGATCTCACGAGCGATCGACTCCTGCTCCTCCACCATCCGGCGCAGTTCGTGGATGCCCCACTCATAGGTCTCGTCGAGATCGACCGTCGCACCGAGGAAGCTGCGCGAGGCCAGCGAATAGATCTCACGGCCCACGGCATCCTGTTCCGGCGCGTGCGGGGCGAGCTCGTCCCGCAAGAACGACGCGAGATCGGCGTAGGCCTGCGCAGACGCCTCGGCGCCCGATTCGAGGTCGGACCTCAGTCCCGCCGGCAGGTCACCGCCGGGGGTCGGCCCGTCGGTCACTGCGCCCGTGGCGAGTTGATGGAAGAAGCCCGTCTCCGCCACCTGCTTCTCGGCCTGCGCCAGGACCTCGCGCACCTGACGGACGGCGGGCACGTTGCCGGCCTCGATCCCGGTGCGCAGCGTCTGGATGTAGCCCGCCATCGCCGCAGGCAGGTTGTGCATGCGCTTGGCGATCGTCGCCCAGTCCTGCTCCGTGGCGGTCGGCGAGAGATCGAAGATCTCGCGCAGTGCCTGCGGCGGTGAGGCGATCACGTTCAGATCGCGCTGCGGGAAGCCCGCGTCGATCTTCGCCAACTCGAGTTCGAGCTCTCGGGTCAGATCGAGCTTCGTGACCACGTCGATGTCGTCAACCGGTTCGGCTTGGCGGATCTTGGCGAGCGTGGCCTTCATGGCCGTGGCCGCCTGCTGCAGGCCGGCGGGCGAGAGGTCGCCGTATTCGCCTTCCCGGCCCGGGCGTCCTAGGTAGACGCGGTACTCCGGGTAGAGATCCAATTCGGTGTCGACCCACTCCTCAGCGATCGTGTCGATCGGAGTGGGCGTACGCTGCGCTGCGTTCGCAGCCTCGTTGTCAGTCATGCATCCGAGCCTATGGCGCGGGATGATCGCCGGTCGAGTCACTTCGCGGTCTCGGTGCGCCTGCCGGCACCCGAGTCAGCCGAACGTGCGGGTTGCTCCCATCGCGGAACGGGTCAATGCGCCGCGGCATCCCAGTCGGGGCCGCGCCCGATCTGCACGGTGAGCGGAACGCGAAGCTCGGCGGCAGTGGACATCCGAGTGCCGACGATGGCGGCGAGGGCTTCCCACTCCCCCGGTGCGACCTCGAAGATGAGCTCGTCGTGCACCTGCAGGAGCATGCGAGATCGCAGACCCTGCGTCGCCATGTCGGAGGCGATGTTGATCATCGCGATCTTCATGATGTCGGCCGCGGAGCCCTGGATCGGCGCGTTGAGCGCCGCCCGCTCGGCGTTGTCGCGCAGCACCCTGTTCGTGCTGGTCAGGTCGGGGAACGGGCGTCGCCTGCCGAAGATCGTCTGAGTGTAGCCGTCGACGCGCGCCTGTTCGACGACGTCGCGCAGGTAGTCGCGCACCGCGCCGAACCGGGCGAAGTAGTCGGCCATCAACTGCCGGGCCTCGGCGGTCTCGATGCGCAACTGCTTGGAGAGCCCGAAGGCGCTCAACCCGTAGGCGAGCCCGTACGACATCGCCTTGACCTTGGTGCGCATCACCGCCGTGACCTCGTGCGGCGCGACCGCGAAGATGCGCGCACCGACGAAACGGTGCAGGTCTTCCCCCGCGTTGAACGCCTCGATCAGTCCCGCGTCCTGTGACAGGTGGGCCATGATCCGCATCTCGATCTGCGAGTAGTCGGCTGTGAGCAGCGTCTCGTACTCCGCGCCGCCGATGAATGCGGAGCGGATCTGCTTGCCCACCTCGGTTCGCACCGGGATGTTCTGAAGGTTCGGATCGTTCGACGAGATGCGCCCTGTGCTGGTGCCGGTCTGGTCGTAGGTGGTGTGCACGCGGCCGTCGGGCCCGACGGCCTTCTCGAGCGTCTCGATGATCTGCTTCAGCTTCGTCGCGTCGCGGTGCTTGAGCAGCAGGTCGAGGAAGGGGTGCGGGTTCTGCGCCTGAAGATCGGCCAGGGAGCCGGCATCGGTCGAGAACCCCGTCTTGGTCGACCGGGTCTTGGGCATGCCGAGCTCTTCGAACAGCACCTGCTGCAACTGCTTGGGCGAACCGAGATTCACCTCGTGGCCGATCTCGGCGTAGGCGCTCGCGGCGAACTCGTTCGCACTCGTCGTCAACTCTTCGCGCAGCCGAGCCAGGATTTCGGCATCGAGGGTGACGCCGTTCAGCTCCATCCGGGTGAGCACCGAGACGATCGGAAGCTCGATCTCATCGAGCACGCGCCTGGTGCCCGACTCGATGGCGATGGCGAGCGCGTCGGCGACGCGCAGCACGTACCAGGCCTCGGTGGCCGGGCTGACGGCATCCACCTCGGGCACCAACTGGTTCGGGTCGGACTGCGGCAACGTCTCGCCGAGAACCTCGTACACCTGATCGGCGAGTGACGCGGGCGATTTCGATGGTCGGATCAGCCAACCCGCGATGCGAGTGTCGAAGGCGACCCCCGCGACCGGGATGTCGAGTCGAGCGAGCGTCTTCAGTTGCGGTTTGGCGTCGAAGAAGTATTTCGGGGCGTCGCTTGCCAGCCAGTCGAGCAGCGCTGCGTAGTCGGGACGGTGCGGGCCCCACGGCACGTGTGCCGACTCTTTTTCGGTGGAGAGCCCGAAACCGGCCAGCCCGTCGACGCCGTACTCCAGTTGCACGGCGACCGGTTCGGTGCCGTCGGCCGACGCGCTCTTCAGCCAACCCGCGAGCTCCTCGTCGACCAGTTCGCGCACGGCAGGAGCCGCGCCCCGCTCGGTCGAACCGTCGCCGAGGTCGGTGGGGCCGGCACTGCCGTCGGTCTCAGACATCGCCAGCAATCGGTCGAGCAGTGTGCGGAACTGCAGCTTCGCGAACACCTCGCGCACGGCCTGCTCGTTGATCGGCTTGCGTTCCAGATCGTGCGGCCCCACCGGCAGTTCGACGTCGGTGATCAACCGGTTGAGCCGACGGTTGCGCAGCGCGTTCTCCTTCTGCTCGCGCAGCTTCTCGCCGACGACGCCCTTGATCTCGTCGGCGTGCGCGATGATCTCATCAACCGTTCCGTACTGCTTGACCCATTTCACTGCCGTCTTCTCGCCGACCTTGTCGATGCCGACCAGATTGTCGCTCGTCTCGCCGACGAGCGCCGCGATCTCGGGGTACTGTTCGGGCTCGATGCCGTAGCGTTCACGGACCGCCGGCGGATCGTACCGCTTCAGGTCCGACACGCCTCGCACGTTGGGGTAGAGCAGCGTTACGTCGTCGTTGACGAGTTGGATGCTGTCCCGGTCTCCGGAGACGACCAGCACCCGGTACCCCTCCGACGCGCCGCGCAAGGCGAGCGTGGCCAGGATGTCGTCGGCCTCGTAGTCCTCTTTCGTGATCGTGACGATGTTCATCGCGTGCAGCGCCTCTTCGAGGAGAGGAACCTGGCCGATGAATTCCGGCGGAGTGACGTTGCGCGTGCCCTTGTACTCCGGGTACTCCCTGGTTCGGAACGAGAAGCGCGAGATGTCGAACGCCACGCCGATGTGCGTCGGGTTCTCGTTCTTCAGCAGGTTGATCAGCATGGCGATGAACCCGTGGATGGCATTCGTGTGCTGGCCTTCGCGGTTGACGAAACTGTCGATCGGAAGGGCGAAGAACGCCCGGAACGCGAGCGAATGCCCGTCGATGATCAGAAGGGTAGGCTTTTCGGAGTCCGGCACAGGCCCAGCCTACAAGCGACATCTGACACCCGATTCGTACTTCTCGGGGCACCGAATGCTGCGCCCGGGCAACCCGCAAGCAACCATTCGAAGGTGACGATGACCGATCAGGTGACCCCGCCGAGCCATGTCGGCGCGCCCGACGCCCTCGCGTACGTGCACGAACGCGGGCTGGGGGCGCTGGCGGTCAAGATGGGCATCGAGATGACCGAGTTCTCGCTCGACCGGGCCGTCGCGACGATGCCCGTCGAGGGCAACACGCAGCCGGCCGACCTCATGCACGGCGGGGCATATGTCGTGCTCGGCGAGACCCTCGGATCGATGTCGGCCAATCTGCACGCCGGCCCGGGTCGCCTGGCGGTGGGCATCGAGATCAACGCGTCGCACAACCGCTCCGCGACGAGCGGTCTCGTGACGGGCATCTGCACGCCCATCCATCTGGGGCGCACCCTCGCCACCCATGAGATCGTCATCACCGACGATCAGGGTCGGCGCTGCTCGACGATCCGCATCACGAACCTGATCAAAGACCGGCCGAGACCGCGCGACTAGCGATCACGCCGCCTCGGCGCTCACGCCTTCTTGGCGGAGAGCTGCTCGATGATCGCCTGCGATACGTCCCGCATCGTCAGACGGCGATCCATGGATGCTTTCTGGATCCAGCGGAACGCCTCCGGCTCGGTGAGGCCCATCTTCTCGTTCAGCAGGCCCTTGGCCCGATCCACGAGCTTACGGGTCTCGAATCGCTCGACGAGGTCGCCGACCTCGGCCTCGAGCGCGATGATCTGCGCGTGCCGCGCGAGCGCGATCTCGATCGCCGGCAGCAGATCGTTCGGAGTGAACGGCTTCACGACGTAGGCCAACGCGCCCGCTTCGCTCGCGCGCTCGACGAGTTCCTTCTGACTGAATGCCGTCAGCAGCACGACCGGGGCGATGTGACCCTTCGACAGCCGTTCGGCGGCCGAGATTCCGTCGAGCTGCGGCATCTTGACATCCATGATGACCAGGTCAGGCCGCAGTTCGGTGGCCAACGCGACGGCGGTCTCGCCGTCTCCGGCCTCACCGACGACCTCGTAGCCGTTGTCACGCAGGATCTCGACGATGTCGAGCCGGATCAGCGACTCGTCTTCTGCGACGACGACGCGGCGCGGGCTTGAGGGTGTTGCTTCTTGGTCACTCACGGCTAAAAGCCTACGGTATCCTGAGGGTCGTTGTTGTGCGCCGGTGTGGCGGAATGGCAGACGCGGAGCACTCAAAATGCTTTGTCCGAAAGGGCGTGTGGGTTCGAATCCCACCACCGGCACTTCAGCTAGTCGTAGGCGGAGTCCCAGCTGCGGGGACCCCTCTGCGAGGCATCCCGCTCGACGGCCTTCATCGTGGTCTGTGCGCGCCGGAGCGCGCCGATGATCACAACCCGCGACCTGATGGCGGACGACTGGCGTGCCTGGCGTGACGTCCGGCTCGCTGCGCTGAGCACCGATCCCGGCGCTTACGGCTCCCGGTACGCCGACTGGATGGACGCCGACGAGGCGCGCTGGCGCAGTCGGATCGAAGATGTCGAACTGACCGTGCTGCTGGAGCTCGACGGCTTCCCGGTGGGTGTCGTATGCCTGGCGCACGACGCGGCAGGGCCCGAGCTCATCTCGTTGTGGGTCGCGCCGCAGGCACGCGGCGCAGGAGCCGGGGATGCCGCGGTGCGGCACATCGTGCAACGTGCTGCCGACCTGCATCCGGGCGAGCCCGTCGTTCTGCACGTGAAGAAGACCAACGGCGCGGCGCAACGACTCTACGCACGCAACGGGTTCGTGGTCGACGGGCCGAATCCTGCCGACCCGAGCGAGCTGCGGATGCATCATCGCGCCGCAGTTTGAGCGGTTCGATTACTCCTACTTCTCCTTCTTGGCAACCTCCTTGTTGGTTCTTCGCGGCCATGTTTGCGTAGATCTCATCACGCGAGTCTTCCTCATCGACCTTCTTGAAAAGAGGTGCATCATGCCGCCACGTCACGCTGTTTCCGTCGCCGGATCAGCCTCGACCACCTCGGGCCCGATGGTCTCTCTGCGGATGGATGCCGGCGAATCCGCCGCCCGGCAACGGCGAAGGGATCACGCCCTCGACCTCTTCAGGCTCGCTCGCACCGCAGATGAGCGCGACCGTCGCCGCATCCGCGACGAGATCGTCGTGCAGTACCTCGAGATGGCCGACGCCGTCGCACATCGGTTCGCCTCGCGTCCGCAGGACTGGAGTGATGTACGCCAGGTGGCATATGTCGGCCTGATCAAAGCCGTCGACCGGTTCGACCCGGACAAGGCGGACGACTTCGCTTCCTTCGCGGTGCCGACCATCGCTGGCGAGATCAAACGTCATCTGCGCGACAACGGGTGGGTGGTGCGTCCGCCGCGTCCGTTGCAGGAGCTGCACGGCACGGTCGTGCGGGAGATCCCCCGGATCGCGCAGGAGATCGGCCATGATCCGTCGAGCCGGGAGATCGCCGACGGACTGGGCGAGAGCGTCGAGCGCGTCGCCGAGGCGCTCACCTGCCGCCAGGGAATGAGTCCGGCGTCGTTGGATGCCGCGGTGCACGGCGACGATGGAGACGGCTTCACCCTCGCCGACACCCTCGGTGCTCCGTCGGACGACCTGGAGCGTGCCGAGCTCGTGCAGACGCTTCGTACGGCCTGCATCCAATTGACTCCACGCGAACGGCGGATCGTGTTCCTGCGATTCTTCCGCGAGCAGACCCAGTCGGAGATCGCCATGCAGCTCGGGGTGACGCAGATGCAGGTCTCCCGACTGTTGACCAAGATCCTCTCGCAACTGCGCTCGGCGCTGGCTCAGGAGCCGTCCGCCGCGGCCTGAGAACATCCGCGGCAGTGCACGAGCCTGAGCGCACGGACTTCAGCGTGCGCACCTGAGCGCACGGACTTCAGCGTGCCCACCTGAGCGCACGGACTTCAGCGCGGCAGCGACCGCCGGCTCAGCAGCGAGCGAGCGGCCTCGATCACCGCATCGCTGCCGACCGCCAGGAGCGCCGGGTCCGGAATGTCGGAGAACGTTTCGCCGCGTCGCACCGAGGGGTCGGTGAGCACGATGTGCGGGCCGGGCGGCGGACCCCATTCCTCGGGGGGCGCCGGGCCGAACAGCACGACCGAGGGCACCGCGTACGCGGACGCGAGGTGCGCCGCGCCGGTGTCGCCGGAGACGACGATGCGGGCTGCCGCGATGACGGCGGCGAGCTGCTCGAGATCGGTTCTCCCCGCGAGAACCGCGTCATCGTCGAGTCCTGCGGCCCGCGCGACGGCCGTCGCGCGCTCACGTTCCGCGGCGCTGCCGGTCAGCACGACGGCCAGACCGTCGTCGCGCAGCGCGCGGGCCACCCGGGCGAACCGGTCTTCGGGCCAGCGGCGCGAGCCGTAGAACGCGCCGACGTGCACGACTGCGGCGCCGACCACGACCGGGGGCTTGCGCGGCACGTCGATCAGAACGTCGTTCTCACTCGCCCGGATTCCGAACGCACGAACGAGCCGCGCCCAGCGGTGGCGCTCATGGATGCCGTCGAGCCAGACCGGCTGACGCGGGTCGGCGTACTCGTCGTCTCTGGCGTGCTGCACGACCTCCCGGGCGCCGAGTGCGTCGAGCAGCCCGCGACTCTCCGGGCCGTTGCCGTGTAGGTTCACGGCGATGTCCACGGTGCCGGGAGGCACGGCCAGCGGCTGGTCGAGACCGGGCGTGGGCAGCAACGCGTCCACTCCCCCGACCAGGCGCACGATCGAGGCCAGCCAGCCGGGCATCGCAAGCATCAGAGCATGGTCGGGAAAGGCCCTGCGCAACCCGTGGATCGCGGGCACGGCGACGAGCAGGTCGCCCAGTTTGAGCGCGCGTAACGCGAGCAGTACCGGCCGATCATCCTTCTCGTCGAGACCCTCCATGGTTCCTCCAGTGTGCCGGAAGCGAGCGCGGACTTCATGAGGAGGAGAAGTTGTCGCAGAAGCGTTTGCTTCTCCTCGAGGTCGGGAACAAAGCCACTATGGTCCAAGCACCCAGGACGACGCCGCCGCAGGCCGTGCTGTTCGATCGGGACGGCACCCTGGTGGTCGATGTCGCTTACAACGGCGATCCGGAAAGGGTCGCCGCGATGCCGACCGCGCGCGCGACCGTGCGCGCACTGCGTGCCGCCCAGGTGCCGATCGGGGTGATCAGCAACCAATCGGGGATCGGACGGGGCATCCTCACGGCCGAGGAGGTCGAGAGGGTGAATGAGCGCATCGACGTCACGCTCGGCCCGTTCGATGTCTGGGAGGTGTGCCCGCACACACCCGAGGATGGCTGCCGGTGCCGCAAACCTGAGCCGGGGATGGTGTTCGATGCGGCGCGTCGTCTGGGAGTGGCGGCCTCCCGACTCGCGGTGATCGGCGACATCGCCGCCGACGTCGAGGCGGCCCACGCGGCCGGTGCGATCGGCGTTCTGGTGCCCACGGAACGCACCAGGCGCAGCGAGGTTCGGGAGGCGCCGTTGGTCGCGTCCGACCTCGCCGGGGCCGTGACGCTGCTCTTCGAGCGAACGGCGTTCCCGTGACGACGCGGGTGCTCGTTGCGCGGCTGGACAGCATGGGCGACGTGCTACTGGCCGGTCCGGCCGTGCGCGCCGTCGCCTCGCGCGCTCACGTGCTCTTCCTCGCTGGCCCGGCTGGAGCCGCCGCCGCACGTCTGCTGCCGGGCGTGGATGACGTTCTGGTTTGGGACAGCCCCTGGATCAGCGATCCCGCACCGCAGGTTCAGGCGCCCGCCATTCGATCGCTGGTGCGATCGATCCGTCGCGCGCGACCCGATGCAGCGGTGATCCTCACCTCGTTCCACCAGTCCCCCTTGCCGCTCGCGCTGGTGCTGCGTCTGGCTGGCGTGCCGCACATCGCCGGAGCATCCGTCGATCACGCCGGGTCGCTGCTGGATGTGCGACTGCGTCCTGGTGAAGACCTGCCCGAGGACATTCCGGAGGCCGAACGGGCAGTCGGCATCGTCGGCGCGGCGGGCTACCCGCTGCCGGCGGCCGATGACGGACTACTGGCCGTCACCGGAATACGTCGGGTCGAGCTCGGCACCGAGCCGTACGTCGTGGTGCATCCCGGAGCCTCCGTGCCGGCGAGAACGTGGCCGGCCGACCGATTCGCTGCCGCGACACGGATCATCGCCGAGGCGGGCATGCGCGTGATCGTCACCGGTGGCGCGGACGAGCGTGAGCTCACTGCGACCGTGGCCGGAATCAGCGGCGTAGACCTGGGCGGACGGCTGTCGCTGCCGGAACTGGCCGGGGTGCTCGCCGGTGCGCGCGCGGTCCTCGTGGGCAACACGGGGCCGGCACACCTCGCGGCTGCGGTGCGCACCCCGGTGGTGAGCCTTTTCTCGCCCGTCGTGCCGGCCGGGCGCTGGGCACCGTACGGGATTCCGGTGGTGCTGCTCGGCGACCAGTCGGCGGCGTGCCGCGACAGTCGCGCCCGCGTCTGTCCGGTGCCAGGGCATCCCTGCCTGAACCGCGTGGGTCCCGAAACCGCCGCCCGAGCCTGCCTCCGCCTCGCATCGGAGCCAGCCGGGCGCAGCCGCGGCGCTGCCGCGGACCGTCCCCGAACCGAGCGTCAGGGTGTCACGTCATGAGGATCCTGGTCTGGCACGTGCACGGCGGATGGATGGATTCCTTCGTGCGGGGCCGTCACGAGTACCTGATACCGACCACCGCCGCGCGCGACGCGTGGGGGCTCGGTCGGTCGGGACGCGACTGGCCGCCGAACGCCATCGAGGTCGCCCCCGACGCACTCGCCTCGGAGCAGATCGACGCCGTCGTGCTGCAACGGCCGGAGGAGATCGGGGCCGTACAGCGTCTGACCGGCAGAGCGCCAGGAACCGAGTTGCCGGCCGTCTACCTCGAGCACAACACGCCGAAGGGCGAAGCGGTCACGAGTGTTCATCCCCTGGCCGAACGCAACGACATCCTTCTCGTGCACGTGACGCACTTCAACCGGCTGATCTGGGACAACGGGTTCGCGCCGACCACCGTCATCGAACACGGCATCCCCGACCCGGGCGAGCGGTACAGCGGCGATGAGCCCAGCATCGGCGTGGTTGTCAACGAACCGGTCAGGCGCTGGCGGGTCACCGGAACCGATCTGCTGCCGGCGTTCGCGCGCGTGGCGCCTCTCGACGTGTTCGGCATGCGCACCGACCTGCTGCCGGCCGCGCTCGAGCTGCCGCCGCGACGCCTGCGGATCTGCGGCGACCTACCACCGGATGCGCTGCACGCCGAACTCGCCAGGCGCCGGGTCTATCTGCACCCGGTGAGGTGGACGTCGCTGGGGCTGTCGCTGCTGGAGGCGATGCTCCTCGGGATGCCGGTGCTCGCGCTGGCCACCACGGAGGCCGTGCGGGCGGTTCCACCGGAGGCAGGCGCGATCTCCACCGACCCCGGCGAACTCGTCGAGGCGGCGCGCACCTTCATCCACGAACCGGACGAGGCGCGCCGCCGCGGAGCGTTCGCCCGGCGATTCGCGGTCGAACGCTACGGTCTCGACGCGTTTCTGCGGAACTGGGACGAGGCGCTCGAGCGCCAGGTCGCCGCCCGGCGGCACGTGCACGCGCTCTCGGCACAGGCGCCTGCGGCGCACCGTGGACACATCGTCAGCATGAAAGGAACCGGTCGATGAAGATAGCGATGGTCTCAGAACACGCCAGTCCGCTGGCGACGATCGGCAGCGTCGACGCCGGAGGGCAAAACGTCCACGTCGCCGCGCTGTCGCGTGCCCTCGCCAGGCAAGGCCACGAGGTCACCGTCTACACCAGGCGCGACAGCGCCGAGTTGCCCGATCGGGTGGCGTTCGCCCCCGGGGTGACCGTCGTGCACGTGACGGCCGGGCCGGCCGAGCACCTCCCGAAGGACGAGCTGCTGCCCTACATGCGGCAACTAGGTTCGGGCATCGCCGACGACTGGGCGACCGGCGGGCCCCCTGAGGTGGTGCACAGTCACTTCTGGATGTCCGGGCTCGCGGCGCTCGACGCGGCGGAACGCACCGAGGCCGTCGACGGTGTACGGGTTCCGGTCGTGCACACCTTCCACGCCCTCGGCGTGGTCAAGCGCCGTCATCAGGGAGCCGCCGACACCAGCCCTGCCGAACGGGAATGGCTCGAGCCGCGGGTGGGCCGGCGCGCCGACGCGATCATCGCCACCTGTTCCGACGAGGCATTCGAGTTGAAAGCGCTCGGTGTGCCGCCCAAGCACATCGGCATCGCGCCGTGCGGTGTCGACCTCGAACTGTTCACGCCCGACGGGCCGCGGGATCCCCGTGGCCGCCGTCACCGCGTCCTGAGCATCGGCCGGCTCGTGCCGCGCAAGGGCGTCGACCTGGTGATCCAGGCGCTCGCGCAGTTGGTGGCGGAGGGAATCGACGCGGAGTTGGTGGTCGTCGGCAGTTCGGATGCGAGCACGCCCGGCAGCGATCCCGAGATCGCCCGGCTCGACCGGATCGCCGGTTCGCTCGGCCTCGCCGACCGGGTGGAGTTTCGCGGCCGAGTGGACCAGACCCGCACACCGGCGCTGTTCCGATCGGCCGACGCGGTGTTGTGCACTCCCTGGTACGAGCCGTTCGGCATCGTGCCGCTGGAGGCCATGGCGTGCGGCGTCCCCGTTATCGCGGCGTCGGTCGGCGGCTTGACCGACACGGTCGTCGACGGGGTGACCGGCACGCTGGTGCCTCCGCATGATCCGGAGGCGATCGCCTCCGCGGTGTCGTCTCTGCTCGCCGACCCGGAACGGATCGCCCGGTTCGGCGCTGCCGGGCGGGCCCGGGTCGAGCTGCGCTATTCCTGGCAGCGAGTCGCGTTGGAGACGGCAGCGGTGTATCGCAAGGCGGCTGCCGTCGCCCGCAGCCGTGCGCACGCGTTCGGTGGTGCTGCCCTGTGACGACACTCGACGAGGCGGACGCCGCCGGACTCGCGCCCGAGGCCGCATGCGATGCGGAACTCGTCGGCGAACACCTGCGCTCCTTCCTTCCCGCTCTGGCATCGCTGGACGGACAGGTCGCCAGGATCGCGGCGTGGGGGGCGGCACTGGCCGACCGGCTGAGCGCCGGTTCCCGACTGATCGTCGCCGGCAACGGCGGATCGGCGGCGGAGGCGCAGCACCTCACGGCGGAACTCGTCGGCCGCTTCGACGGCGATCGTGCCGCGTTCTCGGCACTGGCCCTCAGCGCCGAGACCTCGAGTGTGACGGCCATCGGCAACGACTATGGCTTCGATGAGGTCTTCGCCAGGCAGGTTCGCGCACATGCGCGACCGGGTGACATCGTGCTGCTGCTGTCGACCAGCGGCACCAGCCGCAATCTGATCCGCGCCGCCGAAGCGGCGCACGCCTGCGGCGCGACGACCTGGGCGATGACCGGGGCGCTGCCGAACCGGCTGGCACTGGCCTGTCACGACGCGGTGAGCGTCGCCGGCGACCACGCGCACGTGCAGGAATGTCACTTGATCCTGATCCACGCGCTGTGCCGCGTGTTCGATTCCCGCCTCGAACGCGGCGGAGGCAATGGAGGGAAGCCATGAAGGTGACCGTTGTCGGCGACACCCTGCTCGACGTCGATGTGCATGGAACCGCCGAACGCCTGAGCCCGGACGGACCGGTCCCGGTCGTCGACGTGCACACCACCACCCAACGGGCCGGCGGGGCAGGTCTCGTGGCGAGCATGCTGATGGGCGACGGCCACGAGGTCGAGTTGGTCACGGCGCTGGCCGACGACGACGCCGGCGGCCGGCTGCGCGCATGCCTGGCGGGCATCCGGCTGGTCGGATCGCCCTCGGGAGCGGCGACACCGGTGAAGACCCGCATCAAGGTCGGGGAACATGCGGTGGCCAGAGTGGACGAGGGCTGCGGAGACCCCGGGATCCCGCACATCGACGATGCAACCCTGGATGCCGTGCAACGGGCCGAGGTGCTCGTGGTCGCCGACTACGGACGAGGGCTGCTCTCGGACGAGCGCTTGCGTCGCGCGCTGGAGGAGCGAGGACATCGGGTGCCGTTGGTCTGGGATCCGCATCCGCGGGGCAGCGCGCCGGTCGCCTCCACGACGGTCGCCACCCCGAACCTGGCCGAGGCGACGGCCGCGGCAGGTGTGCCAGGAAGCGACGTGCCCAGCGCCGCGCGGGCCGCCGTGATCCTGCGAGAGCGCTGGGGGTGCCCGGTCGCGGTAACGCTCGGCGAGCGCGGTGCGTTGCTGCTCGATGACGCCGGGCTGCCCGTGGTGCTGCCGACACGACCGATGACGGCCGCAGACCCGTGCGGGGCGGGCGACCGGCTGTCGTCCGCGGTCGCCACGAGCCTGGCCGCAGGCGCCACTCTGGAGTCGGCGGTGCGCGCCGGAGTCGAAGAGGCGGCCCTGTACCTCGCGGCGGGGGGCGCGGCATCCATCGGCAGTACGCCGACGCCGCGCATGCTCACGATCAGACCGGACGCGGAACGGGTCATCGCCGACGTGCGACGCAGGCATGGCACCGTCGTCGCGACGGGCGGATGCTTCGATCTGCTGCACGCCGGCCATGCCCGGGTGCTCGCGTCTGCTCGGGCCCTCGGCGACTGCCTCGTGGTGTGCGTGAACTCCGATTCCTCGATCGCGCGCCTCAAAGGGCCGCAGCGGCCCATCATGGGCGAGAAGGACCGCGTGGAACTGCTGCTCGCCCTGGAATGCGTCGACGCTGTGGCCGTGTTCGACGAAGCGACCCCTGAGGCGCTGTTGGAGCGGCTGCGCCCCGACGTGTGGGTGAAGGGCGGCGACTACTCCACCGCCGACCTGCCCGAGGCGCGGCTGATCGAGACGTGGGGCGGCCAGACCGTGATCGTGCCGATCTACCCGGGACATTCGACGACCGCGCTGGCGGCGGCATTGGCCCGCGTCGGGTAGCGGCCTGCGGGCGCACCCCGAACATCCACCCCGAACATCCACCCCGAACATCCACCCATGGGCATCCACCCAGGGGCATCCACCCAGAACGTATCCACCCCGTGAACGACGACGAATGGACTCACATGAACGACGCAATCACCGACATCCGCGACGACCTGTCGACCGGCGCGCTCGCCGACGCACACCGTGAGCCGGCGTCGAACCGGCGCGTCGCGCTCGGTCGCATCCTGATCACCGGGGGCGCGTCCGGACTCGGCCAGGCTGTCGCCCGAGCCGTCTCGGACGCAGGCGGGACGCCCGCGGTGCTCGACCGGGACACCCCGGCGATCGGCGACGTGCTCGGGCGGCGGGTGGATGTCTCGCTGCGCGATGACGTGGCGTCGGCCGTCGCCGAGACGGTCGGCCGGCTCGGCGGTTTGGACGGCGTGGTCACGGCGGCCGGGATCGACCGTTGCGGAAGGCTCGACGAGGTCGCCGCCGATGAGTGGGAACGTGTGATCGCAGTGAATCTGCTCGGTACCGTGTCGACGGTGCGCGCCGCGCTGCCCGCTCTGATGAAGACGCACGGCCGGGTGGTCACCGTCGCATCGTCATTGGCCTTGCGCGCGGTGGGTGAGGCGACCGCGTACTGCGCCTCGAAGTTCGGCGTGCTGGGCTTCTCGCGTGCGCTCGCCGCGGAGACGCGTGGTCAGATCGGCGTCACCACGTTGATTCCCGCCGGCATGAACACGCACTTCTTCGATGACCGCGACGAGCAGTATCGCCCGGGAGCCGACGCGAAGCTGAACGACCCGCGCGATGTGGCATCCGCTGTGGTGTTCGCCCTGGGTCAGCCGCGTGGTTGCGAAGTGCGCGAACTCGTCATCTGCCAGGAGGAGGAGCCGTCCTGGCCGTGAGCCGCGCGAAGCGGAGTGCTCCACCGGCCGTCGCACCAGTCCAGGACGGCGATGCGACCGTTGCCCCAGCGCAGCCGTCGCGCGTCGGAAGGTGGCAGGCCCAGCGCGGTGAGGAACATCGCGCGCAACGCGTATCCGTGTGACACCACGAGGCTGGTTCCACCGGCCAGCGCCGCCTCTTCGAGCACCGCACTGACGCGGGACACGGTGTTCGACCAGGGTTCGCCCTCCGGCGGGGCCGGCTCCCCGTCGGCCCCGCTGAGCCATGAGCGGAAATCACGGGACAGCGCACCGGAACGCAACTCGTAGCGGGTGCGGCCCTCGAAACGACCGAAGTCCAGTTCGCGCAGGCCCGAACGCACCGAAATGGGCGGAGCCGGTCGGTGTCGCTCGGCGAACAGGGTGGCCGTCTGGCGCGCACGCACGGCGGGACTGCACAGGATGCGATCGATGCGTTCGCCGTCGGTGCGCGAGAAGGCGGGTGCGAGCGACCGCTCCGCCAAAGGATGCAGCGGCACGTCGGTGTAGCTGTGATAGCGGTGTTGAAGGTTCCACGCCGTGATGCCGTGCCGCACCAGCAGCACACGCGCGCAGAGCGATCCCTGCTGCGCTCCATGCTCCCCTGCTGCGGCACCCTCAGGCACGATCGCGCAGCCCGTCGTCGGTCGCCGCCTCTTCGGGTTCGGCGGCGAGAAGTTCGCGCGCGTCGGCGCACACCGCCTCGACATCGACGTCGGCGACGAACGACACCTCGTGCTCGCACCGAGTCGGCATGGTCTCCGGTCTCGTGCATTCGCGGCCGCAGACCGGGCAATGAGTCGTCCAGGAGATGTGGACCCGGTGGCGTGCGCGCGTCAACGGTGCCGCATTGATCACGTTGCCCACCCAGTACACCCCGACCGTCGGAGTTCCCACGGCTTGCGCGAGATGTCGTGGGCCGCTGTCGTTGGCGACGACGACATCGGCCGCAGCGAGCAGACCGACCAGTTGCGAGAGCGACAGCGTGCCCGCTGCCGAGAACACGCGACGCCCCGGCGCGATGGCGTCCGCAGCGTGCACGACGCTGTCGCAGAGCCGGCGTTCGCCTGAGTCGCCGATCACGATCACCTGATATCCGTCGAGCGCCAGGGCCGCGGCCACTTCCCCGAACCGTTCGACGGGCCATCGCCGGCGGGGATCGGTGGCACCCGGATGCACCGCGACGAGCCCTCGGCCGGCGCCGTCTCGCATCCGCGATCCGGCGATCCGCTCGGCCGCCGTGACCTGCAGAGACGGCTCCGCACCGACCGATGCGGCACCGGCGAGCGCGACGATCTCGAGATCTCTCAACACCTCGTGCTGGAAGTAGACGTACGGGATGGTCCGCTCGAGCTCGGCGGCGCCCTCGCTGCGGCCGCCGACCGTATGCCGCGCCCCCAGCCGGAGCAGGAACGGATTGGAGAAACGCCCGCCGCCGTGCAGTTGCACGGCGAGGTCGAAGCGTTCCAACCGCATCTCCGCGAAGAACCGATCCAGTTCCGCCGGGTGCTCGCCGTCGCCGTCGCGCACGCCGTGGGCGACGGGCAACTGCACGACGGAGTGCGGAACTCCGGGCCGGTCGGCCAGCAGCGCCGCGTGCACCGCTGTGCCGAGCAGGGTGATGTGAGCAGCGGGATACGTCGCGATGAGCGCGTTCATCGCAGGAATGGCGAACAGCACGTCGCCGAGACCTCCGCCGCGGAGCACTGCGATGCGGCGCACCCCCTCGAACCGCTCGCCTGTGGCCCCGATCAGCCCGGAACCCGCGTGCGTGGCGTCGACCGGGTCAGCGCGCATCCTCTTCCTCCCGTTCCGCTCCCTCTCTTCCCCGTGCTCGCGGCACGCAAACGGCTCGTCGGCAAGCCCGATGACAGCGTGTAAACGACGCGGCCCTTGGGTACCGGCCTGACAGACCGCGGATCCGCTGCATCCGAAGATCGCCGTGTCGACGCACCCGCGCCGGCAACCGAAAGCAACCCGAAGGAGAGACCGATGGCCGAGCCGGCTCTGTGGCTCTATCATTCGGAACGGGCCTCATACGAGGGCGAACTGAACATCTTCGATCCCCGAGACGGCAGCTTCGTCGGCGCAATGCCGGCCAGCACTCAGACTCAGGTGCACGCAGCGCTGCTCTCGGCGCGCGGCGCCTTCGCTCACTGGCGAACCGTGCCGGCCGCCGACCGTGCCGGTGCCCTGCGCGCCGCCGCCGCCGAACTGGAGCGGCGCGAAAGCGAGTTGGCCGAACTGAACCTGCGCGAGACCGGGCGCCCGATGGACGAGGCGCTCGGTGGCGTTCGCGCCGGTGTGGCAACACTGCTGCAGTACGCGGAGTACGCCCCGCTGCATCGCGGCAAGACCTTGAACGGGCCACCCCAGGCCATCGACTTCAGCCGGGCCGAACCGCGGGGCGTGGCCGTCGTGCTCACGCCGTGGAACGACCCGGTCGCGGTTGCATGCGGACTGATCTCGGCGGCGCTCGCCGTCGGTGACACGGTCGTGTACAAGCCCAGCGAGCGATGCCCGCACACCGGCCGTCTGCTGGGCGAGATCCTTGCCGCGTCGTTGCCGAAGGGTGTGCTGAACACCGTGATCGGGGGCGCGCAGACCGGCGCGGCGCTGGTCGAAGAGACGGGGGTGGATGTCATCGCGCACGTCGGTTCCACGGCTACCGGACGTGAAATCGCCCGACTGGCTGCCGGCACAGGCGCCCATCTCGTGCGGGAGAACGGCGGCAACGATCCGTTGATCGTCGATGCCGACGTCGATCCCGAATGGGCTGCCGAGCAGGCGGCGATCGGCGCCTTCACCAACGTCGGCCAATTGTGCACGGCTGTGGAACGCATCTACCCGCATCGTTCCATCGCGGATGCGTTCATTGCGGCGCTCATCGATCGCGCCCAAGCGCTGAACGCATCGGGAACATTGGCTCCCCTCGTGGACGCAACGTTGCGCGGCATCGTCGACGAGCAGGTGAGGGCGGCGGTGGCCGACGGCGCTCGCCTGCTGGTCGGCGGCCGGATACCCGGCGGCCCCGGAAGCTACTACCCGGCGACAGTGCTGACCCGGTGCACCCCGCTGATGCGGATCATGAGGGAGGAGACCTTCGGACCGGTGGCACCCCTGCAGGTCGCGGATGACTTCGAGGAGGCGCTCGCCCTTGCCTGCGACGACCGGTACGGGCTGGCCGCCACCGTTCTGACCGGTTCGCTCGATCATGCCCTGCTGGCGTCCCAGGTGCTGCCGGTCGGAACGGTGAAAGTGAATGGCGTGTTCGGGGGCGCCCCCGGCGGGTCCGCGCAGCCGCGGCACGACAGCGGCGCCGGATTCGGTTACGGGCCCGAACTGCTGGATGAGATGAGCACCATCAAGGTCGTGCACATCGAAGCGGGAGCCTTGCGATGACGAATCGGCCCCTTGAGGTTTTCGAACGCATCCGCCGCACAGCGCCCAGGGTCGCGGTGATCGGCGACTTCCTGCTGGACGGCTGGTGGAGCGGGCACGTCGACCGCCTCGCGAGGGAGGCTCCCGCCCCGGTGGTGGAGATCGACGAGCGCATCACGGCTCCCGGCGGTGCGGCGAACACGGCCGTCAACCTTGCCGCGCTCGGTGCCCAGGTGACCGCCGTCGGGCTGATCGGCGACGACGCGGCAGGCGCGGAACTGCGCGGAATGTTGGAAGCGGACGGCGTGCACGCCGAAGGGCTCGCGGCGGTTGCGGGTCGCCGCACGATCGTGAAGAACCGTGTGGTGTCGTCCGATCAACTGCTGTTGCGGATCGACGAGGGCTCGACCGCGGCAGACCCGGACAGCGTTGGGCGATTCGTCGCCGCTGCTTACCGGGCAGCCGAGCACTCGGACGCGGTGCTGTTGTGCGACTACGGCTCTCCCGCGATGGCGGCGCTCGCCGCCGATCCGCGGCTGAGTCGGCTGGGGTTCGGCAGGCTGCGCGTTGTGGATGCGCATGAGCCGGCGCGCTGGCGCCGGTTACGCCCGGATGCTGTGACGCCGAACGCCGCCGAGGCGCAACGCATTCTGGGAGAAGCGGTCGACGGGGCAGACCGGGCGACCTTCTTCACTGAGCACGCCGATCGCCTGCGGCGCCGCACGGGGGCGTCGACGGTCGTCGTGACGTTGGATCGCGAGGGCGCGCTGGCCCTGACGCCCGATGCGGCGTACCGCACGCACGCGCATGCTGCCCCCGAGAAGCGCGCGTCGGGCGGCGGCGACACGTTCGCGGCGGCCTTCACGCTTGCTCTGGCTTCGGGTGCCTCGATCGCCGAGGCGAGCGGGATCGGTCAGGCCGCGGCCGACGTCGCGGTGCACAAGGACGCGACGAGCGTGTGCAGCGCCGCAGAACTCGAGGCATGGCTCGGCCGCTTGCCCGACGCCGCGTTGAGCGCCGATGCGCTGCTGCGGGAACTGGAGCACCGTCGGCTCGACGGGCAGCGCATCGTCTTCACCAATGGATGCTTCGACGTGCTGCACCGCGGCCACACCAGCTATCTTCGTCAAGCGAAGCGGCTGGGCGACGTTCTCGTCGTCGCCATCAACGGGGATGACTCGGTGCGCCGGCTGAAGGGCCCGGACCGGCCCATCAACGGCGCCGTCGATCGTGCCAACGTGCTGGCCGCGCTGGAGTGCGTCGACTATGTGACGGTCTTCGACGAGGACACGCCTCGCGAACTCATCGCGCGGCTTCGGCCGGACGTGTACGTCAAAGGCGGCGACTACACGCCCGAGATGCTGGCGGAGACCGAGACGGTGCGTTCGGTGGGCGGCGAGGTCGTGATCGTCGACTACGTTCCGGAATACTCCACGTCGGCGGTAGTGCACCGCATCAGGTCGGCTCCGGTCGGAGAGCGGGGGTGACAGCGCTGGCATCCAGCCGGCGGGAGGCCGCCGAATGGGCCCGGTCTGCAGTGCCGGTGGACCCCACCGTCGACGTGCTCATTCCGACCAAGGACAGAACGGCGGCACTCGCCGTGACCCTGGCCGGGCTGGCGGCCCAGGACGATCCCCCGTTCCGGGTCATCCTCAGCGATCAGTCGCCCACGCCGATCGAGGCCGATCACGTGGTGTGCTCGCTGCTGAGACTGTTGAGGGCGCAGGGTCGCGGCGTCGAGGTGCATCGGCATCTTCCTGTTCGCGGCATGGCGGAACAGCGGGCCTTCCTGTTGTCGCAGGCGAGCTGCGACCATGTCTTGTTCCTCGACGACGACGTCTGGCTGGAGCCGGGGACCCTCGAATTGCTCGACAACGCTCTGGGCAGGCTCGGCTGCGGGGTCGTCGGTGCGGCCGTGCAGGGTCTCTCGTACCTGGATGACCGGCGGCCGGCGGAGACCGCCGATTTCGAGGTCTGGCAGCACGCCGTGCATCCCGAACGAATCAGGCGCGGCACGCCCGAATTCGAACGATTCCGGCTGCACAACGCAGCGAACCTGGCCCACATCGCTGCCGACCTGGGGCTCGGCCGCGACGAGTGGGTCGCCTACAAGATCGCGTGGGTCGGCGGCTGCGTGATGTTCCGGCGCGACGCACTGGTGGAGACCGGCGGATTCGAGTTCTGGCGGCAACTGCCGCCGCAGCACGTCGGAGAGGACGTGGCCGCGCAATGGCGTGTGATGGAACGATACGGCGGCGCGGGCATCCTGCCCAGCGGCGCCGTGCATCTCGAAGCTCCCACGACGCTGACCGAACGTGAGGTGGAGGCCTCCACGGTCGTGTTCCGGGAGCGAAAATCCAGCAGCAATTTCAGCAGAGAAGCCCAGCAGTTCAGTAGAGAAGGCCCAGCAGAGAAAGGTGAGCCCATGAACCCGAACCCCAACCCCATCCAAGTGCAGAAGTTCCTCGGCGGTGTCGATTATCCGGCGTCGAAAGACGACATCGTGCGCAGCGCGCAAGACTCCGGAGCCGACGACGAGGTGCTCGACGCGCTGCACGGCATCCCGGATCGCGAGTACGACGGTCCGACGGCGGTCAGCGAAGCGGTCGCCCGCTGAGCGCCGCCACGCAGGCGGGTCTCGGCGGTGTGAAGCGCCTCTTCAGCCCCCGGAGAGCGTGAACCAGACTCCGTACGCTCCGGCGACGCACATGATCGCGGTCGCCGCCCAGCCGATGGTGGCTGCGAGCCGGCCGTTGCGATACTTGCCCATGATCTTGGCATCGCGGGAGATCAGCATCATCACGATGAGGAACGGGCCGGCGGCGATTCCGTTCACGATGGCGCTGAGGACGAGCAGCTGGATGGGGTTCGAATCGAGCACGCTGAGAATGATGCCCAGGATCAAGCCGGCGCCCAGCAGGAGGTAGAACACCGGCGCTTTGCCCATTGTTCGGTCGAGTCCCCAGTTCTTGTTCAGCAGGGCGGAGAGCCCGGCGGCGCCGGCGGCGGCCAGCACGGGTACCGCCAGCACACCGGAACCGATGAAGCCCAGCGCGAAGAGAGCGCCCGCCCAGGTTCCCGCGACGGGCTGAAGCGCTGTCGCCGCCTCGGCCGCGCTGCTGACGGTCTTGTGGTGCGCCCCGAGGGTCGCGGCGGTGGCCGCGATGATCGCGAACATGATCAGCACCGAGAACGCCATTCCGGTGAACACGTCGGTGCGGCTGTTGCGAAGCCTGCGCTTGGCCTGCTTATTGGTTCGATCGGCCAGAGCCGGCGCCTCGTCGCCCTTGAGGTCCTCCTCACGCAGTTCTTCCACCCGTTGCGCGGATTGCCAGAAGAACATGTACGGCGAGATCGTGGTGCCGAGCACGCCGACGGCCAGACCCAGGTACGCGGGCGAGAACCGCAACTGCGTGCCCAGCATGCCCCGGCCGACGTCGGCCCAGTCCACGTGACTGACGAACAGCACACCGACGTAGACCAGCAGCGCCAAGCACAGCCACTTGAAGATCTTCCCGATCATCTCGAAAGAGCCGAAGAAGACGGTCACGCCGATGGCAACCCCGGCGATCGCGCTCCACACGGGCGCGGGCCCCGCGTGCAGCAGCCGCATGCCCTCGCCGATCGCCATCAGATCCGCGGCGAGGTTGAGGGAGTTCGCGACGATCAAAGCGGCGATCAGCACGCCGATCGCGATACGGAAGACCCGCGTGAAGCGGCGGCGGATCAGCGCGCCGAGGCTCTCACCTGTGGCCAGCGCCATGCGGTCGCAGATCTCCTGCACCGCCATCATCAACGGCAGCGTGAATGGCACGGTCCACAGCATCGCGTTCGAGTAGGTGGCTCCGGCCTGCGCGTAGGTGGCGACTCCGGACGGGTCGTCGTCGGCCGCGCCGGTGACGAGGCCCGGTCCCAGCACCCGGAAGAACCGCACGACGGGGTTCGGCCGGGCATCCTTAGCCGGCCCATCGGCTTGGTCGGCGCCTTCGACGTGCGGCGCATCCTGCGCGGCCATGATCGCTCCTGATTCCATGCGCCGCCCAGTGCGGCAACCGCCCAGTGCGGCAATCGCCCAGTTCGGCAGTCGACGGTAACCCACCGCCGACGCCGCGCGGAAGCCCTCGCGGACGAAGTGGAAAAGTGCCCCTCCCGCTGCGGGAGGGGCACTTGAACGGTTCCAAGGGTCAGGGAACCGCCTCGGTGACCGGGCTCGGGTGAACCGGTCAGAGGATTGGTCTGCCGCCGGTCACGGCCAACCGTGCACCGGAGACGTAGCTCGCTTCGTCGGAGGCCAGCAGCACATAGACCGGTGCGAGCTCGGCCGGTTGCCCGGGTCTCTTCAGCGGCGTGTTGCCGCCGAACTTCTCGACATGCTCGGCGGGCATCGTCGACGGGATCAATGGAGTCCACACGGGTCCCGGTGCCACGCTGTTCGCACGGATGCCGCGCTCGCCGAGCAGTTGGGCGAGGGAAGCGGTCATGTTGGCGATGGCCGCCTTGGTGAGCGCGTACGGCATCAGGGTCGGGGATGGTGCGTCCGAGTTCACCGACGAGGTGCCGATGATCGACGCACCGCTCTGCATGTGCGGCAACGCGGCCTTCACCAGATGGAAGTAAGCGCTCAGGTTCACCGCGAGCGTCTTGTCCCATTCGTCGTCGGGAATATCCTCCACCCGGGTGTAGGTGCGCTGCATCGCTGCATTGCTGACCAGGATGTCGATGCGCCCGAACTCGTCGACGGTCTTCTGAACCAGTTCACGGCAGTGCGCCGGGTCGGCGAGGTCGCCGGGCATCGCCAGGCACTTGCGCCCGGCCTCGGTGATCCACCGCTCGGTGTCGCGGGCGTCGTCGTCTTCGTTCAGATAGCTGAACGCCACGTCGGCGCCTTCGCGGGCGAAGGCGATGGCGACGGCCTTGCCGATGCCGCTGTCGGCACCGGTGATCAGCGCCTTCTTGCCGTCGAGGCGTCCCGACCCGCGATACGACTGCTCGCCGTGGTCGGCGGGCGGATCCAGTTGCGCTTCGCTGCCGGGAGGCTCTTGTTGTTGTGCCGGTTGATTCATCATGTCCTTTCCGTACCGTCGCCTTGGCTTCGCTCCCCCGCCGACGGCGCGGCGCGAGCCATCGTCCGTGCCGACCTCGTACGCACCGTCCGCCCTGCCTGTCGTTCGGCGATGCGCGGGTCTGCCCGGCTGGGTGCGCTCAGACTCTCCCCACCGCGAGCTTCTTCGCGGTCTGCTCGAGCTCTTCGCTGGTGTGCTTCTCCTGCTCGAGATTCTCGGTGAGCAGTCGCGCCACCTCAGGGGCGCCGATGGCCTCCGCCGACACGATGAGGGTCTGATACGTCGAAATCTCGAAATGCTCCGTGCCCAGAGCGGCAGAGAGCGCGACGTCGTCGTGCAACGCGTCGTCGGACTTCCTGATCAGCGACGTGCCTTCTTTCGCGAGTCCCTTCGACGTCGGCGACGGCGCGTCGTTGGGCTCGATGTTCAGCAGCCGGAACGCCTGTTCGAGGTTCGCGATCTGCTGCTGGGTCTCCTGCGCGTGGTGCGAGAAGAGGTACTTCACCTCGTCGGACCGCGCCGCCATCTCGAGTTCGCGCAGCATGTCGAGGGAGTCGTGCTCCATGGTCATGGCCATGCCGAGACGGTACTCGAACAGCTCATCCGGCTTTTCGAAGTGTTCAAACATGCTCATCCTTCTTGTGTTCTCGGTCTTGTGTTCTTTTGTTCCTGAACCGGTCTAGTCGGCGGTTCTCCCGCATGTCAGGGGTTGACAGGGTTACGACTGCTCGCCCGCTGCCTTCTCGCACGCTGAGGATGAGCGGCAGCAGGAAAGGAACGCGTCGACCGCTCCCAGTCGCGGCGCATAGCATCGGGGTGTGACCGCGCGCTTGCGAGCAGTGCACGACCGGCCGCTCGACGTGCGAGTGAGCGGTGGCGTGGTGCGCGGGGTGCGAGCAGACGGAGACTTCGCCTGGCGTGGGATCCCGTATGCCGCCGCTCCCATCGGTGCGCTGAGGTTCCGGGCGCCGCAACCGGTGGTGCCGTGGTCCGGCGTGCGGGACGCATCGGCATTCGGGCCCGTGGCACCTCAGGCCCACCGCGGACAATTCCGCGGCACGGCCCCCGCCATCCCGGCCGGCGAGGACTGCCTGACGATCAACGTGCTGGCGCCGGCGGATGCCCGCGCGGGCGCCCCGCTGCCGGTGATGGTCTTCATCCATGGCGGAGGGTACAGCACGGGCTCATCGCAGGACTTTTCGGGACAAGGCACCGGGTTCGTGCGCAGCGGACGCGTGCTCTACGTGAGCTTCAATTACCGTCTGGGCGCGCTCGGCTATCTCGACTTCTCCCGATACTCGACGGCGGCGCGGCCGATCGATGCCAATCTCGGCCTGCGCGACCAGGTCGCTGCACTGCGCTGGGTGCATCGCAACATCCGCCGGTTCGGCGGGGACCGCCGCAACGTCACGGTGTTCGGCGAGTCCGCCGGCGGCAACGCTGTCACCACGCTGCTGGCCACGCCCTCTGCCCGGGGGCTTTTCGCTCGCGCGATCGCGCAGAGCGCCCCGCCCGATGCGGTGTATTCACGTGAACGGGCCGCAGGATGGGCGGCCGAGTTCGTCGACATTCTGCGCTCCCAGGCAGAGGCAAGGGGCGAGCGTGCGCGCCGAGTGCTTTCCGTGACCCCAGCACTTCCGGCACCTTCAGCGCCCTCGGCCGCGCTCGCACGCCCAGCGATTCCGGCAGTTCCGGCACTCTCGGCACGTTCGGCGCGTTCATGGCTTCCAGGATCTTCGGCCGCTTCACGGCCTCCAGCACCTCTACGACTTCCGGGGCCGTCATCACTTGCGCCCTCGCCTCTTCCGTTCCGACGGGAGGCCGTCGACGAGACGGAGCACGGCCACGGCGATGAGCTCGAGCTTCTTGCCGCGGCGAGCACGGCCGAACTGGTGTCAGCCGCCCTGATCCTGCAGGTTCGCACCCCGACGGCGACCCCGGGTTATTTCTGTCTGGCCCCGGTGGTCGACGGCACGTTCCTGCCGGAACGGCCGCTCGCCGCCATGGCAGCGGGCCGTGCGAGCCGGGTTCCGTTGATCATCGGAACCAACCAGCGCGAGGGAGCCGTCTTCCGCGGGCGGGTCGACATCCTGCCGCGCTCACCGGCGCGGATCGCCGCGGTGTTCGACGAGGCCCCACGCTCGGCGTGGCAGTCGATGCGACGTGCGTATCAAGGCCTTTCGACGCCCAGGGCGAGAGCCGACTTCGGCGGGGACTTCGCGTTCTGGTCCCCGAGCGTGCGAGCAGCCGAGCTGCAATCCCGGTTCGCGCCGGTGCATGCATACCGTTTCGACTTTGCTCCTCGGCTCCTGCGAGTCGCCGGACTCGATGCCACCCACGGCGTGGAGATGTTCGCCCTGTTCGACAGCACGGACGAGCCTGTGGCGCGTGCGATGACCGTGCTCGGGGGCCGCTCGACGTACGCCGAGGTCGGCGCCCGGATGCGTGAGCGCTGGCTGGACTTCGCGTGCACCGGGAGCGTCGGCGCGGACTGGCCGGCTTACGTTGAGCCGGGCAGGGTCACGCTCATCATCGATGCCGTCGATCACGTGGAGTCCGATCCTCAACGGGAGCGTCGGCTGGCCTGGGCTGAATTCCATCCGAACGTGTGAGCATGCTCGCCGGCGACGTACATCGGCTGCGAACCGGGGACCGCGCTGTACGGCGCACCTGCCGAGCCATCACATCAGTCGGCTGCAGCTGAACAGAGCGGCGTCCGCGATCGCCCAGGTGATCGAGCGGCCTCACAGTCGAAACGGAATCGACATCCGGGTCGGCCGAACGGCCGCGCTGTTCGGTTGGGTCCCCGCGTCTTCATCCAAGGCGCGATCGCAGCACCCACCACCGACAACGGCTCACCCGAATCGGCTCGACGAGGCAGGCCGTGCACAACCAGCACCGAGTGGCGCTGTCGAGAAGAGCTGGATGCCGGTTACTACTCCGCGAAGACCTTGACGCTGTTGGCGAGCTTGAACGTCGGCGCGACGACGATCGCCAGGAACGGCGCGAGAATGCGCAAGAAGTACACGAGCGGGGTGAGGTGGGTGAGATCGCCGAGCGCGAAGAGCAACACGCCGATCACGCCGAACAGGAAGGCGAGACCCAGGCCCTTCTTCGTCGCAAGCGACAGGGCAGCGATTCCGATGCTCGCGAAGATGATGCCGACGTCGACGATGAACGGCTGCCAGGCGCCCGCGTTGCCGAGCGCGACGCCCGCGAACACCCACAACACGATGGCGATGATCCAGAACAGCACGAAGACCCCGCCCGCGATCGGCTTGGTGAGCTGCTGGCGTGGGCTGACAGCGGTCATGACCGTGTGGTCCTCTCGTTCGGCGTGCCTGTTTCCGTCACCGATCCTACTGCCAGCTCGACCCCGCGGATGCGACGTGGGCGGCGAAGCCGGCGCCGCACGGACGGCGCGATCCCGGGCGGTAGCGTTGAACCATGTTCTCGAGCTTTGTCGCGATCGGAGACAGCTTCACCGAGGGCGTCGGGGACGAACTGCCCGACGGAACCGTGCGCGGCTGGGCCGATTTCGTGGCGATCGGCCTGCAGCAGGCATCCGCGACCCCGGTGACCTACGCGAACCTGGCGATCCGGGGGCGCAAGCTCGTGCCGCTGATCGAGGAGCAGCTCGAGCCGGCGATCGCCATGCGGCCGCAGCTGATCAGTATCAACGGCGGCGGCAATGACATCATGCGGCCGCGCGTGTCAATCCAGTCGATAGCCGATCGTCTGGGCGACGCGGTGCGTCGCATCGCCGATTCCGGCAGCCACGCGCTGCTGCTCAGCGGAGCCAACCCCTGCGCCCACCTGCCCGGCGGGGCGCTGATCCGTGCCCGCGGGGAGCAGTTGGCCGTCGCCGTGCGGGCGAGCAGACCGAGTGAGCATGTCACGTTCGTCGACAACTGGGCGGATGCCGGCCTGGAGGACATCCGGTACTGGTCGGAGGACCGGCTGCACTTGAACGGCTTCGGGCACGCGAGGGTGGCCGGCAATGTGCTGACCGCGCTCAGGGTGCCGGTGCCCGCCGAATGGGGCGTCGACCAGGTGGCCGCAGCACCCCCGGGAGCCGCCAGCCGGCGCACCCTGGCCTACTACCGCGCCTACGTCCTGCCGTGGATAGGCCGGCGCCTCACCGGCCGGTCGTCCGGGGACGGTCGCACCGCCAAACTGCCGCACCTGGTTCCGGTGGGAACCGCGCCGCCGCGCTGAACCGCG
>DATMTS010000032.1:0-21802 GCA_035564555.1 Humibacter sp.
GCGCGGACTTGGGCGCCGGCTTGACGTAGGCGGCAACGTCGCCGACGAGGCGCGTGACCTCGGGTGAAGCCGCGGTGACCGCGACCGGCGTTGCCGCGATCGCGGCCTTGCGCAGAATCACCCGAAGGTCGTCCTTCTGCGAGGGCAGCGTGATGGTCACGACGTCGCCTGTGGCACCGGCGCGCGCCGTGCGGCCCGAGCGGTGCAGGTACGCCTTGTGCTCGGCCGGCGGATCGACGTGCACCACGAGCTCCACGTCGTCGACGTGCACGCCGCGCGCCGCGACATCCGTCGCCACGAGCACGCGAACGCTGCCATCGCCGAACGCGGCGAGGTTGCGGTCGCGCTGGGGCTGGGAGAGGTTGCCGTGCAGATCGACGGCCGGGATGCCCGAATCGGTGAGCTTCTTGGCCAGTCGCTTCGCGTGATGCTTCGTGCGCATGAAGAGGATGCTTCGGCCCTTGCCCGAAGCGAGCGCCTGCACCAGGTCGCTCTTGGACTCGAGCGTGTCCACCTCGAACACGTGATGCGTCATGCGATCGACGTGGCTGTTCTCGTCATCGACGGAGTGCAGCACGGGGGAGTGCAGGAAGCGCTTCACGAGCTTGTCCACGCCGTTGTCCAGCGTCGCCGAGAACAGCAGTCGCTGACCCGAGTCGGGCGTCTTGCCGAGGATGCGCGTGACCACAGGCAGGAATCCCAGGTCCGCCATGTGGTCGGCCTCGTCGAGCACGGTGATCTCGATGGCGTCGAGGGTGACGAAGCCCTGCTTCATCAGGTCTTCGAGTCGGCCCGGGCACGCCACGACGATGTCGACGCCGCGGTTCAGGGCCTCGACCTGGCGGCGCTGGTTGATGCCGCCGAAGATCGTGGTGGTGGTCATTCCGTAGGCGGCCGCGAGCGGCGCCAGCACGGCGTCGATCTGTGTCGCGAGTTCGCGGGTCGGCGCGAGAACCAGGGCAAGCGGGCGCCCCGGGCGACGCTTGCCGCCGGCCAGGGTGGTGCCCAGGCGCGCGGCCATCGGCAACGAGAACGCGAGCGTCTTGCCCGAACCGGTCTTGCCGCGGCCGAGCACGTCGCGTCCGGCGAGCGTGTCGGGCAGGGTGTCGACCTGGATCGGGAACGCAGCCGTCTTGCCTTCGGCGGCGAGCACCTTGACGAGGGCGGCGGGCACGCCGAGTTCGGCGAAGGTCGTCGTCTCGGCGGCGCCTGCTTCGGCGGGAGGTGTGGTCATGGGTGGTGCCTTTCAGGCATCGGTCCGCATGCGCGGCCGTGGCCAGGCGCATGCGGGAACAGTGGCGAGGGTGCCGATGGGCACCATCGTTCGCCGTAAGCAACGGTGCAGCCGGGCTGCACTTTCGTCAGAGATCGCGGTCATGCCGCGCTATGAAGAGGGGGCGTTCTACGACGCAGCGGGTCCGACAGCGGCCCCGCAAGTTCTCACAGTCTATCAGTCGCGGCCGAGCCTTCCCCGCACCCCATCGAAAGGCCTCCGGAATAGACTTTCGGGTCTGGATTGGAACGGGGTGGGCGTGACGGAATCGGAACTCGACCGGGAGCGCGCCGTCGTCGTGGAACTGTATCGCCGGCTGGACGGCCTGCGCTCCGACACGGAGCGCCGCCTTGCCGAGGTGCGCGCGCAACGCGTGAGCGGCACGCATCAGTCGCGCAGCGAGCGTGATGCCTTCGCCGGGATGTACGAGGATCGGCTGCTCCAGTTGCGTGAGGTCGACGCGCGCCTCGTGCTCGGCAGGCTGCTGCTCGCAGACGGGGATCAGGCCTCGGAACAGGATCCCGATGATCCCGAGCAGCGTCAGGAGCTCGATGCGGATGGCGACGGCGAGGCGGCCGATGGGCACGGCGCCGAGCGCCTGGCCGACCCCCGGTTCCGTTACATCGGTCGTCTGGGCATGCGCGACGACGATCAGCGGTCCGTGCTGATCGACTGGCGTGCTCCACAAGCCAGCCCGTTCTACCAGGCGACGGCGGAGCATCCGGCCGGAGTGATCGCCCGGCGTCACCTCACGATGCGCGACCGAGGCGTGCTGCGCATCGACGACGAGGTCTTCGACGAAGGCCGGTTGACGGGACCCGAGGCGGCGGCCATGCGCGGCGACGGCGCACTGATGGCAGCGGTGAGCGCTCAGCGCACCGGGCGCATGCACGACATCGTCGCCACGATCCAGGCCGAGCAGGACAGGATCATCCGCTCGGAGTTGCGCGGTGCGCTCGTGGTACAAGGCGCGCCCGGCACCGGCAAGACCGCCGTCGCGCTGCACCGTGCCGCCTACCTGCTCTACACGCACCGGGAGCGGCTGGGCCGGGCCGGTGTGCTCGTGGTGGGTCCGTCGCCCGCGTTCCTGCGCTACATCGAGGCCGTGCTGCCCTCGCTCGGCGAGACGGGCGTCGTGATGCGGTCGGTCGGCGGGCTGTTCCCCGGCGTGGATGCCGCGGACGACGACGCTCCGGACGTCGCCCGGGTGAAGGGAGCCGTGCGCATGGCCCGGCTGATCGCCCGAGCGGTCCGCTCCCGGCAGCGCGTTCCCGCCGCGGAGCAGACGGTCGAGGTGAACGGCGAGCGTCTGATCGTGCCGCCGCAGCTCATCGCTGAGGCGATCAACCACGCGCAGCGAACCGGTAAGCCGCACAATCGGGCCCGGGTGACCTTCGTCGGGCACGCCCTCGATGCGTTGGCCGACCGGCTCGCCGCGCAACTGAAGGCGACGGGTTCCACCATTGACGACGCCGACCGTGCTGTGCTGCGAGAGGATCTGCGCACGAGCGACGACGTGCGCGTGCTGCTGAACACGGCCTGGCTGCCGTTGACGCCGCAGAAGCTCCTGCAGGATCTCTACGCGCGGCCGGCGTGGCTTGAGGAGCTTACGCAGCGATGGAGCGCCGAAGACCGCGCGGCACTTCTGCGAGCGCGGGATGCCGCCTTCACCGTGTCGGACGTGCCGTTGCTCGACGAGGCGGCCGAGCTCCTCGGCGCTGCGCCGCAGAGCGCTCAGGCGGCGCTGCGCGAGCGGGAGAACGCGGAACAGCGCAAGCGCGACCTGGCCAGTGCGCGCAAGGCCATCGAGAACGCCGAGGCCGAGGGGTTCGTGACGGCGCAGCGTCTCGTCGACGGGTTCGCCGAACGGGCCGACCGGGGCACCACGGCCGAGCGCGCGGCCGCCGATCGCACGTGGACGTACGGCCACATCGTGGTCGATGAGGCGCAAGAGCTCAGCCCGATGCAGTGGCGCATGCTGCTGCGCCGCTGCCCGATGCGTTCGTTCACGATCGTCGGCGACATCGCCCAGGCTTCTTCCGCTGCCGGCGCTACCCGGTGGGAGAACGCTTTGGCCCCCTTCTTCCGCGACTCCTGGCGGCTGGAAGAGCTCACCGTGAACTACCGCACGCCCGCGCAGATCGCCGGCGCAGCCGACGAGTTCGCTCGTGAACACGGGCTGCCGGTGACCTCGGCGCGGGCCGTGCGGGAGGGCGACTGGCCGGTGGAGTACCTGGGTGCCCTGCCGCACGCCCTGGCCGAAACCGTGGCCGAGGCCGTCGGTCGCGTCAGGCCCGAGGCATCCGCCGGCGGAACGCTCGCCGTGATCGCCCCGGTCGCTCGACTCGACGACCTGGGCGGCCGTCTGACGGAGGCCTTCGGCCGCGAAGTCGGCCGCGGCGCCGCGGGTCTGGACCTGCCGATCTCGGTGCTCTCGGCGCGCGATGCGAAGGGCCTGGAGTTCGACGTGGTCGTGCTGGTGGATGTCGACGGGATCGTCGCGGAGTCGCCCCGCGGCGCGTCGGCCGCCTACGTGGCGATGACCCGGCCGACGCAGCGCCTGGTCGTCATCTCGGCTTGAGGCCCCCGTTGCATGATCGACGCTAGGCGCGTTGGCCTGTCGGCGAACCGCAAAAGGCATGGCGTCCGGGAAAAACGAACGATTCTGCGACGCATCGAGGACTTCCGACCCGCGCAGAGCAATACCCTGGCACACTCCTTCTTGTTCCTCCAAGACGGAGTCGATCATGGTAGGCATGCTGCGCACAGGAATGTCGATCTCACCTGCTCGACGCGCGCTGCGCACCGTCGCAGGCGTGGCGAGCGTCTTGTGCCTGGGCCTGCTGCTCACCGGTTGCGGCGGAGTGACTACGGCAGCGCCGCCTTTGGCCGTATGCGGCCAGACCATTTCGAACCTGCCGGCCGGTGCGATCCTCCAAGATGTCTCAAGGGGAGGAACTGTCTTGCACGGGTCGGCGGGCGGCTATATCTATCTGCGGGTGAGTGAGAGCTGCGACAACGGGGCGACGGTGCGGTGGGAGCCCATGACCGCAGCACAGAAGATCACGGTGGCCAAGGCATCCGACGGCCGACTTGCGGCTGTCGTCCTTCGGCCCCTCCGAAGGACTTTCACCGTCCTCCTTCACTCTCGAGATGCAGGGCCGGTGCGAGTGAGAGTCGACCTCCCGCCCGCACCGAGCCCGGAGACTCAGCGCAGTCACCGGCATCCTGCGACCCCGTCCTAGAAGAGGGAGCAAGCCCTAATAGCGCTCGCCGACCGGGATCTCGATCGCGACCGTGTTGCCGGCCTGGGCGAGCGGACACGCCCATGCGGGGTCGTACGCGCAACTCGGGTTGTACGCGAAATTGAAGTCGAGCACGATGCTCCTCGGCGCACGTCCCGGCCCGAGATCAGCGCCCTTGACGGTGTCGAGCAGGTAGCGTCCCCCGCCGTAGGTGCCGTGCGTCGAGCCGGCGAGGGCATCCTTGACCGGCAGGAAGATCCCGCCGCCGTAGGAGGCGAGCCGCCACACCTCCAGCGTGCCCGCGCCGCCGACCGGCAGCGTGACCGTACCGAGCAATACGAATGGGACCACACCGTCGGTGCCCGTCTCGACCTCCATGCGGCGGGGGTCGCCGGCCGGCTCGATGACGGCCTCGAATCGCCATTCCGGGTCGTACGGCTCGATCGGCAGGCCGTCGAACGACGCACGGTCCTGCGCCTGCAACGGCGTCGCCGGGTGGGTGGCGAACAGCCGGTCGCGTTCGCGTACCCACACTCCGTGCGCCTGGGCGGGCGCGTCGGCGCTCAATCGGCGAACCCGCGAATAGATCGAGAACACGTGGCGGCGCCAGTCGGCGACCTCCAGCGCCGAGAGCACGGCCGTCACGAGGGGCCGCCGCGATCGTCGATGCCGAACTCGCCCGCGGATCGCTCCTCGGCGGGCGGGTCGTACGCCCAGCTCGGGGCGAGTGAGCGCAGTCGTGCGCCGCGCCATTGCCAGAACGCCCACAATCCGTACCAGAGAGCAGGTGTGGCAAGACCGGCCGAGACGATGAGCCGATCACGGTACAACGTGCGAACCCGTCCCTCGGCATCCGGCCCTGCCGGGTCGGGCGCCACCGCCAGCCGGTGATCCCAGAGCGAGACCCCGCCGAAACCGCCGGAGTCCCGCATGATGCGCACGCCGTCAGGGCGGCGATCGTCGAACGTGAGGCGGATCTCGTGGCTGCCGATCGGCAGGATGCCGCCGCCGCGCACGCGCACGGCATGAGTCCCGGGTTCCCAGATGGTCGGGAATCCGGCGGGTTCCAGCGACGTCAGTGTGAACAGCGGGCTGGACACCTCGCGCAGCACGGCGGGGGAGCGGATCGCACGCCAGGCGGCATCCGGTTCACAGTCAAGGATGAGCTTCAACAGCACCCGCATCGCTCCAGTCTCGCACCGCCTGTTGGTTACCCTGTCGGAGTGAAGAGACCGCTCGCCCTCGACGACCCGACGCAGACCGACTACGAAGTGCGGTTCGACTGGGGGCGGGCAGGGCTGCGCAGCATCGCGCCCGGTGCCGGTGTGATCGTCGTGATCGATTCGATCTCGTTCACGACGACGATCGAGCGGGCGGTCACCGAGGGGCTCGCCGTGACGCCCTACGCAGGCCGCCGCGACGAGGCGGTGGCAGCGGGTGAGGCGCTCACCGGCGCGGATGCCGTGCTCGCGGGGCCGCGCGGCGGCTCGGGCGTGACCCTGTCGCCGTCGAGCATCACACCGGAGTCCGTCGCTGCACTCGGACCGGTCGGCCGGGTCGTGATGCCGTCGTTCAACGGATCACGCGTGGCAGCGCTCGCGGCCTCGTACGCAGTGCCCGTCGTCGCCGCGTGCCTGCGCAACCGCAGTGCTGTGGCGCAGTGGATCCTCGACCGTCAGCGTGTGCTCGGCGCGCGCGCGAAGGTTGCGATCGTCGCCGCCGGCGAGGTGCGCGAGGACGAGAGCGTGCGATTCGCGGTGGAGGACCTGCTCGCCTCCGGCGCGCTGGTCGACGCGCTCGCCGCGGTCGGCATCGATGCGAGCTCGCCGGAGGCCGCCGCGGCGTGCGCGGCATGGCAGGGTCTGCACCGGGCAGCCGGCCACATCCTCACGGCGTCCGTCAGCGGACGGGAGTTGATCGACGCGGGTCAGCGCTCCGACGTGGAGTCGGCGGCCGAAGTGGACGTCTCCGCTGCCGTCCCGGTGCTCGACCCGAACCTCGCCGGCGGCACCTTCGTGAACGGCGCTGGCGCGACGATCTGATCCCCCGGAACGGAATGAACCCGACCGGCGACGGGTTGAGTCCAACAGGAGGCTTGCAATGAAAGCAGTACTGAACGACACCGTCATCGCCGAGGCGCCCGCAGACGACCTCATCTCGATCGAGGGCAACTGGTATTTTCCGCCGCAGAGCGTGAACGCCGCCCTGCTCGTGAAGAGCGATACCCCTTACACGTGTCCGTGGAAGGGCGAGTGCCAGTACTTCAGCGTGGTCTCCGGCGACGGGCTTCTGCAGGACCGAGCGTGGAGCTACCCCGATCCTTACCCGACGGCGTTCGAACGCGTCGGCAAAGACTTCAGCAACTACGTCGCGTTCTGGAAGGACGTGCAGGTCGTCGACTAGCGCGGATCACCGGGCGGGGACCGCCGCGGCGCGTTCCGCGTAATGCGCGATCTTCTCGTGCAGGTGTCGTTGCTGCGCCTGCAGTCGTTCGATCTTGGCGGCGACGGCCTGGTCATGCTCCCGCAGGATCTGCAGCAGTTCGGCAATGGATGCCTCAGACTCCGGTCCGTGCTCGAGCGCGAGTTCCGCGTAACGCTGCATGGTCGCGATCGGCATGCCGGTCTCGCGCAGGCAGCGCAGCACCTCGAGCCACTGCAGGTCGTCCTCTGAGAACAGCCGTCTGCCGGCGGTGTCGCGATCGATGTCCGTGAGCAGGCCGATCCGCTCGTAATAGCGCAGCGTCTCGATGCTGAAACCGCTGCGCTCGACGGTTTCCGCGGGACTGTAGCCGGTCATCCACTTACTATCCCGCAACAGCCGCTTGACCTGTAGCGCGCTCCAGCGCTCAGGCTGGCTCCATGAGCGAAACCACAGACATCCAGACCCGCACGACGACGGCGCAAGCCCCCGCGGCGGGCGCTCGAATACAACCCGACGTTGCCCCGCTCGCCCCGACCGGTGGACCGAGGCTCGCGTTGGGTGCCATGTTGTTCGGCACCACCATCGACGACGCGACCGCCTTCCGCCTGCTCGACGCCTACCTCGATGCCGGCGGCGAATGGATCGACACCGCCGACTGCTACGCGTTCTGGGTCGACCCGAGCGGGCACGGCGGCCAGAGCGAGGAGATGCTGGGCCGGTGGTTCGCGGCGCGTCCAGGAGCCCGCGACCGCGTCAGGATCAGCACAAAGGTGGGTTGCGAACCGCTGTATCCCGGCAGCTTTCCCCAGCTGAGCGAAGGACTCTCGGATGCCGTCGTGCGTGCCTGCGCGCAGCGCAGCCTGGAACGGATGGGCATCGACCGCATCGACCTGTTGTGGGGACACCGTGACGACCGGTCGACGGATCTCGCGGAGACGGTCGGCGCGTTCTCGTCGCTGGTCGATGATGGGATCCTCGCCCGCTGGGGGTATTCCAACACCGCCTTGTGGCGCATGGAACGCGCTCGCGGCATCGCCGAGGCGACGGGACAGACGCCTCCTACCGCTGTGCAGTTGCGTTACAGCTATCTGCAACCGCGACCGATGGTGCGCGACCACGATCACGATCACCGCTTCGGCTGGATCACCGACGACGTGCTCGACTACGGGGCGAGCAACCCGCAGATCGACCTCTGGGCATACCGCCCCTTGCTCGCTGGAGCCTACGACCGCACCGACCGTCCGGTCTCGGACGCGTTCCGGCATCCCGGCACGGATGCGCGACTGGCAGTGCTCGACCGGGTGGCCCATGAACTGGGCAGAAGCAGGAGTGAGATCGTGATGGCCTGGCTCACGGGTGGATCGCCCGCGATCACGCCGGTCTTCGGGGTCAGCTCGGTCGAGCAACTCGACGCCGCCATCGCGGGCAGCCGGCTGGAACTGCCACCCGAGGTGCGAGCCGAACTCGATGAGCCGTGGTGATCGAGCGCAGGCGGATGCCGGTGTCGAGCCGGGCGAGCGTCAGGCGCCGACCGCACGGGCACGTGCGCGGTGCGCGCGCACCTTGGCGCGGTTGCCGCAGCGCTGCATGGAGCACCAACGGCGGCTGCCGGCGCGCGAGGAATCCAGGTAGACCAGGGTGCAGTCCTCGGCGGCGCATTCCCTGATCCGCCCCGTGGCGCCCTCGCCGAGCATACGTACCGTGTCGCGGGCGATCTCGGAGAGCGCCTGCGCGAATCGCGGGCGGCCGCGGCCGGCCTGACGCGAACCGCCGGCGAGAACGGGCGGGATGTCCGGCGTCGCGGCGAAGAGGTTGACGATGTCGACATCGCTCTCATCCGGCGACGCGTCGAGCACCGTGACACGGGCCAGCCGGGCGATCGCGGAGCGGAGCGCGCGGGCGTCGGTCAGGTCGCGTGAATGGCAGGTCGCGTCGAGCCCCGCGAAGCGCGCGACGAACCAGGAGGACAGGTCGTCGGTGGTGCGCAGCAGGTCGGGCGATGCCTCGAACCCGCCGGTGTGTGCGAAGTCGAGGCTGATCGCCCCCGCATCGAACCACCAGCGCGTGCCGTCGGGTTGCGGCATCCATTGGCCGGCATCAGTCACGTAACGACCATAGTGGGTTAGGCAGGTTGCGCCCCGCTCAGGATGCCCGTGCCGCGGCGCGCGCGGTGCTCACGTCGCGCTGCTGCCACTGGATCAGGAAGGCCTTGGAGAAACCGCGCGAACACGTGCCGCAGGAGAGCACTCGGGCTGGGCGGCGGTATCGATAATGCAGATGACCGTTCGGGCAGGTGCCGACCCAGGGTGCGAGTTCGTCGGCGACCGAGCCGGAGTGCAGCCGTTTGCCGACATAACCCAATTCCCGCGCGACGGCCTTCCACCGCTGGCCATGCCCGGCCCGCTGGCCGGCTATCGCGTGCGCCACCTCGTGCAACAGGATCTGGTGGATCTCGTCATCGTCATATCGGGCGGCGAGGTAACGGGAGACGGTGATGCGGTGGAGTGAATAGTTGCACAGACCCGCCCGGGTCTTGGCGTTGTCAAAGCCGAACGACCACACCGTCGCGTCCAGATGCAGCGCGATGAGCGCATCCGCCCACCGTCGAACACGACCGAGATCAGCCATGCCGAAACCCTAGCGCGAGCCGCGAACATCCCGGCGGCGGCGCGCATTCGCTCACTGCTGGGCGGCGATACGCGCCTCGACGCATGAGATCGCGAAGCGCGTGTTCTCCTGGTCCGCCGCCGGGGCGCCCATGTCCTCGCGAATCCGAAGCGAGGCACGCAATGACGCCAGGGAGTCCGCGTCGCGGCCCAGGTCGAACTGCACCTTGCCCCGGTGCTGAAGCGCGACGGCCTCGTGCACGCGCCAGTCCTGGGTGTGCGCCTCGTCGATGCACGCGTTCAACTCGCTCAGCGCCTCCTCGTAGCGCTCGGCGGCCTGCAGCACCGTCGCACGCAGGATGCGCGGCGGCAGCACGTCGCTGCGTTCGCCCGTGAAACGGGCAAGCCGCAATGCGGAGTTCGCGAGGTCGAGCGACTCGTCGACGCGGCCGGCGACCTTCAGCAGCCAAGCCCGTTCGCACAGCGCCTCGAGGCTGCGCATTTCGCCCAGCTCATCGAGCCGATGGCCGACCTCCAGCAGGTCGACACGCTCGTGCAGCGTGTCGGGATCGTATCCGAGCAGCACAGTCATCGCAGCAAGGCTAACCACCGCACGCCGAGACCGGGCGATGCCGCGCCGCTCACGGCGGGCCCAGCGCCACCTGCACGATGCGATCGTCGCCTTCCTGCGGGCTGCCGCGACCGTCGGTGTTGTTCGTGACGATCCACAGCTGGTTCGCGCCGTGCGCGAGCACGGTGCGCAGGCGTCCCAGTCGCGTGGCGAAGGAGGTCACCCGCAACGGTGCGCTGCCTCTCGGCGGGTCGATCACCCACAGCCGTTCGCCCCGCAGCGCGGCCATGAAGATGGTGTCGTGCACGATCGCGATGCCGCTCGGGCTGGCCTGATCGGTGTGCCACTGATACACCGGGTCGACGAATCGCTTGTCGTGCGCGATTCCCTCCACGATCGGCCAACCGTAGTCCTTGCCGGGACGGATGATGTTGAGTTCGTCCCAGGTGTCCTGCCCGAACTCGCTCGCCCACATCGTGCCGTGCGAGTCCCAGGCAATGCCCTGGGGGTTGCGGTGTCCGTACGACCACACCGGCGACCCGGGGAACGGATTGTCGGCAGGGATGCCGCCGGTCGGGGTCACGCGCAGGATCTTGCCGCCCAGCGACTTCAGGTTCTGCGCGTTGTCGCCCTCGGTGGCGTCGCCGGTGGTGACGTACAGCATGCCGTCCGGGCCGAACGCGAGCTTGCCGCCGTCATGGAAACTTCCCTTCGGGATCCCGGTCAGGATGCTGCGGGGCGCGCCCAACCGGTAGCTGCCCGGCGCCCCGCTCAACGGCATCCGCACCACGCGATTGTCGTGGGCGGTCGTGAGATACGCGTACAGGTACTTCGGCACCGTCGGGTTGCGTACTGCGAGCCCGAGCAGGCCGCCTTCGCCCTCATGCACCGCACCCGGCACGGTGCCCACGGTGCGGGTGCGCGATCCGCCCGGCAGCAACTCGACGATGCGGCCGGAATCGCGTTCGGAGATCAGAGCTGAGCCGCTGCCCAGCAGCACCACGGACCACGGGGTGTTCAGACCGGTGGTGATCGACGTCAGCGGGCCGGTCGGCCGCACCGGCGCATCCAACGGGGCCGTCGGCGAGGGGAGCTGCGGCGTGATCGGCGCGGGCGAGCCGCTGGAGAAGGGCGTCGGTGTTCCGGGCGGCTCCGCGGGCGCTGTGCAGCCGGTCAGTGCCCCGATCGCGAGCAGAGCGACCGCCACGGTGACGGGCTTCATCCGCATGCTGCTCACCGCCTCGCGTCGTCGCACCGTCTAATCAGTCTGCGCGGCATCTCGTACCACGGCAATCGCGATGCGCGGCGTTCGCCTTGCAGAGCATTCGCTCGGCGCGGTATTCGCCTTGGAGGGTATTCGCGTAGCACGGCAAGCGCGTAGCACGGCAAGCACGAGGTGCAACGGACAATCCCGTTGTTAGATGCCGTTGCATCACGTGATTGCCGCAATTCGTGGACCACTGCCAGTTGCCTCGTCACCCGGTCGCTTCGACGCCGTGTCGCCGTGTCACCCGTGTCACCGTGTCACCGTGTCACCGTGTCGCCGTGTCACCCGTGTCGCCGTGATTCCGGCTCTCCTGCAGCCTCGATCGACGTTGCTCGCGAGACAATGGAGACATGTCCACGATCGATCTCAACAGCGACCTGGGTGAGTCGTTCGGTGCGTGGAAGCTGGGTGACGATGCGGCGATGCTCGAGACGGTGACGAGCGCCAATGTCGCATGCGGATTCCACGCAGGCGACCCACTGACCATGCTCGCGTGCTGCCGCCTCGCCGCCGAGAAGTCGGTGACGGTGGGGGCGCATGTCGCGTACCGCGACCTGGCAGGGTTCGGGCGGCGCGAGATGGACATCGCGCCCGGTGAGCTCTATGGAGATGTGCTCTATCAGCTTGCAGCGCTCTCGGGCATCGCGGCCACCGTCGGAACCCGCATCGGCTATCTGAAACCGCATGGCGCGCTCTACAACCGCATCGCGACGGATAGTTCGCAAGCCAGCGCGGTGGCGGATGCCGTGCGCGACTTCGACGCGTCGCTGCCGGTGCTCGGGCCGGCGCATTCGGCGATAGCGACGGCGGCCGCCGAGCGATCGCTGCGGTTCTTCCGGGAGGCGTTCGTCGACCGCGCCTATCGGCCGGACGGCACCCTCGTTCCCCGGCAGCGGCCGGGCGCGCTGCTGAGCGGAACGACCCCGGCCGCGATCGAGGCGATCGCCGCACGTGCGGTCGCGCTGGCGACCGGGTCGGTCGTCGAGGCCGTCGACGGCACGCGGATCACGATCGAGGTCGACTCGCTCTGCGTGCACGGTGACACGCCGAACGCCGTCGCCATGGCGCGTGCGGTGCGAACGGCGCTGGAGGCGGCCGGAATCGGATTGGAGCCGTTCGCGTGACCCCGCTCATCCGGCCGTACGGCGACCGGGCCCTGCTCATCGAGCTCGACGGGTTGCCCGACGTGCTCGCGCTGCACGCTGCGCTGACCGCCACCCGACCCGAGGGCGTCGTCGACATCGTGCCCGCGGCGCGCACCGCCACCGTCGTGATCGATCCGCGTCGGCTGCCGCCGGAGACCGCCGGAACGTGGATCGCGCGCACCCGGCCGCGGGGGATGGACGAGCAGGACGCCGAGGTGGTCGAGATCGACGTCGACTACTCCGGCGAAGACCTCGAGGAGGTCGCGCATCTGAGCGGCATGACGGTCGAGGAAGTGGTCGAGGTGCACACCTCCTCGACCTGGCGGGTCGCGTTCGGAGGCTTCGCCCCGGGCTTCGGTTATCTGGTGACCGATCACGATCGGCTGCACGTTCCCCGGCGCACGACGCCGCGCACCAGCGTGCCCGCCGGCTCCGTGGCGCTCGCGGGGGAATTCGGCGGCGTGTATCCGCGCTCCGGGCCCGGCGGCTGGCAGATCATCGGGCGAACGGATGCCGTGCTCTGGGACGATTCCCGCGATCCACCGGCTCTGCTGCGCCCCGGGGTGAAGGTGCGTTTTCGTCGGCGCGCCGCCGCGTGGCCGGCGGGCGACCACGGAACGCCGGCATCGAGACGGGACGGCTCGGATCTCGCGTCGTGCGCGCTCCCCACAGCTGCCACCGGCGACAGCGGCAGCCGCGACGGCACCGACGAGCCCGCGGCGGCCCTCACGATGGTCGAACCCGGCATGCAGGCACTGATCGAAGACCTGGGCCGCCCCGGCAACGCATCCAACGGAGCGGCGCGCTCGGGTGCACTGGACCGTGCCGCGCTGCGCCTGGGCAACCGGCTGCTCGGCAACGACGAGTCGGCGGCCGCGATCGAGGTGCTCCACGGGGGAGCCCGAGTGCGGTTCGAGCGCGGCGCCTGGTTCGCGGTGACCGGCGCCCGCGGGCACCTCGAACTGCTCGCCGCGGCAGGGCATCCCGGATTCGGCTCCCGCCTCGTGGAGCCGGACATGCCGACTCACGCCGAGGCCGGCCAGACGCTCTGCATCGGTCGCGCGGACGCCGGCATGCGCTATGTGCTGACAGTGCGGGGCGGCATCCGGGCGCAGCCGGTACTCGGATCCCGATCCCGCGACGTGGGTGCCGGAATCGGTCCCGAACCGCTGGTCGCAGGTGACGTGCTCACCATCGGCGCCGAGCCGACCGCAGGCATCCCCCCGGTCGACGTGCTCACGGTGCCGGCGCCCCCCGCCGGCACCGTGATCGTGCACGTGCGCCCTGGCCCCCGCGCAGACTGGTTCACCGCGGAGGCCGTGGCCCGCTTCTACGAGACGGAATGGCGCGTGAGCCCGGAGAGCAACCGCATCGGCGTGCGCCTCACACCTGGCGGCGGTACGCCATCAGCCGCCGGACCCACAGCCGTCGACGGGACATCCGATCGGACCGTGCTGGAACGTGCGATCACCGACGAACTGCCGAGCGAGGCCATGGTGCCGGGAGCGGTCCAGGTGCCGCCCGCAGGCCTGCCTGTCGTGCTGCTCGCCGATCACCCGGTGACCGGCGGCTATCCCGTGATCGCCGTGGTGACCGATGCCGACCTCGACACGTTCGCACAGTTGCGGCCCGGGCAGGGCGTGCGTTTTCGGCACGTGCGCCCGCACGACTCAGCGGTCGCCGCCGCGCACCTGGAAGATGCTGCGCGAGGGCGGAGGTGACGCGACGGCGGTGGCGTCCGTGACCATGGGCGCCCCGGCTACGAAGGCAGCCAGTTCCCTGCCGGCGACGGCCTTGGCCGGATGCGGCCCGCCCGCCAGCAACCGCGGCAGCCATGTCATCGGCAGCGGCGCGGCCGAGCCGACCAGCACGAGATTGCCGAACCGGCGGCCCTTGAGCACCTGAGTCTCGGCCAGCGCCGCGACCTCGTCGAGGGTCGCGGCCAGCGTGGCGACCTGGGAGCGGGCGAACGCCAAGGGAGGGCCGTCGGCGATGTTGACGAGCAGGATGCCGGCAGGCTTGAGCAAGGTCGCCGCCTGCCGGTAGAACTCGACGCTCGTGACATGGGCAGGCGTGCGCGCACCGCTGAAGATGTCGACGACGACCAGATCGGCAGCACCGTGCAACCCGGCAGGCAGCTTGCCGAGCACCTCACGAGCGTCGCCGTGCCGCACCCGGATCTGCGCCTGCCGTGGCAGCGGCAGTTCGCGGCGCACCAGGTCGACGAGGTCGCTCTCCAACTCGACGACCTGCTGGCGTGAGCCGGGTCGGGTGGCGGCGATGTATCGGGGCAGCGTCATCGCGCCGGCACCCAGGTGCACGGCCGTGATCGGCTCGCCGGGGTCGCCGATCAGATCGATCACATTGCCCATGCGCTGTACGTACTCGAAGAACAACTGCGTCGGATCATCGAGGTTCACGTGCGACTGCGGAGTCCCGTCCACGACGAGCTGGAAGGCCCCCGGCACGAAGCGGTCCGGTTCGATCACGGCGCGGAATCCGCTGTGCGCCAGGACGACGGACGGATGCTCGCTCACCCGCCCAGCCTACGGCGCCACCTCTCCACCTGATCTCCACCCGGGTCCACCTGCTACCCACCGCGCTCGCCTCATGCTTCCCACGGTTTCCCACCCCTGGGCGGTGGCAGGCCGGCATCCGGGACGCGAGGCTTGATGCATCGGGTCGGTAGAAGACCCGACAGATCGGAAAGGCTTCACCGTGACCATTCAGACCCTGGGCAACATCCTGATCGGCGTCGTGCTCGTCGGCTGGATCCTCTACCGGCAACTCACCTGGCGCATCGTGTCGATCTCGCGGATGTGGAAGTTGCCGCTGATCCTGGGCGCGGTGGGCATCTTCATGCTCGCTCAGACGAAGAACGTCCACCAGCTCACCGCGCTCGACCTGGCGGTGCTCGTGATCGAGCTGGTGATCTCCCTGGCCATCGGCGCCGTGATGGGGCAGATCGCGGTGTTCCGCCCCCGCGACATCCGACCGGGCGAGCCCGGCGACCCCCTCGCCGGCCGTCGGGACGGCCTCGGCGGCGGCCGGGATCGGGATCGGGTGGAGCGCGTGCTCAACGCCGACGGCACCGAGACCGTTCTCGAGACGCGCACCGGCTGGTGGGGCCTGGCGCTGTGGATCGTGATGATCCTGGTGCGCATCGGCATCGACGTGGTCTCCTCCGACCTGGGCTCGGTGTTCGCGTCGGCGACGGGCGTCATCCTGATCATGGTGGCCGCGAACCGGCTCGCCCGGGTGTTCGTCTTCGCCGCTCGGGTGCAGAAGAGCGACGCCGTCACTGCATGATGGTGGCGTGATGCTTTACGAAAGCCGATCGGGCTGGGCGGGCGTGGTGCTCAACCTGATCGGCGTCGTCGTGGTGGCGTACTTCCTGATTCAGCAGTACGCGACGTCGCACGTCGCCACCTGGGTGTTCGTGGTGGGTCTGGTCTCGTTGGCGGGGTGGCTCGTCGTGAGCGATTGGGGCGATCGGATCCCGTCGGCCTGGACCGTCGTCGCCGCCGCGTTCGCCATGATCGCGGCAGGTTCGCTCGGTGCCGGGCCCTCGAACGGACTTTTGATCGTGCCTGCCGCGATCGGCGTGCTGCGCCTGCTCGGCGACCTGCGCGTCACCGTGTGGGCGGGTTGCAGCGCGGCGCTGGTGGCCGCTGTGCTCGTCGCGATCGGCTCGCTGACTGTCGATACGACGCCGCTCGGCTTCGTGGCGCTGGAGGGCGGCGTGGCGCTCGGACTGCTCGGCGGCGTCAACCGTCGTCAGGCCCGACGTGCCCGACAACGCGAACGGGAGCTCATCGAGAGCACGGTCGCGGCCAAGGAGGAGCATGCCCGGGCGACCTCGCTGGAGGCCAGGCAGCGCGTGGCACGTGACGTGCACGACGTGCTCGCGCACAGTCTCGGCGGCATGGTCGTGCAACTGGATGCAGTCGAGGCGCTGCTGGAGGCGGGTCGGCGGGATGAGGCGCTGGGGCGCATCCGCGGTGCTCGGGAACTCGCCGCGTCCGGCCTCGGCGAGGCGCGACGGGCCGTCGACGCGCTGCGCTCCCCGGTCGACGACGAGCACGATCAGGTCGCGGGCGAGGTCGTCGTCGCGTCCCTTGCCGAGTTGATCGCGGCGCACCGGGGCATTGCGGGGAGCGTGGATTTCGCCCTGGTGGGCGAGCCGCGCGCCGTGCCTCCGGATGTCGCCATCGCGCTGCGGCGCGCCCTGCAGGAGGCCCTCGCCAACGCGCGCAAGCATGCGCCAGGGCAGCCGGTGACCGCTCGATCGACCTGGACCGCGACGCGCGTCGAGTTGCAGGTGACGAACCCCCTGGTGTCGGCCGTGGCGACCGAGCTCGCGCAGTCGGGAGGCGGCAACGGGCTGCCCGGCATGCGCGAGCGCTTCGTTGCGCTGCCCGGCGGGGAGATGCGCGCCGGCATACGAGACAATGTCTTCGTGGTCGAGGCGGGGGCGGACGCATGAGCGCGGAACAGATCAGCGTCGTCGTCGCCGACGACCAGGCGATCGTGCGCGACGGACTGGTCACCGTGCTCGACCTGTTGCCCGACGTGACGGTGGTCGGCGAGGCGGCCGACGGTGAGGAAGCCTGCCGGCAGGTGGCGGAGCGGCATCCGGACGTCGTGCTGATGGACCTGAGGATGCCGGTGCTCGACGGAGCCGAGGCGACGGCGCGGATCACCGCGGAGCACCCGGGCACCGCGGTGCTCGTGCTCACGACGTTCGCCGACGATGCGTCGATCATGGGCGCGTTGCGCGCGGGCGCCCGCGGCTACTTGACGAAGGACGCGTCGCGGGCCGAGGTCGCCGCCGCGGTGCGCGCCGTCGCACGGGGTCAGACGACGCTGGCACCCGAGGCGGCCGCGAGCCTGCTCGGCAACGCCGGTCGCGAAGCGCCGCGAGACCGCTCCGCTCGATCAGCGGAAGAGGGACCGACGGATGCCGCCGCGTTGCGCGCGCGCTTTCCCGCCCTGACCGCGCGCGAAGCAGACGTGCTCGCTCTGATCGGCGAAGGACTCAGCAACCAGGAGATCGCGACCCGGTTGTTCGTGAGCGTGGTGACGGTGAAGACCCATATCAACGCGATCTTCGCCAAGCTCGAGGTGCGCGACCGCGCCCAGGCGATCACCCTCGTTCGCTCCTGACCGGCCCGAAAACGCCCTGAAACCGGGCTTATACCCCTATTTACGAAATCGGTCAAGAAAAAAGTGGACACGGCGCGTCGCTTTGACATATAGTGGTTCTTTGCGCTCCCACACACACTCACGCCTTCATATTGCGGTCGGCTCTGCGTGCCTGGGCCGTGTCGCGGATGGTCGCAAGACCCCGCCGGCGCGGTCAGATACGGTACCACGTCAGCGGGAGTTCTCGTCCACCGTCCGAACAGACCGTCAGTAACTTGAGGCCCGGCATCGGGTCCACGGAGGTTATTTCCTTGGCTGCTGCGCGCAACGCATCCACCAACACCACACCCAAGAACGGACGAGATGCATCTCGTCTTTCGTTCGCCAAGATCCAGGACACCCTGACCGTTCCCGATCTGCTCGCACTGCAGACCGAGAGCTTCGACTGGCTCGTCGGAAACGATGCGTGGAAGGCACGCGTCGCTGAAGCCGAGGCTCAGGGCCGCCAGGACCTGCCCAGCCACACCGGCCTCGAGGAGATCTTCGAGGAGATCTCGCCCATCGAGGACCTCGGTGAGACGATGCAGCTCTCCTTCACGAACCCGTTCCTCGAGGAGAAGAAGTACTCGATCGATGAGTGCAAGGAGAAGGGCAAGACCTACGCCGCCCCGCTCTACGTCGAGGCCGAGTTCATGAACCACCTCACGGGTGAGATCAAGACCCAGACCGTGTTCATGGGCGACTTCCCGCTGATGACCGAGAAGGGCACCTTCATCATCAACGGCACCGAGCGTGTCGTCGTGTCACAGCTCGTGCGCAGCCCAGGCGTCTACTTCGAGGCCACCGCCGACAAGACCAGTGACAAAGACATCTTCTCGTCGCGGATCATCCCCAGCCGTGGTGCCTGGCTCGAGTTCGAGGTCGACAAGCGCGACCAGGTCGGCGTGCGCATCGACCGCAAGCGCAAGCAGTCGGTGACCGTCTTCTTGAAGGCGCTCGGTCTGACCAGCGAAGAGATCCTCGAGGAGTTCAAGGGCTTCGCGTCGATCGAGCTGACCCTGGAGAAGGACACCATCCTCACCAAGGAGGAGGCGCTCAAGGACATCTACCGCAAGCTGCGCCCGGGTGAGCAGGTCGCCGCCGAGGCCGCGCGTGCGCTGCTGGACAACTTCTACTTCAATCCGAAGCGCTACGACCTCGCCAAGGTCGGCCGGTACAAGATCAACCGCAAGCTCGGGCTCGACGCTCCGCTGCGCGACTCGGTGCTGACCGTTCAGGACATCATCAAGACGATCAAGTACCTGGTCGCCCTGCACGACGGCCAGACCCACATCGACGGTGTTCGCGACGGCAAGCCCGTTCAGCTGCGTCTCGACGTCGACGACATCGACCACTTCGGCAACCGTCGCATCCGCGCGGTCGGCGAACTGATCCAGAACCAGGTCCGCACCGGCCTCTCCCGCATGGAGCGCGTCGTGCGCGAGCGCATGACCACGCAGGACATCGAGGCGATCACCCCGCAGACCCTGATCAACGTGCGCCCCGTCGTCGCCGCGATCAAGGAGTTCTTCGGAACCTCGCAGCTGAGCCAGTTCATGGACCAGAACAACCCGCTCGCCGGTTTGACGCACAAGCGTCGTCTCTCGGCGCTCGGCCCCGGTGGTCTGAGTCGTGAGCGCGCCGGCGTCGAGGTGCGCGACGTGCACCCCAGCCACTACGGCCGCATGTGCCCGATCGAGACGCCGGAAGGCCCGAACATCGGCCTGATCGGTTCGCTCGCCTCGTTCGCCCGCATCAACTCGTTCGGCTTCATCGAGACGCCGTACCGACGCGTGGTCAGCGGCAAGGTCACCGACCAGATCGACTACCTCACGGCATCCGAAGAGGACGACTTCATCGTCGCCCAGGCCAACGCCCCGCTGACGAAGGACAACCACTTCGCCCAGGACCGCGTTCTGGCCCGTCAGAAAGGTGGCGAGGTCGACCTCGTGCACGCCGATCTGATCGGGTACATGGATGTCTCGCCGCGCCAGATGGTCTCGGTCGGCACCTCGCTCATCCCGTTCCTCGAGCACGACGACGCGAACCGCGCCCTGATGGGAGCGAACATGCAGCGCCAGGCGGTTCCGCTGGTGCGCAGCGAGTCGCCGAATGTGGGAACCGGTATGGAGGGCTACGCCGCGATCGACGCCGGTGACGTGCTCACGGCCGACAAGGCCGGCGTCGTCTCCGAGGTCAGCGCGGATGCCGTCACCATCCAGCTCGACGAGGGTGGCACGCAGACCTATTACCTGCGCAAGTTCGACCGCTCCAACCAGGGCACGAGCTACAACCACCGGGTGATCGTCAACGCCGGCGAGCGCATCGAGGCCGGCGAGGTCATCGCCGACGGTCCTGCGACCGAGAACGGCGAGCTCGCGCTCGGCAAGAACCTGCTCGTCGCGTTCATGCCGTGGGAGGGCTACAACTACGAGGACGCGATCATCCTCAGCCAGAACCTGGTGAAGGACGACACCCTCTCCTCGATCCACATCGAGGAGTACGAGGTGGACGCCCGCGACACCAAGCTGGGCAAGGAGGAGATCACCCGCGACCTGCCGAACGTCAGCCCGGACCTGCTCGCCGATCTCGACGAGCGCGGCATCATCCGGATCGGTGCCGAGGTTCGCCCGGGCGACATCCTGGTCGGCAAGGTCACGCCGAAGGGCGAGACCGAGCTTTCGGCCGAGGAGCGCCTGCTGCGCGCAATCTTCAACGAGAAGAGCCGCGAGGTGCGCGACACCTCGCTGAAGGTTCCGCACGGTGAAGAGGGCACGATCATCGGCGTCAAGGTGTTCGACGCGCAAGACGGAGACGACGAGCTCGGCTCCGGCGTCAACCAGCGGGTCGTCGTCTACATCGCCCAGAAGCGCAAGATCACCGCGGGTGACAAGCTGGCCGGCCGTCACGGCAACAAGGGCGTCATCTCCCGCATCCTGCCGGTGGAGGACATGCCGTTCCTCGCCGACGGAACGCCGGTGGATGTCATCCTCAACCCGCTCGGCGTTCCGGGTCGCATGAACTTCGGCCAGGTGCTGGAGATCCACCTCGGGTGGGCCGCCAAGCAGGGCTGGAAGGTCGAAGGCACTCCGGAGTGGGCCGGTCGCCTGCCGCAGGAGGCCTTCGAGGCCGCCCCGAACACCAAGGTGGCGACGCCGGTGTTCGACGGTGCCCTCGAGGAGGAGATCGCGGGTCTGCTGGATTCCACGGTGCCGAACCGCGACGGCGAGCGTCTGATCAACCACACCGGTAAGACGCAGCTGTTCGACGGACGAAGCGGCGAGCCCTTCCCGGAGCCGATCTCGGTCGGCTACATGTACATCCTGAAGCTGCACCACCTGGTCGACGACAAGATCCACGCGCGCTCGACCGGCCCGTACTCGATGATCACCCAGCAGCCCCTCGGTGGAAAGGCGCAGTTCGGTGGACAGCGCTTCGGCGAGATGGAGGTCTGGGCCCTCGAGGCCTACGGTGCCGCGTACGCGCTGCAGGAGCTTCTGACCATCAAGTCGGATGACATCCTCGGCCGCGTCAAGGTGTACGAGGCGATCGTCAAGGGCGAGAACATCCAGGAGCCCGGGATCCCCGAGAGCTTCAAGGTGCTCATCAAGGAGATGCAGTCGCTGTGCCTGAACGTCGAGGTGCTCGCGGCCGACGGATCCGCCATCAGCCTGAAGGACACGGACGACGAGGTCTTCCGTGCCGCTGAAGAGCTGGGCATCAACATCTCCACCCGCTTCGAGTCGTCGTCCATCGACGACATCTGAGCCGGGCCCTTCCCAACTTTCTAAGAACTAGCGAAAGAGAACACAACACGTGATCGACGCAACAACGTTCGACCAGCTTCGGATCGGCCTGGCCACCAGCGCGGACATCCGCGCCTGGAGCTACGGCGAGGTCAAGAAGCCGGAGACCATCAACTACCGCACCCTCAAGCCCGAGAAGGACGGCCTGTTCGGCGAGCAGATCTTCGGACCGTCTCGCGACTGGGAGTGCTCGTGCGGCAAGTACAAGCGCGTGCGCTTCAAGGGCATCGTCTGCGAGCGCTGCGGCGTGGAGGTCACCAAGAGCTCCGTCCGTCGCGAGC
>DATMTS010000033.1:0-58298 GCA_035564555.1 Humibacter sp.
GTCGGGGCCGCGCTGGAAACCGGCCGCCGGATTCGCATCCGAGCTCAGTGGAGGTCGCACAGCGGTATTCTCTGTCACTTCACTCTTTCTGACGCTCGGCGTTGCCGAATTCGGCGGGTGAGGATTGCGCTACTTGACGAGTTTGAGGCTCGCCGCGACATCCTTCTGGATCTGGTCGGGCAGGGGAGCGGAGCCGGCGTTCTTGGCTGCGACCTCTTGCCCGGTCTTGCTCACTACGAAGCCGAGGTAGGCCGCGGTGACCTTCGCCTGGTCGGCGTTCTTGAAGGTGGTGCACACCACGTCGTAGGAGAGCAGCGGGATCGGGTAGGCCTCGGCAGAGGTGATCTTGGTGTAGTCGATCTTCTGCAGCAGGTCGCCCTTGGTCTGCGGGGCGGCGGTACCCGCCGCGTCGAATGCGTTGGTCGCTCCTGCGGGCGAATACTCCGCGAAGTCCTTGCCGGTGCCCACCTGCACGGCGGCGGCGGTCGCCTTGCCGATGGAACTGTGATCGGCGTAGCCGATCGTGCCCTTACCGGCGGTCACCGTGTTCACGACGCCGGAGCCGCCCTGCTGGCCGCTGGTGCCCTTGACCGGCCATGCCGTACTCACCGGGTAGGTCCAGATGCTCGGCTGGGTCTGGCTGAGGTAGCTGGTGAAGTTCGCGGTCGTTCCGGAGCCGTCGGCCCGGGAGACGACGGTGATAGCCGAGTCGGGGAGCGTCTGGCCGGGGTTGTCGGCCGCGATCGCTGGGTCGTTCCACTTCGTGATCTTGAGGCTGAAGATCTTTGCGATCGTCGCGCTCGACAACTGCAGCTTCACGCCGGGCAGGTTGTACACCACGGCCACCCCGGAGAGGTAGACGGGCAGGTTGAGCGCGCCGCCGGCTCCGCAGATCCGCTGCGATTGGGTCTGCTGATCCGGCTTCAGGCCCGCGTCGGTACCCGCGAAATCGTAGGACCCGTTCAGCCAGTTGGTGACGCCGCCGCCGGAACCCTGGGACTTGTCGTAGTTGATCGTCACCCCGTTGGCCTGAGCCTGGAACGCGGCGGTCCATGCTGCCTGGGCGTTGGCCTGAGCGCTGGAGCCACCCGCGGTGACCGTGCCCTTGAGGGATGCGTAGTCGATCGTCGAACCCTGAGTCGTGCTGGCATCCGGAGTGCCCGAGCCGGTCGCGCCGCCGGAGCAGGCGCTCAGAGTGAGTGCGGTTGCCAGTGCCACTGCGCCGACCGCTGCCGCATTCTTGAACTTCACTGTGTTCCCTTCGAAGTGGGTTTCGCGCGGGGAACATCGAACCGGTGTAACAGCGTGATTCGGGTTCGCGCCGCGAAAGGGCCGGTGCTGGCCCGTGTGTGAAGGTATTCGCCGTCTGCAACCAGAGTCCCCCGTCGCGGTGAACGGCAGGTGAACGGGTGCCGAAATCTGCCATACGGCGATGTGCGAGCGCATCGACCACGGACTCGTACGCGCTCGCGGCCGACTACGGCAGCAGGCCGGTCTGCGTCATGCCGGGGAGGGTGTTGACCTCCAACGACCGGCTACACGTGCGGTTCGTGGGTCTCGATGGTGATGATGCCGGACGCCGGATTGCTCTTGGAGAGGTGCACGATGGAGAAGCCGCCGGTCTCCAAGGCCGCGGCCTCACGCACGTAGGGGCCCGTCGTGGTCGCTGTCGCCAGCGCGATCTCACGCAGGATCTCGGGGATCACCGGGGCGTGGCTGCAGATGACCGCCGTCTTGCGTGAGCGCACGCGCTTGCCGACGACGTCACGCACCGTCGCGGTGCCCTCATCGAACGCGTCCTGGCTGATGCCGGGTTCCTTGCGGATCTTCAGACCGTATGCCGCGGCCAACGGCGCCACCGTCGCCGCGCATCGTACCGCCGGGGAGGTGACGATGCGCTTCGGCTGCCAGGCGCCGATCGTGGCGACGTCGGCCGTGGCTTGCTGCACGCCGCGGGCGGTCAGCGGCCGAGAGGCATCCGTTCCCTTCCACGCGCTGCGCGGCTCGGCCTTGCCGTGCCGCAGCACGATCAGCGCGAACGTGGACGTAACCCCCTCGTCGGCAAGGGCGGCGAAGGTGTCGACGATCTCGACGTCGTGCTCGTAGCTCAGGTATTTGCGGGCCTTCTTCAGGCTCACCCATTCCAGAGCGGCGACCTCGCCGTTCGGCACGAAGGTCGACGCCGCGACCGCGGCATCCGTGACCTCGGCCGCCCAGTAGTGCACGAACTTCTCGCGCCCGCTGGAGATGACGTAGTTCGTTATCCCGAGGGGCACGCCGAGCGCGACCTTCAGGCCGGTCTCCTCCTCGACTTCGCGCACGGCGGCCTGGGGGAGGGTCTCGCCGGGATCCACCTTGCCCTTGGGCAGGGTCACATCCGCGTAACGCGTGCGATGGATGACGAGAATGTGCAGCCGGCCATCGAGGTACCGCCAGCACACGGCCCCGGCGGCGTAGATGGCTGTCGTCACCGGCGGGCACCCAGCCGCGGCCGATGGGAGATCTGCTGCATGAGCCTATTCTGCAGGTCGTCGAGGGGATGTCCAGCCTCGTCGACGCTGTGCCGCACCCAGGTTCCGTCGGAGGCGAGCGACCATGACGATGTGCGGTCGTCCATCGCACGGTCGAAGAGCGCGCCGAGCTCGGCCAGGTGCGCGGGATCCGTGAGCCGTACCAGCGCCTCGACCCGGCGGTCGAGGTTGCGGTGCATCATGTCGGCGCTGCCGATGTAGACCTGCGGGTCGTCGGCGTTCTGAAACCAGAACACCCGGGAGTGCTCCAGGTATCTGCCGAGGATCGAGCGCACCCGGATATTCGCGCTGAACCCCTCCTGACCGGGCTTGAGCCCGCAGATGCCACGCACCCACAGATCGATCGGCACGCCCGCCCTGCTGGCGCGGTACAACGCGTCGATGATCGACTCGTCGACGATCGAGTTGACCTTGATGCGGATGCCGCTCGGGCGGCCCGCCGCCGCGTTCTTGCGCTCGCCGTCGATCGCCTTCAGCAGCCCCTTGCGCAAGTGAAGAGGAGCGACGAGGAGGCGTTTGAACTTCTTCTCGATGGCGTAGCCGGAGAGCTCATTGAACAAGCGGGTGAGGTCTTTGCCGACCTGATCGTCGGCCGTGAGCAGTCCGAGGTCTTCGTAGATCCGGCTGGTCTTCGGGTTGTAGTTGCCAGTGCCGATGTGGCTGTAATGCCTCAGCACCCCTTTCTCCTGCCGCACGACGAGCGCGAGTTTGCAGTGCGTCTTCAGCCCCACCAGGCCGTAGACGACGTGCACGCCCGCCTTCTCGAGCTTGCGCGCCCACTCGATGTTGGCCTGCTCGTCGAATCGCGCCTTGATCTCCACCAGGGCGAGCACCTGCTTGCCTGACTCCGCGGCGTCGATGAGCGCTTCGACGATGGGGCTATCGCCGCTGGTGCGGTACAGGGTCTGCTTGATGGCCAGCACGTGCGGGTCGGTTGCGGCTTGTTCGAGGAATGCCTGCACGCTCGTCGCGAAGGATTCATACGGGTGGTGCAGCAGGATGTCCTGGCGCGCGATGGACGAGAAGATGTCGGGCTTCGCGTTTGGCTCGTGCGGCATGAGCTGCGCCGGTGTGGTGGGCACATGATTGGGGTAGTGCAGATCGGGCCGGTCGATCTTGGCGAGGTCGTAGAGCCCGGCGAGGTCGAGCGGAGCGGAGAGCCGGTAGACCTCCTGTTCGGTGATGTCGAGTTCGCGCACCAGCAGACCGAGCGTGACATCGTCCATGTCGGCGGTGACCTCGAGGCGGATCGGCGGACCGAACCGCCGGCGCAGCAGCTCCTTCTCGAGCGCCTGGATGAGGTTCTCGGTCTCGTCCTCGTCGACCTCGACGTCCTCGTTGCGCGTGACGCGGAAGACGTGGTGCTCGAGCACCTCCATGCCGGGAAAGAGATCTCCCAGTTGGTTGGCGATCAGGTCTTCGAGCAGGATGAATCGCATGTCGTCGATTGACTCGCGCTGATCGATGCGCACGAACCGGTGCAGAACCTGAGGCACCTTGAGTCGAGCGAACTGCTCCTTGCCGGTCTTCGTGTTGCGCACTCGCACGGCCAGGTTCAGCGAGAGGCCGGAGATATAGGGGAAGGGATGCGCCGGGTCGACGGCCAGCGGCATCAGCACGGGGAAGATCTGCTGGGAGAACAGTTCGCGCAGATGTTCCCGGTCGGCGTCATCCACGCTGTCCCAGGTCGCTATCGAGATCCCGGCCTCCTCGAGCGCGGGGGAGACCAGTTCGTGGTACGCCGCCGCGTGGCGGGTCTGCAGTTCGTGGGCCTTCTCGGAGATGTCGGCCAGCACGTCAAGGGGCGCCCGGCCCACATTGGTCGGTACGGCGAGCCCGGTGAGGATGCGGCGCTTGAGCCCTGCGACCCGCACCATGAAGAATTCGTCGAGGTTGCTTGCGAAGATCGCGAGGAAGTTCGCCCGTTCGAGCACCGGAATGCTGGGGTCCTCGGCGAGTTCAAGCACCCGCTGATTGAAGGCGAGCCAACTCTGCTCGCGATCCAGGTACCGATCGGTGGGCAGCGTGGGGTCGCCGTCCGGGTTCCACGCCTCGAAGTCGTCGTCGAAATCGCTGCCCAAACTCCGGTCGATCAGGATGTTCTCGCCGTCCATCACATCATCATGTCACCTGCCGAGAACCTACCGTCGCCCGATCACGGCGGCGATCAGGCTGCCGACGGCGGTCTTCGCCACATGCGGAGGAGGGTGCTGCGCATCAGGGTGCCGAACGGTTGCTTCAGGCGCGCCGGTATTGAACGTCTACCATCCGATCGGCGAAGCCGAGCGAGCGGTAGAGCCGCAGTGCGGGCGCGTTGTCGCCCTCGACGTAGAGCGTGGCGATCGTGCAGCCTCGTTCTCGCAGCCGCTGCAGACCCGCGTGCATCAGCGAGCGTCCGAGGCCGCGGCCGGCGGATGCCGCATCGACCCCGATCACGTAGATCTCGCCCTCGCGCTCCGTGGGTGCGTCGGCCGCTGGAACGGGTTCCTCGAGCTTGAGCCAGTTGTATCCGACCATGCGACCCGAGGCGTCGCGAGCCACCAGGAAGTCGTCGGCATCGAACCAGTCCTCGGCCATCCGGTCGTGCAGGTCGCCGATCGTGACGGCCCCTTGTTCGGGATGTGTCGCGAACACGGTTGCGTTGAGGGCGACCCATTCGGTGTCGTCCGCGCCGGACCGGAACGGTTGGATTCGGATGCCGTTCCCGGCGCCGCTTTCGGCTGCTGCCGCAGCACTATCGTCGGATTCTTCCTCGCCTCCGCTCAGCGGCCGCCAGAGCTGCAGCAGTGTGCGCACCCGTTGAAAACCCGTTCGGCTCGCGAGCACCCGGGCAGCCGGGTGATCGCCGTGCGACCATGCAGTGACCTCTCCCATGAGGCCGGGAAGAAGCGCCTTCAGCGTCGCGCCGCCGAATCCCTCGCCGCGCCGTGCGGGGTCGATCACGAGGTCGAACTCGCCCGACCCGAGGATCGCGGCGCCCACCGTCGCATCCGGATGCCGAGAGGTGGTGTCCGTGAGGATCAGTACGGCGTCACGTCGCCCCGCCGCGACGTCGAGCCGTGCCTGCTCGTTGAACGGGTCCGCCCCATCGGCCGCGCGCGCGTCATCCGCCACCCCCAGCAGTTCGGCGAGGTCACCCGGGTCAACCGGTGACAGGCGGACCGACGCGCTCATTGTCCTCTTCGTACACGTTGAACCGATAGCCGACGTTGCGCACCGTGCCGATCAGCGATTCGGAATCGCCGAGTTTCGCGCGCAGCCGCCGCACGTGAACGTCGACCGTGCGTGTTCCGCCGAAATAGTCGTAGCCCCAGACCTCGCTGAGCAGCTGTTCGCGGGTGAACACCCGGGAGGGATGAGCGGCGAGAAAGCGCAGCAACTCGAATTCCTTGAACGTCAGATCGAGGGAGCGCCCGTGAACCTTCGCGGAGTAGCTCGCTTCGTCGATCGTGATGCCTGAGGTCTGGATCTTGGTCTGCTGCGGCTCGATGGCCTGGCGGTCGAGTGCGAGTCGGATGCGGGCATCCACCTCCGCAGGACCGGCGGATTCGAGCACCACGTCGGCGACGCCCCACTCGCCGTTGACGGCGGTGAGCCCGCCCTCGGTGAGCACGAGCAGCAACGGCACCGTGATGCCGGTCGTCGTCAGGATCTTGCACAGCGACTTCGCTCCCGCGAGGTCGCGCCGTGCGTCGACGAAGATCAGGTCGCAACTGGGGGCGGTGATCAGAGCGGCGGGCTCGGCCGAGATCTGCCGCGAACGATGACTCAACAGGCCGAGTGCCGGAAGAACCTCTGCGTCCGGGGCAGCGGTCAGGATCAGCAGTTGAGCCAATGGGCCTCCCACGCGTTCTTCATATCGAATGCTACCCGACACAGTGTGAACGGATTGTTTCGGCCCATCCCGTGGCAGTTCTTCCACAGCTTCAAACGAAGGTCATCATTCGTCAAGCCGCCGAGACGGCACAATAGAGAGGTGACTACTGGGGAGCTTGCGCCGACGACGCGGTGGAGCAGCATCGTGGTGGTCTGGGTCGCCGCTCTGGTCTGCGCAGTTCTGATCGGCGTGTACGCGCCCACGTACACGCCTTGGCTGGCGATCGCGATGGCGGGGTGCACTCTCGTCGCACTGTGCATCCAGCTGGCCACCCGGCAGAAGCACGGCTTCATCGACCGCCTGGCGGCGAGTGTGTGCGGCGCGTTCGTGGTGCTCGCCGTGGCCGGCGGAGTGTTCGCGCTCGTGCACGCGGGCTGAACCGCGAGCGACAAGAGGAGCACCCCCGCCGGCTCATCCGGGCCGCCATGCCCAGGAGAGCGGCCGACTAGACTGGCATCATGCTTGTGACCCTGGAACTCGTGTTCGTCGGCCTGCTCGGTCTTGCGACCCTGGCGATCGCCGGCACCTCGGTGATCGTGGTGTACAACCTTTTCCGGGGCCAGCGCTGATTCCAGCGGCGATCGCATGATCGAGATCCCCAGCGGACTTCCTGCCGAACTGGTTCCGCTCTCGTGGCTGCTCGGTGTCTGGGAGGGCACCGGCGTGGTCGATTACGTCATCGACGACGAACCGGACGCGGAGGGCAGGGTCGAACATGTGCAGCTGGAATTCGGCCAGCGTGTCAGCTTCAGCCAAGACGGCCTGCCCTATCTGAACTACACCTCGTACACCTGGGTGCTCGACGAGCAGCAGACCCCGCTGGCCGCTGAAACCGGGTACTGGCGCCTGGGACGCCTTCTCACCGCGGCCGATCCGGGACCGGGGATGCTGCCGGGCGCGCCGGTGCGGCCGTTCACCCGAGCAGAGGCGGTGGAAACACTGCGCAACGCGCGCGGCGGATTCGACCTGGAGGTCTCCATCGTGCACCCGGACGGCGTCAGTGAACTGTATCTGGGCCAGGTCGCCGGTCCGCGCATCGATCTGGCCACCGACGCGGTCATGCGCACCGCGAGCGCGAAGGACTACGCAGCGGCGACACGCCTCTACGGCCTCGTGGATGCCCACCTGCTCTGGGCGTGGGACATCGCGGCACTCGGAAACGACCTGCGCACCCACGCGTCGGCCCGACTTGCGAAGGTGGATTGATCGAGATGACCATCGACAAGGATGCTTCACCGTTCCTGTCGCTGCCGGCGGCGGTCGACGCCGCTCGCATCGCGCCGGGTTCGCCCGACGCGGGCGTACCGGCGCATTACGGCAACCCGCTGCTCGAACAACGGCAGCTTGCGGGCGGCAAGGCGATCGTCGATCTATCCAACCGCGCCGTGCTCTCGATCGGCGGCGCGGACCGGTTGAGCTGGCTCAACTCGATGAGCAGCCAACTGCTGGCATCCCTGGGGCCGGGCGAATCCTCGGAGACCCTGCTGCTCGACCCGAACGGCCACATCGAGCACGCCGCATACGCGATCGACGACGGTGAGACGTTGTGGCTCATCGTGGAAGGAAGCGATGCACAGGCCACCCTCGACTTTCTGCAGAAGATGCGCTTCATGCTGCGCGTCGAGCCCGCAGACCGCACCGCCGACTTCGCGGTGATCGGTGCCTTCCTCGGCGCGCTGCCCGGCGACCTGGCCGATGCGTCGCTCACCTGGCACGACCCATGGCCGCACGTCTCAGTCGGCGGCCACCAGTACTCCACTGGTGAGCATCCCGGGACCGCCTACACCTGGACGGAAACCCTGATCCCGCGTTCGAGCCTTTCGGCCCTGGCCGCACGCGTGGCATCCGGGGAGGTCGCCGTCGCCGGAACGCTCGCCGCGGAGGCGCTGCGCATCGCCGCCTGGCGTCCGCGTCTGGCGACCGAGGTCGACGAACGCACGATTCCGCACGAACTCGACTGGTTGCGAACCGCGGTGCACCTGACCAAGGGCTGTTATCGCGGACAGGAGACGGTCGCGAAGGTGCACAATCTGGGACATCCGCCGCGTCGGGTGGTCATGCTGCACCTCGACGGTTCGGATGCCGTGCTGCCGGCGCCCGGAGCCGCGGTCTCGGTCGACAAAGCCGGCGAGCGGGTCACGGTGGGGCGCATCACCTCGAGTGCGTTGCACTACGAACTAGGCCCGATCGCCCTTGCCGTGATCAAGCGCTCGACCGATCCCGAGGCTACCCTGCACGCCGGCGACGGCGGAACCGACGTCACCGCGGCCCAGCAGGTCATCGTGCCGCCGGATGCGGGGGCGGAGGCCAACGTGCCGCGCATTCCTCGACTCGGCGCCGTCCCGCGTTGATCGAACGTCCCGCTGACCGAACGTCCCGCTGATCGAACGTCGCGCTGATCGAACGTCGCTGCCCCGGTTCGACCGTCTCGCGTGGCCGGCCGCGCCTCAGCTCGGTGCGACCGACTCCCAAGGCACCGTGATCTCGCCCAGGCGCCATCGTCGGCGTCCCGCTTGCACCGCCCAGCCGTCGCCGCGCATCCGCTCCACGGTGCAGACCCATCGTTGCACCGGACCGTAGGCAGAGAGCACCGCGGTGTGCTGCCACGCACGATCGAGGGCCGCGAGGAAGGAATGCACGCGTTCGCCGGGCACGTTCCGGTGGATCAACGCCTTCGGCAGCCGTTCGGCGACGATCGACGGTTGGTTCAGCTCGGCGAGCCGCAGCGAGACCGTCAGGCTGCGTGGTCCGGCCGCCTCCAGCGTCACCCAACTGCTCACCCGGCCGATCTCGTCGCAGGTGCCCTCGACCAGGATCCCGTTCGGCTGCAGGCGGCTCAGCATGCGTTCCCATGCGGCGGGCACCTGCGCCTCGTCGTACTGTCGCAGCACGTTGAACGCACGGATCACGGCGGCTCGGCGTCCTGCCGGCAATGGAACCTCGAATCCGCCGCGTTCGAACCGCACCCGCGCGTCGGCTGCGAAGTGAGTATCGCCCGAGCGCACCCGGTGCAATTGCTGCCGGGCGGCGCTGACACGTTCCGACGCGATCTCCAGTCCGAGCACCTCGAGATCGGGTCTGCTCGGGCGCAGCCGATGATGAAGCTCGAACGCGGTGACCCCGCTCGCGCCGTATCCGAGGTCGACGACCAGCGGGTCGGGCGTTCGTCTCAGCGCCGGGTGCACGGCGATCCACCGATCGACGCGACGCAATCGGTTCGTGTTGGTCGTGCCGCGCGTGACCGTGCCGATCGCGCGGCCATCCGCGCGGTCGGCCATGCCATCCAGTATCCCAGCGTGCACCTGGGCATCGTTCGCACCGGTAAAGTTGTGCGCATGCCTGAGCCGTACACCCTCATTCTGCTGCGCCACGGGAACAGCGACTGGAACCAGAAGAACCTGTTCACCGGATGGGTCGACGTGCGGCTGAGCGAGCAGGGCGTGACCGAGGCGAGGCGCGCGGGTGAGTTGCTTGCCGAGTCCGGCCTCGCTCCCGACGTCGTCTACACGTCCGTGCTCACCCGCGCGATCCAGACGGCCGACCTCGCGCTCGAGGTCGCCGACCGACTGTGGATCCCGGTCAAGCGTTCGTGGCGGCTGAACGAACGCCACTACGGCGCTCTGCAGGGCAAGGACAAGGCACAGACGCTGCAGGAGTACGGTCCGGAGCAGTTCCAGATCTGGCGTCGCTCATACGACGTGCCGCCGCCGCCGTTGCCCGACGACGCGGAGTACTCGCAGGTCGGCGACCCGCGCTATGCGGGGCTGGGCGACGCGGTACCGCGTACGGAGTGTCTGAAAGACGTGGTGGCGCGGATGCTGCCGTACTGGCAGTCGGACATCACGGCCGACGTCGCCGAGGGCAAGACGGTGCTCGTGACGGCGCACGGCAACTCGCTGCGCGCCCTGGTCAAGCACCTGGACGGCATCAGCGATGCCGACATCGCCGAATTGAACATCCCCACCGGCATCCCGCTCGTGTACCGTCTGGGCTCGGACTTCATGCCCGTTGCACCGGGCGAGTACCTCGACCCGGAGGCGGCCGCGGCCGGAGCGGCGGCCGTCGCAGCGCAAGGCAAGAAGTAGTAGACCATGGCGGATGCGCAGTGGGAGGAGCGCGTCGACGCGCTCTGGGCGTCGATGGACGATTTCGGCGACGATGAGGCCGGCTTCCGCTCCGCGGTCGAGTTGCTCGCGGCCGAACTGCCGCACGGGCATCCTGCAGCGACGTTCGAGCAGGCCTGCGGCTGGGATTCGACAGGGCATTCGGATGCCGCGATCCCGCTCTACACGCTGGCCCTGCAGCAGGGCCTCACGGGGCTGCGCAGACGACGGGCGGTGATCCAGCTGGCGAGTTCGCTGCGCAATCTCGGACGCTCGGCCGAGAGCGTAGTCCTGCTCGAGCGGGAGCGCGACCGCGCACGCGACCTGCTCGACGCTGCCGAGGCGGAACTCGACGACGCTGTGCAGGCCTTCCTCGCGCTCGCACTGACCGACGTCGGCAGGGAGCGCGAAGCGGCATCCATCGCGGTACGCGCCCTCGCACCGCACTTGAAGCGGTATCAGCGGTCCGCGGCGAACTACGCGCGGCTGCTGGTCGAACCGGAATCCGACTCAGAGGGCTGAGCCGCCCGCGGGGGCATCGCCTCCCTCGAGCTGCGCGCGCCCGTCTCAAGCAACGAGCCGTCGCTGCGCTGGGTGAGCAGCGGACACTCGAACGGGTCGTGTTCGCCGAGACCCACGCGGTCGATGTAGCGCAGCACGATGCCGTACGACTGGAACAGTCCGGTCTGGGTGTACGGCACACCGTGAGCGTTGCAGTACTCCGCGATCATCGGCGCCGCTCGGCGCAGATGCGGCCGGGGCATCGACGGGAACAGGTGATGCTCGATCTGATAGTTCAGGCCGCCCATCGCCGTGTCGACGAAACGCCCGCCCCGGATGTTCCGGCTCATCAGCACCTGGCGGCGCAAGAAGTCCAGCTTCAGCTCCTTCGGAACGATCGGCATGCCCTTGTGGTTCGGCGCGAACGACGCCCCCATGTACAAACCGAACAGCCCGAGTTGCACCCCGAGGAAGCCGAACGCGATTCCGGGGGAGAGCACCAGGAAGACCAGCGTCAGGTATCCGACGATGCGCACGGAGAGGAAGGTGACCTCCGCCCAGCGTCGCTCCAGGTGACCGCGTTGCACGACGCGGCGCACGCTCGAGGCGTGCAATGAGACGCCCTCCAGCAGCAGGATCGGGAAGAAGAACGCTCCCTGGTGCGCCATCACCCAGCCCACCACCGGCAGCCGGGGTGCGGCTGCCTGCTGCCGGGTGACCGCGATCACCGGCAACTCGATGTCCGGGTCGGACCCCTCTCGATTCGGGTTGGCGTGATGGCGGGTGTGCTTGTGCTGCCACCACCCATAGCTCATCCCGATGAACAGGTCTCCGAGGATCAGGCTCACCCAGTCGTTCCATCGTCCGGAGCGGAAGATCTGCCGGTGCGCCGCGTCGTGGCCGAGGAACGCTGTCTGGGTGAAGACGACGGCCACGACGACAGCGAACGCCAACTGCCACCAGCTGTTGCCGATCGCGACGAACGCCACGATGATCGCCGCGAAGGCAAGAGGAACCGCGATCAGTTTCGCCCAGTAATACCCATAGCGGCGGCGCATCAGCCCCGACGCGTTGATCGCGCGCGCAAGCTCGGTGTACTCGCTCGCCGTCGCCGGAGTGCTCGTCGCGGCCCGAATGCTCGCGGTCGCCCGCACCGGCGCGGCCGACGTGCTCGCGGCGATCGCGGTATCCGACCGTAGCGGAACCGATCGTTGCCGCGCCGCCCGGTTGTTGCTGATGACCATCGCAGCCCCTAACCGTGCAACTCGATGAGTGCGAAGCGACCGGGGACCGGGGTTGCCAGATACCTTCACTCTACGTCGCGCGGCTCCGCTGCGCCGGGATGCACAGCCGACGCGGAGGCATCGGTCGCCGGGCGCCTAAGATCACGGATGTGCACAGGTACGTCGTCGTGGCGCTGCTGGAACCCTTGCCCGCCGGAACCTTCTTTCCCGCCTCGCAGTGGCCGCTGCACGTCACGCTGTCGACGAACTTCGACGTCGTCGCCGAACCGGAAGCCGTCGCGGCGATCATCGCCGAGATCGCCGCGGCCACCCACTCGTTCACCATCACCGGTGGCGAGCAGGCCCTGTTCGGTTCGCATCACTCCACCCCCGTCACGCTCGTCGAACCCCGAGAACCGCTCGCCCGTTTGCACGCGGCGCTCGTTGCAGGTTTGAGGGCGCACGGCGCCGTGTTCCTGTACCCGGAACACCTGGGAGACGGTTACCGACCGCACGCCACGATGCAGACCCGGAACAGGCCGCACCCGGCAGTGCTCGCCACCGGGCGGCGCGTGCTTCTCGACACGCTCGCCCTCGTGGATTGGCCGCAGGAGGGCGGTCACGGTTCCAGGCGTGTCTCCTCGCTCGCTCCGCTCACGCGCGAATCCTGAATAAGGGCAAGGCCGCGCTCGCCGCGCGTCCCGTGGCCGAGCTCAAGCGGCGTCGTCGGGTACCCAGTCGCCGGTGGCGAGGTACTGCATCTTCTTCGCGATCGACACCGCGTGATCGGCGAACCGCTCGTGGTAACGGGAGGCCAGCGTGGCGTCGACAGTGTCGACGGCGGCGCCCTTCCACGTCTCCCCGAGCACTTTGTCGAACACACTCACGTGCAGGTCGTCGATCTTGTCGTCTTCGTTGCGGATCTCTTCGGCTATCGCCGGATCCTGGGTGCGCAGCAGATCGGCGAGCTTCTCGGCGATCAGCACGTCGAGCCTGCCCATCTCCTTGAAGGTCGAGCGGAGCGACTTCGGAACCACCTTGTCGGGGAAACGGTACCGGGCCAGCTGGGCGATGTGCTCGGCCATGTCGCCCATCCGCTCCAGTGACGCGCTGACTCGCAGCGCGCTCACGACGATGCGCAGATCGCGCGCCACCGGCTGCTGGCGCGCGAGGATCTGGATCGAGAGCTCGTCGAGCACGACCGTGAGTTCGTCGATCTTGCTGTCGTCGGCGATCACGGTCTCGGCCAGCGAGACATCCGATTCGTTGAACGCCCGGGTGGCGTTGCGGATTGATGCCACGACGAGTTCGGCGATCTCGACGAGGCGGTCTTGAACCTCCCGCAGTTCCTGTTGGAAGACTTCACGCATTGTCGGGCACTGTCCTTCCTGGCGCCGGCGGGATGCGCGGCATGAGCGGGCCACGCGACCCCGACCGCCATGTTGCCCGGCGGAGGTTAACGAACGGTGACGGCTGCCGGAACACTGTCTAAAGTACCGCCCCCGTGCGGCCTTCGAGCGAAAGGCCGACCCTCTCGCTCAGTACGCTGGTGAGCATGGACCCCACCTGGCTGGTGCTGCTGGCCCTGGCATTCGGCCTCGTCGTCGGTGCCGGTGTCGTCGCCCTGCTTCTCGCAGCAGCACGACACGGCGAGCACGCCCGACAGGTGATCGATTCCGCAGTACCCGACGGTGTCGACCAGGTGCTCGATGCACTGGAATCCGCGGGCGTCGTGCTCGATCCGTCGAACAACGTGGTGAAGGCCTCGCCCGGTGCATACGCCCTCGGACTGGTCTGGAATCAGGGACTGGTGGGTGCCGAACTGATCGAACTCGTCGATCGCGTGCGGCGTGACGGCGAGCCCGTGGCGAAGTCGGTCGAACTCGGCCGTGGTCGACTCGGCGACGCCAGCATCCACCTTCAGGTGCGAGTCGCGCGGCTCGGCGCGCGTTACATCCTGCTGCTGGCAGACGATCACACGGAAGCACTGCGGTTGGATGCCGTGCGCCGGGACTTCATCGCCAACATCAGCCACGAGCTGAAGACCCCCATCGGCTCCGTCTCGCTCTTGGCCGAGGCGCTGCAGTCTGCGGCCGACGATCAGGATGCCGTGCACCGCTTCGCGACCCAGCTCACGGCGGAATCCGCTCGACTCGCGCGGATCACGCAGGACATCATCGAGCTCTCCCGGTTGCAGTCCGCAGATGCCGTCGCGCACGCCGACCGGGTGCGTATCGACGGCGTGATCGCGGCTGCCGTCGACCAGAACCGCGTCGCCGCAGCGGCCCGCGACATCACGCTGGCGGTGGGAGAAGTGACCGACGCCCAGGTGTACGGCGATGAGACGCTTTTGGTCACGGCCGTGCACAACCTCATCTCGAACGCGATCCGCTACTCGCCCGACCGCTCGCGGGTCGGCATCGGCGGGCGAGTCGTTGCGGACGTCGTCGAGGTCGCGATCACCGATCAGGGCGAGGGGATCCCGCCCGACGAACTCGACCGGGTCTTCGAGCGGTTCTACCGAGTCGATCAGGCGCGTGCCCGGAACACCGGGGGTACCGGCCTCGGGCTCGCGATCGTCAAACACGCTGTTCAGAATCACGGCGGCGAGGTGTCGGCATGGTCGAAGCCGGGCCGGGGATCGACCTTCACCATCCGGCTGCCCGCGGCCGACTTGGAAAGCAAACGGACGGAGAAACCCGCGTGACACGCATCCTGCTGGTCGAAGACGAGGCAGCGCTGAGTGACCCGCTGGCGTTCCTGCTGCGGCGCGAAGGCTATGAGGTGACCATCGCCGACACCGGAAACGGCGCGCTGGACGCATTCGACCGCGACGGGGCAGACCTGGTGCTGCTCGACCTGATGCTGCCCGGGATGCCCGGTACCGAGGTGTGCCGCGAGCTGCGCGCGAGGTCTGCCGTGCCCGTGATCATGCTCACGGCGAAGGACTCCGAGATCGACATCGTGGTGGGGTTGGAGCTCGGCGCCGACGACTACGTCACGAAGCCGTACTCGAGTCGCGAGCTGATCGCGCGCATCCGCGCCGTGCTGCGCAGACGCACCGAGGACGAATCCGATGCCGATGACGGCATCCTCAGCGCGGGAACGGTCCGGATGGATGTCGAACGGCATGCCGTCACGGTCGAGGGTCGCGAGATTCCCATGCCGTTGAAGGAATTCGAACTCCTCGAGCTTCTGCTGCGCAACGCCGGGAGGGTGCTCACGAGGGGGCAACTGATCGACCGGGTGTGGGGGAGCGACTACTTCGGCGACACCAAGACCCTCGACGTGCACATCAAGCGCATCCGGTCGCGCATCGAGCGCAACCCGTCGGACCCGAGCATGCTCGTGACGGTACGAGGCTTGGGCTACCGGTTCGAATCCGACTGACCCGAATCCGGCTGACCCGACAACCGAGGGCCGCTACTGGTTCGCGATGCTCTCGACCGCGGAGTTCGGAGAGTAGTCGGAGTACGCCGGCAGCGACGAGTCGAGCACCGGCGCGAGCAGGCGCACACCCGTCTTGTCGCCGTACTGGAAGTAGACCGGGTAGAGCGTGCCGGGCTTGGTGTCGAGGTTCTCGATCAGCACGCGGCGCTGATCCGGGCCGCCGAACGGCGTGAGCTTGCCTGCGCCGATCGACACCTGCTTGTCGGTCTTGTTCGATCCGCTGCCCGACTCGATCGTCACCAGGTGCGCCGAGTCGCCGTTGTTCACCAGAGTGAAGACCAGGTTGCCGACCGTGCCGTCGTCGCTCACGACGAACGCGTTGCGCACGTCGACGTCACCGACCGAGCCGCTCACTCCGTCGCTCGCGTCGTAATGCTTGGTCGTCGCCTGCGGCGCCGTCAGGTCGCAGCCTGCGGTGCCGAGCGCGATGCCGATGGCCAGAACGACGGTTGCTGCAATGCGCGGCGCCTTCACAAAACCCTCCCAAAGTCGCACTCGCGTGGGCCGAAGCGGCCGGGGGATCCGCGGAATGCGGTTCGAGTTTAGCGTATCGGCGGAGCCCGTCCGGGCGGGGAGGCCGGAGCTTACCACGTACCCGCTGTGGTATCCTGGAGGTTGCTGAAGGGACTTCAATCTATGCTTTTCGAGGTTGGCGAGACAGTCGTTTACCCCCACCACGGTGCCGCAACGATCACCGAAGTCAAGAAGAGAATCATCAAGGGCGAGGAGAAGCTCTACCTCAAACTCAATGTCACTCAGGGTGACCTGGTGATCGAGGTTCCCGCCGACAACGTCGACCTGGTCGGCGTGCGGGATGTGATCGGGAAAGAGGGCCTGGATCGCGTCTTCGAGGTGCTGCGAGCGCCTTTCACCGAGGAACCGACCAACTGGTCGCGTCGATACAAGGCGAACCTCGAGAAGCTCGCCTCCGGCGACGTGATCAAGGTGTCAGAGGTCGTTCGCGACCTGTGGCGCCGCGATCAGGACCGTGGCCTGTCGGCCGGAGAGAAGCGCATGCTCGCCAAGGCGCGCCAGATCCTGATCTCCGAACTCGCTCTCGCAGAGAAGACCGACGAAGAGCAGGCATCCACCGTGCTCGACGAGGTGCTCGCCTCCTAACCGGCCCAGCGGCCGTGGCGTCGGCCCTGGGTTCGTCGGCCTCTGGGTTTGTCGGCCTCTGGGTTCGTCGGCCTCTGGGTTCGCTGAAGGGGCCGCGGATGCGTCGACGCCCGCTACGCTCGACGACATGAGCACCACCGCGCCGCGCATCGCCGTCATCATCGTCGCGGCGGGCGCGGGGTCGCGCCTGGGCGCCGAAACGCCCAAGGCGTTCGTCCCGCTCGGTGGGCGGCCGATGCTGGAGCGCGCTCTGCATTCCGTTCTCGGCATGCGAGAGGCCGCCCAGTTGATCGTCGTGGCGCCGGCCGGTCTGGTCGATGAGGCGCGACGCATCGCGGCGCGAGCCGCGGGCGCCGTCGGTGACCTGGTCACCGTCGTCGCCGGGGGTGCGACCCGACAGGCGTCGGTGACGGCAGGGCTGCGCGTCGTGCACGCCGCCGTCGAGGTGGTGCTCGTGCATGACGCCGCTCGAGCGCTCACCCCGCCCGCCCAGTTCGACCGGGTGGTCGGCGCGGTCGATGCCGCCGCCGGCGGAGCCGTGCCCGGTCTGCCCGTCGCCGACACGATCAAACGCACCGGCGATGCGGGCGCGATCCTCGACACGGTGGACCGCTCGGAGCTCTCCGCCGTGCAGACGCCGCAGGGGTTCCCGCGCGCCCATCTCGAACAGGCGTACGCCGCCCAACCGGAGGACTTCACCGACGATGCCGCGCTGGTCGCCGCGGCCGGGCATCCGGTGCGTCTGATCGAGGGTGATCCGCTCGCCTTCAAGATCACCACTGCTTGGGATCTGCAACGAGCCGAGCAGCTGGTGACGCCGAGTCTCGGAGTGCGCGTCGGCGTCGGAATCGACACACATGCGTTCGCAGCAGGGGGTGAGCTCTGGGTGGCGGGACTGCACTGGCCGGGCGAGCCCGGCCTCGTCGGCCACAGCGACGCCGACCCGGTCGCGCACGCGATCACCGACGCCCTGCTGGCCGCCGCCGGGCTGGGCGACATCGGCAGCGCGTTCGGCACCTCCGATCCCCGCTATGCGGGGGCGCACGGCGAGGTGTTCCTGCTCGGCGCGGTGCGGATGCTGCAGGAGGCGGGCTTCGCGGTCGGCAACGTGTCGGTGCAGCTGATCGGCAATCGTCCTCGATTCGCCGGTCGACGCACCGAGGCGGAGGACGTGCTGACCGGTCTGGTCGGAGCGCCGGTGAGCGTATCCGCCACGACGACCGACGGTCTCGGATTCACCGGCCGAGGCGAGGGCGTCGCCGCGATCGCCACCGCGTTGATCGCGCCCTCCCGCTGAGCCCCCGCGGGGCATACCGTTGTGCCATGAATCAGGCAGACCCGGTACCAGCCGTAGGGCGACGTCCCTTGACTCTCGATCGGTGGCAGCGGCTCACCGACACGCCCCTCATCGTCGTCGCCCTCGTGTTCGTGGTCGCTTACGCGTGGACCGTACTGGCCGACCTTCGGCCGCCGGCCGACCGAGTGCAGGATGCCGTGATGTGGGGCGCGTGGGCACTATTCGGCATCGACTACATCGTGCGCCTGACGCTCGCCGAACGCCGATGGCAATGGTTCTGGCGCCACCTGCTCGACCTGGCGATCGTCGTGCTGCCGGTGCTGCGCCCCCTGCGGTTGCTGCGTCTGGTCGGTTTGCTGGCGATATTCCAGCGATTCGCCGGAACCGCCTTCCGCGGCCGCGCCATGTTGTACGTGTTCTCGTACGGTGCGGTGCTGGTGCTCATGGCGGGGCTCGCCGTCCTCGACGCCGAGCAGAACGACATCCACTCGCGCATCCATTCGTTCGGTGAAGCGCTCTGGTGGGCGTGCGTGACGATCACCACCGTCGGTTACGGAGACATCGTGCCCGTCACTGTGATCGGAAAGTTCATCGCCGTCGGCCTGATGATCGCCGGGGTCGGCATCGTGGGCACGGTCGCCGCCACCATCGCCTCGTACTTCATCGAGAAGGTGGGGGAGCGCGACGAGCTGGAACAGCGCGTGACCCGCAGACACATCAAGGAGGTGATGGACGAACTCGCCGAGGTGAAGACCATGCTCGTCATGATGCAGGCGGGCACCGGACCGGCAAATAAGGTAGAGGAGTGAGCCTCAGACTGTACGACTCCCGAGCGCAGGCCCTGCGCGATTTTGTGCCCCTCGAGGACGGCGCCGCGGGTCTTTACGTCTGCGGGCCGACGGTTCAGTCCTCCCCGCACATCGGTCACCTGCGCTCCGCCCTCGTGTACGACATCCTGCGACGGTGGTTGAACTACCGCGGCTACGAGGTGACCCTGGTGCGCAACGTCACCGACGTCGACGACAAGGTGCTGATGAACGCCGCGGCCGGCCGGGCGACCGGAACCAACGAGGAGTGGTGGGCACTCGCGTATCGCTACGAACTCGAGTTCACCGCCGGGTACAACGCCCTGGGGATCCTGCCGCCCAGCTATGAACCGCGTGCCACCGCCAGCATCCCGCAGATGCAGGAACTGATCGCGCGCCTGATCGAGGCGGGCCACGCCTACCCGGCCGCCGACGGTTCCGGGGATGTCTATTTCGACGTGGCGAGCTGGCCGGGCTACGGCGAATTGACCCGGCAGAGCATCGAGAACATGGAGGCCGCCGCGGACGCCGACCTGCGGGCCAAGCGCGACCCACGTGACTTCGCACTGTGGAAGGGGCGCAAAGCCGACGAACCCGAATCCGCATCGTGGGCCAGCCCGTGGGGCGAGGGCCGACCCGGATGGCACATCGAGTGCTCGGCGATGTCGGCGCGGTATCTCGGCCCGCGTTTCGACATCCACGGCGGCGGCCTCGACCTGCGCTTCCCGCACCACGAGAACGAGTTGGCCCAGTCCACCGCGGCGGGCGACGCGTTCGCGAACTACTGGGTGCACAACGGCCTGGTGAATGTGAACGGCCAGAAGATGTCGAAGTCGCTGGGCAACTCCGTCTACGCCGCCGACCTGCTGGGCCAGGCCCGGCCGCTGGTGGTGCGGTACTACCTCGGCGCGGCGCATTATCGTTCGACCATCGACTACCACGAGGGATCCCTCGCAGAGGCGGAGGCGGCGCTGGATCGCGTCGCCGGCTTCCTCGATCGGGTCGACCGCCGCCTGGCCGGCACCCGGTTCGCGGGAAGCGGCGTCGAGCACGTTCCCGACGCCTTCGCCGCCGCCATGGACGACGATCTCGCTGTTCCGCAGGCTCTCGCGGTGTTGCACGAGACGGTGCGTGCCGGCAACGCCGCTCTGGACGCCGAGGAACTGCACGACGCGGCGACCGCACGCGGCGAGGTGCTCGCCATGACCGAAGTGCTCGGCATCAACCCGCTCGCCCCGCGTTGGCAGCAGACGGCGGATGCTCCCGCGCGACAAGCGCTCGACTCGCTCGTCAAGCGGATGCTCGGCGACCGTCAGGCAGCGCGTGACACCCGCGATTTCGCGGCAGCAGACCGGATCCGCGACGAACTCGTCGCGGCAGGAATAACGATCGAAGACACCCCGACGGGTGCACATTGGAGTCTTGATGCCCAGTAACTCGAAATCGGGCAAACCGAACCGCGCCGGCGCCGTGCGCAAGACCAAGAAGGGCCCCACCAAGGGTTCCGGCGGCCAGGGACGCAAGTCGCTGGAGGGCAAAGGCCCGACCCCGAAGGCGGAGGAGCGCACCTACCATCCGGCAGGAAAGCGCAAGGCCGCGCAGGAGCGTTACGCCGCGTCCGGCGGCAGGGGACGAGCGCCGCAGCGCTCGGACTCCGGCGGCGGGTCCGGCCGACGTCGATCGGGTTCGGAAGACACCGAACTGGTCACCGGACGCAACTCCGTGCTGGAGGCGCTGCGCGCCAATATTCCGGCCTCCACGCTCTATATCGCGTCGCGCGTCGAGATCGACGATCGTGTCAAGGAGGCACTGTCCATCGCGACCAAGCGCGGGATCCCGATCCTCGAGGTGATGCGGGCAGAACTCGATCGGATGTCGGGCCACGACGCCGTGCACCAGGGCATCGCGATCAAGGTGCCGGCGTACGAGTACGCCCACCCGCAGGAACTCCTGGACACCGTCGTCGCCCGGGGCGAGACTCCGCTGTTCGTGGCGCTCGACGGCATCACCGACCCGCGCAACCTGGGCGCGATCATCCGCTCCACCGCCGCATTCGGAGGTCAGGGCGTGATCGTGCCGCAGCGGCGTTCGGTCGGCGTCACAGCATCGGCGTGGAAGACCTCGGCCGGTGCAGCCGCTCGCACCCCCGTCGCGATGGCGGCCAACCTCACGCAGACGCTCAAGGCGCTGAAGCAGGCCGGCGTCTTCGTGCTCGGCCTGGACGGGGGCGGGGACGTCTCGCTGCCGGGCCTGGAGCTGGCCGACCGACCGGTTGTCATCGTCGTAGGCAGTGAGGGCAAAGGGCTCTCGCGTCTGGTGACAGAGACGTGCGACGCGATCGTGTCGATTCCGATCAGTAGCGCGACCGAATCGCTCAATGCGGGCATCGCAGCATCCGTCGCGCTCTACGAGGTCGCACGGCTGCGGGCCCAGTAGTCAGCGCAGGCCCCGCTAGACCTTCGATCGCCAGTCGTCCGCGTCTTCGGCGTCGATGACGGCGTTCGGCAGGGTGATGGCCTCGGTCGGCGGGGCGATCACGGTCGCCTCGTCGCGACGATGGCGCAACACGTCGTTGATGTACGAGGTGAGGGCCTCGGCCAGGGGAACGTCGCGTGTCTCGTTCTGCGACATGAACCAGCGGTGCTCGAGCACCTGGTGGAACACCTCCGCCGGTTCGAGTTTGCCCTTCAGCTCGTTGGGGATCGCGCGCACGACCGGCTCGAACACGCGCATCAGCCATTCGTGCGCCATGGCCTCCTCGTCGAGCCCCTGCTTGCCGAGGGTCGCGGAGTACGAGTCGAGGTCATTGAGCAGCCGACGGGCCTGGTTCTCACCCGTGTCGAGGCCGGTGAGTCGCAGCAACCTGCGCTGGTGGTGACCGGCATCCACCACCTTCGGCTGGATGCGCACCGTGGTTCCGGCTTCGTCGGTCTTGATCGCCAGCTCCTCGATGTCGAAGCCGAGGTCGTTGAGCCGGTCGACACGTTCGTTGATCCGCCAGCGTTCCGACGAGGAGAACGACTCCGTCGCCGTCAGCTCCTTCCACAGCGAGCGGTACGCGGCAACGATGCCGTTGGAGACCTCAACCGGGTCGAGCTCTTCAGCGGCACGCCCGCCCGCGGCGAGATCCATCAGCTCGCCGGCGATGTTCACACGCGCGATCTCCAGGTCGTTCTCCCGCTGCCCGTTGGAGAGCCGGCCCTCATAGAGCTGCCCCGTCTCGGCATCCACCAGGTAGGCGGCGAAGGCACCCGCGTCGCGGCGGAACAGGGTGTTCGACAACGACACGTCGCCCCAGAAGAAGCCCACGATGTGCAGTCGCACGAGCAGCACGGCGAGAGCATCCACCAGGCGTGTGGCGGTGTCGGGTCGCAGAGTCTGCGAGAACAGCGCTCGGTACGGCAGCGAGAACTTCAGATGCCGGGTCACCAGTGCGGTCTTGAGCGGCACGCCGTCGTCGTCGGTGCGGCCGGTGATCACCGCGACCGGGTCGACGCACGGAACGTCGAGCCGCTGCAGCGTGCGCAGCAGGTCGTACTCGCGTCGCGCCATCTCGCCGGTCGTCTCCTTGACGGCGATGACGTAGCCGGAGAGGTTCGCGAACCGCACCAGGTGGCGCGAGATGCCCTTCGGCAGCAGCGCGATGTGGTCGTTCGACCACTCGTCCAGCGGCACGTTCCACGGCAGGTCGAGCAGCGCCGGGTCGACCGTGGCCGCGGTGATGTTGAGTGAGCCGCTCATGATGTTCCTACCGTACACATCGCGCCGAAAGACGACTCTGCCGCGGCTTGCGATTCGCCGGCCGCGGCAGAGTCAGTGATTGTTCGTGCGTCAGTCGATGACGGCGCCGCCGAGGCGCTCGCCGTTCTCGGCGTGGAACACGTGCACGTGACCCGGCTTCGGGGTGATGTACACGGTGTCTCCCGCGTTGGGGTGCATGCGACCGTCGACGCGCGCGACGATGTCGGTGCGCTTGCCTTCGACCTCGGAGTGGCCGTACAGGTAACCGTCGGCGCCGAGTTCCTCGACGAGGTCGACAACGACCTTGAGGCCGGCGCCTTCGTTGTTCGAGACGACGACGTCCTCCGGACGAACTCCGATCGTGACCGAGTTGCCGGCGTTGGAGAGAGTGTCGCGCTCCACCGGAACCACGGTGGTACCGAAGTGCACGCCGCTGTCGGCGACATCGGCCTGGAACAGGTTCATCGCGGGGCTTCCGATGAAGCCGGCGACGAACACGTTGTTCGGCTGCGCGTAGAGGTCGCGCGGGGTGCCGACCTGCTGCAGCACGCCGTCCTTGAGCACGGCGATGCGGTCGCCCATGGTCAGCGCCTCGGTCTGGTCGTGCGTGACGTAGACCGTGGTGACGCCCAGGCGGCGCGTGAGGGAGGCGATCTGGGTGCGGGTCTGCACTCGCAGCTTGGCGTCGAGGTTCGACAGCGGCTCGTCCATCAGGAACACCTGGGGGCTGCGCACGATCGCGCGGCCCATCGCGACGCGCTGACGCTGACCGCCGGAGAGCGCCTTCGGCTTGCGGCCCAGGTACGGCTCGAGGTCGAGCAGCCGCGCAGCCTCCAGAACGCGCGTCGCGCGCTCTTCCTTCTTGACGCCGGCGATCTTCAGGGCGAAGCCCATGTTCTCGGCGACCGTCATGTGCGGGTAGAGGGCGTAGTTCTGGAAGACCATGGCGATGTCGCGGTCTTTCGGGGGAACGTCGGTCACGTTCCGCTCGCCGATGAAGATGTTGCCGTCGTTGACCTCTTCGAGGCCTGCGAGCATGCGCAGGGAGGTCGACTTTCCACAACCGGAAGGGCCGACGAGAACGAGGAATTCGCCATCGGCGATCTCGATGTTCAGCTTGTCGACCGCGGGACGGGTCGAGCCCGGGTAGAGGCGGGTTGCATTGTCAAAGGTGACAGTTGCCATGGTGCTGTTTCTCCTTCACCGGCAGGTACGTGCCGGACGATCCGTAGTGAATGGATGGTTCTACTGCCACCGTCTGTCGTCGGTGACCGCACTCATAGTACGACATGCCGTGCAGCGCCGCGCAATCGGAGCCCGAGTTCGAGGGCGTGCGCGGGGTGCGGCCCCGCCCGCCGGGAGCCGCTGTTTGGGCATTTCCCAGGGGCCAGTCCTACTATCAATCGAGCGTTCGCATGACAGCCGGCGGCGTGCGCTGCACAGCGTCTCCCGCACCCGAAGTGAGGTTCCATGACTAACGACGGTCACGCCGACCATCGTCCAGGAAAGAACGAGCGTCGAGCGGCCGCGCGTGAGAAGGCGCGTCAACTGCGTGAACAACAGCGCAAACGCGATCGCCGCAACCGCATGCTCGTCCAGGGCGGCATCGGCATCGGCATCGTCGCGGTCCTTGCGGTGATCGCCGTGATCATCGTCTCCTCGATCCGCCCGCCGGAGCCGGGTCCGAAGAACATGGCGAGCGACGGCATCCTGATCGGCGAGAACCTCAAGGCGAAGCCGTCCGGCTCGGTGGAGCCCGGTGCCAAGCCGGTGGCGAACAAGCCCGACCCGAGTGCGGGCGTCGTCAATATCGTCACGTACGTCGACTACCTGTGCCCGTTCTGCGGCCAGTTCGAGCGCACGAACGCAGACCAGATCGGCAAGCTCGTCGACAGCGGTGCGGCGACGGTCGAGATCCACCCGTTGCCCTTCCTGGCCAGCCACTCCGCGGGAACCAAGTACTCGCTGCGCGCCACCAACGCCGCGGCCTGCGTCGCGAACTACGAACCGGACGCGTTCTGGGCGTTCAACAGAGAGCTCTTCGAGCATCAGCCCAGCGAAGAGGGACCGGGGCTGACCGACGCCCAGATCAAGGGGTACGTGAAGGCGGCGGGTGTGAACGCACTCGGTTCGGTCGACGGCTGCATCGATGACGCGCGCTTCGACACCTGGGCCCAGAACGCGCTCGACCGGGCGCTGGCCGGGCCGATCCCGAACTCCGACGTCAGCAAGCTGAAGGGCACCCCCCTCGTTTTGGTGAACGGGCAGGAGTACAAGGGCAAGCTGACCGACGCGAGCGAGTTCCGCGCGTTTGTGGTCAAGGCGCAAGGCGACTCGTACTCGACCGCCACGGCGACTCCCGCACCCGGTTCCGCGACCCCGGCCCCCACGTCGACCAAGTAGGATTGTCGCCGTATCGCGGTTGATCCGCGTCATCGGCCGGCTTAGCTCAGTTGGTAGAGCACTTCTCTTGTAAAGAAGGGGTCGCGAGTTCGAGTCTCGCAGTCGGCTCCAGCCTCGCGTCATCCCCGGACCGGGCGGTCCACGGCCGCCTCTTCAGTCGAGGACCGTGATGAGGTCGGCCACGTCGATCGGCTTTCGCGTTCCGGCACGCTTACCCTCGGGGATGCCGCCGACATAGAGCCAGCCCATCAGCCGCTCGTTCGGCGCCAGCCCATGCATCCGCGCAACGGCCGTCGTGCGCGTGTATGCGCCGGTGCGCCACATCACGCCCCATCCCGCGTCGTGCAACAGCAGACTCAGCACGTGGGCGACTCCGGATGCCGCGGCATCCTGTTCCCATTCCGGAACCTTCTCGCTGTCGCGCCGCACGGTCACGATCGCGATGAGCAGCGGAGCCCGCAGCGGCTTGGCGGCGAGCTTCTCGGCGTCCTTACCCAGGGCACCGGCGGCCTGCACCATCGCCTGGCCCAGCCGATCGCGTGCGGCGCCGCGCAACTCGACAACCCGCCACGGCTGCAGCGAACCGTGGTCCGCGACGCGCGCGGCCGACGCCACCAGGGCGACGAGCTCCTGGTGGCCGGGAGCTTCATCGGTCACCTTCGAGTACGAACGCCGGCCCTCGACCGCGTCGCGCACTGCGCTCATGCGTGCGGCGCGTCCTCGGAATCCGCTGCGCCCTCCGGCGCGAAGTCCAGTGCCAAGGAGTTCATGCAGTAGCGCTGCCCGGTGGGGGTGCCGAACCCGTCGTCGAACACGTGACCCAGGTGCGATCCGCAATTCGCACAGCGCACCTCGGTGCGCGCCATGCCGAGACTGCGGTCCTCGATCAGTTCCACCGCCTCGGGTCGAACCGACTCGTAGAAGCTCGGCCAGCCGCAGTGCGAGTCGAATTTCGTGCCGCTCTTGAACAGCTCGGCGCCGCAGGCGGCACACGTGTACAGCCCGGCACGGCTCTCCTCGAGCAGTTCACCGGTCCACGGCCGTTCGGTGGCCGCCTGGCGCAACACGGCGAAACGCTCCTCGTCGAGTTCCTCACGCCATTGCTCTTCGCTCTTCTTCACCGAATACGCCATGATCCATCCCTTCGCTCAGGCCGCGCTCACACGCCGCCACCAACAGTAAACGCGCGGGGTGCCTCGGGTGTTCCACAGCCGGCCGCCCATAGGATGTCAGCAATCATGAGAGGACGGTGGCGGTGGACAGTGCGCAGCACGGTTCGGCCGCCGACGACCGACGGCCCGATTCTGCACTGTCCGAGCGTGATCGGCTCGTACTCGACTTCGAACGCCAGTGGTGGCAGCACGCCGGGGCGAAGGAACAGGCCATCCGCCAGACCTTCGGGCTCTCGGCGGCCCGTTACTATCAGGTGCTCGGCGCGTTGATCGACTCGCCGGCGGCTCTCGTTCACGACCCGATGCTTGTCAAACGACTGCAGCGGGTGCGTGACGCCCGCGTGGCCGCGCGTGCCTCGCGCACCCGATACACCGACTGAGGACCGATCCGTGGCACATTCCTATCCGAAGGACCGATTCGACGCGGTTCCCGACGATCTGCGACGCGTGGGCGCGCATCGCGCACCGCGCAGCAAGGCGCGGGCATGGATCTGGATCGGATGGTGCGCGCTCGCGATCGTCCTCATCGTCGGCGCCGGCATCCTGGGCATCTCGATCATCAACGGCAACGTCGATGTTCCCGGGTTCTCGGCGCAGACCACCAGCGGCACACCCACTGCGACTTCCACTCCCACCCCGACGATCACCCCGATCGTCGACCCCAAGCTGAACATCACCGTTCTCAACGGCACGAACCAGCCCGGCCTCGCCGGAGAGGTGGCGACGACCCTCGGCAAGGCGGGGTGGAAGCACATCTCGACCGCCAACGCCAGCCAGACCGATCTGAAGAAGACGGTGATCTACTATTCGGCCGACAAGAACCGCGCGGCGGCGCTCGGAGCCGCCCGCAGCCTGCCCGGGGCGACCGTGAGCAAGACCCAGGACTTCGTCGACACCGGCGCCGATCTGACGGTCGTCGTGGGCTCGGATCAGGTGCCTTCCGGCTGATCCGATCGCAAATATCTCGAATTGAGAACACCCTGGTTCGGCGACTGCGCGCTCCATTAGGATCATGAGCCAACGACTCGCGCGCCTGCGTGCGTCGAAGCACAGGTACATGGGAGCAATCAATGGCGAATGGGACCGTCAAATGGTTCAACGCTGAGAAGGGCTACGGCTTCATCACGGTCGACGGCGGCGGTCAGGACGTGTTCGTCCACTACTCCGCGATCGACATGAGCGGGTACAAGGCTCTCGAAGAGGGCCAGCAGGTGGTATTCGAGGTCGGCAGCGGGGCCAAGGGGCCGCAAGCCGAGTCGGTGCGCCTGGCCTGAAGTCGTGTCGATCGCGTCCGGAGGGGCGTCGTCCGGTCGGCCGGACGGCGCCCCTTTCGCATGCTCGGATGCCTGCAGCGGGACGCGCAGGCGCTCCGCCGCCTCGCACTTGCACTCTCCTGCCTAGAGTGCCAGAATCGCTATTAGCACTCGCTCAACCCGAGTGCTAATTGTCTGAATCTTTCGCGTAACGTCCGGGAGGGACGAGAAACAACCATGGCAAAGATGATTGCTTTTGACGAGGAAGCCCGCCGCGGGCTCGAGCGTGGACTGAACACGCTGGCCGACGCGGTCAAGGTGACCCTCGGCCCGCGCGGCCGCAACGTCGTGCTCGAGAAGAAGTGGGGCGCCCCCACCATCACCAACGACGGCGTGTCGATCGCCAAGGAGATCGAGCTCGACGAGCCGTACGAGAAGATCGGCGCAGAGCTCGTCAAAGAGGTCGCGAAGAAGACCGATGACGTGGCGGGTGACGGCACCACCACGGCGACCGTTCTCGCTCAGGCCCTGGTGCGCGAGGGTCTGCGCAACGTGGCCGCCGGTGCCGACCCGATCAGCCTGAAGAAGGGCATCGAGAAGGCGGTCGCCGCTGTCACCGAGCAGCTCATCGCGAACGCCATCGAGGTCGAGACCAAGGAACAGATCGCTGCGACAGCATCCATCTCGGCGGCCGACGCCGAGATCGGCGCGATCATCGCCGAGGCCATCGACAAGGTGGGCAAGGAAGGCGTCGTCACGGTCGAGGAGTCGAACACGTTCGGCACCGAGCTCGAGCTGACCGAGGGCATGCGCTTCGACAAGGGCTTCCTGTCGCAGTACTTCGTGACCGACCCCGACCGTCAGGAAGCGGTGTTCGAAGACCCGTACATCCTGATCGCGAACCAGAAGATCTCGAACATCAAGGATCTGCTGCCGATCGTCGACAAGGTCATCCAGTCGGGCAAGCAGCTCCTGATCATCGCGGAAGACGTCGACGGCGAGGCGCTGGCGACCCTGATCGTGAACAAGATCCGCGGCATCTTCAAGTCCGTCGCCGTGAAGGCCCCGGGCTTCGGCGACCGCCGCAAGGCTCAGTTGCAGGACATCGCCATCCTCACCGGTGGCCAGGTCATCAGCGAAGAGGTCGGCCTCAAGCTCGAGAGCGTCACGCTCGATCTGCTCGGCCAGGCCCGCAAGGTCGTCATCACGAAGGATGAGACGACCATCGTCGAGGGTGCGGGCGACTCCGAGCAGATCGCCGGTCGCGTGCAGCAGATCCGTAACGAGATCGAGAACACCGACAGCGACTACGACCGTGAGAAGCTGCAGGAGCGCCTGGCGAAGCTCGCCGGCGGTGTTGCGGTCATCAAGGCCGGTGCCGCCACCGAGGTGGAGCTCAAGGAGCGCAAGCACCGCATCGAAGACGCAGTGCGCAACGCGAAGGCCGCCGTCGAGGAGGGCGTCGTCGCCGGTGGTGGCGTCGCGCTGATTCAGGCAGGCAAGATCGCGTTCGCGAACCTTCAGCTGACCGGTGACGAGGCGACGGGCGCGAACATCGTGCGCGTTGCCATCGAGGCGCCGCTGAAGCAGATCGCTCTCAACGCCGGTCTCGAGCCGGGCGTCGTCGCGGCCAAGGTCGCGGAACTGCCCGCCGGACACGGCCTGAACGCCGCGACCGGCGAGTACGGCGACCTGCTCGCGCAGGGCATCATCGACCCGGCCAAGGTGACGCGTTCCGCGCTGCAGAACGCCGCGTCGATCGCCGGACTGTTCCTGACCACCGAGGCCGTCGTAGCCGACAAGCCGGAGAAGAACAACGGTGCTCCGGCCGGCGACCCGACCGGTGGCATGGACTTCTAGTCCGAACCAGGCATACGCCGAATCGAAGAGGGCGCCTCCCACGGGAGGCGCCCTTTTTCGCGCCTGCCTGGCGTCGCTTTCAATGCAGGAACAGCCGCGCGTTCGCCGTTTCGATCTCCGCGTACTGTTCGCCCGCGACGCCCAGTGCCTGACCGATCGCAGCGAGCGATTCTTCGACGCGCTGCTGCGTGCCGCGCCATTGCGAGATCACGCCCTGGAATGCCGTGGCGGCCTGGCCGCTCCAGGAACCCTGCAGGCCCACGAGCTGCCCGTTCAATCCGGCCACCTCGGCCTGGATTCGGCTCATGCTGGCCCGCACAGCAGACGTCGCGCTGAGTACCGCATCGCTGTCCACCTGATACGCGGTCATGATGTCCTCCTTGTGTCATCCGTTGATGCGTCGACGCTAACCGGGGGCGTGGACGTAGGGAGCCTGGATGTCGGTGATCGGGCATAACCGGTCGAGCGGTCGGCTGTGGAGGGGAAGAGGGCGGGAGTCGCTACTGAAGACGCTGCGGCGCGGCCGGCGAGTCGACCAGCGGCAGCGAGACGCGAAAGGTGGCCCCGCCGCCGGGCGTCTTGAACACGTCGACCGTTCCGTTGTGCGCGGCGACGATCGACGAGACGATCGCCAAGCCAAGGCCGCTTCCTCCGGTCTCCCTGGTGCGCGACGTGTCGGCGCGCCAGAACCGCTGGAAGATCTTCTCTCTGATCTGCGGCGGGATGCCCTCACCGTGGTCGATCACGTCGAGATGGGCGGTGCGCCGCTGCAGGTCGATGCCGACGCCGATCTCGAGCGGGCTGTCTGGGGCGGTGTAGCGCACCGCGTTGCCGATCAGGTTGTTCAGCACCTGCCGCAGTTTGTTCTCCTCGGCCAGCACGACCGGCCGCATCATGGGCGCGATGGGTATGTCGCTGAGCGCGAGCGGCATCGTCTGAAGGCTGAGGGTGTCGGTGCGGCGCGGTCTGCGGGCGCGCAACCGTGCGAGCGTCGCCCCGGCGAACGCGATCGGCCCGGTCGCATTCATGGCCCCGACCGGGGCCGGCTGCGCCCGCTTCCCGGCGGCCGCGCGGGCCGGCTCGGGCACCTCCGCCGTGGCATCCGGCGACCGCGGGTTCGCCGAGGGACCGGGCTCGGGGACGGTCAGAGGCGGAAGCGAGACGACTACCCGCACCGTGCGCTCGGGATTGCCTGCGGTCGTGTCGAGTGCGGCGTCGTTCGCGAGCGGCTCGAGATCGACCGGCGACAGGTCGAGCGGCTTGGTCTCATCGAGGCGGGCGAGTTCGAGCAGGTCTTCGACGAGAAGGCCCATTCGAATCGCCTCCTTCTCGATGCGTTCCATCGCCTGCGCGACCTCTTCCGGCGTGCGCAACGCGCCCATCCGGTAGAGCTCGGCATAGCCGCGCACCGAGACCAGCGGGGTGCGCAGTTCGTGGCTGGCGTCACCCACGAAACGGCGCATCTGGTCGATGGTTCGCGCGCGGTCTTTGAACGCGCGGTCGATTCGGTTCAGCATGGTGTTCAGAGACCGGTTCAAGCGCCCGACCTCGGTGTTCGGGGTGGCGCCGCCGAGGCGCTGGCTGAAATCGCCGTCGGCGATGGCGGCCGCCGTGCGCTCGACCTCGCGCAACGGAGCGAACGTCGTGCTCACCAGCATCCTGGTCAGAATCGCCCCGATCACCACGACGATGATGCCGAAGCCGAAGAAGATCGACAGGTAGCTGGCCATCGCGTTGTCGAGCGCGGTCGTCGAGATCGCGATGATGACGGTGCCGTAGCTGGGTGGCACCGCGGCGTTGCCGTTCTTGTCGGCGAGCTGCACGATGGTGCACACCATGCGGAACGACCCGGTACCGTCACCGCTCTGGATCCACTGCGGGGGCTGGTTGCTGCACGCGTTGCCCGCCTGCAAGCTCATCGTCGTCGGAATGGCCGGCCGTTGGCCTGCGGGAACCTGCGACCAGTTGCGCAGCGTGAGCCTGCCGTTGGAGTCGTAGAGCGCCGCGAAGTAGCTGGCCGGTCCGCCTGTGCCGGCGATCGGCGTGCTGGTGCTCGTTCCCGATTTCGGCAGCAACGAGTTGATGCTATTCGGATTCGACGCCACGGCTCGCACCTGCTGGTCGAACAGATTGAGCAGCACGGGCTTGAACAGCAGCATCGTGCCGAAGCCCGAAACGAGCAGTCCGAACGTCAGCACCAGCACCGTGACACCGGTGATCTTGGTCCGCAGCGAGATCGAGTTCCAGCTGTCGAGGACGGAGTGCTGCATGGATGTCGACACTAGGGCAGGAACCTGAATTCCCGCCGGTTCGCTCAGACCTTGGCGGCCTTGAGCATATAGCCGAAGCCGCGCTTGGTCTGGATCAGCGGTTCACTGGAATGCGCGTCGACCTTGCGGCGCAGGTAGGAGATGTAGCTCTCGACGATGCCTGCATCGCCGTTGAAGTCGTACTCCCACACGTGGTCGAGGATCTGCGCCTTGCTCAGTACCCGGTTCGGGTTCAGCATCAGGTAGCGCAGCAGCTTGAATTCCGTGGGGCTGAGCTCGATCCCGGTGTCGCCGACGAAGACTTCGTGGGTGTCCTGGTCCATCGTCAACTCGCCTGCGCGGATCACGGCGTCATCGTCGGCCTGCATGGTGCGGCGGAGGATGGCCTTGATGCGCGCCACGATCTCGTCGAGGCTGAACGGCTTGGTGACGTAGTCGTCGCCGCCGACCGTGAGCCCGGTGATCTTGTCCTCCGTGTCATCCTTCGCCGTGAGGAAGAGGATCGGCGCCGTGTAACCGGCGCCGCGCAGGCGCTTGGTGACGCCGAATCCGTTCATGTCCGGCAGCATCACATCGAGGATGATCAGGTCGGGCTCTTCTTCGAGCACTGCGGAGATGGCTTGGGCGCCGTTGCCGACGGCGCGCACGGCGAACCCCGCGAAGCGCAGGCTCGTGGTGAGGAGGTCACGGATGTTGGGCTCGTCGTCGACGATGAGGATGCGGGGGCCAGCGTTCATGGTCACCATGATCTGCGCGTGTGCTGAGTCTTTGCTGTGAGGCTGTGGTGTGCCATCGGATGAGCGAGCTTAAGCTGGCGCAGTGGGGTGGCGACACGATGACTGAAGACGAGGGCGGCGACGCCGCCTGTTGGCTCGTGCAGGTCTGCCCCGAGTGCGGCGCGCTTCTGGAGGATCGGTCGGCGCCGTGCTGGCGTTGCGGAGCACGCCCCGAGAGCGCTGCTGCGGGCTGATCGAGCACTCCGGTCCAGCGTCACTGTGCCGTGCTGCGCCTGATGTGCGCGCAGCACGGGGCGCCGGCGACCGCGGGCGCGATCGCGTATTCGTCGGCACCCGCCCCATCGCGCGCCCCGGTCAGGAACCCGACGTTCAGCGCGCACACGGTCGTCGTATGCTCCCTCGCGAGCCGATGGAACGGGCAGTTGTGCAGTGCGAATCCGCCGTCGCCGTCGTCGCCCGGTTCGTAGCCGTTCTGTTCCAGCACGCGGGCGAGCGAGCCCGCCTCTCTGCCCTTTTCGACGCCGGCCTCGCGCGCCACGGCCTGCAGCGCACCCCGGATCTCGTCGCCGCTCTGCGCGGTGCGTTCGATGGCGCGCGCCATCAGATCGGCGGCCAGGTCGTAATGACGATCGGGCACGCTCACGCTGGTCTCCATCTCGGAACGCCGGTACAGCTTCGTCGGTCGACCCGATCCCGGCCCGGTGCGAAGACCCACGCGTTTCGCGAACGCGGCGATCAGGCCCTCGGCGACCAGGCGTTCGAGGTGGAACGCCGCGGTGGATCGGGCGAGCCCGAGCTCGTCGGCCAACGTGCTGCGATCGACGCCGTCCGGATGCCGCGTCACGGCCTCGTAGACAGACCGCCTAACGGGATCGTCCAGGCATCCGATCGCCGAAACGCGGCCCGCGAACGAATCGTTCATGATCCGAGTCTACCTCTAAAATCAACAAATCTTGACAATAGAGTTTCGACGCGTCTAGAGTCGGGATCAAGACAACCGGGAGGCGAACGTGGACAGTGCGGTCGAGGAACAGGCAACGGCGCGCATCCACCGGGTCACCGCGTTGCACCCCGTCCATGAGCCGGCCGGGGCGTTCGATCGCGGCCGTGCGGAGCGGGCGGTGGCCGAGTTGCTCGCAGCGTTCGGGCGGGACCCGAGCGGACCGCATCTGACCGAGACGCCGCGTCGCGTGGTCGACGCGTTCGCCGAGCGGCTCACGCCGAAGCCGTTCCGCGCCACCACGTTTCCCAACGACGAGGGCTACGACGAGCTCGTGCTCGTGCGCGACATACCGTTCGGGTCGCTCTGCGAACACCATCTGCTGCCGTTCCGTGGCGTCGCGCACGTCGGCTACCTGCCGGGAGATCGGCTGATCGGGCTCTCCAAGCTGGCACGCATCGTCGACGCCGTGAGCCGCGACCTGCAGGTGCAGGAGCGCATGACGATGCAGATCGCCGAACGACTCGAACGAGAACTGCGACCGCGAGGCGTCGGAGTCGTGCTGAGAGCCGAACACACCTGCATGACCACACGGGGAGCTCTTGCCACCGGGGCACTGACCACGACATCGCGCTTCACCGGGGCGCTGACCGACGACGAACGATTGCGAAGCAGATTCGACTGAGAACCGTACGCTGAGGGCCGGCGCCGAGAGCTGGGCCGAACGCCCCATCGCGCGACCGGCCCACCCGGTGCACCTGCTGACAGGACGACAACGAAGGAGTGCAAGATGGCATCCGACATGCTGATCGTGGGCGGCGGTCTCGCCGCTGCCACCGCGGCCGAGACCATGCGGGACGAGGGTTTCGACGGGAGGATCCGGATCGTCGCAGCCGAGCAGGACCGGCCGTACATCAGGCCGCCGCTGTCGAAGGAGTACCTGACCGGTGCCGCCGAGCGGGATTCGATCTTCGTGCACCCGGCCGATTGGTATGAACAGCACGACGTGCAACTCAGCACCGGGTTGACCGCCACGGCGATCGACGCGGCCGGCCACACCGTCGACCTCTCGGACGGCTCGGTGGCCCGCTACGACCGGTTGCTGTTGGCGACCGGCGCCTCGCCCCGAGCGCTGGACGCCCCGGGGCACGACGCATCCGGCGTGCACCTGCTGCGCACGGCGGGCGACAGCGAGGCGCTGCGGTCGACGATCGCTGAAGGCGGCAAGCGCATGGTCATCGTCGGCTCCGGGTGGATCGGGCTCGAGGTCGCGTCGGCGGCGCGCGGCTACGGCAACGAGGTCACCGTCATCGGCATGGAGGATCAGCCGCTCTCGGTCGCGCTGGGCGACGACCTGGGCCGCGTCTTCCGCGGGCTTCACGAACAGAACGGCGTGCAGTTGCGTCTGCCAGAGGGGTTCCGGTCGTTCGAGCACTCCAACGGGATCGTCACCGGCGTCGTCACCGAGAAGACCACGCTGCCCGCCGACCTGGTGCTGATCGGGATCGGCGCCGTCCCGAACGTCGAACTCGCGAAGGCGGCCGGGATCGAGGTGCAGAACGGAGTGCTCGTCGACGCCAACCTGCGCACCAACGCTCCGGACGTGTTCGCCGCCGGCGACGTCGCGAACGCGTTCCACCCGGTGCTGCAACAGCGCATGCGCAACGAGCACTGGGCGAACGCGATCGCCGGAGGCAAGGTGGCCGGCCGTTCGATGCTCGGGCAGGACGCCGTGCTCGACGACATCCCTTACTTCTACACCGACCAGTTCGACCTCGGCATGGAATGGTCGGGGTACCCGCCGTTGAGCAAGGACGCCGATGTCGTCTACCGCGGTGACGTCGACGCACGCGAGTTCATCGCGTTCTGGGTGCGCGACGGGCGAGTCGTTGCGGGTATGAACGTGAACATCTGGGACGTGAACGATGACATCCAGGGCCTGATCCGATCGGAGCGCGCGGTCGACCTCGACCGGTTGCGCGACAAGGATGTGCCGATTGCTGATCTATGAGGCTTCTCGGGCACGATGGGTGACATGCCCGACGCCGACGCCTCGTACTCGCTGCCCCCGCTGATCTCCCCGGTGCGCCGGATCGGCGCGCACACGTTCGACTTCTCGCGCCGGGTGGCGGTCATGGCGGTGGTGAATCGCACGCCCGATTCGTTCTACGACCAGGGCGCGACGTTCCGGCTGGAACGGGCCGTTAAGGCCTGCCTACGAGCCGTCGACGACGGCGCTGACTGGGTCGACATCGGGGGAGTGCCGTTCGCGCCGGGGCCCGAGCTCTCGGCCGAAGAGGAGGCGGAGCGTGTCGTGCCGGTGATCCGCGCACTGCGTGAACGCTCCGACATCGTGATCTCGGTCGACACGTTTCGCGCGCAGGTCGCGCGTGCGGCGATCGAGGCAGGAGCCGATGTGGTCAACGACACCACCGGCATCCACGACCCAGCACTCGCCGAGACCGTGGCCGACAGCGCGGCGACGCTCGTGATCACGCACAGTCTCGCCGCTCCCCGCACCGTGTATCCACGCCCGAGCTACGGCGACGTCGTCGCGGAGGTTGCGGCGTTCCTGAGGCAACGCGTGAAGCTGGCGGTCAGCCTCGGCGTACCGGAAGAGCGCATCGTGATCGACCCCGGCCACGATCTGAACAAGAACACCCTGCACTCGCTGGAGCTGACCAGACGGCTCGGCGAGATCGCCGCCATCGGGCTGCCGACGCTGGCCGCGGTCTCGAACAAGGACTTCATCGGCGAGACGCTGGATGCCGACCGCGCCGACCGCATCGAAGGTACGCTCGCCGCCGCGGTGTTCTCGATCGTTCAGGGCGCGCGCATCGTGCGGATGCACAACGTGCGCGAATCGGTCGCGGCGGTGCGGATGACCGAGGCGCTTTTGGGCCTGCGCGAACCCGCCTACCTGAAACACAACATGGGAGAGGCCAATGAGTGAGATCCGCCGCATCCTTCCCGGCCCGGGCACCGCGCTCGACGACGAGGAACTCGCCGCGCTCTACGCCGAAGGCGTCGGGGAAGCACCGTGGACCCGGGTCAACTTCGTCTCCAGCCTCGACGGCTCGGCGACCCACGCCGGCCGATCCGCTGGGCTTTCGGATGACGCGGATCGACGCGTCTTCGACCTGCTACGACGTCTCTGCGACGTCGTCGTGGTGGGCGCGGGAACCGTGCGCATCGAGGGATACGGGGGGATGCGGGTGGATGATGCGTCGGCCGCGTGGCGAGAAGAGCACGCGCTGGCACCGCAGCCCGTGTTCGCCGTGGTCTCCGCTCGACTCGATCTCGATCCGGCTTCCAGCGTCTTCCGTGACGCGCCGCGACGGCCGATCGTGCTGACCGGCTCCGCGGCTCCTGCCGACCGGCGCGCTGCCCTGGCCGAGGTCGCGACGGTGATCGAATGCGGCCCTGCGCACGTGCAGACCCGTGAGATGACCGCGGCGCTCGCCCGTCTCGGGCTGCGGCGCATCCACTGCGAAGGCGGGCCGCACCTGTTCGGCTCGCTCGTCGCCGACGGCACCGTCGACGAGCTGTGCCTGACCCTGAGCCCGATGCTCGAGGGCGGAACCGGTCCCCGTATCATCAACGGCGTCGGCTCGGTGCCGCTCGGCATGCGGCTGAAGCACGTGCTGGCCTCCGGCGACACGCTGCTGCTGCGCTACCTGCGCGACTGACGCGGATGCCCCCGGGCGGGAGTGCACGGCTCAGGCGGCTATGGCATCCGCGTCGAGGATCGTGTAGCTGTAGCCCTGTTCAGCCAGGAACCGTTGCCTGTTCTGCGCGAAGTCCTGATCGACGGTGTCGCGGGAGACGAGCGTGTAGAAGTTCGCCGACAGGCCCGACTCCTTCGGGCGCAGCAGCCGGCCGAGGCGCTGCGCCTCCTCCTGACGAGAGCCGAACGAGCCGCTGACCTGGATCGCCACGGTCGCCTCGGGCAGGTCGACCGAGAAGTTCGCGACCTTGCTGACGACGAGCACCGGCGTGCTGCCGTCTCGGAACTCCTGGTAGAGCCGCTCGCGTTCGTCAACGGGGGTCGCCCCGGTCAGCGAGGGAGCGCCCAGGACGTCCGCCAGTTCGTCGATCTGGTCGAGGTACTGACCGATCACCAGGATGCGCTCACCCGCGTGCCGGGCGACCAGACGGCGCACGATTGCGAGTTTCGCGGGTGCGGTGGCGGCGAGCCGGTATCGCTCATCGTCGGGCGCCGCGGCGTACGAGAGCCGGTCGGACTGCGGCAGATCGATGCGCACCTCGTAGCAGGCCGCAGGGGAGATGTAGCCCTGCGCCTCGATCTCCTTCCAGGGGGCGTCGAAGCGCTTGGGCCCGATCAGGCTGAACACGTCGCCTTCGCGTCCGTCTTCGCGCACGAGTGTCGCGGTCAGTCCGAGCCGCCGTCTGGCCTGCAAATCGGCGGTGAGCTTGAACACGGGAGCCGGCAGGAGGTGCACCTCGTCGTAGATGACCAAGCCCCAGTCCATGGCATCCAACAGGGCGAGGTGCGCGTACTCTCCCTTTCGCTTCGCCGTGAGGATCTGATAGGTGGCGATCGTGACCGGACGCACCTCTTTCACCTGACCGGAGTATTCGCCGATCTCCTCGGCGGTGAGCGTCGTGCGGCGCAGCAGTTCGTCGCGCCACTGCCGTGCGGAGACCGTGTTGGTGACCAGGATGAGGGTCGTGGTCTTCGCGGTGGCCATTGCTCCGGCGCCGACGAGCGTCTTACCGGCGCCGCAGGGCAGCACCACGACCCCGGAGCCGCCGTCGAAGAAGTTGTCGACCGCCTTGTTCTGGTAGTCGCGCAGGTGCCAGCCCTGTTGCACCAGATCGATCGGGTGCGGCGTTCCGGGGGTGTAACCGGCGAGGTCCTCGGCGGGCCAGCCCAGCTTGACCAGTTCCTGCTTGAGCTGTCCACGTGCCCAGGCGGCCACGGCGAAGGTCGTGTCGTCGATGCGTTCGGCCAGCAAGGGAGCGATGCGCTTGGCGCCGGTCACCTCGGTCAGAATGGCGATGTCTTCACTGCGCAGCACGAGCGCGCCCTCGGCGTCGCGCTCGATCGTGAGCCGGCCGTAACGGGCCACCGTCTCGGTGATGTCGACCGTGACGGTCTGCGGGATCGGGAACTTGGAGTACGTCTCGAGCGTACGGAGCATGTCGGCGGCCCGATGGCCCGCGGCCCGGGCGTTCCAGAGGCCGAGGCGCGTGATGCGGTAGGTGTGGATGTGCTCGGGCGCGCGCTCGAGTTCCGCGAACACGGCGAGGTCGTGCCGCGCGTCTTCCGCCTGCGGGTGGGCGACCTCCAGCAGCACGGTGCGGTCGCTTTGCACGATCAGGGGGCCGTCAGACATAACGGTCCAGTCTACGCGGCCGGCGACGAAGCCGGGGCACCGGAGCGGACCCGACCCGGTGCCGCTACGCGGCGTACCTAGATGGGACGCACGGTGCGGATGCTCGACAGCGGCAGCGTGCGCTCGATATCGCTCGCGCGATCGCGGGCACGCAAGCGACCGCCGCCGAGTCCGGTCGGCTCCAGGCTGAACTCGATCTCCCGGCCGTCGGGCAGCGCCACCGAGACCAGCAGCGTGGTGTGCGAGCGCACCGCGGCATCCAATTGACGGGAGAGCCAGGCCTGCGAGTTCTGACCGATCTGGGGCGCCGCCCGCAGCCGGCGCACGACCTCTTCGGTGCGGTCGTCAGCTGCTTCGGTATGGCGTGGTGACGCGACGTGCCGGGCGACCACGCTTTCGATGCGTCCGCTCTCGTCTTCGGCCGCAGCGGGATACCCGGCGTCGACCAGCGCCCAGTAGACGATGTCGCGGGGCAGCCGGCTCACGAGTCGTCGCCCGTCGCGGATAGGCGCCACGCCGGCAAGCGATTGATCGACCTCGATGGTGCCCAGCACCGGGTCGTCGTCGGAGATGATCGCGGTCTGCGCCCGTTCGCCCGTCAACCCGCGCACGCGCACCCGGCCGAACCGCGCCGCCGCATCCGTGATCAGGTACTCGAGCGGCTGCGGGATGCCGGTCAGCGAGATCGAACCGAGAAACGCGCGCAGTGACTGCGCCGTCTCGCCACAGGCGATGGCCCGGGCCAGCGACGCGGCGGAGACCCGGTAGGTGGAGGCGAGGGCCCGGCTTTCCACGTCGGCCATCACGCGCAGACGCGTGTCGAGCTCGGGAGCCAACGGGCCGGGTGACACGATCGACAGATCGTGCTGCAGGTAGGCGTGATCCACCTCCGCGGGAAAGGCGGCGGCAAGAATGGATGCCGCTGCCTCCGGACCGCTCTCCAGCAGCACCGCACCAGCCGTGCTAGGCACGCGGCGAACCGTGATGCCGAGCAGCTCGGCGGCTGTGGTGGCGGCATCCAGCCGGTGGCCGAGCTCGGCGAACGACGCCGGGTACCGCCATCGCATCCAGTCGTGCAGCGATGATCCCCATGGAACGTGCGCGTGCGAGAGCAGCAGACGGCGGATGTCGGTCGCCAGACTGGAACGCCAGGCACCGGCGAGCACGGTCCAACGTCGGGCCGTGCTCAGGTGCAGCCAGCGCGATGCGGCGGCCGTGGGCAGCCAAACGTTGCCGTCGCGGCCGACGAGGCCCGCGCGTTCGGCCGCGCTCAGCACGACAGGCACCTGCTCCTGCCGCACGCCCAGCCCAGCCGTCAGGCGACGTGAATCCGGCAGCGAGAGGCCGCCCTTCTGCAGTTCGCGGGCCGGTTCGCGCTCGAGTTCGGCGAGCAGTTCCGCGACGGCGGCGACCGCCGCGAATGCGCGTTCCGCGGCGAAGCTGTCGAGCTTCGTGTGATCGGGAACCGCGGCGGTCGTCTGCGGACGGGGCTCCGCCGCCGTCGCGAGGGCCGACGCATCCGGCAGGCCCTCGGCCGGCCACGCCGCGAGTCGGTCACGCACCTGCTGGTACGCGGTGAACCGGCCGGCCTCCTCCTCGACGAGCAGGCCATCGGCGAGTCTCTGCAGCAGTTGCGGGATCGCCTGCAGCCGCAGCTCGCGTCGCCCTTCTCCGTCGCCGGATGCCTGCTGCCAGCGCTTCAGAAGCTCGGAGACGATCCGCTCATCAGCGCCCGGCGAAGCCGCGACGGCGCACAGTACGGCAAGCGCATCCCGATCCAGCGGGCCGAGCGCGCGTTGCACCGCGGCCGGGTCGAGCAGCGCCTCGGCGAGATCGAAGAAGTCGTCGATGCGGGTGCGCCCGACCACGCGCTCGGCGATCAGCGCGGCCAAGTCGTCGTCGCTGAGGCGTGCGAGTCGACCGGCAAGGGAGAGCGCGCTGGTCATCTGCGCCCCACCCGAGAGGGTGACCGCTGAGTGCGGGGATGCGGCACGGGCGCCAGCGTGCTACCGCCCTGCGTTCGACTTGCCGCGGCCGACGAGACTGATGATCAGCAACGCGAGGATCAGCACGAAGGCGACCGGGAGCCCGATCATCGGAACGAACATCACCGTCGGCCAGACCCCATCCCCGTGGGCCTGCGCGCGAGCCGCGCCGAGGGCGTAGCCGGCGATCAGCGCGGCGATCGCCAGCAGAGACAGCCCGACGAGCGCTGCGGTCATGTACGCCAGGATGCGCTGCACGCGCGAGACGGGCTGGGGGGTCTGAAGGCTCACGAAATCAAGGATAATTGAGGTTGGACACGAGTTGCCCGAAAGAAAGAGGTTCCGATGCCTACCGGCAAGGTCAAGTTCTATGACGACGAGAAGGGTTTCGGCTTCATCAGCTCGGATGATGGCGGCGAAGTCTTCCTGCACGCCTCCGCCTTGCCCGCCGGAGCAGTGGTGAAATCGGGTACCCGATTGGAGTTCGGAATCGCCGATGGCAAGCGCGGAGCGCAGGCACTGTCGGTGCGCGTGCTCGACACCCCGCCCAGCGTGGTGAAGATGCAACGCAAGTCGGCCGACGACATGGCGATCATCGTCGAAGACCTCGTGAAGCTTCTCGACGGCATCGGCACCAATCTGAAGCGGGGCAAATACCCCGACAGCACGCACGGTCGCAAGATCGCGGCGGTGCTGCGCAAGGTTGCGGACGACCTGGATGCCTGACGTCGACGAGGCGCTCGTCGCCGCTGTCGCAGTGGCGCGGGAAGCGCTCGAGGAGATCACTCCGGCTTGGACGATCGGATCTCCGGCCGGTTATGCGGTCGAGGGTGAACGCGTCGTCTCGCATCGTTTCGCGTGCGAGTTGCCGGGATATCCGGGCTGGAACTGGACGGTGACGCTGGCCAGAGTCGACGAGACCTCCGATCCGGCCGTGCTCGAAGCCGAATTGCTGCCCGGCGACGACGCGCTGCTCGCGCCGGACTGGGTGCCGTGGTCGGAACGCCTTGCTGACTATCAGGCGGCTCTCGACGCCTCTCACCTCCAACAGCAGGCAGCCGACGATGATGACGACGAGGAGACCGACGACGCCGACGACGACGAGGATGCCGATGATCTCGACGCCGATGATCTCGACGAGGGCGACATCGACGGCGTCGACATCGACGAACTGCATCCGATCGACGAGGACGATGAGGCAGTCGAGGCGGCCGATGCCGAAGCCGATGCCGAAGCTGAGGACGCCGACTCCGACTACGAGACCGACGAGATCACCGGTGCAGAGTTAGCGGCGCTTCAGCTGCAGGTAGACGAGCCCGAGGATGCCCAGGCCGACGCCGATCACGGCGCACCACATCCACCACAGGTCGCCGGAGGCGGCGAGGGATCCGGCTCCGATCAGCAGCGCGACGAGGGCGACGAGCCACAGCACTGAGCCGACCCCGATCGCGAGGCGATCATCCGTCTGCGCCGCAGGCGGATTCGGACGGCGCCGCGACTCGCGCACCCACAGGCGTACTCGCATCCGGGGGCCGATCAGCCCAGGTGCTCGACGACGTATTCGATCGAGGCGATCAACTGGCGGATGTCGGCGGGTTCGATCGCGGTGAACGTCGCCACGCGCAACTGGTTGCGGCCCAGCTTGCGGTACGGCTCCGTGTCCACGATCCCGTTCTCGCGCAGGGTCGCGGCCACGGCGGCCGCGTCGACGCCCTCGAAGTCGATCGTGACGACCACCTGCGAACGGTGGTCGGGGTTCTGCACGAACGGCGCCGCGTAACCGACCGATTCCGCCCAGGAGTAGAGCGCGCCCGACGACTGCGCGGTGCGCGCCGCCGCCCACGAGAGGCCGCCGTTCTCGTTGATCCATTTGAGCTGCTCGTCGAGCAGCACCAATGTGGTGAGGGCCGGTGTGTTCAGCGTCTGGTTGAGCCGGGAATTGTCGACGGCGTTCTGCAAGCTCAGGAACTCGGGGATGTAACGCCCGCTGCCGGCGATCCGCTCCACACGTTCGATCGCCGCGGGAGAGAACAGGGCGAACCACAATCCGCCGTCCGAGGCGAAGTTCTTCTGAGGGGCGAAATAATAGACGTCGGCCTGCGACGGGTCGACTTCGACGCCTCCTGCGGCGCTCGTCGCGTCGATGACCGTCAGCGCTCCGGAATCGCCCGAAACCCGGTGAACCGGGGCCATCACACCCGTCGACGTCTCGTTCTGAGGCCACGCGTACACGTCGACGCCTTCGGCGGGCAGCGGGTCGCTGCGTGAACCAGCGGGCGCATCGATCACCTGCGGCTGCTCGAGCCACGGTGCGGCGGCGGCTTTGGCGAATTTCTGCCCGAACTCCCCGAAGGTGAGGTTCTGGCTGCGCCGCTGGATCAAACCGAATGCCGCGGCATCCCAGAACGCCGTCGAGCCGCCGTTGCCCAGCACGACCTCGTAGCCTTCAGGCAGCCGGAACAACTGGCCGAGACCCTCGCGCACACGGCCGACCAGACTCTTCACCGGGCGTTGCCGATGGGAGGTGCCCAGCAGCGACGAACCGGATGCCGCCAGCGCGTCGAGCTGCGCCTGCCTCACCTTGGAGGGTCCACATCCGAATCGTCCGTCGGCTGGCAGCAATTCGGCAGGGATCGCGATCTGAGGCATGCGCACGATTCTAGTTGCGCCTGACCGGGCGGATAGTCTGTATTGCGGCACGTACCGGGCGAAATGGGGTATCGATGACCGACCTGGTCGACACGACCGAGATGTATCTGCGCACGATCCTCGACCTCGAAGAAGAGGCGATCGTTCCGCTGCGCGCGCGCATCTCGGAGCGGCTCGGCCACTCCGGTCCCACCGTGTCCCAGACGATCGCGCGAATGGAGCGCGACGGCCTCGTCGTGGTCTCAGGAGACCGTCATCTCGAACTCACCGCCGAGGGCCGCAGGCGAGCCGTGCACGTCATGCGTAAGCATCGCCTCGCCGAGCGCCTGCTCAGCGACGTGATCGGTTTGGAGTGGGAATTCGTGCACGACGAGGCGTGCCGCTGGGAGCACGTCATGAGCGAGCAGGTCGAGCACAAGATCCTCGACATCCTCGGCCATCCCACCGAGTCGCCGTACGGCACCCCCATTCCCAGCATCGACGACACCGGCGTCTCCCTGTCCACGGCGTTTCTGCACGGAGTGATCAACCTCATGGATGCCGTGGCGGCATCTGATGCCCCCGTCACCTCGACCGTCAAGCGGCTCGGCGAGCCGGTGCAGTTCGACCCGGAACTGCTGGGCCAGCTGCGCCAGGCGGGCGTCGTGCCGGGTGCGGTCGGAACCTTCTCGGGTGCCGGATCGTACGTGCTGGTGCAGATCGACGGATTCGAGAACGGGCTCGAATTGCCGGCCGAGGTCGCCGTGCACGTCTTCATCGCTTCCTGAGTCGTCGCTCACCGAGGTGAGCAACATTCGGAAAGGATGTGACAATTTCGTTATCCTCCCGTATCCTCGAACGAGTCCATAGACCAGAAGCCGGTCGCTGGGCCCGGTTCAAGACGCTCCCGATTGCCCGTCTCTTGAACACGAGAAGCCGAACTCCCTCACCGGAGATCAAGGACGGGGTGGCTACCTAGTGCCGCACGGAGCGCCGGAGGTTCTGACCTTGGCATCATTAGGTACCAGCGCGCCCGTGAAGGACGCGGAAAACCCGAGCGACACGACGTCGCACCGCACGACCCCCGCTCGCCGCGCATCCCGAATGGCGAAAGCCAAGCGCGTCGACAGTGCGGCGCTCGCGGAGCGTGAGGCGATGTCGGGGCCGGTGCGACGACACGGCGAGGCGCCGAAGAAGCGCAGGCTCAAGGGCGGCATCGTCAACATCGCGGTGATGGTGCTCGCCGGCGGAATCATCGCCACGATGGCTTTGCCCGCGTACGCGTTCAACCCGCAGGCGAAGCAGAATGCGCAGTTCGGCACGTCGGTGATCGACGGCATGAAGACGGCGAACTCCCAGTCCGTGACGGTGGGGGCGGCAGCGGTCGCGCCGGCGGTCGCTCACGACTCGTTCAGTGCCACGACCGCGGCGCAGTTGCAGGCGGCGAAAGACGCTCAGCAGGCGTCGGTCGAGCGTGCGGCCGCGGCGGCACAGATGGTGGCGTATGCCGCCTCGTACAGCGGTCCTTCCGCGGCGGACTACCTGAAGAACCCGCCCTACCCGAAGTTCAGCCTGAGCCAGGTGTTCCAGGTCGCGAAGAAGTACATCGGCGTTCCCTACGTCTATGGCGGCGCCACGCCAGCAGGCTTCGACTGCTCCGGCTTCACGATGTTCGTCTACGCGCAGTTCGGCGTGAACCTGCCGCACTCCTCGATGGAGCAGGGCCAGATGGGAACCCGGATCTCGATCGCGGATGCCCAGCCCGGCGACCTGGTGATCATGCTCGGCGGCGCGCACGTCGGCTTCTACGCGGGCAACGGCAACATCCTCGACGCGCCGGACGTCGGTCGCAGCATCTCCATCCGGCCGATCTGGACCAGCGACTACTACATCGTGCGGATGGGCATCTGAGGGTTCATCGTCGGGTGAACGGATGCGCGCGGCCTCGCGCGGTGCCGCATGCCTTTCGAGAATGTGCGCTAATCTGATCCCCTGAGATCAGTGCCCTGACGGGCACGAGCATTCGGAAGGCCGCATGCAGCACACCCGGCAACATCGTCACCACTGCTTCCACCACCACTGTGCGTGGAAGCGTTCGGCGTCGTCCTTGTGACGACGCCTTTTTTGTTGCCTGTTTGAGCCGTCTGAGCCGTCCGAGCGCTCCCACCCGCCGAGCATTGCCAGGAGGGAGGACGCCCATGCGCACACTGGTTCTGAACGCCGGATACGAGCCGCTCGCCGTCGTGTCGTTCCGGCGCGCGCTCGCCCTGGTGATGAACCAGAAGGCGACCGTGATCGAGATCGACGACGAGCACCCGGTGTGGGGCATCCAAGTCGTTTACGACCGGCCGTCGGTGATCGTGCTGACCCGCTACGTGCGCATCCCGCGCGGTCGCGCTGTGCCGGTCAGCCGGCGCGGCGTGCTGCGCCGGGACGCCCACCGGTGTGGGTACTGCGGTGCGACGGCGACGACGATCGACCACGTGATGCCGCGCTCGCGCGGGGGCGCCGACAGCTGGGAGAACCTGGTGGCCTGCTGCCTGCGGTGCAACAACGTCAAGGGCGACCGCACCCCCGCCGAGCTGGGCTGGCGGCTGCGCATCGTTCCCCGGATGCCGCACGACCCGGGCTGGGCGGTGCGCGGAGTGGAGCGGGTCGCTCCGCAATGGGAGGGGTACCTCGCCCGGGCCGCGTGACGGATGCCGGTGGCTCGTACGCGGTGCGGCTCGGTGCCTGGTGGAAGAGGACGTGGGGTCGAGGGCGATGGGGCAGGGCGAGCAGCGGGAGCCGGTAAACTCGACGGGTCAGCCTCTGTAGCTCAATGGAAGAGCAGTTCCGTCCTAAGGAAAGGGTTGGGGGTTCGAGTCCCTCCAGGGGCACATTCATGATTGTCCCTTTGATCAGGCATTTTCTGGTACCCCAGTCATGACTTTCGCGGGCCATGCAACGAATCATGCAACAAAATCAGTGCAAGAGGCTCGCCAGTCGCGTAACAGCATCGCGTTGCATCGTTGGCGTGACGTGGCTGTAAATGTTCAGGGTTGTGCTGATATTGCTGTGGCCGAGCCGCTCTTGAACCACTTTCGGGTGAACGCCCAGTTCGAGAAGCAATGTTGCGTGTGTGTGGCGTAGTCCATGGATCGTCATATGCGGGATTGAATCGGTTCCGAGCGCGCGCTGCGCTGCCTTCAGCCGGATGTCCCACTTGGCCGTGATTGAGTTCGGCCGAACGAGGTCGCCTTGCAAGTTCCCGAACACGTACGCGTCGGCGCGCGCAAAGTCGAATGCGATAGCGCCGCGGAGCGATCTCCAGGCGCGAAGCACGGCCGTTGTGTCGTCGTCGATGTCGATTGCGCGCGCATTGCCGGTCTTGGTTCGCTTCGTGGTGCGAGCCACGACTGTATCGAGCGCGCGTCGGACGCTGACCCGTTGCTGCTTCAGATCGACGTCGGCCCATCGCAGAGCTAGCGCTTCGCTACGCCGCATGCCGGTGTGGGCAATCGTGAGCCAGAGCGCGAACATGTCGTCGTGGTATTCATCCCGGTCCCAGTCGAGAAAGAACCGCAGCTGGTCGGCGCTCCATGTTGTGATTTCGGGCGCCGATTCCCGAATGACCTTGCCGGACGGTGCCTTGACGACACGGGACTTGCGTGCCGGATTTGCCGCAATGATTCCATCGTCAACCGCAGCATCAAGCATGGCCCCGAGGACGACGTGTGTCTTGTTTACTGTGTTCGCCGACAGTGGACCGCCATCGATGCCGCCGGTCTGTTCAAGGTCGACGTAGAGCTTTGCCAACCTGGTCGCTGTTACTCGCTCGAGGTGAATGGATCCAATGTGGGGCACAACGTAAAGTCGCACGATCCGTCGATATCCGTACAGGGTGGAGTTTGCGAGTCGGAGACCGTCGAGCCACTGCTCTGAGTAGCTGGCAACAGTCGGATTCTGCCTGCGCGCCGCGTCGAGCGACTCTCGGAGCCTTCTCCGAGCGGACTGCAATGCGTCGTCTGCAGTTCTGGCCGTCCGGAACCCGGCCTGCCCGACGAGTCTTGTCCCAGCGCGGTCGTCGGCTTCATCGACCGGAACATGGAGTTGCCAGCGCCATCGAACTCCCGCTTTGGTCTCGTAAGACGTGATCGAGCCAACCCCACGTCGTCGAGTCTTAGGCGATCCCACCACTGCTCCTGCGGCCTCGTTCACGCCCAGAAACGGGTGCTGCATCTGCCGGGCTCTGGCCCGCTCGGCCTCTCGAGTTTGCATCGCTGAGCATTCCGGATGTGCGTGCGCGGTTCACGATTCGCGTAGCAGTGCTTTGGCTGACTCGGAGAGTTTCGGCGACCGTCTTGAGCGGCGGCAGATTGATCACGGTGGCGATCTGATAAACAGCGGCAGCATTCCGCACGGTCTCGATAGGCGATGCCGGTTTGTGGTCACGAACCCGACGGAGAAACTCCGCTGCGGAAACACTTTCATTGTCGACCAGCACAGAAACGGCCGAAAGGCCAGACCTTTGCACGGCCGCTTGTACGCGCACTTCGCGAAGCGTGAGGCTCGTGATCTCGTCTCCGGAACCGCGACGCTCGACAGCAACAGCCGCCGCTACCGTGCGCCGCAAACCAGCGTCGTACTCGACAGTCACGCGGATCGTCCCGGTTATCCCTGGCTCTTCCGTCACGATCGCGTCCCAGGATCGAGGAACGTTCAGAAGGTTTCCGAGATGGGGAACCCGTGCTCCTAAGTTCTCGGTACGGATCGGACTCACTCTGACAGTATCCACGACATCGGTGGTCGTGACCAAGGGTTGTCATGAGCCAGCCATGCCATTCGCCGACCCACATCTTGATGTTCGAGGGTCTACCGCATGGATGACGACACCTTGTAGCCACGCAGCTCGATCTGCTGCCGTATCAATGACGTAGCGCAAAACACGGATTCATAGCCCGCGCCCGAAAGGGGAGGGCTACGCTTGTTGTAGGACGCGATGAAGCTCGCGTAGGCGGTGCTGTTACGGCTCCGATGATGGCTTCTACCCCAACTGCACGTGTGCAACGAAGGGTGGATGGTCTCATGGACGAACTACGGGCTTATCAGCGCAGACGTCTCGCTCTCGCGGATGTCTTACGTGCTGCGCTTGATTTGGCACGCGCCGCCCATGACGACAGGCTCGAGGGCGAAGCCCGTGCGTTGCTGGCCCGGCTTGCTGGGGACCGTTTCACGCTCGTCGTAGCAGGCCAGTTCAGTCGGGGCAAGAGCACACTGATGAACGCGATCCTCGGAGCGCCGTACCTGCCGACCGGAGTGGTGCCGATGACCTCGGTGATCACGACGATCGTCTACGGATCACGGCAGCGGGCTGCGTTCAGACGGCGAGGCAGCGACATCGCGATCGAGATTCCTCTCGAGCAGGTGCCCGATCTGATCGCGCAGAACAGTAAGCGCCGCGCCGAACTGCAGGTCACCACCGTTGATATTCAATTGCCGGCAGAGATCCTGCGGCTCGGGTTCGCCTTCGTGGACACGCCTGGCATCGGTTCCGCGATTGGAGCGAACTCGGCGACGACGCGACGTTTCCTCCCGCGGGCAGACGCGGTGGTCTTCGTCACTGGGTTCGACTCGGCATTCACTCAGGCCGAGGTCGATCTGCTCCAGCAAATCGCCCACCAGCGAACCCCCCTGTTCTGCGTCGTGAATAAGCGTGACCTGGTTGACACGGACGAAGCATCGACCGTCGTCACCTCCGTGGCGTCCGTTCTCGCTGGCGCGAGCGTGTCTGACACCGAGATCTTTCCTCTCTCAGCACTCGGCGGTCTGAACGCGAAGCGCAGCGCCGACAGCGATGCATTGGCGGCGAGCGGCTTGCCGATGTTGGAATCGGTGCTTCAGCAGTTCCTCACCGCGCGGAAGGCGCGGGTGTTCCTGAGTAACGTAGCCGAACGCACCGCTGCGCTCGCAGCGCGGGAACGCCGGGACCTCTCGCTCGGCACCTTCGATGGTGCGACTCGCGGAAACCTGGAGCAGCTGTTCGCCCAACGGATTAAGCAGTTGGTCGTCGAGCAGCACGCGTGCGAGGAACGCATCCGTTCTTGTGTGCGTCTTCACCTCGGTGGCCTGATCGAATCGTGCCGGACGAGGTGGCAACGTGACCTCGCCCGGCGGTTGCGGGGGAGCGTTGATGGTTTCGAACCCCCGTCGCGGGACCGTGATCTGCTGGAGCCGAGCGCGATCGGCGAAACTCTCGCGCAGGCGACAGCAGATCACGTTCGCGAGTGGACGTTCGCGTGCGTCGCGGAAGTCACCGAAATGCTGGTCGGGCTGGCAGCTGGGGAGCTCGATCGGCTCTACGACGCTGCCGATTCGCCGAGTGTGTTCGGTCCTGAGCTTGCGGGGCGGCCGTTGCCGGAAGACGCCGTGATGCACGCGGACTGGACCTCATCTGATCTTCCGCAACCGCAAATCCCCAGGCTCGATTGGTCGGTGCAGGTCGACACAACGGACTGGCGGCACCTGAGGCATTCGGCCCGTGCAGCCCAGCTGCATCACCGGATCGACTCGGCGATCGATGTGGCCGTGGCCGACGCCACACAGCGGTTGACATCCGCGGCCGTTGAATTGGCCGATCACTGGGTGAGCGATGTCGTGGCCGATGCAACGAAACGATGCGACGATGCGGTGGAACGATTCCGGAGTCACCTTGCGTCGCCCCCCTCAGATGATGATGCGGCAGCGCTAGACACGCTCGTGACCTCAGCTGAGCGTCTGCTCGCCGAGATCGCTGCGGCGCCCGCGCTTCCGACTCCTGCCGCGCCCGCCGATCGCCTTGGCGGAGCGAGCGGTTCTGCACGCGACGGAGAACGTGAGTGTGTCGTCTGCGTCGCGATGCGTGACGGTCTGATCTCCTTCATGAGCCACAGCCAGTTCATGCTTGCCACTCGCGCACGTGACCAGATCAGACACGCGCGCGGACGCGGGTTCTGTCCGACGCACACCTGGCTCTATCACGGCATAGCGTCACCGCTGGGCATATCGGCGGGGTATGCCGCGGTGGCCGAGTCTGCCGCAGAGCGCTTGGACAAGGCAGCGGCGAGCCGGAGCCCTGCGCCCCTGTTGGCGTCGCTGGTCGATGAGCTTGTGGTACCGAGCGAAGGATGCCCGGCGTGCCGGGTGCTCGCCGAAACCGAGCGGCTCGAGGTCGGCCGGCACGTGCGGGGCCCGGACGGAGCGGATCTGCCGGTGCTGTGCGTCGCCCACACGGCACGGGTGCTGGAACGGAATCCAAGCGCTGATCGCGCGCGCGCACTTACGCGCGCCGTCGCCGCGAACCTTCGACGCGACTCGGAGGATATGCGCTCGTACGCGCTCAAGCGCGAGGCGCGGTATCGGTGGCTCATTACCGACGAGGAATCCCGCGCCTACCGGGAGACCTTGCGGCTGCTCGCGGGCGATGCGTTGCTGGCCCGCGCGGGTGAAGGCGAGAAGGACATGGAGTTTCCCGAGGGCGAAACCGCCCGCTCGGGAGGAGAGGGGGCATCATGACGACCGTATTCGACGCGATCATCCGCCAGGAGATCGCGGCACAAGTCGTGTGGGAAGACGCGATGTGCATGGCCTTTCTCGATGATCATCCACATACCGATGGGCACACCCTCGTGATTCCGCTCCGTGAGGTCGCTCGCTGGACAGACCTGACCGATGCGGAGAGTGCGCATCTGTTCTGGGTCGCCAAGCAGATCGGCCGGGCGCAACTTCAGGCATTCCACGCTGATCGCATCGGACTGGTCGTGGCTGGATACCACGTCGACCACGTGCACGTCCACGTGTTCCCGACCAGCGATGCGTCCCAGCTCGACTTCAGCACGCTGCCGGAGCCGCCCCTTTCCAGCACACTGGAGGTAGACGGGGATCGGCTGCGGCACGCACTGCGGCGGCGCGGATTCGGCATCCACGTTCCGCCGGCCCCGGAGTTCTTGCCATGAGTTCCGCAAGCGAACAGCCGATCACCGGATCGGACGCGATCTACATGGGCCGACCGTATTGGCTGCCACCGATAGGCCGGGGGAACGGGCTGGATGCCCGTTTCTGGTCACAGATCGCGCAAGTGCCGCAGGCGATGACCGGTCCGCTGCTGTCGAACCTGCGTGCCGGCGGCATCCCCGGCTGGGTGTCGGCCGTGCACCCGTTCGGGGAGCCGCACCCCGACGACCCGGAACTGCCGTACGACGTCTGGATCGCCACATCCAATTTCGACTCGGGTGAGGAGGTTGTGATGCGCTACTTGAATTCCGTTGGGGATGCCACCCGGTCTTCGCTCGAACGGTCGCCGCAGAGCAGCGAACTCACGCTCGGCTCATCGCCTCGACGGCACCGTCGATTGGGCCATCGAACACGACGACACCTCTTCTGAGCACGACGCCGCGCGTACAGAGTTCAAGAACCTCGCTCGTACTGTGACTGACGATGACCATGGTGCAGCCCGAGGCGCTCATCGACCGGATGCGGTCGCGACACTTCTGCCGGAACGGCGGGTCGCCGACCGCGAGAACCTCGTCGACGAGCATCACGTCGAGCGGAACGTGGATCGCGACCGCGAACGCCAGTCGGAGGTACATGCCGGACGAGTAGCGCTTCACATCGTTGTCGATGAACGGCCCGATATCCGCAAACGCCACAATCTCGTCGAAGACGGCGTCGATCTCCGACTTCTGCATACCGAGGATCGCCGCGTTCAGGTAGACGTTCTCGCGTCCCGTCAAATCTGGGTGGAAGCCCGCGCCGACCTCGATCAGACCGGCGAGCCTGCCGCGCACGAGCACCTCTCCGGCGTCCGGGCTCAGCACCCCGGAGATCAACTTCAGTAACGTTGACTTGCCGGAACCGTTCAGCCCGAGGATCGCAACGGACTCGCCGTCCTCGACCGTGACGCTGACGCCCTTCAACGCGTCGAAGCGACGGCCGGTCTGCTGGCGTTTGACTCGCGCGACGAATGCCTCCTTCATCGAATGAGCGGTGCGGAGCTGAAACGTCTTGGTCACGTCGTTGACGATCACGCGGGGTGGTGGGATTGTGCCTGCGCCGGACGCCGTATCGCCGCCGACGTTCGGTTCACTCATGGTCCTATCCGAATCGAGTTCAGACCGATCTGGGCTGCGGGTCGGGCTTCTGATCCGTTGCGAGCACCGACCAGCCGTCGGCGCCGCGCACGAGATCGTTCCAGCTCCCCGTCGGCGTCTCCACCGTTGTCCTCGACGGATCGATGGAGGTGATCAACGGTCTGATCACCGCGTCGTGACTGACGATGACGATGTCTCCGCCGGCCGACTCTTCCAGCATGTCGTCGAGGGCCGGGCGCGCTCGCGCGAGTACATCGTCGACCGGCTCGACACCGGGTGCGGCGTCGACCGAACCCCACTCGGCGATCACGTCGGCCTTGCGCTCACCGGTCCACGGGCCATAGTCACGATCATTGAATCGGTCGTCCGTCGTCGCAAACACTCCAGCGGCCTCGGCGATGATCCGCGCGGTGTGTGCGGCCCGATCGAGCGGGCTGGAGAAAACGTAGGCAGGGCGCAGCGCGGCGATTACGGATGCCACGGCGCGGGCCTCCGCGACGCCGACATCGTCCAGCGGCGGGTCGGCGAGTCCACGCAGCCGGCCGTCGGCGTTGAGCGCGGTGCGGCCATGCCGCACCAGATACACGTGACGAGGCTCGGTTCGGGCATCGGTCATGACGTGCTCCCTTCATCCTGTGGTGTGTTCCGAGGCCGCAACGTCTCGGCCGCGACTTCTGCCGAACGATACGGCCCGTGCGGGTGCACCGGCGGCAGTGGCACGGCGATCCAGCGTTCCGGAACCGCCCACGGGTACTCCCGACGCACCCGGCCGGTGTGTCGACCGTCGCAGGTTACGATCTGGATGACCGTGGACGGGGGCCACAGCGGCACCCGTGCGATTCCCCTCGTGTCGCGCAGTGTCTCGAGGGCCTCCTGCTCGAGCACGGTCAGCTTGGCCCGCACCAACCAGAGTTCAGCATCGTGCAGCACCGCGGCCTCATCGGAGGAGGTTCCATCGGAGAAGACGTCGCCGAGCGCCATGATCTCAGTCCCTCGTCAGCCGGCGATATGTGACCCGGCGCGGACGCGCGGCGTCCGGACCGAGTCGCGCGGCGCGATTCGCCTCGTAGTCGGCGAAATTGCCTTCGAACCAATACCATGCGCCTGGGGCGTCATCGGTTCCCTCCCACGCGAGGATGTGCGTGGCGACCCGATCGAGGAACCACCGGTCATGCGCCGTCACAACGACGCAACCCGGAAAGGCGAGCAGCGCGTTCTCCAGCGACGCGAGCGTCTCGGTGTCGAGGTCGTTCGTCGGCTCGTCGAGCAAGAGCACGTTTCCGCCCTGCTTCAGCGTGAGCGCGAGATTCAGGCGATTGCGCTCCCCGCCGGAGAACAGGCGCACCGGCTTCTGCTGCTCCGCCCCCTTGAACCCGAAGGCGGCGATGTAGGCGCGAGACGGGATCTCCACGTGGCCGACCGTGATCACGCTCTGCCCGTCCGAGACAACCTCCCAGGCGTTGCGATCCGATTCCATGCCGACCCGGGCCTGGTCGACGTAAGAGATGCGGACCGACTCGCCGACCGTGATCGTTCCGGAGTCCGGTTGCTCGTGCCCCGTGATCATCTCGAACAGCGTCGTCTTCCCGACCCCGTTCGGACCGAGCACCCCGACGATTCCATTGCGGGGAAGAGAGAACGAGAGGTCCTCGATCAGCACGCGATCCCCGAACCCCTTGCCGACCGCATCCGCCTCGATCACCAGTGAACCCAACCGCGGACCGGGAGGGATCTGGATCTCCTCGAAATCGAGCCGCCGGGTCTGCTCCGCCGCCGCGGCCATCTCCTCGTAGCGGCCCAGCCGGGCAGCCGACTTGGCCTGTCTCCCCTTCGCGCCCGCCCGCACCCAGTCCAACTCGTCCTGCATCAGACGTTGCCGCTTCGCATCCTTCTTGCCCTCGACGGCGAAGCGTGCCTGTTTGGCGGCGAGGTAGGTCTCGTAGTTGCCCTCGTACGGGTACGCATGGCCGCGGTCCAGCTCCAGGATCCAGCCCGCCACATTGTTCAGGAAGTAGCGATCGTGCGTGACGGCGATGACCGTGCCTGGATACGCCTGCAGATGTTGTTCGAGCCACGCGACCGAGTCGGCGTCCAGGTGATTGGTCGGCTCGTCCAGCAGGAGCAGGTCGGGCTGTTGCAGCAGCAGTCGGCAGAGCGCGACCCGGCGGCGCTCACCCCCGGAGAGGCTCGCAACCTCGGCGTCTGGCGGTGGGCAACGCAGTGCATCCATCGCCTGCTCCAGCCGAGCATCCAGGTCCCAGGCGTCGCGCCGGTCGAGCTCGTGCTGCAGCGTGCCCATCGTCTCGAGCAACTCGTCGGAGAAGTCGTCGGCGAGCCGGGCAGCGATCTCGTTGAACCGGCGAAGCAGCTCCTTCGTTTCGGCCACGCCCTCTTCGACGTTGTCGAGCACGGTCGAGGTGTCATCGAGCTCCGGCTCCTGCAACAGGATGCCGATGGTGGTGCCGGGAGCGGCCATGGCCTCACCCGCTGTCGGCCTCTCGAGCTGGGCGATCACCTTCAGCGTCGTCGATTTGCCGGACCCGTTCGGCCCGACGACACCGATCTTCGCACCGGGCAGGAAGGTCAGCGAGACGTCGTCCAGAATTACCTTATTGCCCTTTGCGACGCGCACCCGATCGAGTCGGAAGCACCAGCCGGTTGCCATCATTCCTCGCTCTCGGCGCGTTGACGCAGCCTCGCCTGAATCTGGTTCACAAGGCTCTCGGCCTGCTGTCCTTGCAGAGGGAATAGCGGGCGGCGTGGCTGTCGCATGAGAAAGACGAACGAGTGCGCGCTGCCTCCGGCGTCGACGACAAATGAGACTGCTTGAAAGGTGCGGCGACCGGTGTTGATCACAGCACATTGCACGGCGGCAATGTCGGCCGACGCGATGGTGAGCACGGGCTGCGTCGGCGCCGCACCTTGCCAGATGTTGATCCCTCGTTCATTCACTGCGCAGCCGAACCACGACCGCAATTGAACGTGTGCACCGAGTGTGCGGGCCGAATCGCGTGTGGAACTCACAGTCGTTCCCGCAAAGAGGAGCACATCGGGTTGTCGTTCCATGATCACGGCATTACGGCGCTGCCCACGGCGCCACAGGATCCAGGCGGGAATACCGATTGCAATCACAAGCGCAATCAGCACGGCAGCAACGTCGAGAAGCAGGGAGGCAGCGTCCCCGTGGCCGCCTTGACCGTTCGTGAAGTCGAGCGACCCGCTCGTGACACGAAGCGCCACGAAAGCGGCCGCGCAAACGACGATGATGGCTGAAGCGCCACTCCCTCTCCAACGTCGCCGACGGGGGCCCGATCGGGAGTTCTCTGTTCCAGTCATCCTGGCCTCCTTGGAGTCCGACGTCGGGGTGTGGAGCTACCTGCCGTGCGATCAGCGACTGTCAGGCGCGGAGAATGCTTCCCGATCTGAAGGATGGGGAGCCTTTCGTCTGCGCCAAGATGGGCATGCATGGGAGGAGCCAGGCGAGGCATCGCGATTGCCGTCACGACGACTGATCTTCCGAACCTGGTGATCGCCCTGAGCGACGTCACCTTGGCTGTCCGGCTCGGGTCGAGGCCACCAATCATCTCCCCGGCCGGGAGCGTCGGTAAGCCGTGGCCGAAAGTCGCCTTGCGGCCGTTGACAGCCAGCGACCGATAGAACCTAACGTGCCGCACAATCAGAGCCATAGCCCTATCCCCACCTCTCCACGCGCACTCTCACGCTGTCCAAGGTAGGGACCGTTGGCGGATATATCCGCGGTGAATGGTGAGCCCCTCCACCATTAGTTCTGACTTCACGGTACCGCACAATCGGCGAATTCCGGTCTACGCGGATGCCAGTCGCGGCCGCACCAACGGTATCGATAGGCTGAACTCGGGCGATGGAACCCGCCTGAACGAGATTCGTTCAAACCGCATGCGTGCTGATGGTGCCTGCCGTGTATGACTACCGGAGGTGCATGCCTGTGCCCATCAGACGACTCGCGCTCGATGTCGACAAGGTCGTCGATCGACCGGACATGATCACACTCGCGACAGCGCTCGAAGCAGTGGCCGGCGTCGACGCAGTGAACGTCACAGTAACCGAGATCGATGTCGAGACCATCGGCACGGACATCACGATCGAAGGCGAAGACATCGACACGGACGCACTATTCGCCGCGATCGAATCGGTCGGTGCCGTGCTGCACAGCATCGACGAGGTGGTCGCGGGCTCGCGGACGATCGAACGCGTGGCGCGGGTGCGGTAGCGCGGATGGACCACCGCTCGATCGCACGGGCGATCCCGCTGCTTCCGCTCGTCCTAGGTGTAACCGACGGCATCCTGAACGCCTTGACGCTCTCCGCGGGTGCGATCATTCGTGGCGCCGATGACGGCGGGGGCATCACGGTTATGCTCGCCTTGCGTGTCGGCACGGCCGCACTGGTGACATCGGCCTTCACGATGTTTGTCGCCGACTACGCGGAGAGACGATCGAGCCTCGTGCGCGCGTCGCGTCAGCTGAACATGACCGAGCCCGGACGGCTCGCGGCCACGCAGCTCGGCAGGCAGGCGTTCCGAGAATCCGCGGTAGCCATGACGGTCGCCGCCGGCGCGAGCCTTGCCGGCGCGGCGCTGCCGCTCCTCATCGGCGCCGTGCCGCTCGTGCCGTCCTGGACGGTGTTGGCATTGGCCATCGGGGCACTCGGAGTGCTCGGGTGGGCGCTCGGCGGCCTACTGTCGGCCCACCGGCTGCGCTGGGCCATCGGCATGCTGGCGGGCGGAGGCGTCGTCACTGTCATCGGTGTGTGGCTGCAGATCACCTGAACATTCGCCGTGCCATTCGATCGCTTCTCGTTCTCAGGGTTCTCTGGCAGACTGAAAATACAAGGAACGAGCGGTGGTGGGACTCACCGCAATTCAACCTCGGCTCGCCGACAACGGTCCCTATCTGCACCACGGTTCGTGGTGTCTGAGATAGGAGCGTTCGATGTCGCAATCTGCCGGCCAGGGTCCGAATCGAGTCCTTGTCGTCGCGCGTTGTGGTCTGGACTGCTCCCTCGAAGGGAAGGAAGTTCCATGACAAACGATCGTGCACGTCAGGCGCCTGCACTGGACCGGCAACAGAAGTCGATGGGGAACGTCGCGGAGGAGGAAGCGCTCGAGCGCGGTCCAGCGGACGGTTTGGATTCGCTGCAGACCGCGATGGGATCGGCGGCGCAGAGCGTGGTTGCTGATCACGCCCATACTCACGCATCACGACACGGCGAGGCGGGAAAGGTGCGCGAATCGTGAACGACCACACGCCACCACGCACCACCACCGATTCGGGAATCCCCGCGCCCAGCGATGAGTATTCTCTGACCGCGGGGGCTGGGGGGATCACAGCGCTCCACGATCACTACCTGCTGCAGAAGATCCAGCACTTCAACCGTGAGCGCATTCCGGAGCGTGTCGTCCACGCCAAGGGCAGCGGCGCGTTCGGTTTCTTCGAGGTGACGGAAGACGTCACCTGGTTCACCAAGGCAGCGTTCCTCTCACACGTCGGAAAGCGCACCGACATGCTTGCTCGGTTCTCCACTGTGGCAGGCGAACAAGGCTATCCGGACACGGTGCGCGATCCGCGCGGATTCGCGCTCAAGTTCTATACCGAGGACGGCAACTTCGACCTGGTCGGGAACAACACTCCCGTGTTCTTCATGCGCGACGCGTCCAAGTTCCAGGACTTCATCCACTCGCAGAAGCGGCAGCCGGACAGCGGTCTGCGCGACAACGACATGCAATGGGACTTTTGGACGCTGTCACCCGAGAGCGCCCACCAGGTTGCCGTTCTGATGTCGGACCGGGGCATTCCGCGTACCTGGCGCAACATGAATGGGTACAGCAGCCACACCTACTCCACCATCAACGCAGCGGGAGAAAGGTTCTGGGTCCAGTATCACTTCAAGACGGTGCA
>DATMTS010000034.1:0-2545 GCA_035564555.1 Humibacter sp.
TGGCGATCTTCATTGAAAAACCTCCGATTCGGAACCGCCTTCGTTGGCGGCTTCGTTGAGTGTGCCAGTCGGTGGATTTGGCGTCAAGACTTGAAGCCAACGGATTCGATAACGGTTGGGGACGTCTTCGGGGGACACGGCGGCCGCCGACGCAGGGCGAACGTCAGTACGAGAGGCCGTCCGAGTCGAGCGATACGCAGTCGACGGCGTAGGCCACGGCGCCGAGCGCGGTGGCGCGCATCCCGAGCTGGCCCTGGACGATGTCGGGCATCAGGTCGGGATTGACGATGATCGAGCGCTCCACCGCGTGCCGCATCGGACCGAGCAGGAGCTCGCCCGCGCGGGCCAGTTCTCCGCCGACGATCACGCGCTCCGGGTCGATCAGGTTGCACAGGTTGGCCGTCGCGACGCCGATGTGCCGGCCCGCGTCCGCGATGGCCCGGATGCAGCGCGCATCCCCTGCCATCGCCTGCAGCACGAGGTCGCCGAGCTTGAGCGTGCCGAGGTGGTCGCGCAGTTCCTGGAGGATGGCCGGACCTCCGGCGATCGCCTCCAGGCAGCCACGGTTGCCACAGCGGCAGAGCGGCCCGTTCTCGCGGATCGTCGTGTGGCCGAACTCGCCGGCGATGCCCCGGTTCCCGCGGAAGACCTGGCCGTTCAGCAGCAGCCCCGCGCCGATCCCGTCGCCGATCTCGAGGGTGACCGTGTTGCGTTTGCCCCGGCCGGCGCCGAAGCGCGACTCGCTGAGCGCGGAGAGGTTCGCGGCGTTGTCCACGAACACCGGCCGCTTGATCCGCCGTTCCATCGACTCGGCGATCACCACGCCGTCCCAGCCGCGCATGATGCCGCTGCGGGCGGTCGTCCCGGTGGCGCGGTCGATCGGGGCGGGCACGGCGATGCCGACGGCGAGGAGGTCATCGCGGGACGCATCCACCGACTCCAGCATGTCGTTCAGGAGCAGTGCGACCTTGTCGAGCTCGTTGTCGGCGCGATGGTCCCGCGCGAGCGGCATGTGGTTCTCGGCCACGACCGTGTGGGCGACATCGGCGAGCGCGACGCGCAGATGACGCGTCGAGAAGTGCACTCCGACGACCAGTCCGAGCGCGTGTGCGAGGGTGACGTGCTGGGCCCGGCGGCCGGAGCGGATGCTCTGCGTCGTGTGCAGGAGCCCGGATGTCGAGAGCTCCTTGACGATGTTCGACACGGTGGCCGGGGAGAGGCCGGTCGCGCCCGCCAGCTCGACCTGGGTGAGGCCGCCGTGCTTCTTGATGGCGTCGACGATGCGGGCTCGGTTGGCTTCACGAAGTGAAGTCTGCGAACCCGGAGTTCGTCGCTGCGTTGCCACGACGAGAAGGATACATGCCCGGGATCGGTCGCTCGCCTTTTGTGAAAGTAATCGCTTTGTGAGGTTTCCTGCGCCCATCCGGAGGGGTGCAGTTGGCAGGATAGAGCCATGTCCGACCTGCACGTTCACCCCGACCGCCTGGAGATCCACCTCACGCGGGCCGAGAAGGTGCTGGCCATGAAGCGTGAGGACCTGGTGGTGCCGCGCGACAGCATCCGCTCGGTCGCCATCACGGAGGATCCGTGGATCTGGATCCGAGGCATCCGCGCCCCCGGAGCCGCCGTGCCGCTGACGCTGTCGATCGGCACGTGGAAGTTCCACGGCGGCAAGGACTTCCTCCTGATCAAGGGCAAGCAGCGAGCCGCCGTCGTGATCGACCTCGACGGCGAGGAGTACTCGCGCATCATCGTCTCGACGCCGCACGCCGCACGCCTGGTGGAGGCGCTGCGCGTCGACGGGAGCGAGCTCACCGCCGACGGCGAAGTCATCGAGTAGTCGCGCTACTCATTCTCGCCGATCACGAACAGGATGAGGCCGACGAGCGGCAGCGCGCCCTGCAGCAGCGCGGCGCCCCAGTAGCGGCGGCTGATCGTCAGCAGCACCAGCGACGCCAGGATCATGCAGACGCCGCAGAAGAAGATGAGCCCGAAGCCGACCTGGCGCAGCGTCGTCCAGTAGAGCAGCAGTCCGACCACCGACCCGCCCGCGAGGAACAGGTTGTAGAACCCCTGCGTGTACGCCATCGGCCGGACCGCGTCCGCCTCCGACTGCGAGGCCACCCCGAAGCGCCTCCACACTCCGGGCGCCGGCCAGAGCACGCTCTGCATCGCGAAGAAGCTGAGCTGCACCAGCGCCGCCGCGGCGATGAGGACGCTGCCGATGATCGCCATGCCGGGAGGATACGCTTCCAGCCATGGAGACGCTGAACACCACGTGCGTCATCGTCGGCGGCGGACCGGCCGGGATGATGCTGGGCCTGATTCTGGCGCGCAACGGCGTCGACGTCGTCGTGCTCGAGAAGCACGCCGACTTCTTCCGGGACTTCCGGGGGGACACCATCCATCCGTCCACGATCTCCGTGCTCGGTCAGCTGGGACTTCGGGAGCGGTTCCTCGGGCTTCCGCACACCAGCGTCACGAGCCTCGACGTCGTCGTGAACGGCAACCGGCTGCATCCCATCGACTTCAGCCGGCTCCCGGC
>DATMTS010000035.1:0-26259 GCA_035564555.1 Humibacter sp.
CAAATGCTGCAGCTGAGCTTGAGCCGTTTTGAAGTCGGTCGTTTCGCCTACGCTGGGAACTGATGGGCAGCGATCTGATCGATCTGGCGCGCACGCTGGCGGGTGAGCGCCTGAGCGGCGTGCCCCGGCGTTGGACGCACGTGCAGGGCGTGGCTGACGTGGCTGCGGAGATCGCGCCTCGGATCGTGCCGATCGCTTCAGAGGCGATTATCGCGGCGGCCTGGCTGCACGATATCGGGTACGCGCCAACGGTCGCGGTGACCGGATTCCACCCTGTCGATGGCGCGAGGTTCGCGAAGGACTCCGGGATGCCTGAGCTGGTCGTCTCGCTGATCGCCCATCACACTGGGGCGGATGCCGAGGCTGCCGAGCGTGGGCTCGCTGGGGACCTTGCCGAGTTCGCTCCCCCGCCACGCGACGTGCTTGATGTGGTGACCTTCGCGGATCTGACGACCTCCCCGGACGGCGGCTCGATCAGCGCCGAGAGGCGTATCACTGAGATCCTGTCGCGGTACGACAAGGCCGACCCCGTGCACGTCGCGGTCTCGCGGTCCGCACCCGAACTGCTGGCATCCGTTGCACGCGTCTACGATCGGCTCGAGTTGGCACCGGCCATCTCGGGTCAGCCGAGGTAGGGGTCCTGCCGCCGTTCGAGGTAGTGATCGATGCGCAGCTTCATCGAGGGGTGCATGGTCAGCCGGGGGATCTTGTCGGGCTCGACCCAGGCGATGTCGCTCGATTCTGAGTCGTAGGCGAGTTCGCCACCGATCAGGCGGGTCGTGTAGCAGATTGAGAACTGCTGGCGCACTTCGCCGTCGTCGTACTTCATGACGTGGTGCGGGTTCGTGTAGATGCCGACAAGCCCGGTGATCTCCACATCGAGGCCGGTTTCTTCCCTGACCTCGCGCACGGCGCAGTCCTCGATGGACTCGCCGAGCTCCAGGCCGCCGCCGGGAAGCGCCCATAGGCCGTTGTCCTTGCGGTGCACGAGGGCAATGCGGCCTTGATCGTCGATGACGACGGCGGTCGTGGACGGCACGACGCTGTTGGCCTTCGGTGCGTCCGGGTCGTTGTAGTAGTCGATGCGCGGCATGAGTCAGCTCTCTAGCGGGTAGCGGGCGGGTCGTGCGCTGCTCCACACCGCGTCGAACGCGACGGCGTAGCTGTCCCACAGTTCGGGGCTCGCCTCCCGGTGTAGCTCGATGACCGGGTTGTCGCCGGCTGGGGAGCCGAGGATGTGGTGGTTGGCGTAGAGCATGTCGTCGATGAAGAACGTCGACGTGTAGAGCGGGGTTCCGTGGGTCCGGATCTCCACTCCCTCTACCTCGTTCAGCGGCTCCAAATGCACCAATGTCATCTTGCACCGGGCGGCGAGAGCATCGCCGATGCGTTCCTCCCCGCCCCGCTGGCGCACCCCGTCAGAGTCGGGGTCGCCGACGGCGAAGCGAACCTTGGTTCCTCGTTCGGTGGCGGCGTGGATGATGCGGGTGAAGCCGTGCAGTGCGTCGAACAGGAACGTGCCGCCGTAGACGCAGATGTCGATCTGTTCGGTCGCGGCTTCGAACATCTCGCGCCAGAGGTCGACGGGAACCTGCGCGCGTGATGGGAACAGGCGCACTTCGATGGTCGCCGCGTCGATGGCGTGCCGTATGCCGAACCTGGGCCACAGGTCTTCGGGGGCGACTCCGAGGACAGCGGCGATGTCCTGGGCGATGCGCGTTTTCGGCGTTGTCTCGCCTCGGATCGCTCTCTGCACGGTGCGGTCGTCGCATCCCGCGCGCGAGGCCAGTTCGCGGATGCTGATGCGCTGATACTCCATTTGCTCGGTCAGGAGTCGCCCTGTCCCGGCTCCTGCCGTTTTCTGAATTGCGGCCATGGGATCCCCTCTCACGTCAGATCATGCCGCCGGGGTCTGACATCTTCTGGTCCCAGTCTGGCCTTCTTCTGACGCATCTGGCCCTGTGCACTCGGTGGCGTGTCCGCTAATCAGCGGCCACATCACCGAACGAAGGGCAAAGCAATGCGTTTGAAGATCAACACCGAGGGTGTGTCGTTCTTGGCGACGAAGGCCGCCGAGTTGCGTGTCGATCGGGAGACCGGTGTAGTGCGTACCGATCGCGAGTCGGGCCGGGAGCTGTGGCAGCTGCAGGTCGCCGCGCTCGATGAGTCGGGCGGCGAGGTGCTGTCGGTCTCCGTTGCCGGACAGCCGGCGAACTTCGCGGTCGGTTTGCCGGTCGCGATCGACGGGCTCGTTGCGATCCCGTGGTCGATGGGCGAGCGCTCCGGCGTCGCCTACCGCGCCGAGGGCATCCGCGCTGTGGATGCTTCCACCTCCCGTCAGCCCGCGAAGGCCTCCGAGTAGCCGTTGCCGGGCCGCCGCCCCTGCCTTGGGTTGGCGGCCCGGCCAGGAGAGGGGAGGGCAATCATGCGCACGACACAAGAGATCGGCGATGACCTGTTCGACGGGATGCGTGAGCTGAGCGTCGCGGTGGTGGGCCGGCCTATTCCGGCACCGGAGCTGTATGTGATCCTCGGCAATCTGGAAGCGGCCGGCGGCTACAACCTCGCCGAGTTGCTCGGCCGGCTCGCGATCGGGTTGGAGCGGTCGCTTGACGAGTACAACGTGTACGAGGACGACGGCGCCGACCCTAGCCATCGGGTGCGCCTGACCAAGGCGCTGCTGCGAAGAGCCGCCTCGCACGCACAACAGATCACGCTGTGCCTGGAGGCCGCGCATTGCGAGATAGCAGGCCAGGGCCACCACGGCCGCGCTGTCGTGGCGGGAGGATCGTGATGGCGCACACAGACTCGGCCGACCCGTTCGCCACCAATGACAGCGACGACACGCTGACGATCCTTATCCTGCTGATCGCCAAGCTCGCATGGTGGTGGATGCGCCTGTGGTTCACCCTCACCAAATGGGTGGTGTTGTTCCCCATCATCAGCCTGCCAACGCTCGCGGCTTTGCTGGCGTTAGATTTCAACCGCCCGTGGGCCGCCGTGCTCATCGCCTCGTCTTGGTTGGCCCTACTGCTGGTGTGGCGGCTGCTCGATGCGGCCTCGTTTCGCCGCTGGGTGACAGGGCGGGTCGCCGCGCGATGGCGCACCTGGCGGCTGTACAAGACGCGATGGGCGACATTGTGCGCCCTGCACGGCCTCGCCCCGGCCCTGAACGGGCACCCCGTCGTCCCCCGCCTGCGGAAAGTACGCATCGGCAGTACCGCGGACGAGCTTCGCGTCGACCTCGTGTTCGGTCAGACCCTCGCCAACTGGTCCTCACAGTCCGAAGCCCTCGCGCATTCGTTCGGCGCGCAATCCGCCACCGTGACACTCATCGCGCCCGGGCGCATCAAGGTGATGCTGCGCCGCTTCGACCGGCTCGGCGACCCGCTGACCCTCCTGCCGGCTGCTTTACGGCCCGACCTCGAACACCTCACGATCGGCGTCGGGGAGAACGGCGCAGCTTGGGACCTCCGTCTGCTTGGCCGTCACCTTCTCGTCGCCGGGGTCACCGGCTCCGGCAAGGGCTCGGTGGTGTGGTCGATCCTCGGCGCCATCGGCCCGCTCCTGGTTGACGGCACCGTTCAGGCGTGGGTGATCGACCCGAAGGGCGGAATGGAGTTCGGGCAGGGCGCAGCCCTTTTCACCCGATTCGCATACGACACGCAAACCGGTGCACTGGAACTGCTGCGGGATGCCGCCGCGACTCTGACACGTCGCGCGAACCTGCTGCGCGGGTCCTCCCGCCAACACATCCCAACGCCGGGAGACCCGCTGATCGTGCTCATCATCGACGAACTCGCCTCACTCATCGCCTACCAAACCGACCGCAAGGTCGCGACCGAGATGGGCCAACTACTCGCCCTGATCCTCTCCCAAGGGCGAGCGGTCGGCGTCACGGTCATCGCCGCCGTGCAGGACCCGTCGAAAGACACCATCGCTATCCGGCAGCTCTTCCCAACGCGGATCGGACTGCGCATGGCAGAGGCATCCCAAGTCGACATGGTCCTCGGCGCAGGATCCCGCGCCGCAGGTGCCCTGTGCGACCAGATCCCCGACTTCCTGCCCGGAGTCGCCTACATGATGGAGGACGGTTCGGCGACCCCGCTGCGGGCGCGCGCCTTTCACGTCACCGACGACGACATCCACCACCTCGCCGACCGCTACGCTCCATCCGCTCCTGCTGGTGAGGCTGAATCGGTCGTCAAGCTGCACTCGCGCGACTCGCTGACACCTAAGAGTCCAGCGACGGCCGACGATGAGGCGGCATCGTGACCGCGCCCAGCCCACTCGGAGCAGTCGACAACGAGATCGTCGAGCAGATCATTCGCCGCGCCTCGTCCTGGAGCTTCGACGAGTGGTGGGGCAAGGTGATCACCTCGGGACGGTGCGCCCGCCCCATCCGGCTGACATGCATCACCCCTGACGGGGCGGTAACCGTACTGGTGCGATGCAAGGACCGCCGCGCCGCGGTCTGCCCCTCCTGCTCGGCCCTTTACGCCGCCGACACCTGGCACCTGGTCCACGCAGGCCTTGCCGGGAGCGACGACATTGCCGAGACAGTCGGGCTGCACCCGGTCGTATTTGCGACCCTCACCGCGCCTTCGTTCGGAGCCGTGCACTCGACCCGCCTGGACGCGAGCGGTAGCGCGCAGATCTGTCATCCCGTCGAAACCATCCCCGCGGCGCCGGGTCACGAGCACCTGTGCCTCGTGCTCCACGACCGCAGCGACGAACTGCTCGGGCAACCGGTGTGCCCAGCCTGCTATGACTATGTCGGTCACGCGTTGACCACCTGGCACGCCCCCGAGCTATGGCACCGCTTCACCATCGAACTGCGCCGCCTCGTCAGAGCGCACACCTCGGGCGACGTGCGGGTCTCGTTCGTAAAGGTCATGGAGATGCAAGCGCGGGCGATCCCGCACTACCACGCGATCGTCCGCCTCGACGCGGCAACCGCATCACCGATGGTCGAGCCGCCAGATACAGACCTGACCGCGACCGAACTCGGAATGCTGGTCACCCGTGCAGCGGGTCGTGCGCACCTTCCCGCGTTCGATCTCGATGGGACCGCGCGCGAGCTCGTCTTCGGATCCCAGATCGACGTGCAGCCGCTCACCCGGGACAGCAACCCGGAAACGACTGCCGCCGCCCGGCACATCGCCGGATACCTCGCCAAGTACGTGACAAAATCAACCACCGACCTCGGCATCGCGCCCCGGCGCATCCCCTTGGCCGGCGTCGAACTGCTCGATGTGAGCGAGCACGTGCGTACCTTGCTGCGCACTCTCGTGGCGCTGGCGGAGACGGTGCCCGACTACGCGGGAATGCTCGACTGGCTGCACACCCTCGGCTACCGCGGCCACACGACCAGCAAGTCGCGCCGCTACTCGACGACGATGGGCGCACTTCGCGACAAGCGCACCCAACATGAACGTCCCGAGCTGAGCGGCGAGACCAGCGAGGATGTGATCTGGGACTTCGCCGGGTCCGGGCACAAGAACGCTGGCGACCGCTACCTCGCCGTCTCTGCCGCGATCAAGCATCACGAAGCCCTGTGGGCCGCCCGGCAACTCGGCGACATATCGAGTCCGATTCTTCTGCAACGCAAGGCTTAGGGGTCCCCGGGAATGTCAGAACTACGTGGTAAGTGGTCCAATAGGGAGTGCGTGCAGTGACGAACAGTGGACAGGACTTGTTGGAGGGCATCGATGCTCACACGGTGGCTCCGCTCTTGCTGACTGAGGCGGAGACGGCGGCGATCCTCAGAATCGACCGCACGACTTTGGCTCGGCTGGTCGAACACGGAACATGCCCGCTCACCCCGGTGAATCTGACGCCTCGAATTCGCCGTTACCGGGTTGCGGATATCGAGGCGCTGACCGGCTCGACGGTGGTGGTTTCCTGATGATCGACAAGCGACCTTCTGGCAAGTATCGCGTGCGCATCTACTTGAATCGCAAAGTGGTGGCCACACGGACGTTCGACCGGAAAGCAGACGCGCAGGGCTGGGAGCAGGAGCAGTACCGAATTCTCGCCCTCGGCGGAGTTCTCTCCCCTGCCCTCTCGCTGCTGCCGGTGTCCGATGTTGTGACCCGGTTCCTCGAGGCTCGGCACACGCGGGTCGTGCCGCACACCTGGCGCACCGACTCCGACAACCTCAAGCATGTGCCGGCCTCTTGGCGCCGTCGCCCCGTGTCCACGATCTCACCGTCGGACGTACACGACCTGCTCGCCTTGCTGCTAGCAGACGGATTGGCACGGTCCACCGTTGCACGCGTCAGGGTGACGCTCTCGGCGCTGTTCGAGTACGCGGTGGTTGAGCATATGGCGCCGGGGAATCCGGCCCGTGGTGGTCGCATGCCGGTGGTGGTCGGTCTCCCGAGTCGTCCGAAAGCCGACACGTGGACGCCGGATGAGCTGTCGCGCACGATTGAGGGGCAACGGCTCGTCAGCTCGTCGATGGCCGAGGTCACAGAGTTCCTCGCGCTCACCGGTCTGCGGTGGTCGGAGTTGCGCGCCCTGCGCGTCGAAGACGTCGTGCAGGTGCCATTGCCGGCCATTCACGTGTGGCGGGCGCAGTCGGATGGATACGACGAGAAGACATTGAAGAGCAACAGTGGGGAGATTCGCTCGCGCACGATTCCGCTACGGCCGAGGGCCATCGATATTCTCACGGCACGCATCAGCGGTTTACCGCCGAACGCCTACGCCTTCCGATCGAAGACGGGCAAGCAGTTGCGCGGCAACCTCTTCCGTCGTCAGGTGGACTGGAATCGAACGACGTGCCGAGGGCTGACGATCCACGCGCTGCGTCACTTCGCGATCTCGTACTGGCTCCTGAAGGGGATCGACATCAAGACGGTTGCGGAATGGTCAGGGCACAAGAACCCCACCGTGCTGCTTTCGACCTACGCGCACGTGCTCGGCGTCGACGCGAACCGCGCTGCGCTGGCTCTTCTCGACTCGGCCGCCGTCCCATCGCCGTCCTGGGGCGGCATTTCTGAGAACGGCCGAGGCCCGCAGCTCAACTGACCTGCAGCGGACGGATGCGGCTCTGATCAGGAATAAAACTGCGGAGACGGTGGGATTTGAACCCACGGAACCCTTAGAGGGTTCTCCACCTTAGCAGGGTGGTGCACTCGACCGGACTATGCGACGTCTCCTTGTGCCGGCATCAACCGACACACGACGACCATCATACCGGGCGCGGCGGCATCGCAAATTCGCCTTCGCGCCGCGCGATCTCGTTTCCGCTGCCGATCGCTGAGCCTGTCGAAAGGCATCCGCTGCTGCTCGATTCCGAAGCGCGGACCCGCGAAGCGCACCGGCGACACCGGTCAGCCGGCGCCGTTGGAGCAGGTCTCGGTCGCCGCCGTCTGACCGTGGATCGAGTTCGGCAACTGCACCGGCCCGCCAGGGGTGCCGGTCGCATTCGGGGTGCTTGTCTTGCTCCCGGTCGGCGTGGGTGTCGACGTCGGGGTGGGGGTCTTCACGATCGAGCCCTGGTCGCCGCCGCCGGTACCGCCGGTGATCGCGATCGGCTGGTCCTTCTTGATGGCGTCGAACAACACCGTCGCGGATGCTTCGTCTGGGACGACCCGATTCGGGTCGTCCGGGTCGGTGGCCACCGGGTACTGCAGGAACGCAACGTTGTCGAGGCTCAGATTCTTCAGTGCCATGGCGATCTGATAGAGCGTCGTGACGTTGTCGAGCTGATCGGACAACCTCATGTTGCTCGTTGCGGCCTTCGCCAGGCCCCACACCTTCACGGGATTCGTCAGAGTGCCGGCGCTCTTGATCGTGCGGACCAGGGAGGAGAGGAAGACCATCTGGTTGCTGATGCGGCCGAGATCGCTGCCGTCGCCGACCCCATGTCTGGTGCGCAGAAACTCAGTGGCGGTCTTGCCCTGCAGCATGCGCATGCCGGGATCGAGGTTCAAGCTCGTATCGGGATCGTGGATGCCCTTGCCGCCGATGCAGACCGGCACGCCGCCGATCGCATTCGACATGGCGACCACACCGCTGAAGGTGATCACTCCGGCGAACGGGATGCTTTTCACTCCGGTCAGCTGCTGGATGGTGAGCACGGTACACGGCAGCCCGCCCAATGAGTACGTCGTATTGATCTGCGCCTTCGTCTGGGCGTACGTCGATCCGCCGCCCAGAGTCGGGCACGAGGGAATCGGGACCATCAGGTCGCGGGGGAAGGCCACCACCGTCGCGTGCGTGTGGTCCTGCGAGAGGTGCATAAGCATCGTGACGTCATTGTTGCCGGCGCCCGAGCTGTCATCCAGCGGGCCGTAGGCCGATCCCTGCCCGCTGCGCGTGTCCGTCGCGGTGATCAGGATGTTCACGCCACCCTTGAGCGCGGCGATGTCGGGGATCTGCTGCGCAGGCTCTCCGATCAGGTGCACCGACTTGTGGGAGGTCTTGACGAGGTCGAACGTGGCATACGCGCCGAGGCTGACGGCGCTGATGACGGCAACGGCAGCGACCGAGGCGATGATCTTGCCGACCGTGCTCCACGCACTTCCCGGTCGCAGGCGACCGTGCCGCGCGATGCTTGACGGCCCGCCCTTGCGTCGCGGTCGCAACTCGTTCATCGCGCCCCTTCAGAGAAGTCGCCCCTCGGCCGAGACCAACCATCGAGCGGAGGCGTCGGATTCGAACTCTATTAGCTCTCCCGGCGGAGAGCCAATTCCGGCGCGCATCCCCGTGATTCCCCGTCCGTGGCTCGTTACGCTACCTCACCTTCCTGTGCGATCCGCCCAAGACTGATTGGAATGTGCCCACCGTCGGGGGCTTTCGCAATGACTCCACCTCGTTGTTCCGTCGCGCTTTCACCTGCACTATCGACCGAGGAATTCGACCGCGACGGGCGCGAACCGATCGTGGAATTGGAAGATGCCGCCGTGGCCGGAGTCGGGATAGATGATCAGTTCGGAGCCGCTGATGCGCCGGTGCAGGTCGTTCGACAACACGGAGGGAACCATCCGATCGTTGTCTCCGTTCGCGATCAAGGTCGGCTGAGTCAGTTTCGACAGGTCGGAGGGTGTGGCGCGCCCGTACTTCTGGATCGCCTTCAATTGTGTCTGCAATGCCTTGATGCTGACCGCCGCGTCACGGTCGGCGGTGCGCTCCTTCAGACGTTGCACGAACGCGCGACCCGCACGCTTGCCCGTCGCGTTGCGGTTGAAGAACAGGAACTCCTTCGGATCGGAGCGGGTCAGCGTCGCTCGCAGGATGTCCCAGTAGGTGATGCCGACGACCTTGTCGATGTCCTTGCCGCCGCGCGGTCCGGTGCCGGTGAGCACGAGGTTGCGCACGAGGCCGGGGTGTTTGATGACGAGGTCTTGGGCGATCATGCCGCCCAACGAGAAGGAGAATACGTCGATCTTCTGGTGCCCGAGAGCCTTGATGAAGCTGTAGGCGTCGTCGGCCATCGACTCGATGGTGGCCGGCACCCGGCCGGTCGAGGCGCCGACACCGCGCTGGTCGAAGGCGATGACGTGGCGATTCTTCGCGATGGGGTCGATGATGCGGGGATCCCAGTTGTCGAGTGTTGCGGCCAGGTGCACGAAGAAGACGACCGGGATGCCGCCCTTCGGCCCCAACTCTCGGTAGGCGTAGGTGACGCCGTCGGCGGTGACTTTGCCCGTCGGAGCCTTGGCGTAGCTTGTGACGACGGTGTTGTTGTCGGTCGTGCTCATGATGGATCTCCTTGAAGGTACGTGTGACGGTTGTGGCGACGATTGTCGCGACGATTGAAACTACTCAGGGGATGCTGACGACGGTCTTTCCGCGTATCCCGCCCTTAGCTGTCGACTCGAGAGCCTGAGCGGCACGATCGAAGGGGAACACGCGGCCGACGATGGGGCGCAGAGCACCGTTGTCGACGAGGGCGCTGATCTCGCGCAGTTGCTCGCCGTCTGCTCGCACGAACAGGAACTCGTACTTCACGCCGAGTCTCCGTGCCTTTCTGCGGATGCCGGCGCTCAATCCCGCGATCGCCAACCGCAGCGCCGGGCCCAGACCGACTTCGCGAGCGAACGCCGGGTCGGGCGGGCCGACAAGCGCGATCGCCTTGCCGCCACGCTTCAGAACGCGCAAGGACTTCTCGAGGTTCTCACCGCCGATGGTGTCGATCACGAGGTCGTACCCGCTGAGGATTTGCTCGAAGTCCTGAGTGCGGTAGTCGATCGCGATGTCGGCACCGAGTTCGCGGACGAAGTCGTGGTTGGAAGCGCTGGCCGTCGTCGCGACGGTCGCACCGAGATGCCGGGCGAGCTGGATCGCGACCGAACCGAAGCCGCCCGCGCCGCCGTGGATGAGGATCTTCTGCCCGGGCTCGACGTGGCCGCGCTCGACCAGCGCCTGCCATGCGGTCAACGCCACCAAGGGCAGGGAGCCGGCTTCTTCCATGCTGATCGATGATGGCTTGCGCGCCAGATCGGACTCGGCAACGGCGATCCGCTCAGCGAAGGTACCGATCTGGCTGTTGTTCGCCCGAGCGTAGACCTCGTCTCCCGGCTTGAACGAGTGCACGTTGCGGCCTACCCGGATCGCGATGCCGGCGAGATCGTGGCCGAGGATCAGTGGTAGCGAGTGCGGCAGGATGCGTTTGAACGCTCCGACGCGAATCATCTCGTCCAGCTTGTTGACTCCCGCGGCGTGCACCCCAACCAGCACGTCGCTCTCTCCGATCGCAGGCTCGGCCACCTCGGCTTGCCGTAACGGGCCCTTGTACGCGGTGGTGACGAACGCTCTCATGGTTCCATTCCTGATCGATGTGGACATATTACAGAGTACGCTCAATTCTGAGTTAACTCAATAAACTTGTCAAGGAGGTCATCGAGTCTGGCCACGTCCTCTGAACGTGAGCGCCCTCAGAGCGGGCGTCGGCCGGGCGCTCTACGATGGCCAGGTGCTCGATCACGACGAAGTCGTGCGCCGATATGGACCCTGGAAACGCCAGACTCCACGCGACGCGGCGATCCGGTTTGCTGGCTATGAAGGGCAGTGGTGGGTCGCCGGCGGCTGGGCGATCGACGCCTACGTCGGAACGCTCCGTGAGCACGGCGACCTCGATATCGGCATCCCTCGCGAGACCGTCGAAACGCTCATCGGCTTCGTGTCGCCCGGACTTGAGGTGTGGGCGGCCGCTGGAAGCCTCACCCCACTGCTCCCCGGTGTCGACGAGGTTCCCGACCGGTGCGGAAATCTTTGGTTACGAGCCGGCGGAACTCGTGCCTGGCAGTACGACGTGATGCTCGAATCGGTGCAGAGCGACACGTGGACATTCAAGAGGGATCGGCGCATATGCCGGCCTCTTGCGGATTGCCTCTGGGAACAACAAGGACTCAGGTATCTCAGGCCAGAGGTACAACTGCTGTTGAAGGCGAAGAACACTCGCCCGAAGGACGACTTCGATTTCGAGCGGTGCCTGCCTCTGCTCGAGGACAGCGATCTCGGTTGGCTCGAAAACTGCCTGCGAGCCGCTCATCCTGGTCATCATTGGATCGAAAGCATCCGTCTCAAACGGGCGCTGAACCACCACGGCACTGGCTAGCCGACCTCCTCGTGCAGGCGACGAAGGTCGTAGCGTCAGCCGACCCGATCAGCCAGCGACCGAGCCACCGTGCGTGACCGAGCCACTCTGCGCCGCAGGACTCCCGTACGCAGCGGCAAGGAGTGGTACGAAGGGCACCGGGTCCGCGAGCTCCCCTACGAAAGCGCCGCCCTCGTGATTACGGAAGGCGAGGAACTGCCACTCTCCCGAACGATCGCGCACGATCCGGCCTGCGTAACGGGAGTGGTCGACGATGAGCCTGGCCTGTTCGATGTCGAACGGACCGAGCGGCCCATCGCCGATGACGGCCCAGACACCGCCGGTTCCGGCTTCGTCCCGGCGGCGCTCGGCGATCTGATCGGTGAGGCAGGAGAAGATCAGCACGTGCCGGCCGTCGACGACCTCCACCTGCGGCACCTCCAACTGCCCGAAGCCGCCGCCGGGCTCGGTGATGGGCGGCAGCACGGTCCAGTTCAGCAGGTCGGATGACACGGCGTGACCGACCACACCCCGCTCCAGCGTCTCGCCATGGTTGGCCCTGGCGGTGATGAGCATGTGCCATCCCTCCCCCGCCGCGTCGCGGAACACCCAAGGGTCTCGCCAGGCCTCATCGAACCAGAGCGAGTCAGCGCTCTTCTCGTACCAGGAGGGATGCGCCTCGACGACGACCGAGTCGACCTTGGTGAAGGTGATCAGATCCTCGGATACCGCCACGCCGATGCGCTGCGTTCCGGGAGCCGGCCGGCTGCTGTTGCCGGTGTAGAAGAGGTACCAGAGCCCGTCGTCGCCGCGCACGGTCGAACCGGTCCACGTGGCGACGTCGTCGAACGAGGGCTCGTCGCCGCGAACGAGCACATCCGGCAGCCGATCCCAGTTGATCAGGTCTTTCGACACCGCGTGGCCGATGGATGCGCGTCCGTGCCGGCGCTCGGGATCATGCAGCGCCTTGGAGGCGAAGAGGAAGAACAAGTGGTAGGCATCGCCGGTGTCGGCGATCCAGAAGTCCCACGTCCAGGAGTCCGGGAGTTGAAGCACGATTAACCTTTCACGCCGCTGGAGGCGATGCTGTTGACGAACGATCGTTGGAATGCGATGAACAGGGCCACCACAGGCAATGTGATCAATGACGCGTACGCCATCACTTCGCCCCACGAGACGTTGAGCTGGAAGAAGTACTGGATGCCCACCATCACGGGACGCAGATCCTGAGACTGCACCACCATCAGGGGCCAGAGGTACGAGTTCCACGCCGGGAGGAACGTCAGGATGGCGACGGTGGCGATCGCGGGACCGGAGAGCGGCATGACGACGCGGCGATAGATGCGCCACCACCCGGCGCCGTCGACCCGAGCCGCCTCATCGAGCTCCTTCGGAATCGATTCGAAGTATTGGTGGAAGAGGTAGATCGAGAAGGCGTTCGCGATGAAGGGCACGATCTGCACCTGGTACGTGTCCAGCCAGCCCTTGGTGATGGTGAGGTCGAAGCCGTCCATCGACAGCGACGGCAGCTGGTTGACCCACCAGACCAGGGGAAGCGCCAGGGTCTCGAACGGCACGATGAGCGTGGCGATGATGAGGGTCAGGATGATCCCCTTGCCGCGGATCCGCATACGGGACAAGGCGAAGGCCGCCATGCTGTTGACCAGGATCCCGAGGACCACCGTCACCACCGAGACGCCGATCGAGTTGATCAGGAAGCGGGCCGCGGGAACCTGGTCGAACACTCCGGCGTAGTTGTCGAAGGAGATGTTGCCAACGGGCAGGAACGCCGAGATGGAGGTCAGATCGCGAAAGATCTGCTGATCCGGTTTGAGCGAGGAGACGAACATGTAGATCATCGGGAACGCGAACACGAAGCAGAGCACGATCCGCACGATCCACCCGGCGATCGAGGTGCGATCCCTGGCGGCACGCTTGCGCTTGACCACTCGGGTGCGCAGCGGGCTCGTCGTTGTGACAGGTGCTGGGGTGAGATCGATGGCCATGGTCATGCCTTCTCTCGGGTGAGGAATCGCTGGATCGCCGAGATGGCCAGCACGATGGCGAAGAACACGAGCGAGATGGCCGAGGCGTACGAGGTCTCCTGCTGCTCGAATCCGGATTGCACGGCCTTGTAGACGATCGTCGTCGTCGACGACAACGGGCCGCCTTGGGTCATCACACTCACCTGGGTGAAGAGGCTGAGTGCAGCGATCGTGATGGTGACGAGGATGAGACTTCGCGTGGCTCGCAGACCCGGCCAGGTGATATAGCGGAAGCGCTGCCAGCCGGTCACACCGTCGATGTCGGCCGCCTCATAGAGCTCGGCTGAGATGGTCTGCAGACCGGAGAGCCAGATGATCATGTGGAAGCCGACGCCTTGCCACACCGACATCAGGATGATGGCAGGCATCGAGGTCGCGGGGTTGTTCAGCCAGTCGGGCCCGGTCACCAGCCCGAAGGTGACCCGATGGATGAGCTCGTTGATCAGTCCGTCCTGGCGGTAGAGGAAGAGCCAGAGCAGCGAGACGACCACCATCGAAGTCACGACGGGCAGGAAGTACACGGTACGGAAGAACGTCGTGCCCCGAACCCGCCTGTTGATGAGCAAGGCCATCAGCAGCGCGAGGCCGCCCTGCAGGGGCACGACGACGATGGCGAAGTACGCGACGTTGAGCAGCGCCCGGTAGAACTCCTGATCGTGAAACAGGCGAACGAAGTTGTCGAGTCCGACGAATGACGGGGCGTAAGGCGAGATCAGGCGGGCGTTGGTGAAGGCAAGGGCGAAGGCGAGCACGGCGGGGATGAAGAAGAACAGGACCAGGAGGACGATCGCCGGGGCGAGCATACCGATGCCCTTGAGCTCTTCGCGGCGCACGGTCTTCTGCCGCGGTCTGCGGTGGCGCAGGGTCTCCCCCTGTGCGGGTGCGATCGCCGTGGCCTCGGCCAGCGCTGGCGCTTGAATGGACATGATGGTTCCTCCATCGCCGTCAACGGGCGGGGCACCCGGTCTGGCCGAAGCCCCGCCCGCAGCGACTATTTCTGGGTGTAACCGTCGTTTGACTTGATGTTGTCGTCGATCGCGGCGACAGCGGTGTCCAGTGTCTGCTTCGGATCGGCACCGTCGATGATGTCCTGCATCGCCTTGGCGAAGGTCGTCGAGATGAACGGGTAAGCCGGGGTCTCCGGGCGCAGCACGGCATCCTTCTTCGAGATCTGGCGGAAGACATCCATCGTTCCGCCCGTCTCGTAGCCGGGCACGAGCGCAGCAGCGGCATCGGTCGCGGGGATGGTGCCCGCGGCCTTCGCTACGGCGGCCACATACTTCGGCTTCAGGGAGAACGACAGGTAGTCCATCGCGGCCTTGGGGTTCGCGCATCCGGTCGTCACGCCCCACTGCCAGGAACCGCCGCCGGACTTCGGACCGTTGCCCAGGTCGACGGACGGGAGCTGAACCAGGTCGCTGCCCAGCTTCTGCTGCGCCGAGGCGGCAGCCCAACTGCCGGTGTAAAGGATCGCGCTCTTGTTGTTAAGGAAGTCGAGCGTGGAGTCGGCACCGCTCTTCTTGGCCACGTACTGCTTCTTGATCAAGCCCTGGAACCAGTCGGCCCACTTGATGGCATCCGGCCCGTTCAGAGCACCGTCGGCGCTCTTGAACGTCGTGCGGTTGATCAGATCACCACCGAATGACTGGAGCAACGGCGAGTACGCGTACGGGAGCCATTCGCCCGTGCCGGCGGTACCCAGATCCAATGGGTAGGTCCACTTGCCTTCCGCCTTGAGCTTGGCGAGCGCGTCGGCGAACTCGGTCTTGGTCCAGGGGGCGTCGACGGTGGGGATGCGGATGCCCGCCCCGGTCAGCACGGACTTGCGGGCGAACATCGCCAGTGCGACGTCGTAGACGCCGAACGAATAGGTCTTGCCGTTCCATTTGCCCACGGTGCTGGGCAGGTTCTTCGAGAGATCAGCGTTCAGGTTGAGCGGCGTGAGGTACTTCGCCCAGGCCCAGTTCGGCACATTCGGGCCATCGATGTCGACGATGCACGGAAGCTTTCCGGCTGCTGCTGCGGCGACGACGGACTGGTTGTAGGAAGCCTGGGGGAACGCCTGGATCTTGATCTTCGTCTTGCTCTGGCTGGCGTTGTAGTCATTCACGATCTTGGTGACCGCGGCCAGTTCGGCCTTGTTGCCCGCGTTGTGAGTCCAGAGTGTGATCTCGCCGTTCTTACCGTCGGTTCCGCTGCCGCTGGCCGAGCAGCCGACCAGGGCGGCGGCCACAGCGGCGGTTAGACTGGCGGCGACGAGGCGCTTCATTGCGAGTCTCATGATGATTCCCTTCATTGTGTGGGGGTTGCGGGTGTGTCTCTCGGCTGATGCCGGGAATCGTGGGCGTTGCACCGTCCACGACGTCATAAGGTCGCCCCGCCGCGTCACCGCGGTGGGGCGACCGAATCTCGTTCGATCAGTGGGCAAACGAGTTCTTGCTGCACCGGCTCGATGCCGTCCCCGACGATCTGCCGGTGCAACCGATCGATCGCCCACCGACCCATCTCGTAGTGCGGAAGCGCGACCGTGGTGAGCCCGGGCAGAAGATCGGCGGCGATGATCTCGAGGTTGTCGACTCCGACGATCGAGAGGTCGCCGGGCACGGATAATCCGTTGAGGGCGGCGGCCTGGTAGGCGCCCAACGCCATCCGGTCGTTGAAGCAGAACAGTGCGGTCGGCGCGTCGGACGCCTCGAGGATCCGCAGCGCAGCGCGCCTGCCGCCCGGGCCGTCGGGCGTGGCGCTCACGATCAGCGACTCGTCGACCGGCAAGCCGTGAGCGGCCATCGCCGCACGGAACCCGCGGAGACGCCCTGCCGTTGCCAGGATGTCGTCCTGGTTGCAGACATAGCCGATGCGGCGATGACCCGCCCCGATGAGGTGCTCCGTCGCCGTCACGGCCGCCCCGAACTCGTCGGGCACCACGGAGGAGAAGCGCTTGTCTGCGGACTCCGCGTCGACGAGCACGGTCGGTACGCCGGCAAGGCTCGCCGGAACCTCGACCTCCTGGTGGTACATCCGTGCGAAGAGGATCCCGTCGACCTGCCGTTGCAGCAGCGCACCGATCTCCCGCCCCTCGAGCGCGTCGTCGGCATTCGTGTTGACGATCATCAGCACCAGGTCGCGTTCGGAGGCGCCATCCTGCGCGCCCAGCACGACGCGTCCCGCGAACGGCGTGGTGGAGATCTCGTCGCTGACGAACCCGATCGTCTGGGAGCGCTGACTGCGCAATCCGCTCGCCAGGCGATTGGGCGCGTAGTTGAGTTCGCGAGCTACCCGGCGAACGTGTTCCCTGGTCCGGTCGCTGAGCACACCGCCGCCGCTGAGCGCGTGAGAGACGGTCGTCATCGAGACACCGGCCGCGTCGGCCACGTCCCTGATCCCCACGCGTTTGCTCATCATCGAACTCCAAAAACGTTTTTCTTGACTGCCGGTGCGACTATACATGAACGTTTTTGTTACTGTCAAACAGCGCTCGGGGGCCCGGCTTTCCGGGTGGATTTCCTCAGGTGCGCCCGGATGCCGACCGACGGCGCGGTGTCACGTGACCGCCGGTCGGCGCCTGCGTCAGGACCGGGTCTTGCCTCTGCGGCCCCTGGCGACAACGGTGATGATGCCGCCGGCGACGAGAAGAGCGGTTCCGAGCACGATCCAGACGGCGACGTCGGAACCGGTGTGGGCGAGCTCTGCCGAGGCCGGTGCCGCACCGTCGATGGACCGCTCCGGCTTCTTCGAGGTAGCGGCAGAGGGCGTGCCGGTCGTCGGCGAGGCGGTCGGCACAGTTGCCGGAGTGGTCGGCGTCGGCACGGGCGTTCCCGGGGTCGGCACCGGCGTTCCCGGCGTCGGCACCGGCGTTCCCGGCGTCTGAGTCGGGATCGGAGTCGGCGTGGTCGCTGTGACGCAGTCGGTGATGAAACCCCCGAACGGGAAATAGTGCTCTTCGGATCCGCCGAGATCGGCGGAGGCCACGATGGCGGTGCCCTGCAGATTGGCGCTGGTCTTGGTGTAATCCGCCTTCGGCGCGAGGATGGACCCGTCGATCGAGTCGCCGCCCTGGGTGATCGAGGTGGCGTCTGGCAGGTTGAAGAGGATGCCTCTCGGGTCCCGTGCGCCCGCCAGGTTGAGCGAGATGGTGACCGGACCGCTGCCGGCGACGTTGATGATCAACGGGTTCTGCGTGCTGGGCGTCGTGGCACCTGTGAAGGTGATCTGGCTGAGCCCGGAGAGCTCGTCCGTCGTGAGGTTCCAGTAGTTGGCTCCGGCGTGCAGGGAGACACTCGCGCGCCCTGCGCTAATCTCGGGCTGGATGATCTCACCGGCATTGCACGTTCCGGTCGCCGCGGCCGCGACGGCAGCGCTGCTCGCATCAGCTGCGGCTTGCGAGAAGGTGGCGGCGAACAACCCCGGCGCAGCGACGGTCGTCGCCGGTTGCCGATGGTTGGAGGTGACTGCGGGAGTGCTGCCGTAGCCGGCGCCGGCTCGAACGACCTCAGTGTTGACCTTCGCGTTGTTCTGGTCGGTGTCGAGAGCGTCGGCGCCGGTGAGGTCGCCGATCTTGATCGAGCCGGAACTGTTGACCTGCAGGCTGCCTGCCGAGCCGGCGTAGTCCACCCGGCCGCCGGTGAGCAGCGCGATGGCGGAGGAGGACTTGAAGCCGACGTTCGTCCCGGCGAAGGTCAAGTCGCCGCCGGATGCAACGGGGCCCTCGCTTTCCGCATGGATGTTCGTGTCGCCGAAGGACACGACGTTCCAGTCTGCGTACTCGGCGAGCGGGTTGTAACGAGTGGTGTGGGCCGCCGCCGGCGACACGGCCAGGATGCCGGTGACCGCGAACGCGGGTAGGAGGATTGCGACAGCCAGGCGGATCGCGCCTGGATTTCCGAGGGCTCGGGTAAGCGCCATGATTCGGTTCATTCCATTCGTGGGGGTGTGATGCCCACCGCCAGCCGGAGCAGCCGCGGTCGGGGGGCGAGGTTTCGGGCACCCCGCCCGTAGGAAGAGAGTCGGTCCCGCGCCGGTCATGACGCGAGATCTGACAATTCGTCGCATCTCGACCGCGCAGCACACCGACCGTTCGCAAAATCGACCCTCGCCGCGTCGGTCAGATCCGGGACACGGTCTCCGGGAGAAGGCCCAAGGCGCGCGCGCTGCTGAGTGCTTCCGCTCGCGTGCGGGCGTCGAGTTTGCGGTAAAGCCCTGCGATCTGGGTCTTGACGGTGTTCATCGATACGAACAGCCGCTCCGCCGCCTGTTTCCTCGAATCGGTGAGCACGAGGATGTTGAGCAGCTCCTCTTCCCGTCTGGTGAGTTCGATCACGCGAATGTGATCCGGGTAGGCCACGACGGTCGCGATGTCCAGGCCGAGGGCGACGCGATCGAGTGCGGGCAGAGCGACCAGCGGTTCCGTCACTCCGATGCGGGTCGCGAGTTCGCGCACGTCGGTGAGCAATTCCGCCGCGCCGCGGGGGTCACCCAGCCGCGACGCCACTGAGACATTGATGATCAGCAGGTCGAGCTGGTCGCGTTCGCTCATGCTCCCGTCGCCTCGCATCGTCTCGATGAGGTGCGCGGCACGCTCTGGGCGCCCCGACAGACACAGCATCCGAGCACGCGGCACGACGAGCGTCGGGTGGTCCCCGTGTCGCAGCAGCTCGCGAACGAGATGGGCACGATTGCTCGCGATGAGCAGTTCCGCCCGAGCTCGAAGGATCAGTGGGTGGTCGCGACCCTTCGTGGTCCCGGGGATCGAGCGGGTCTGGACGGTACGGTTCAGTGCAGCCAACGCGCGAAGGGGTTTGCCAGTGCGTAACCCGTGCTGGGCGCGGAGGTAGGCGACGAAGGCCCAGAGGTCGTGCTGATCTGACGCCGCCGAAATGCGCGACACGGCTGCTTCGTAGGCGCCAGGGTCTGCTGCGTCCAAGGCAAGAAACGCCTCCGCGATGTCGGCGCCGGCGCATGCGATCGCTTCGTTCTCCTCCTGGGCAGTCACGGTCCGAGCGTGACGGTCGAGCCATGCCGTCGACGCCTGGCGATCTCCTGCGAAGGCATGGATCATGGCGAGGTTCGCTGCCGCATCGACCGAGATGTAGGAGCGATAGCCGGCCGGCTCCAAGTCCCATGCCTGTCTGGAGGCTATAGCATCCGTCCGGTGACGGTGTGACCGATTTCACCACGGCGCTCACTCGGGAGACCCGGATCGATCGCTCCGCCGCTCGCCTGGCGTAAGCCGTGTAGCGTGCGCGAGCGTAATGGCCGACTGTGGCGCGTGGAGCGGGTTCTGCAATCCGGTGTTCGGCGAGGTAGTCGAGGAAGTCATCCGGCTGGTCGGCCACGAGGGATCCGATGTCAGCGGAGGTGTTCAGCAGAAGCTGTTCCGCCGGATCATAGAAAACCGGCGGATACACGGGTTCCGCGGCGTCGAAGACGATGATCTGATCTCCTGCGCTGAGCACGTTCACGAGTTGGATGAACGCCGCCGTGCCCGTCACCCGCCCGCCGATGATCCCGACTGTTTTCACGGAGTTCCTTTCGGCCAGAGGTGTGGGAGGGCCAGCTGGGGTGGACCGGCGAGTTCATGTTGACCAAGCCTGCGGAGGGGATCAATCAACCGAACGCTTTTCACCCGTGGATTTCACCCCCGTATGGCGTTGTGGCGGGGCTCGGGCCGCCGTGCACGGCAGCTACGACGGCACGCTGACTAAGGTTGCTGCTGGAGGGGGTCTGATGAATCGGAAGCCGACGGTCTACGACGTAGCCGAACGCGCGGGCGTGTCGATCGCGACCGTCTCGTTCGCCTTCCGCCGACCCGATCAGATTCGGGAGAGCACTCGCAAAGCGGTTCTGGCAGCAGCTCACGAGATCGGCTACATTCCCAGCGCCTCGGCCCGAGGGCTGGCGCGCGGGCAAACCGGGGCGCTCGGCATGTACTCGTTCGAAATGCTGCTCGGCCGCCCGCAGCGGAGCGAGGTCGCCGATGCCGAGAACGACATCCTGCGTGACCTCGATATCACCGACTCGATGATCCCGTGGGACGAGGCGGACGAGGACCTGTTGGCGGATGCGCGCGCCTTCCCGCTCTACGTCGACGAGGTGCAACGCGGGTTCGAGCTCGAATGCAAGAGCCACGGCCGGCCGCTGCTGTTGACCAGCGGCAGCGGAGACGAGGCCGCCATCGCGGAGACCGCCGGCCGGGTCGACGGTCTCGCGATCTTTCCGGGATCTTCGGGAGCAGAGGCTCTCGAGCGGGTCGCACTCAACATGCCGGTCGTGCTGTTCAGCGTTCCGCAGGCCGAGGATTCTCACCACCACGTCGTGGTCGACAATCTGGGCGGCATGCGAGAGCTTGTTTCGCACCTCGTGCTCGACCACGGGAAAGCCCGACTCGGCTTCGTCGGCGGGCGCACGGTTGCGGACTTCAGCGAGCGCTTCGACGCGTTCCGGTCGGCCCTGACCGAATTGGGCATCCCGGCGCCCGACGAAGTGCTCGACGATACCGCGCTGGGCGACGGCCGGGGGTTCGGCAGAGTGATCGCCGCCGTGGAAGCCGAAGAGCTACCGGACGCGCTGGTGTGTGCGAGCGATCAGACGGCGCTCGCCGTGCTCGATCTGCTGGCGGCGCGAGGAGTGCGGGTGCCGGACGACGTGCTGGTGACCGGATTCGACGGCATCTTCGCAGGCAGAGTCTCGCGTCCCAGTCTGACCACGGTGCGCCAGCCGATGGAGACCATGGGACGGGTGGCCGCACGGCTCCTGATGGAGGAGACGCAGTCGGCCAGCGAGGCTCCTCGCGTCGTCCGGCTGGCCACACGGCTCATCCGGCGCGGCAGTTGCGGCTGCGGAATTTAGCCGGCTGAACGAAGGTCTTGCCATCGACGGATTCTGCTGTCATACTCAACCTGCTTCAATCTAAGCGCATAAGTAGCCCGACGGCGCTCGCGATGCGAGTGACCTGTTCAAGGAGGAACACGTGAAAAGAATCAGGCAACTCGGCGGGATGGCGGTGGCGCTGGCCGCGCTCATCGCCCTGACCGGATGCGGACGCACCAACGAGGCGCCGCCCGCAGCCGCCGCAGCGAATACCATCCCGTCGGGACACGCCAAGGGCACGGTCACGATGTGGGCGATGGGAACCGAGGGGGAGCTGCTGCAGGGCTTCGTGTCGACCTTCGAGAAGTCCAACCCCGGCGTCAAGGTCAACGTCACGGCGATCCCGTGGGGATCGGCATACAGCAAGTTCCAGACCGCCATCGCCGCAGGGAACACGCCGGACATCGCGATGATGGGCACGACCTGGATGCCGGACTTCGCCAACGCGTTCAGTGCCGTACCCACGAACTTCGGCACCACTGACTTCTTTCCCGGCGCCGTCGACAGCACGAAGGTCGGCGGTCACGTCACCGGAGTGCCGTGGTACGTCGACACGCGCGTTCTCTACTACCGCACCGATCTGGCGGCGAAGGCAGGCTGGACCAACGCCCCGACGTCATGGGATCAGCTCAAACAGCTCGCCAGCGATCTGAAGTCGAAGGCCGGTGCGAAGTACGGCTTCAACATGCCCGCCGGCGACGGGTCGTTCCAAAGCACGCTATGGATGCCGTGGTCGAACGGCGCCGATCTGACGACCTCGTCGAAGTGGACCTTGGACACGCCCGCCATGGTCAAGGCGTACGAGTACTACGAGAGCTTCTTCAAAGAAGGACTCGCGGACGCCACGCCCAGCACCTCGGCCGGGTCTCAGGAAGCGAACTTCGTCAACGGAAGCGTGCCGATGTTCGTCGACGGTCCGTACGAGCTGGGACAACTCGCCAAGATCGGCGGCAAGGGCTTCGTCGACAAGTACGCGACGGCGCCGCTTCCGACGCAGAAGTCGTCCACGTCGTTCACGGGCGGATCGGATCTGGTCGTCTTCGACAAGAGCAAAAACAAGAACGCCGCCTGGAAGCTCGCGCAGTGGTTGAGCAAGCCCGATGTGCAGGCGGACTGGTACAAGCTCTCCGGCGATCTCCCGGCCGTGCAGTCCGCTTGGCAGACATCTGCCCTCTCCTCCGACAAGAAGCTCGCCGTGTTCGGCGAGCAGCTCAAGACGGCCAAAGCACCGCCGTCCATCACGTCGTGGGTGCAGGTCTCGGCCGCGGCCGATGCGGCTCTGGAGACGATCCGGCGAGGCACCGCCACGGTACCCGACGCGTTCAAGAACCTGCAGTCGAAAGCCGACTCGATCGGAATCGGCTGACATCGTGGCTCTGTCCGCTGTTGCCACGGCTGGGACGCAGGCGCGTCCCAGCCGTGGGCGTCCTTCGAAGGCAAGCGCTGCGCGAGCTCGACGTCGAGCGCTGATCGCGTGGGGGTTCTGCCTGCCGTTCGTGATCATCTTCGCCGTGTTCATGCTGCTGCCCATCCTGAGCTCGTTCGTCATGTCGTTCACCGACTTCAAAGCGAGCGATGTGCAGTCGCCCTTCTCGGTGGACTTCACCGGCGTCGGGCAGTACGTCACTCTGTTCTCCGATCCGCGGTTCCTCCATTCGCTGGCGGTCACCGGGACATTCGTCATCGTCGGCATTCCGCTGACGATGGTCGTGGCCCTCGCCCTCGCGCTCGCACTCAATTCGGGCAACGGCCCTCTGGTGGCGGCATTCCGGGTGGGGTTCTACGCCCCCGTTGTCACCGGCATCGTGGCCGTGGCGATCGCCTGGAAATACATCCTGCAGTCCGACGGATTATTGAACAACATGCTCGCCCTGGTCGGCATCCACGGCCCGGACTGGCTCAACGACACCACCTGGGCGCTGCCATCGCTGATCATGATGGCGGTCTGGCGAAACGTCGGCACCCTGATGGTGATCTTCCTCGCCGGTCTTCAAGCCGTCCCCGAAGACGTCAACGAGGCCGCCCTCGTCGACGGCGCGAGCGCCTGGCGGCGCCTTCGATCGGTCACGTTGCCGTTGCTGCGTCCGACCCTGCTGCTGGGCGCGATCCTCATCTCGGTCGGTTACCTGCAGTTCTTCGATGAGGCCTTCGTGATGACGCAAGGCGGACCGCTCGACTCCACCCTGTCTGTTGCCTTCTACACCTACCAGCAGTTCGGGTTCGGCCAGTACGGTCTCGCGTCGGCCGCCAGCTACGTTCTGTTCCTTGCCATCGCGCTCGTCAGCCTGCTCCAGTTCCGGCTGCTGCGTTCTCAGGATTAGGGGAATCATGTCGTCAACGACCATCACCCGTCGCACAGAGCAGTCGGCCCCCGCTGAACCGGCTCGGCGCAGGCCCCGCCGGTTCAATCCCCGCACGATCACCTATGGCATCCTCACTGTGGGAGTGGTCCTCTGGCTGCTGCCGTTCGCGTGGATGGCACTGGGATCGCTCAAGACCCAGCGAGAGATCCTGCAGATTCCGCCGACCTGGTGGCCGCGCACACCGACCTGGGCGAACTTCGCGCAATGGTTCGGACCACTGCACTTCGGAACGTTCTTCACCAACAGCATCGTCGTCGCCGTGGTGACCGTGCTCGGCAACGTGGTCTTCTGCTCGATGGTGGGTTACGCCCTGGCGAAGATGGAGTTCCCCGGTAAACGAGTGCTGTTCACCCTCGTCATGGTGACGCTCATGGTTCCCGGCGTGGTCACGTTCGTCCCGCTGTTCGTCATGGTGTCGAAACTCGGTCTCGTCAACACGTACGCCGCGCTGATCCTGCCCTTCATGACCACACCGGTGGGCGTGTTCCTGATGCGGCAGTTCATGCTCGGCATCCCGGACCCGCTACTCGAAGCGGCACGAATCGACGGCGCCGGCGATGTGCGCATCTTCGCCCAGATCGTGATGCCGCTGTGCGGGCCGCCGCTGGCGACCCTGAGCATCCTGACCTTCCTCGGCTCGTGGAACAACTTCCTCTGGCCTCTGGTCGCGTCTCAGAGCGAGTCGAATTACACCCTCCCCGTCGCGTTGTCTCTCTTCTCGACGGGTGAGAACGCCACGGACTACGGCCTTCTTCTGGCCGGGTCGGTGCTCATTGTCACCCCGATCCTCGTGTTGTTCGTCGCACTGCAGCGGTACTTCATCCGAGGCGTCGCCACCGTCGGGCTCAAATAGCCCGTCCTTCCATTCGATCCCTGCCAGAAAGACACTTTGCATGAGCCTGCCCGAGCGCCATTTCCCCACCGATTTCCTCTGGGGGGCCGCTACCGCCGCCCACCAGGTCGAGGGGAACAACGTCAACACGGATTGGTGGGTGCGCGAGCACGCCCAGGGCACCGACGTCGCCGAGATCAGCGGTGACGCCGCCGATAGCTTCCACCGGTACCCCGAAGACATCCGGCTGCTGGCCGAGCTCGGATTCACCTCGTACCGGTTCAGCATCGAGTGGGCGCGCATCGAACCGGAAGCGGGGTTCGTCTCGCAGGCGTCGCTGCTGCATTACCGACGCATGATCGACGCGTGCCTCGGGGCCGGGCTGACGCCCATGGTGACCCTTCACCACTTCACCAACCCTCGATGGTTCACTGCGGAAGGCGGATGGCGGCGCGACGACGCACCCGACCGGTTCGCCCGCTACACGCAGAGCGTGTTGCCGATCCTTCAGGACGTCGAGTGGGTGTGCACGATCAACGAGCCGAACATCGTCGCGATGACGCGCAGCGAAGAAGGCACCGACATGACTGCCGCTGCGCTCCCCTCGCCGGATGCTCGCATCACCGCCCAGCTCGTCACCGCACACCGGCGCTCACGTGAGGTTCTCGCTCAACTCGGCGGCGTGAAGTCGGGATGGTCGATCGCCGGCCAAGCCTTTCATGCTGCGCCGGGATGCGAGGCCGAGATGCGTGCCTATCGCTACCCCCGAGAAGACGTCTTCCTCGAAGCAGCGGCCGGCGACGATTTCGTGGGCGTGCAGGCGTACCTGCGCACCTTCATCGGGAAGAACGGGCCGCTCCCCGTGCCCGACGGGGCGGAGACCACGCTGACCGGGTGGGAGTACTTCCCGGCCGCGCTCGAGATCGCCGTGCGTCACGCGTGGGAGTTGAGCGGCCACACGCCGATCTTCGTCACGGAGAACGGTGTCGCCACCGCCGACGACAGCCGCCGAATCGATTACACGCACGACGCCCTCGCAGGGCTCCATCGGGCGATGACGGATGGCGTCGACGTGCGCGGCTACCTGCATTGGTCTGCGCTGGACAACTACGAGTGGGGCTCCTACCGACCCACGTTCGGGCTGATCGGCTGGGACAAGGACACCTTCGAACGCACCCCTAAGCCCAGCGCGAGCTGGCTGGGCGAGATCGCACGGACCGGTGCTCTGCACCGCTGAGCATTGCCCGTCAGACAATAACGAACGTATAACCTTGCGCGCGTTATCCGTTCGTTATATTGTTCAGGGGCGTTGATCGTTTGCTGTGGCGGTCATCGCGGAATGTGATTGCAGGACACTCTTGGTGCAAGGGAGAGGGCCGGTTGCTAGCCTCGGCGACCGGCCCTCATTTTTTTCGCCTCAGACGAAGATCGGGCATCCACGTCGCGGTCGTCGACGCCGCCACCGGCTGGGTCTCGAAGACGGGCGACTACTCATTCGCGATGAGCCTTCTCGGCACCGTCACATCCTGTAGCGCAGCTCCGCAGTGACCGCCGCGTCCTTGACGACGACCGTTGAATTTCCCGCGGGTGATCAGCATTGAA
>DATMTS010000036.1:0-3068 GCA_035564555.1 Humibacter sp.
TGAGAGAACGCCACGCCGCCAGCGCGGCCGACCGACGAGGGGACGACGGATGCCGAAGACGATGCGGGCAGCGCTGCTGGATACGGCGGGAGCGCCGGAGGCTCTGCGCATCGGCGAGATCGCGTACCCCGATCGCGTCAATGCGGAGTTCATCGTCAAGGTCGTCGCATCCAGCGTCAACCCCATCGACGCGAAGACGCGGGCCGGACGCGGAGTGTTCAGCGCCATCCACTCGTTCCCGGTGGTGCTGGGCCACGACTTCAGCGGTGTTGTGGTGGAGTCGCCGTACAGCGCGCATCCCCTCCGCCCCGGCGACGAGGTGTTCGGGATGGTGATGGTCCCGCGACTCGGCGGAAGCTACGCCGAGTACATCGCCGTGCCGTCGCTCAGCGTCGTGCGGAAGCCGTCCACGCTCAGCCACATCGAGGCGGCCGCCGCCCCGCTCGCGGCCCTGACCGCGTGGGGCATGGTCGTCGACGTCGCCAAGGCGCACGACGGACAGCGGATGCTGATCCACGCGGGCAGCGGAGGGGTCGGCCACTTCGCGGTGCAGTTCGCCTCCTACTTCGGAGCGCACGTCATCGCGACCGCATCGGGATCCAAGGCGTCCTGGCTCCGTTCGCTCGGCGCCGCGGAGGTCGTCGACTACCGGACCACTCGTTTCGAGGACGTGGTGCACGACGTGGATGTGGTGATCGACCTCCTGGGCAACGTGCACGACAACACGGGGAGCCGCTCGCTCGCAACCCTCCGCCCCGGCGGGCTCATCGTCAACGCGCCGACGGGAAGCTGGCCGACGTTCGCCGAAGATACCGCCGCGGCGGGCGTGCGCGGCACCGACTACAAGGTGGCGCCCGACGGTAACACCCTGGGTGTCATCGCCCGCCTGCTGGAGTCCGGGAACGTCCGGGTCCACGTCGACCAGATCTTCGAGCTCGAACAGATCGCGGACGCGCATCGGGCGATCGAGAGCGGCCACACCCGGGGCAAGATCGCGCTCAAGGTCGCAGAGGGCTGAGCGCTACGGGGCCGTCGGGAGCGCCCGCTCCATCACCCAGTCGTCCTCGTACCGATCGCCGACGAGGAAATGCTTGGATCCCACCTGCTCGAAGCCGTGCTTCGCGTAGAAGCGCTGGGCCTTCGCGTTCTCCTCGTTGACGCCCAGCCACATCCCCGCAGCGCCCGCAGCCGTTCCGGCGTCGAGGCTCGCGGCCAGGAGCCGGCCCGCCACGCCTTCGCCGTGGTGCCCGGGGAGCACGTAGCACTTGCTCAGCTCGGCGGTGGGGCGGATGCGGAGGCACGAGCGCACGTCCGCATCCGACGGTTCGCCCAGGTTGACCATCGTGTAGCCGACTGCGGAACCGTCGGCGTCCTCTGCGATGATCAATCGGCGCGACGGATCGGCGAGGTAGCCGGCGAATCGTTCCTCCGACAGCACCGAGGCGATGAAGGCGGCCTTCGCCTCCGGGGTCGTGTGCGGCGGGCAGGCGAGCGGAAAGGTGGCCGCTGCGACGGCGGCCAGGGCCACGGCGTCGCCGGCGAGGGCCGGGCGGATGGTGACGGTCACTCTCTCAGAGTATCCAGCCGACCGGCGGCCGGCGCGCAGCGGACCGGCCGCCTCCGATCGGGAGACGGCCGGTCCGGGGATGCTGCGGGTCCGTCAGTGCCGGCCCTGTGCCACCCAGCTGAGCAGGTCGAACGAGACGCCTCCGAGGCCGGTGACATCGTCGTAGCCCTTCGCCGTCTTCAGCGACGTGTCCTGGTCCATGGTGACCAGGTAGGTGTTTCCGCTGATGTGGCTCGTGTAGACCAGCGCCTGCGGCGGGTTCTGCGGGAGCACATCCCGGAACGCACCGGGCAGGATGCGCTTCACGCCGTACAGCGTCGGGTTCGCGAACCCGATGGTGGCGTGCGTCGCCTGCTGCACGATCGCGATCTGGGCTGCCACGATCGGCGAGGCCAGCGACGTGCCGCCGTAGGTCTCGTTGATGTAGTCACCGGTCGCCAGCGTCGTGTCGTTGACGATCGGCCGGATGCCGATCTGGAACCCGGTGTACGGGTCGGCCAGGGCCGCGACGTCCGGAGAGACGCGCTTGCCGTTCGCCAGGGCCGCCGGCACGATGCCGCGCTGGTAGTCCGGCTGCGCGAAGACCGCGCTGACTCCACCGCCCGCACCGCCGACGAACCGCGTGCCGGGCAGCGGCAGCGCGTAGCTCAGCGTGCCGTCCGGGTTCTTGACGATCTGGTCGAACTGGTCTCCCCAACCGGTCTCCCACGCGATCGTGCCGTTCTTGTCGATCGCCGTGCTCGTGCCGCCCACCGAGGTCACCCACGGGGAGGACGCCGGGAAGTCCGGGGACGCGTAGCCGAGGTTCGCGACCTCGTCACCGTTGTCACCGCTCGAGAAGTACAGCCCGATGCCCTCGCCGGCTGCCTGCAGCTGCAGGTTCACCTCGCCCTGGATCACGTCGGCCGGAACGGCTTCGCCCACGTTGCCGTAGCTGTTGCTGACGATGTTCGCGAGCTTGTTGTCGAGGATCTTCGACATCGCGATGTCCAGGCCGCCCGAGCAGTCCGTTCCGCCGACGTACAGGATGCGTGCACCCGGTGCGATGCCGTGCACGGACTCGACGTCGAGCGTCTGCTCGCCCTGCCATCCACTCGGCTGCTGGCACAGGGCCTGGTCGGTGAACTCGCTCGGGTTCGGCACCAGCTGCTGGTAGCTGGAGTTCGTCAGCCCCGGCTCGCCGTTCTGCAGCGAGTAGCTGTTGACGTCCTTCACGATGCTGGGGCTGGCGTACGCGTCGATGATCGCGACCGTCTGCCCGCTGCCGTTGATGCCGCGGTTGCCGAGGTCGGTGAGGCCGTACGCGCTGCGGAGCTGCTGGGGCGTGTAGCCGCAGTTGTAGGTGCTGTACTGCGTCTGGCCGTTGTAGGCGGGCGGGACGGTCACGACGTTCTCGCCGATGTAGTGCGAGCACGGCGTCTGGATCACCGGAGCTGTTGCCGCCTTGCGGGCCAGCTGCGGAGCGCCGGACGGCCCGAGGTCGCCCTGCACGATCGAGTCC
>DATMTS010000037.1:0-11894 GCA_035564555.1 Humibacter sp.
CTCGTCGAGCGACGTTCGCGCGCCAGGGTCCGGGTCGGGTTCCACGTCGGTGCAGATCGCGCCGACCATGACGAACCATGCGACGAGAGCGAGACAGGCCCACCCGTCGACGCGGAAGTGAGCGAGGTCGATGCCGATGCACGTCGCGCAGGCGACGAACGCCAGCCAGAACACGACGTAACGCACCGCGACGGGAGACGCCCCCCGCGTCTCAACCGCCTCGGCGTCCGCTACCGGCTCACGTTCCGGTGCGGATCCGGCACTGGGGATGCCGGACGCTTCCTGGGAGAGTCGGCGCGCTTCGGCGCGCACGCTCTCGCGGCTCATCGCTGGCCGCCCATCGCCCAGAAGAGCAGCCCCATGACCACCACGACGACCGCTGCCATTCCGAGCCACGTAGCCGCAGTGATCGCCAGAGCGAGGAGCGTCAGTCCCCACCCGCCGCCCGTCACCAGGAAGGTGACGATGACCGGGAGTAGGAACGTGAGGATGAGCACCGTCGCGGCGGCGATGACGACGCGGGTGCTGTGGCGCGGGCTCATGACTCGCGCTCCCCAAAGAATGCGCCCACCGTCGTGTGCAGATGGGCCGCGAGCTTGATCAGCTCCTCGGGGGTGAACGGCGTGACGCCCTTGAAGCGACGCGACATCGCCATGGCCGAGGCGCCGATCACTGGAGCCAGAGAGGACTGGGACTGCAGCTGTTCAGCCGCAACCCCGCGGACCTTCGCCGCAACATCTTCGTTCGTGAGTACCGCCATGTGGAAGACGGTAACACTTTTCGTTAGTGATGCAAGCGCGTGTCGCAACTTTTTCGAGGTTGGATAACGCTCCGCGCGGCGCGCGTAACTTTGTGTAGCGCTTACGTACCGATATCCGTTACACTGACGCGCATGAGCACAATCGCGCACCTGCCCGAACGGGACACGACTGCAGAGACCATCGCCTCCAACATCCGGGCCGAGATCGCCCGCGCCGGGCTCACAGACGCCGAGTTCGCGACGCGCTTCGGTCTCTCGCCGATGTCAATGAGCCGCCGGCTCGCTGGGATCACGCCGTTCACTACGGCCGAGGTCGCCCGGGCCGCGGCGTTCTTCGGAGTGAGCATCGAATCGCTCTTCACCGAGCACCCGGGACCGATCAAGATCACGCGCGGCACCGCCGGCGCAGGTCGGCGTCGCGGTTTGTACCTTCTCGACAACGTGGGCCCTGCCGGGTTCGAACCGACGACAACCTGGGTGGAACCGCGTCAGTTCGGTGAGGCCGAGCCTGAGCATATCGCGCCGGTGATCCCGCTTCGTCGGCGTGCGGTGGTGGCATCGTGACCGTGCGAAGCGAGTGCGTGTGCGGATGGGCCGGGGCATGGCGCGGCACGCCCGGTGATGCCGCTGGCGACGGCTTCCGACATCTGTACGACGACGGATGCATGCTTCCGCAACAGTTCCGGAGTGCACCTAATACGCCCGAACGCGCAGATGCGCAATCGACGACACGCCAAGAGATCTCATGAGTACTTCATCCCCAACCGCATATGAGAGGGCTCTCATAAATTGGCATCCTTCGGACATGGGGGAAGACGTACTCGTTGCGTTCGCTGACTATGAGCGGGCGCGAAACCTGGCGGAGACCACGATCCGCAACCGCGACAGCATCCTGCGCACTGCCCGCGACAAGCTCGGCAAGCTGCTCATCGACATGGATCTACGAGACCTACGCCAATACCTCGGGCGTCCCGGCAACCACCCTGGCACACGACGCACCGAGCGCGCAGCCATGCGCGCGTTCTACCGCTGGCTCGTCGACGACGGCTACCGGCAGGATGACCCCACGACCCGCCTGGCGCCCATACGCGTCCCCAAAGGTGAACCACGACCATTCACCCCGGGACAGATCGATGCGATGCTCAGCCGGTCGTACGCGCGCACACGCGCCATGATCCTGCTCGGCTACTACCAGGGGTTCCGGGTCTCGTCTATCGCGCGGGTGCACGGCGACGATATCGACCTGCTCGCGCGGACCATCCGCACCCGCGGGAAGGGCAACAAGGTGCGCACGCTCCCGCTGCATCCGGTCATCGCCGAGCTCGCCGAGACGATGCCGACGCGCGACTGGTGGTTCCCTGCGCGCGGAGACCATCCCGGCCACGTGAAGCCGACCAGCGTCACTGACCTGATCACCCGCGCGAAGAAACGCGCCGGGATCACCGACCCGACACTCACGCCCCACTCGCTGCGGCACGCGTTCGGGACCGACCTCGTCGAAGAAGGCGTCGACATCCGCGTCGTCCAGGAGCTCATGATGCACGAGTCCCTGGCGACGACCCAGATCTACACGCGCGTCAGCGAGCGGCTGAAGCGGGAAGGTATCAGCGTGCTCGCCGCACGCTCTATCCCGATGCACTCTCACCGCCGCACCGCGTGAGGTCTACCATCCATCATCAGGGGGGAAGACATGAACACCAGATCTCGCACCGCGGGCGCCGTCGCGCTCGCACTGGCCGGCGCGCTCGCGCTCGCGGGCTGCGCCGCCGCTCAGGCGCCGAAGCCCACGCACACCGCGCCGCAGACCTTCACCGCCGTCGGCGACCTCATCCTGAACAGCTCGCCGCTGTCAGGCGACGGGATCGGCGCGAATGCAGACGGATCGTGCAACGGGATGAACGGCTACTCCGACATCAACGAGGGCACGCAGGTGAACATCTACGACGCGAGCGGGAAGATCGTCGCGTCAGGCACGCTCGAGGCCGGAACGGGCGACACGTCGCAGTGTCAGTTCGACTACTCGATCAGCGGCATCCCCCGCGGGTCCGACTTCTACCAGATCGAGGTCAGCCACCGCGGCAAGATCACCGAGAGCGCCGCAGCCATGCTCAAGCCGGTGAGCCTCAGCCTCGGCCAATGACACGAGTCCCCGAACCCACCACCCTGCAGGGCAGTGAGTCCGGGGACTCTCATTCGTTGTAGCTGTCAGCCCACCCAGGGCAGCGCCCTCTTCGGCCGGATAATCTGCTTCACCATCCAGTCGAGCGGGAACGGCCGGATGACGAACTGGTCATCTCCGAGGCTCGCGTTCGCCGGGTCCACCTTCGCGGCGTTCCAGGTGTTGCGGGCCTGCATCAGCTGCGCCTGCCGGTAGTCCGGCGGAATGGTGTCGGTGATCGGGTTGATGAGGCCCGTCACCGGGTCGATCTGGCCCAGCGACAGGGCCGCCGTCGTCGGGTCCGTGTACTTCGGGGCATATGTGATCACCGCGTTCTTCGCGATCGTCAGCAACGTCTCGAGCTGGTCGTCGCTGGCCGGCGCATCACCCCAGTCCGTGCGGGCCGTCGTGGTGTCATACCAGGTTGTCGGGATCGTCACGTCAGTCTCCTAGCCGGCCCGCACGAGACGGATGCCGATCAGTGCCGCGTCGGCCGTGTACGTGTCGCCCGCATCGGTCGCAACGCGGTCAACGCGGATCACGAGCGGATTCACGGGCCGGGTGAGGTTCGAGATAACAGTGACCTCCTGCGCCTGTCCAGTCACCCCAGGGGCGGTCGCGGTGTAGTTCGTCGATGCGGCACCATTCGATGGCAACTGACCGTTGATCAGGTTCGATCGCGACACCTGCCACACGACGTTGCCAGTTCCAGAACTCGTCGGTGCCCACATGAGCACCACGTTGAACGAGCCCCAACTCGGCGGCATCATCTCCACCGCCGCCGCGACCTGCTCCACCACTGACGCATCGAACTGCCATGACGCCGGATACCCGACACCCGGAACGCCGATGATGTTCGGGGTGCCGGTGATGCTGATGAACTCCTGAGCCGGGATCCAGATCTGCTCCGGCGTGAGCGTGTTCGAGTTGAACGTCCCCGCCGTGCAGGATCGGAACTCGTAGCCGTGCAGCTTCGAATCGGTCGGTGACCCGTTGAATCCATACCCGGTCGCGGTATCCACCACGACATCACTGAACGTGAACTCGCTGTTCGTGGAGTCAATGTCGAACCCGTCGCCGCCGATCGCTCGGAAACGAACGTTGGCAATCTGCACCCGCGTGGAGTTGCGCGAGTAGATCCCGTCGCTGCCGAGCTGGATGCCCAGCATGTCGGTGATCATGACCGTGTCGCAGTTATTCAGCACCACCGCGCGCGCCGTGTTCCCGCCCGTGCCCACATACGCGAGGATGTGTGCACCGCTGATCAGAGAGTTGCTCACGTAGGTCAGATCGTATGCATCCCCAGCCAGTTCCGAATGCTTGTTCGCGAATGCTGTTATCCCGCTGCACCAGGCCGTAGATGTGCCCGCTGCGATGATGAACTTCCCGTAGCCAGTGGAGTCCTGGTAGCACCCAAGTACGAACATGTGCAGGAGCTTCGCCGCCGTCGTGACCTGGATGCACGCCGTCGTAGAATCGGCTCCGATGTTATGGAACCGGACACCCATGATGGTAATCCCACGGATCTGCGATGCGTCCGATCCGGTGTTGTACGTGGCATCCGGTCCATCTATCACGAATCCTGAGAGACAGCCGGCGACCAGCGTCTGCGGACCATCCACGATCATGTTTCGGCCATGCGTGCGCACTGGGACTCTCAGCCACTGAAATGTCGCGCCGCGGATGTTCGCGTCGATATTCCCATCGGTGTCGCCGTAGAAGACAACACCGTCAACGGTCGCGCCTGCGCCGTTGATCCCCCCGTCCCCCATGAGTGCCACAACATCCAGAACGAATCCGGTTGTCTTGACGATGATCATGACTCCATTTGCCACTGACATGCGGATGGATACGGCGTAGCCGTCACGCGGCTGGCCGAGGAATCGCAGGTTCGGGGTCGTGATGTTCAACGACGCCGTGATCTGGTACCAGGCGCTCGATCCGGTGTGGGGGAAGATGATCGCCTGACCCGGCGCGGCGGCGTTGATTGCGGCCTGGATCGCCGCGGTGTCGTCCGTCACGCCGTCACCGACAGCGCCATAGTCGAGCACGTTCAGGCCAGTGGATGCCGCCAGCCACGCCCGCTGATGCACCGAGAACGCCGACGAGGATTCCTCGGCGACCGACGCCATGACCGCGTCGTCAGTCGCGGGCAGCGCGTTGACGGCGTCCGCCAGGGCGCTGAGCGCCGCGTTGTTCTTCGTCGCCCATGTGGGCGCCGGCGTCAGTCCGACGACAGGGAGGTCGAGGTCAACCATGGATGCTCCCTCCGGGTCAGCTGGTGACGGTGTTCGCGTCCGGCAGCGGGTCTCCGTTGCTGGCCGGCTCCGGGGCCGGATCAGGCTCGGGTGCGGCGACGGTCGTCACGACTGCGGCGCCGTCTGCCGTCACGCCCAGATCGGCCAGCGGCACCGCCGTCGGGTCCTGCGGGAGTGTGGCGAGGATGAGACGCAGCATCGAAATGAACGCGGCCAGAGCGGACGCTTGCAGCACATGCACCCACGGCACACCCGACAGCAGCGTCGCACCGGCGAGACCCGACACCATCGCCTGCCCGAACGTCTTCGCCACCCGCTCGAGCGCGGACAGCCACCACGGCAGGTCAACCCCGATCGCCTCCGGTAGCCCGGCCAGGGACGTGACGAAGCTGAGCACCACACCCAGCCCGGCCACCGAGCCGACCATCACCCAGTCGATGCTGCGGACGGTCGCACCGCCCGCCAGATACGGGATGCCGACAGCGATCGCCGTATACAGGGCGCGCAACAGCGCACCCTTCCACCATGCAGCGTTCGTGATCATGATGATGCCTTTCCAGAATCAGGGGATGTAGCCGACGGGAGGCGTCGGCGGTGGCGGCTCCCGGTGCTGCCAGATGTGCTGCTCAAGGGAACCGATGTACGCGCGGGAGGCCGACTTGTCGGCCCACATCTTGTCCAGCCGCTCGGAGTGCTCCACCCGCTCCGCCGCGATCTCCGCCCGCTCAGACGCGAGTTGCGTGGCGAACTCCTCGCGCTCCTTGCGACGCTCCTCGCGTTCCGCGTTGCGCTCCTCCTGCAACTGGTCGATCAGCATCTGCCGGTCGTCCCGCTGCTTCCCGCGCATCGCCACCCATGCTGTGAACACGCCGCCCACGGCGCCGATGACAGCCGCGGCAGCGCCGACGAGGACCGTCGGGTCGACGCTGAGGCCGATCATGCGCTGATCGTGCCGCGGAAGATCGCCACAGCGGTCTTCCCCTGCAAGTCGTTCGACGCGAACAGCTTCACCCGCAGCCGCTGGCCCGCGTTCAGGTGCACCGGCGGCACCGGCGACTGGTGCATCGTCCGGCCGCTCGAATGCGGGAACTCGTCACCGCCCAGGCTGGCCGACCTCACCACCACCCGCCCGGTCGAGTCCACCGTGTCGATGACGAACTGCACCTGGTAGGCGGCGTCCGGCTGGCCCGCCTCCGTGGTGTCGATCGCGACATACAGCGACCCCGAGAGGACGTCACTCGGGCCGTTCGCGATCGTCACATAGCGCTTGTCGCCCCACAGCAGGTATCGGGGCGTCGCGTCCACGACGGCGCCCGGGTTGAACACGAGCGTCTTGACTTCGGCAGACATCTTTCCTCCGATCGGGAATGGCACGGCGACGCCAACGGATGCCGGCGCGGGACCCGACGGCGTGGGAACAGTGCCCCACAACGCCGTGCGGATCGCGATCGCGCGCGCATCCTGCTTCGCGTACCGGTCCGGGAACGCTGATCCCTGCACGGCCTGCGCGACCGCACCGTTCATCATGTGCAGCCAGTCGTGGCGCAGGAGCGCGTCGACGAACTTGTCGGTCGACGTATCCACGTCCATCAGCTCGGCCGTGGTGCCCCAGTTCGCCGTCGAGTTCACCGCCCCGCCGACCTGCTGCTGGAACAGGCCCACCGAGCCGTGATCCCATCCGACGTCGTCATGCGGGAGATTGAGAGACGCCGGGTTGTTGCCGTTCGCGTACATCTTCAGTCCGGACTCGACGAGTGCGGTTGCGAGCGTGATGTCGGCGATGCGCTTCCCGTAGGTGCCGTCATCGCCGGTGAACTTGCGCGCCTCGATGTGCGCGACGATCTTCTGCGCCCATGCGAACTGGCGCGGCGTGAGGCCGAGCGCTGCAGCACTGGTCATGACGGCTCCTCTCGGGAATGCCTGGGGTCGGCGCCCCGTGAGTGACCGCGGGGCGCCGACGAGGGGTTACGCCTGCGAGACGAGCGAGAAGAAGTTCGCGCTCGAGCGGATCGCGGCGATGTAGCCGAACAGGCCGACATCGATGTTGCCGATCGACACCTGCACCTGCTCCGCGCGGACCGGCGAACCGGGCAGCTCGTAGCCGGTGATGCCCGCCGTGCCGTTGCCGACGAGCACGTCGCCCGCGGCCACGGTGCCGGACAGGTCGGGGCGGATCGAGAGCGTGCCCTCGATGTTGCCCTGAGTGACCGCGCCCAGGTCCAGCTTCAGGAACGCCGGAGCCTGCAGCTTCGAGTTCTTGATCAGGTCCTTGAACAGGACCACCGGGAGCACCGCGAGGTTCGCGATGCCGCCGCCCTGGTTCAGGACGTTGACCACGCCGTCGAGGATCTGGTTCGTCACCGGGTCGATGCTCGAACCGGTCGGCGCGGCGCCCATCACGGTCGCGGTCATGCCGGCCGTCATGGCGTTGATCATCTGCTGGTCACGCCAGACGTAGTAGTTGTACAGCTGGGCTCGGAAGTACGAGCTCAGCGCCGACGCGCTGATGCCGAAGTCGAACGGGGTCCGGTCGAACGAGTCGGCGCCTGCCCAGCGTGCGGCGTCCACCGTCACCGGCGACCACTTGGCACCGGTCGACGTGACGGCCGCGCCGGCGTCGCCCTTCGTGCCGCCGGTCGGGAAGGTGGTCAGCTGGAAGCCGTGCACCGTCGGCTGAGTGAGGTCGTCGTGCGCGATCGCGTTCCAGATGCCGTTGAACTGGACGCGGGTCAGCAGCTCGCCGATCCACTGGGGCGCGTTCGTGTTCACCAGGCCACCGCTGACGGCGTCGGCGAGGCCGATGTCGGTCAGGGCGGCGAACACGTTCGCGCTCTTCGTGGTGAGGCTCTTCAGCACCTCTTCGCGGCCCTCCGGCAGACGGCCTGCCGACCGCGCCGCGAAGAGGTTCATGACCTCGTTGTACGAGGGGCCCTTGTTCTCGACGACCGGCTGCGTGGTGCCGACGCCCGGGTGACGCTCGAGGGCGACCGGGAACACCGGACGCTCGTTCTCCTGGCCGAACGCTTCCTTGAACGCGGCGGCCATGGCCTTGTAGTCGAACGCCGCTGCGGGCGCCTGGGTCTGCTCCTCTGCCGGAGCCTCGGGTGCCTGCTTCTCGGGCATGGCATTCTCCTCTTGGATCGGTGCCGCGTCCTGCGGCGTTTCTCCCGGCTCCGGATGGGTCGGGATGTCTTCGATGTCGAGCACGCGGGGCGCGCTCTTGGCGCGGCGCATGGCCGCAATCCGCTTCAGCGGCGGCTTCGGTGCTGACGCGCGGCCCTGATACGCGAACGCGGACAGGTCGAACGGGTCGTCTTCCTGCTGCGGGTCCGTGTTCCGGTCGACCCGGTCGGCGAGACCCGCGATCACCGCCTCATCTGCCGAATACCAGGTCTCGGCCTGCATGATCGACCGCCAGTCCTCCGGCGTGCCGCCCGCTTTCGCCGCGTACATTGACGCGAGGTTCATCGACACCCGGTCGAGGTTGTCGGCCTCCGCGCGCAGGTCCTCCGCGTCACCGCGAGCGAACGACCACGCATCGTGGATCATCAGCTCGGCGTTCGGCGACATCACCACGTCGTTGGCGCCCGTCAGCAGGAAGCTGGCCGCGGATGCCGCGAGACCGTCGACGGTCGCGGTGACGTTCGCGGGATGCCTCGCGAGCGCGTTCCGCATCGCGATCGCCGCGTACACGTCGCCGCCGGGCGAGTTGACGTACAGGTTGATCTGCCCGACGTCGAGCGCTGCGATCTGCTGCACGAACTCCTGGGCGGCGACGTCGATGCCGTCGCCCCAGAAGTCGACGTCGACGATGTCGCCGTACACGTACACGTCAGCCTGCGTGCCGCCGGACAGGAGCGCCTTGGGCGCCTCGATCCGGAACCACGCCTTCTCAGACGGCTTCTTGCTGCCCACTGGTGTCTCCTCCGGGTTCGGCCGGCGCGGGGCCGGTGAGGGATGTCGTGAACCGTCGCTGCAGAGCAGACGCGGCGATGTTGTCGGGTGCGATGACCGGCCGGAAACGCATCTGGATGCGGGTGCCGTTCGGCACCACGTCATTCAGCGAGAGCCGCGCCGTGATCGGGATCGTCCAGAACGGCAGGTCGAACTCGTAGAAATCGGCCCGCTGCCCCTCCTGCGTCTCGTAAGTCAGGGAGCCTGCGCCGCCGGTGGAGTCGACCATGCCGCCGTCGATGCCGGCGTGAGAGCCGATGTCGGTACGGATCTGGTCGCGCGACTTCGTGAACAGGTCGCCGTCACCCAGCGAGCCCTTGTTCACGGTCATCTTCACGCCAGGCGGCGTCATGCCCACCGCAGGAGCGCCCGAGTAGTGCTTCTGCTGCCACGCCTTCACGTAGGCGTCGACTTCCTCCTGCGACAGCTCGGCGTCGTCCGACACCTCGAGGTTGATGATCGCTGCGGGTGCGCGCATGCGCGCCGTCCACGCCCGCTCGATGTCCCGCGCGCCCATCAGGGTGCGCTGCGCCTGTCCGAGCAGGCCCGCCCACATCGGGATGTTGAACAGCAGGTAGTCGTTCGGGTTCGCCGGCGCCTGGTCGATGTTGATCGTCCCGACCGCGCCGAACGAGTTGTACTCGCCGTCGAAGTTCCACCGCTCCCGCGGCAGCCACCGGGCGCCGAGGATCTGCCCCATCGACCCGCGGGCCACCACCCACAGCGACGAACCGTGGAAATACAGGTCATCGGCGGTGAGCCACATCCGGAACTCGGGCGGCTCGCCCAGGTCGCCCCGGTCCAGGAACGTCGGCTGCGGCGTGTTCTCCACGCCCGATCCGTTGTCCGCGACGAGCTGCATCTGCGCCAGCTTCGACACGATCGTGTGATGCGCGCGCGCCACACCCGGGATCGTCAACGCCTCCCACCGCGTCATCGGCGCCGTGAGGATGTCGAGCGGGTCGATCGAGTTCCAGTCGAACGTGACCGGCCATGGACGCTCCATAAACTCGATCTGCTGACGCTTCGGGAAGAACTTTTCAAGCAGGCCCACGGCCGAACCTCCTAGAAATTGGGGACGAACTTCTGCTTCGGCCGGTCCTGGTCATAGGCGCGCAGTGCCATGGCGGCGCCCTCGAGCGGTGTGATGTCGTCTATCGGGTCCGTCGTGCCGAAACCCCAGGCCGAGAGAATCCGGCGCTTCACCGCGACTGCGACCGCGTCATTCATGGCCGCCTGGTTGTGGTGCACGAAGTGGCCCGTGTCTATCTCCTTCACGAGCAGCGCGGCGGCCGTCGTGATGTTCCGCGTCGACTGGGGCGAGAACCGGATCTGCGGGCGCTTCTGCGCGAGCGCTTCCGTCTCCACCAGCACCACACCGAGCGAGTCGTGCACCAGCGGCACCTTGTACTTCAGACAGAAGGCGTGCACCTTCTCCTGCACCCACGCGACGCCGCGGTCATGCATGATGACCATCGCGTGCGGCTTCGCCTTCTCGTCCCGCCACGCGATCGTCAGCGACGCGACGGTCTGGTCACGGTGCACCGTCAGCGCAACGGCGAACCGCTCCGGGATCTTCGGCAGGTCGCCGTCGTCCGCGCGCTTGCCCCACACGTCCGGCTTGATCATCCGGTTCGAGACACCCTCGATACCGAAGATCGACAGGTACTCGCGGAGGAACTTCTCCGGCTTCATCGTGCGCCAGTTGGTCTGCACACGCTCGATGGTGGTCAGCGTCCCGATGCCCGGATGCGCCTCGAGCACCAGCGGGAGCGTTGTCTCCCACGACTCGATGTCCTCGATCGTCGTGTGCTCTGGTGCGCAGTACTCGAGGATGCCGGCCTCACCCGCGTGACCGTCCTCGAGCCAGTTCCACAGCAGGTTCCCCGTGCGGAACTCTCCTGCCGTCCCCGCGACGACGATCTGCGCGTCCGGTCGAGTGTCCAGCGTCGGCAACGCGGCCGACAGTGTCTCCTCAGCCTTCTCCGCGTCCGCCTTGCTCGCCTCGTCGAGGATGACCATGTCGAACGCTTCGCCGATGAGGTCGTCGATCGACGACAGCCAGCAGACCATCCCGCCCGACTGGAGGAACTCGACCCGCTCCTGCCCTGCCGACTTCACGATCTTGAACGGCCGGCTCGACTTGTCCGGGTATTTCCGCTCGAGCACCGGCACGACATCCTTGAGGAACCGTGCCCGGCCCGCCTTACCCGTCGTCATCGTCAGGATGCCGACTCGGTAATCCTCGAGCTCCCACGCGCGGCCGAGACCTTCGGCGATGAGCGACGTCGACTTCGATGACCGGCGCGGCAGCATGATCACGTTCTGCCCGAGCCCGACCGCGAGCATGTCGGACACCAGCAGTTGCTGCGGGTGGATTGGCTTCTTTTCGGTGTTCAGTCCCAGCGCCTCCGCGCCTCGGATGAACCGGCGGCGCGTCTCCTCCGTGCCGCCGAGCGCCGAGCACGTCCGGGGGGCAATGCCGGAGTCACGAACGCCAACCCAGTCGAAGTCGCCGACGAACTGCACGGCCGACTTCGACTTCCGCGCGGTGCGCTTCGGCGCCGGCGCCGACTCGGCCGCCAGCACCCACCGGCGCAGCGTCGACGAGCTCACACCGACACGCTTCGCTACGGCATTGATCGCCGCCGTCCGCGACGACTTCCGCCTCGGATCCAGAACAGACTTGACCGCCCGGGCCTTCGAGATGTCATCCATCTGGTGCATCGGAAACCCTCCCAATACGCCGGGAATCGTCGCGATC
>DATMTS010000038.1:0-14875 GCA_035564555.1 Humibacter sp.
CGGTCGATCGACTGCGGCGCATCTTGGGTGTGCAGCGTGGCGAACACGAGGTGGCCGGTCTCGGCTGCGGTCAGCGCGACAGAGATGGTCTCCAGGTCGCGCAACTCGCCGATCAGGATGACATCGGGGTCTTGCCGCAGCACGTGCTTGAGCGCGTTCGCGAAGCTGTGCGTGTCTGCGCCGACCTCGCGCTGGTTGACGATCGACAGCTTGTGCTTGTGGATGAACTCGATCGGGTCTTCGACCGTGACGATGTGGTCGGCGCGCGTGCTGTTGACCAGGTCGATCAGCGCAGCGAGCGTCGTCGACTTGCCCGAGCCGGTGGGACCGGTGACGAGCACAAGGCCGCGCGGCAGCCCGGCGAACTTGCCGACCGTGTCGGGCACGCCGAGGTCTTTCAGCTGCTTGATCTCGGTCGGGATGAGACGGAACGCGGCACCGAGCGAACCACGCTGCTGGTAGATGTTCACGCGGAACCGCGCTTGGGCCGCCAGGCCGTATGCGAAGTCGAGCTCGAGCTCCTCTTCGAAGCGCGCGGCCTGATCGGGCGTGAGCAGGCTGTGCAGTGCGGAGGAGACCTTCTCCCGATCCCACGGCACAGCGCCCTCGACGGCGGAGCGCAGCGCCCCGTTCACGCGGAGCATGGGAGGCGCCGCGACGGTCACGTGCAGGTCGGATGCCTTCTGCTGCACGACCTGCACGAGCGCCTCGATCAGGTCGCGGTCGGCGTGCAGGCGGGCGTGCTCTTCGAGCTCGATCGGTGCGCTCAAGGTCGGCGCGCCGGTCGGCGCCGCGAGCGTGGGCGCCGCATAGGCGTTCGCATCGAACGGCTGCGCCAGGGCCGGGGCCCGATTCGGGGCGGCGGTGGAACCGGAGTGCGGCGGGGCCTGAGTCGGGGCCGGAGCGGTGGCCGGGATCGGAGCGCCGGTCGGCGGAATCGCGCCGGCGAGCAGGTCGCGCGGATAGGCGCCGGTCTCGTTCATGTCGTCGCCTTCACCTGTTGAGTAGCGAGGAACGAGCGTCTCGAATGCGGCAGGCTGTGCTGCGGACGGGTCTCGATACGCGCGCTCGCTGGGCTCGCTCGCTGCTTGAACTGCGGATGACGGGGCGTAGTACTGCGGCGCGGGCGCGACGTACTGCGGCGCGGGAGCAGCGGGCTGCGGCCAGGTCTGGGGCGCGGAGGGCGCGGGAGCAGCAGCCTCCGGCGCCAAGGCATCCGGAGCGTACGTATCGGGCGCGAAAGCATCGGGAACGGCTCGCCCCGGGCGTCCCGGATGCCAGCCGTCCACCGGTTCCGGAGTCACCGGGATCTCGTAGATCGGATCATTCATTCGCGCCGTCCCCTTCAGTGCGTCTCACGCGGCCACCCGAAGGATTTCCTCGACGGATGTCAGTGCGAGCTTGGCCTTCTCCCAGCCGTCCTGTCGCAGCGTCAGCATGCCCTGCTCACGCGCGACGCGGCTCAGTTGCGCGCCGGACGCGCGCTCCACGGTGAGCCGTTCGATCTGCTCGGTGACGCTCATCACCTCGTGGATCGCGATGCGCCCCCGGTAGCCGGTGAACGAGCAGCTCGCGCAGCCGACCGGCTGGAAGAGCGTCGGAGCATCCGCTGCCGGGTCGTAGCCGACCTGCAACTGCAGCAACTGCTCCGGTTCATACGTCACGGGCTGCTTGCACCGGTCGCAGAGCCGGCGGGCGAGCCGCTGCGCCACGACGCAGTCCAGCGCCGATCCGACGAGGAAAGGCTCGATGCCCATCTCGGTCAGGCGCGTGATCGCGCTCGGCGCATCGTTGGTGTGCAGCGTGGAAAGCACGAGGTGGCCGGTCAGGGCAGCCTCGATCGCGATCTGCGCCGTCTCGTGGTCACGGATCTCACCGATCAGCACCACGTCGGGGTCGCTGCGCAGGATCGAGCGGAGCGCGCTGGCGAAGCTGAGGCCTGCCTTCGGGTTCACCTGCACCTGGTTGACCCCCGGCATGCGGTACTCCACCGGATCTTCGACGGTGATCACGTTGATCTCGGGCTTGGAGACCTCGTTGAGCGTGGTGTAGAGCGTCGTGGACTTGCCGGAGCCGGTAGGCCCGGTGACCAGGATCATGCCGTGTGGCTTGGAGTACGAATGCCGGTACACCTCGAAGTTGCGCTCCAGCAGGGTCAGATCGCGCAGATTCAGGCTCGAGCTGCTCGTGTCGAGGATGCGCATCACGACCTTCTCGCCCCACACCGTCGGCAGCGTCGCGACGCGTAGGTCGATCTGGCGGCCGCCGTGCCGGATCGACATGCGGCCGTCCTGCGGCTTGCGCCGTTCGGCGATGTCGATGTCGCTCATGATCTTGAGCCGACTGATCACGCCGTTCTGGATGCTCTTGGGCGCGCTCTGCATCTCGTGCAGCACGCCGTCGATGCGGTAGCGCACGCGCACGCCGTGTTCGGCCGGTTCGATGTGGATGTCGGACGCCTGGTCTTGAATGGCCTGCGACACGAGCAGATTGACGAACCGCACGATCGGCGCGTCATCGGCGCCGGCGTCGCTGACCGCGAACGAGGAGGATTCGGCCGGGGCCTGCTCCTCTTCGAGGGTCACCGTCAGATTGTTGAGCTCGTCGTCGGCCCGCAGGTACCGGTCGATCGCCGAGGCGAGGTCGGCCGCCTCGGCGACCACCGGCTGCACCGGCATGTGTGCAGCCGTGCGCACGTCGTCGATGGCGAACAGGTCGCCCGGATCGGCGATCGCGAGCACCAGAGTGTCGCCCTGCACCGATATCGGAAGCACCGAATGACGGCGGCAGATCGCGGGGTTCACCCGCGCCACGGCGTCCCGGTCGATCGGATAATCGAGCAGCTCGACGAACGGCAACTGCGCCTGCACGGCACGCGCACGGGCGATCTGCACACCGGTTATCGCGCCGGTGGTCAGCATTCCTTGTAGCGCCTCGCGCTCCTCGACCGGGTTCTGCACCGAGTCGAGTTGTTCGATGGGCAAGGCGCCGTGCAAGATGAGGATTTCAGTTAGGGAGGCCACGGGGCGCCTCCTTTCGGGCACACATGCGACGCGCATGCCCGCGGTGTCGGGTAGGAGCATGCGTGATCCGCGAGAGTCGGCGCGGACGGCTGCAACGCTAATCGCGGCCCCGCGTATGCGGCCAGTCCCCAGTGCGGGGGCGTGGTGCGCCGACGGCGGTGCGGTTCATGGAGCGGGTCGTGCTGGGGGTCATGGCACCGGTCATAGTGATGAAATTTCAGCTACCCCTGAAGTGGGGCGACGGAGAAGCTTGCCATGAAGCATCCTCAACACTACGTTCGTAGTTGAGCAATGGTCAGCAAGGTCTACCCGGACCTGAACGGCCGCGGCTCTCGGTTCTTACCCGACCGAAGCTTCACCCCGAACCGCCCAGCTCAACCAGCTCCACCCCGGCGGCGCCTACCCTAGGGCACCGCCACCGCTTCATCCTGTTTCACCGCGTACCCGACATGCGGTGCTGACCGGCGCTGTCACAGCGTCCGCTTGCGATCCTCCCCTGGATGCGCCGGCTGACGCCACGGCGCCAGTCGGCGTTCCTTCATGGAACTTCTGCTGCCGGGAAGTGCCCGACAACGAAGGAAAACACCATGAACAAGCTCACCAAGGGTGCCATCGCCGGAGCTGCCGGCATCGCCCTTCTCCTCGGCGGCGCTGGATCGTTCGCTCTCTGGAACGCGAACGCCGACGTCACCGGCGGCGCGATCACCGCCGGCACCATGACCCTCTCCGCGGACTCCCACGACGCGACCTGGCAGAACCTGACCAGTGGTCACACCGGTTCGATCAGCCCGGCGTCGTTCAAGATCGTCCCCGGCGACACGATCCAGCTCGACCAGCCGCTCACCATCAGCGCGACCGGTGATGACCTCAGCGCTTCGATCTCATCGAACGCCGCCTCGGTCGCCGCCTCGCTGGGCAGCGGGCTCGCCGCCCCGACCGTCACCCAGACCTTCACGACCGACGACGGCACCGTCATCAACCCGGCCACGTTCAAGGTCACCAGCGCGACGACCAGCCTGCACGCCAAGATCACCATCGCCTGGCCGTTCGGCTCTGCTCCCAGCAGCGCGACGACCGGTGACAACGCCTACCAGGGCGGCTCCGGCACGCTCAAGGACGTCACCGTCACCCTCACCCAGCTCGACCCCTCGTCGAACTGACCCCCCGAGGTGGATGCCCCGCTCCCCCGACTCGGGGCATCCACCCATCGGTCGGCCTGAGTTCAGTTCCGCTCGCGCCACGACCGATGCCCGGTTCCTGAACCGGACATGACCGATCCCGCTCGGATCCCTAGCCGAGCTCGACTCGCTTCAGCTGCAGAAAGACAACCCGAATGTCTCAAGCACACTGGTCCCCTCGGCGACTCCTGGGCACCCCTCGCATCGGCGCAGACCGAGCACGCCGCAGCCTGACGACGGTGTTCGTCGCCTGCCTGGCGGCCATCGGTGTTGCGCTCGCGTTGACCGGTGGAAGCTACGCCCTCTTCAACAGCTCGGCGCCGGTGAACGGCGCAACGATCACAGCGGGTACGACCTGGATCACGGTCAACGGTTCGCAGAGCGCGGCACTGCCCGGTTCGATCTCCTCGGCACTGGCCCCAGGCGGATCCACCGCCACGGCATTGACCGTCGCGAACACCGGGACCACCGCGACATCGGTCGCCGTCTCCTCTACGACCATCGGAACGCAGACGAATTCGCTCGGCTCCTATCTGACCGCAACACTGACGCCCGTCAGCGACACCAGCGCCTGCGCCGCCGGCCTGGTGGGCACGACCGGAGCCCTCTCCGGCTTCACCTCCGCCATCGCCCCCGTCACGATCGCATCCGGCGGGAGCGCCACCCTCTGCCTGGAGCTGAAGCTCTCGGCATCCGCGCCCAGCAGCGCACAGGGCGGCTCGGCGCCGTTCACCATGACCTTGACCGGATCGCAGGTGGCCCCATGAGAATCAAGAACAGGCTGGCCGTCGTGATCGGTCTCGTCGTGCTCCTCACCCTCAGCGGCGCAGGCGTCAGCTTCGCCTACTTCACCTCAGGTGTCACGGCGAGCGGCACGATCAACGCGGGCGCGGTCGGTGTGACTCAGACCCTGTCGTCGTCCCTGCTCAACGCGGCGGCCTTCACGAGCACGAACACCACCGTGACGGGATCGGTCACCGTTGCCAACACCGGGTCGGTCTCGGCGGCCTACACGGCTTCGGCCCCCTCATTGGCATCGGGCTCGTCCAGCGCACTGGCCGGCCGCGTCACCGTCTCGGCATGGCCGAACGCCGCAGGCACCGACTGTGCGATGCAGGCGAAGCCCGGCACGGCCGTGACGTCCACGTGGCAGCAACTTTCGCTGACCGGCACGCTTGCTGCGGGAGCCTCCACCCAGTACTGCCTGCAGGCCGCCTTGGATGTGCACAACTCGGTCTCCGGCATCCCGTCGGGAAGCACCGTCGAACCCGGCGTCTTCACCAGCCTCGGCTCCGGCACCAACTGGAACGCGACGTCGTCGACGCAGCTGGTCGATCTGGCCTTCATCGATGACATCGCACCGAGCACGCCCGGTTCGCTGAGCGCCGACGCTGTCTCCAGCACGAGCGCCACCGTCGACTGGACGGCATCCAGCGACAACGTCGGCGTGTACGGATACCGCGTTTATCGCAACGGCACCCTGGTCTCCGGCACCGTGCCGATCTCGGCCACCACGTTCACGAACACCGGTCTGACGCCGAACACGAGCTATACCTACACGGTCGCAGCGGTCGATGCGGCAGGCAATGTCTCGGCCGTCGCCGCGGTGAGCGTCACCTCGCTCTCCGACTCGACGACGGCACACACGATCGCCACGGCGAGCGGCCTGTGCGTCGACGTGAGCGGATCCGCTTACGGCTCCGGCTTCCTGCTCGTCTCGTCGAACTGCAACCAGTCAGGGTCGCAGACGTGGTCGTTCCAAACCGACGGAACGGGAACCACCGTCAGCTCCATGTGGACGAAACACGGCTACCAGGGCCTGCTCTGGGACGTCGCGAACAACTCGACGGCTTCCGGCGCCAGCGCAGTCAGCGAGCCGTCGACCGGTCGATCGACGCAGCACTGGCTCATCACCTCACTCGGCGGCAACTCCTATCAGTTCAAGAACGTCGGAAGCGGGTTGTGCCTACAGATGCCTGCGGGCAACAACCTGCAGATCACGCAGGAGGTCTGCGATGCTTCATCGTCCACTCAATCCTTCACGGTGCAGTGATGCGTTCCTTCGGTGAGACTCAGGCACGGCGAGTGCGAGCAGGCATCGCGCTCACGGCAGGTGCCGGGATCGTGCTGCTCGCCCTGCTGGCCGGAGCGCCGGCTTCGGCGGCGACCGTGCACGATGTGCCCGACAGCGGCATCCTCGTCAGCGCCGACGGCACGCACTTCGTGAACGCCACGAGCGCACCGCTATTCGACGCCGCCCGGCGGATCATCCCCGGCGAACGCGAGACGGCATCCCTGTACGTGCGCAACACGTCGAAGCACGCGGCGGTGATCGCCGTGCATGCCACGAACATCCGGTTCGCGTCGATCGAGCTGGCTCAACTGCTCGAGCTCGGCGCATCCACCCAGACGATCACCGGCGCGCCCGTGCGGCTCAGCGACGGCCAGTGCCTTCCCCTCATCTCCTCAGTCTCTCTTCCCGCCGGCGTCACGACACACGTCAACCTCACCCTGGTGATGTCGGCGGGAGCAAACGGCTCGGCCGGGCAGAACCAGAGCGCCGATTTCGACGTGCTGGTCTCTGCCCGCGACCGGACCGAGCCGGCGTTCGCCGCATCGGACTGCGCCACCGGAATCGACCTCCCGGGCGTCTCGGACCCCGCGGGGGCCGGGTCCACGACCGGCTCAGCGGGCGGCTCTGCGGGCCTCGCCGACACCGGATCGGAGTTGCTGGTGCCGTTCTCGGTGGCGGCCATGCTGTTCGGCGCCGGCGCCGCTCTCGTCGTCGCGGCGCGACGCAGAAGAAGAGATGAGCCGGCGCAGGAGCCCGCGGCGATCGAGCGGGAGCGCGCGACTCAGGAGCGCCGCGCTATCACGCCACGCGAGTGGAAGCCGTGAGCGCAATCACGGAGGCCGTGGCCCAGACCAGGCATGCGGAGGCGACCTCGAAGGATGCGGTTGCGCCCACGGTCGCGAAAGAGGTTGCGCCGACCGTCGCGAAAGAGGTTGCGCCCCACCGTCGCAAAAGAGGGGTCGACGTGCGTGACCCCATCGCCCCGGTCGTGGGCGACACGACAACAGCGCCGCGCGGAATCACTCACGACGCAGTGCTCGTGACGCAGGATGAGGGCATGCCGAGCAAGCACACGTCCGCGCCGCGAGGCATCCGTGCCGTGGCGCGAGCGATCGGAGTCGGCCTCAGCGGTGGCCTCTTCGTGCTCGTGATGCTGCTGGCGGCAGTGCTCATCGTCGTGCCGTGGGTCGCTCATGCGACCCCGCTGACCATCCTCACCAGTTCGATGGAACCGAAGCTGCCTCCGGGCACGCTCATCGTCGTCAAGCCCGAACCGATCGAGAACATCCGGATCGGGGATGTCATGACCTACCAGATCGCGCCCGGCAAGCCGGCCGTCGTCTCGCATCGGGTGATCAGCATCTCGACCTCGAGCGACGGAAAACGCACGTTCATCACGAAGGGCGACAACAACTCCGCGGCCGACCCGACGGTCGTCGCCGGGCAGGTCAAGGGCGTGGTCTGGTACAGCGTGCCCTGGATCGGCTACGTCAACAACGCGGTAAACGGTGGCAACCGGTCGTGGCTGATTCCGGTGATCGCGCTGGGATTGCTCGGCTACGCGGCCTTCATGATCGTGATCGGAGCCCTCGACGCGGCCAAGAAGCGGCGTGTCGCACGGGATGCGCGCGATGCGCGCAAGCAGCGCGACGTGCGCGACGTGCGCGACGTGCGCGATGCGCGCGAGGCGCGCGAGCAGCGCGATGTGTGGGAGGCGCGCGATCAGCGCGACGTGCACGAGCACCGCGAGCAGCACGAGCAGCACGACGCCTGACTCGCGCCCCGACGACGAATCACGCTGGACGCCTTGCGCGCCCGTCATTGCCGGCCGCTACCCTCACGGCATCCGTCTACACGCTCCCCGCCGCCCTTCAGACGCGCCCAGCGCCACTTCTCGCGCCCTGCGCCACATCTTCTGGCGCAGGGCGTGAGAACTGGCGCACGGTGCGGAGTTTGCATAGCGCTGGGCGCGCGCGTGACACCGGACCGGCCGACGCCGGACCCGTCGACACCGTACAGGCCGAACACCGTACCGGCCGACGCCGGACCCGTCGACACCGGACCCGCGAACACCGGACCCGCCGAACACCGGACCGGGCGACGCCGAAGCAGCCAGCGGCACGACGTCAGACGATGAAGCGGGCCAGCGTCAAGCGGAGCAGGGCAGCGCCGCCTCTCACCCGAGAACGCGGGCACGTCGCATACGCGGCAACCCGGCCTCCAGCAGGATGCGAGCCAGCCGCTCTCGCTGGAGTACGTCGTCCCATTCCCAGTGCGCGGGCGTCCATTTCACTCCGCGAATCGCATCATCGCGGCGCTTTTCGCGTTTGATGCGCTCGATGGGTCCAAGACTCCGCTCACGATCGAAGTATTTGCCCCATCCGTCCGCCTCGCCGGCGATCATGTGGTCGGGCCAGGCGAAATCGAGGAATGCGCGCCGCCCGATTCGTGGCAGCCACAACTCATACTGCTGCAACGGTTGCGGAAATCCGAGCTCGTCGATGACGACGCGACTGATCGATTCAAGCGGCGTTTCGCACAACGTCGTCGCATAGGTCAGCACCGCACGCACGCGGGCGCTGCGCGGGAAGGGCAGCAGCCGGTCGTACGTGGCCCAGAGCTGTTCCGGCGTGCACAGTGGCAGGGATTGCGCCGATCGCGGCACGTGGATCGCGCTCTCGACGATGGTGAGCGCGGCGCGGAAAGGCGTGTGCCGACACGCTTGCAGGATCGAGTACGGCAGATCGGTCATGAGAAATCCGTCTGTCTCGACGACCGCCTCTGCCCCGCGTCGCGACAGTTCGACGACCCCGTTGCGACGTCGGCCCGACCTACCCGGCGATAGCAGATACACCAGCTCTGGAGGCGGGCCGAAGAGCGGGAGGCCGAGAAGCACCGTGGCCGAGACACTGGTAGCGACGGCGTCACGCCGCACGAGCATGGCGGCCTCGACCGCCATCCGGTAGCGCTCCTCTGCGCCGGATTCTGCCAGCGCAGGCACCGCCGCGAACACGCCATGGCGAACGCGCACCATCGTGCCCGAGGCGTGAGCACGATAGAGATCGCGCTGTCGACCACCGGCAGTGGCATCGCGCGTCAGCACGAGGTGGTGCGAGTCCGTCACGTTCGAAAGTATCGGCGCGCGGGCCGCCGACGGCATCCGAAAACCCGCCGAATGTGGGATGTCGGCCGGGCGTAGGTCTGTGGAGCGGAAGACGCCGACCTGGGCCGGCGCGAGTTCGCGCAGTGGGACCGGCTTCGCCATGCGCCATTTCTCACGCCACGCGCCGGAATTTGTGGCGCAGCGCGTGTGAAGTGGCGCACGGCGCGCGTGGTGGATGCCGCTGCCGACCACCTGGCGGGCGGCAGACAGGCCGGCAGCCACGTCGGCCGGCCGGCGGCAGCCAGCCACGCACAAGACGTCCGGCCACCACCGCCCACGCACAAGAGTGCCACCGGCCAGCACCACACACCACCCGCGCCAGACGCAGGAAAGGCCCCGCCGAAGCGGGGCCCTTCCGTGGCGTGGTCTCGATATGCGTGCTCGCTTGCGCTCGCTCGCTACTCGACCACCGGTGATCAGTTGTAGGTGCCGGGCGTGTAGTCGTCCGAGTTGAAGCTGTCGAAGTCGACGAAGCTCAAGTCGTTCTCGTTGAAGACTGCGTCGTCGGTGAAGATGCGGTTCGGGTACCGTTCCGACTTCGCCTCCTCCGTCGCCTCGACCGTCACGTTGCGGTACCGGGGAAGACCGGTGCCCGCCGGGATCAGCTTTCCGATGATCACGTTCTCCTTGAGACCGATCAGCGGGTCGCTCTTGCCCTCCATGGCGGCCTGCGTGAGAACACGCGTGGTCTCCTGGAACGACGCGGCCGACAGCCACGACTCCGTCGCCAGCGACGCCTTGGTGATACCCATGACCTCCTGACGAGCCGACGCGGTCTTCTTGCCTTCGGTCAACGCGGCCCGGTTGAGCTCGTTGTACCGCTGACGGTCGACCAGCTCACCCGGCAGCAGGTCGGTGTCGCCATGCTCGACGACGGTGACCTTGCGCAGCATCTGGCGCACGATGACCTCGATGTGCTTGTCGTGGATCGGCACACCCTGCGAGCGGTAGACGCCCTGCACGCCGCCGACCAGGTGCTCCTGCACCGCGCGAACACCCTTGACCCGGAGGACCTCCTTGGGGTCCACCGTGCCGACGATGATCTGTTGGCCGAGCTCGACGTGCTGGCCGTCTTCGACGAGCAGCGTCGAACGACGGAGCACGGGGTACACGTGCGCCTCGTCGCCCGAGTCGGGCGTCAGGATGACCTTGCGCGACTTGTCGGTCTCTTCGATCGTGATGCGACCGGCGGCCTCGGCGATCGGGGACGCACCCTTGGGGGTACGCGCCTCGAACAACTCCTGCACGCGCGGCAGACCCTGCGTGATGTCGTCGGCGGATGCCGAACCACCGGTGTGGAAGGTGCGCATCGTCAGCTGCGTGCCCGGCTCACCGATCGACTGCGCCGCGATGATGCCGACGGCCTCGCCGATGTCGACGAGCTTGCCGGTGGCCAGCGAGCGACCGTAGCACTGCGCGCAGACGCCGACCGCCGACTCGCAGGTCAGCACCGAACGCACCTTGATGTGCTCGATGCCTGCCGCGACCAGTTTGTCGATCAGCACGTCGCCGACGTCGGAGCCGGCCTCGGCCACCACGGTGCCGTCAGGCGCCACGGCGTCGGCTGCGAGCGAACGGGCGAACACGGAGTTCTCCACGTTCTCGTCGCGCACCAGCGCTCCGTCGGCGTCCGCCGCGGCGATCCGCAGGTCGAGACCCTTGGTCGTGCCGCAGTCGTCTTCGCGGATGATGACATCCTGCGAGACGTCCACCAGACGACGGGTGAGGTAACCCGAGTCGGCGGTACGCAGAGCGGTGTCGGCGAGGCCCTTGCGGGCACCGTGCGTCGCGATGAAGTACTCGGCGACCGAGAGGCCCTCGGAGTAGCTCGAGATGATCGGGCGCGGGATGATCTCACCCTTCGGGTTGTTCACCAGGCCTCGCATGCCGGCGATGTTGCGCACCTGCAGCCAGTTACCACGTGCACCCGAGGACACCATGCGGTTGATGGTGTTGTCGGCCGGGAAGTTCGCGCGCATGGCCTTGGCGACCTCGTCGGTCGCGTCCGTCCAGATCTTCACGAGCTCCTGACGGCGCTCCGCCTCGGTCGTGAGGCCCTTCTCGAACTCACCCTGGACCTTCGCCGCCTTCTTCTCATAGCGGGCGATGATCTCCGGCTTCTGCGGCGGCGTCACGATGTCGCTCAGCGACACGGTGACACCCGAGCGGGCTGCCCAGTAGAAACCGGCATCCTTCACGCGGTCGAGCGTCGCGGCGACCTCCACCTTCGGGTAGCGCTCGGCGAGGTCGTTGACGATCGCGGAGAGCTTGCTCTTGTCGGCGACGGCCTCGACGTACGGGTAATCGACGGGGAGCGTCTCGTTGAACAGCGCACGGCCCAGCGTGGTCTCGCGCAGTGCGGTTCCGCCCTGCACGAAGCCCTCCGGCGCATCAGCGGCAGCCAGGTACAGATCCTGCAAGCGGATCCGCACGGTGGCGTTCAGGTCGAGCGTGCCCTGGTCCTTGGCGAGGATCGCCTCGGCGACGGACGAGAACGCGCGGCCCTCACCCGTTGCACCCTCCTTGACCGTGGTCAAGTGGTGCAAGCCGATGACCATGTCCTGTGCGGGCAGGGTGACCGGACGACCGTCGGACGGCTTCAGGATGTTGTTCGAAGCGAGCATCAGGATGCGCGCCTCCGCCTGAGCCTCGACCGACAGCGGCAGGTGCACAGCCATCTGGTCGCCGTCGAAGTCGGCGTTGAACGCGGCACAGACGAGCGGGTGCAGCTGGATCGCCTTGCCCTCAACGAGCTGTGGCTCGAACGCCTGGATGCCCAGACGGTGCAGCGTGGGCGCGCGGTTCAGCAGCACGGGGCGCTCGCGGATGATGTCCTCGAGCACGTCCCACACCTGCGGGCGAGCGCGCTCCACCATGCGCTTGGCGGCCTTGATGTTCTGCGCGTGAGACAGGTCGATCAGGCGCTTGATCACGAACGGCTTGAACAGCTCGAGCGCCATGTCCTTCGGCAGACCGCACTGGTGCAGCTTGAGCTGCGGGCCGACGATGATGACCGAACGGCCCGAGTAGTCCACGCGCTTGCCGAGCAGGTTCTGGCGGAACCGGCCCTGCTTTCCCTTGAGCATGTCGCTCAGGGACTTCAGCGCACGGTTGCCGGTGCCCGTGACGGGACGCCCGCGGCGGCCGTTGTCGAACAACGCGTCGACGGCCTCCTGCAGCATGCGCTTCTCGTTGTTCACGATGATCTCCGGAGCGCCGAGGTCGAGCAGACGACGCAGCCGGTTGTTGCGGTTGATCACGCGACGGTAGAGGTCGTTCAGGTCGCTGGTGGCGAACCGGCCGCCGTCCAGCTGGACCATCGGGCGCAGTTCCGGCGGAATCACCGGCACGACGTCGAGCACCATCGCGGCGGGCGAGTTGCCCGTCGACAGGAAGGAGCTCACGACGCGCAGTCGCTTGATGGCGCGGATCTTCTTCTGGCCCTTGCCGTTGGCGATCTGCTCGCGCAGCAGCTGGGCTTCAGCCTCCAGGTCGAAGGCCTCCAGACGACGCTTGATCGCTTCGGCGCCCATGTAGGCGTCGAAGTAGATGCCGTAGCGGTCGACGAGCTCGTTGAAGTCGGCATCCTCGGGCTTGAGGTCGCCGACCTTCAGCGTGCGGAACGACTCCCAGACGCGCTCGAGCCGGGCGATGTCCTCATCGAAGCTCTTGCGGATCTGCGACATCTCCTTCTCGGCGCCGTCCTTCGTGCGGCGCTTCTGGTCGCTCTTGGCGCCTTCGGCCTCCAACGCCGCGAGGTCGCCCTCGAGCTTGGTGAGCCGGTCGGCGACGGCGGCATCCCGCTGGTCGCTCAGGGTCTTGATCTCGAGACGCATCTCGTTCTCGAGGCCCGGGAGGTCGGCGTGGCGGCCGTCCTCGTCGACATCGATGACCATGTACGCGGCGAAGTAGATGACCTTCTCGAGGTCCTTCGGCGCCATGTCGAGCAGGTAGCCGAGACGGCTGGGCACACCCTTGAAGTACCAGATGTGCGTGACCGGCGCGGCCAGCTCGATGTGGCCCATGCGCTCGCGTCGCACGGAGGACTTGGTGACCTCCACGCCACAGCGCTCGCACACGATGCCTTTGAAGCGCACGCGCTTGTACTTACCGCAGGCGCACTCCCAGTCACGTGACGGACCGAAGATCTGCTCACCGAACAGACCGTCCTTCTCCGGCTTCAGGGTGCGGTAGTTGATCGTCTCGGGCTTCTTGACCTCACCGTGAGACCAACGACGGATGTCGTCGGCGGTGGCCAGGCCGATACGAAGCTCGTCAAAAGTTGTTACGTCGAGCAATTTCTCTCCTAGATAAGAAATTCGTCAAAAGGGTGTATCGGCCTGGTCAGATCTCGTCGATGGTCGACGACTCGAACCGGGAGGACAGGTTGATGCCGAGCTCCTCGGCGGCACGGAACGCTTCATCGTCCGTGTCGCGCAGGCTCACCGCGGTGCCGTCCGCCGAGAGCACTTCGACGTTCAGGCAGAGCGACTGCATCTCCTTGATGAGCACCTTGAAGGACTCCGGAATGCCCGGTTCCTGGATGTTCTCACCCTTGACGATGGCCTCGTAGACCTTGACGCGGCCCAGGATGTCATCCGACTTGATGGTCAGGAGCTCCTGCAGCGCGTACGCCGCACCGTAGGCCTCGAGGGCCCACACCTCCATCTCACCGAAGCGCTGACCGCCGAACTGCGCTTTACCACCCAGCGGCTGCTGCGTGATCATCGAGTACGGACCGGTCGAGCGGGCGTGGATCTTGTCGTCGACCAGGTGCAGCAGCTTGAGGATGTAGACGTAGCCGACCGCGATCGGCTCGGGGAAGGGCTCCCCCGACCGGCCGTCGAACAGCCGCGCCTTGCCGGTCTCCTTGACCATCCGGTCGCCGTCGCGGTTCGGGATCGTCGAGCCGAGCAGGCCGATGATCTCGTCCTCCTTGGCACCGTCGAAGACCGGCGTCGCCAGGTTGGTGTCGGGATCGGCCTTGTCGGCGTGGATCTTGGTCAGGCGCTGCTTCCAGTCGCTGTCCTTCGGACCGTCCGCGAGGTTCAGGTCCCAGCCCTGCTTGGCCAGCCAGCCGAGGTGCAGCTCGAGGACCTGACCGATGTTCATCCGGCGCGGCACACCCAGCGGGTTGAGCACCACGTCGACCGGCGTGCCGTCCTCCATGAACGGCATGTCCTCGATCGGCAGGATCTTGGCGATGACGCCCTTGTTGCCGTGGCGACCGGCGAGCTTGTCGCCGACCGAGATCTTGCGCTTCTGCGCGACGTAGACCCGCACCAGCTGGTTGACGCCCGGCGGCAGCTCGTCGCCCTCCTCGCGGTCGAAGACGCGGACCCCGATGACGGTGCCCTCCTCGCCGTGCGGCACCTTCATCGAGGTGTCGCGGACCTCGCGGGCCTTCTCGCCGAAGATCGCGCGCAGCAGCCGCTCC